>NZ_CANMQQ010000005.1 GCF_947500045.1 uncultured Ruegeria sp. | reverse complement strand
TGGCGCGGTTGACGGGGCTCGAACCCGCGACCCCCGGCGTGACAGGCCGGTACTCTAACCAACTGAGCTACAACCGCGCATTTAGGGTCTATGTGCGATCCGTTCACCTGGACCAAAGGCTGACAGTGATGGCGCGGTTGACGGGGCTCGAACCCGCGACCCCCGGCGTGACAGGCCGGTACTCTAACCAACTGAGCTACAACCGCCCACTGCCCATTCATCTCTGAATGTTGGGGTGTATTATGGCTACGGCTGATCAGGGTCAAGCGGCGTTTGCAAGTTTTTTGCCTAATCGCGAATTTTTCCAATGCCGTCAACTTTGAACATGGCAATAGCATCAGAGAAATCTTTCAACATCCCTGACGAACAGCGATTTATGCTTGCGAACAAAACTTGGGTTCTATAACAGCGCCCGTCATGGGTGATTAGCTCAGTGGTAGAGCGCTTCGTTCACATCGAAGATGTCAGGAGTTCAAATCTCTTATCACCCACCATTCCCCTTCCTCAGACCCAACGCCTTCTAACGCTTTGAAACTACAAAGCTTGCCAGCCCGCGTTTCGGCTGCGTATCGTTCGTACATCTGCCGTGTGATCAACCGGCGCTGAAGCACGGGGTTTCGCATGGCCAAATTGAAACGGGATATTGGCCTTGTTGGCCTGACCTTCATTTCGGTCGGTGGAATTATTGGTTCCGGCTGGTTGTTCGGACCGCTTCTCGCTGTTCAACACGCGGGACCTGCTGCAATCCTGTCGTGGATCATTGGCGCGGTGGCCATGTTCATCCTTGCGATAACCTTCGCCGAAATTTCAGCAATGCTACCAATTCCCGGAGGGATCGCTCGGGTCCCCCAATTTTCGCACGGGAACATCGTTTCGATGGCAATGGGGTGGACGGCTTGGATTGGGTACAACACCACCGCCCCGATTGAGGTCGAAGCAATGCTGAAATACCTCGGGCCTTATGCTCCGTGGCTGCACACAGCTGACACGGGCGGCTTGACCGGCGCAGGTATCGCCGTGGCGCTATTTTTCATGTTGTTGTTCGTGGTCATTAACGCGCTGGGTGTAAAATTCTTCACGCAAGTCAACGCGGCTCTGACATGGGCTAAAATTGCCATTCCCATCGTGCTGTCAGTTTTGCTAATCGCAAGTCGATTTAACACCGGGAATTTCACCCAACCGGGTGGTTTTGCGCCGTACGGCTTGCAGGGTATCATGGCGGCCGTTTCGACCGGGGGCGTCATCTTTTCCTTCATCGGTTTTCGCCATGTGGTCGATATGGCTGGTGAGGTTCGAAATCCCAAGGTAGCCATTCCTGCGGCGCTGGTGCTGTCCATCATACTGTGTGCAGCCATCTATGTCGGATTGCAGGTCGCGTTTATCGGCGCGCTTGATCCGGAGATGCTAAAGAACGGTTGGGCAAATCTGAATTTCAGCGGCCAGGGGCCACTGGACGGGGTCATCCTATCGGTTGGGATCGTCTGGTTCCTAAGTGTTTTGAACATAGGCTCGGTTATCGGACCTTTCGGCAACGGTTTGGTGTCGACCGGCTCGAACGCACGTATCGCGCTGGCTTTGTCACAAAACGGATTCCTGCCAAAGCGCCTGCAAATGCTGTCCTCATTCGGGGTGCCTCTTTGGGCCTTGGCTCTGAACTTTCTGATCGGAGTTCTGTTCCTTCTCACGATCCCGTTCACCACCGTTATTGCCCTGAATGGTGCCGCAATCGTGGTGTCTTTTGCCGTTGGGCCAATCGCAGTTGTTTGCCTGCGTCGGCTGATGCCGGACCACCCGCGCTCGATTCGTATCCCCTTCGTCAACGTGGTGGCCATCACAGCCTTCGCTGTCGCTACCCTCATCGTCTATTGGAGCGGATGGGACACCGTTTGGCGGCTTGGCATAGCGTTAATCGTCGGGTTTGTTCTTCTTCTGGCTCGGTTCCACAATCGGCTGGACGAAATGGACGTGACCGAGGCCCTGTGGCTGGTTCCCTATTTCGGTGGGATCGGCGTGATCTCGTTCCTGGGCCAGTTCGGAGAAGGTGCGCTAAAGCAAATCCCCTTTGGTTGGGATATTTTGCTGTGCGTCCTGTTCTCAGCCGTCATTTTCGGCCTTGCGGTCCGATCCTCCCTGTCCAACAAAAAGTTTCAGACTTACATCGCCGAGGAAGAGGTACTGGACCCGAAGAAACCCGTTATCGGCTTCTGAAAAAGAAAAAGGCGGGGAAATACCCGCCTTTTTCTTTGTCTATTGCAGAACGCGTATTAGTGCGTCGTAGCTGACGGGCTCTTGCTTTCAGTGGCCTTCGCAGCGGCGGCAGCGGCCTCTTCGGCGGCCTCATCCCACTCAATCGCTTCCGGTGCACGCACAAGCGCCTCTTTGAGGACCTCGGACACGTGCTCGACCGGAATGATCTTCAGGCCTTCTTTCACGTTGTCTGGAATCTCGGCCAGATCCTTTTCGTTCTCTTCCGGGATCAGAACCGTCTTGATGCCGCCGCGCAGGGCTGCCAGCAGTTTCTCTTTCAGTCCACCAATCGGCATCGCATTTCCGCGCAACGAAACCTCACCGGTCATCGCAATGTCCTTGCGAACCGGAATACCGGTCAGCACGGATACGATCGAGGTCACCATAGCCAGACCAGCCGATGGCCCGTCCTTCGGAGTCGCACCATCCGGCACGTGGACGTGTATGTCCAACGCGTCAAACTTAGGCGGTTTCACCCCGATCTGTGGCGAAATTGACCGCACATAAGACGACGCTGCATCGATGGATTCCTTCATCACATCGCCCAGCTTTCCGGTGGTCTTCATCCGGCCCTTGCCCGGCAGTTTCAGCGCCTCGATATGCAGCAGATCACCACCGACCGATGTCCACGCCAGACCGGTGACAACACCAACCTGATCGTCCTGTTCAGCCAGGCCATAGCGGAACTTGGGCACGCCCAGAAACTCATCCAGATTGTCTGGCGTCACCGTTACCGATTCAGCTTGTTTCTTGATGATCTTGGTCAGCGACTTCCGCGCCACCTTGGCGATCTCACGTTCAAGGTTCCGCACACCGGCTTCACGCGTGTACGTGCGGATGATCGATTGCAGCGCCTCATCGGTCAGCTCAAACTCTTTGTCTTTCAAACCGTGGTTCTTGACCTGCTTGGCGATCAGATGCTGTTTGGCGATCTCGCTTTTTTCGTCCTCGGTGTAACCGGCCAGCGGAATGATCTCCATCCGATCCAGCAACGGCCCAGGCATGTTGTAGCTGTTCGATGTAGTCAGGAACATCACGTTCGACAGGTCATATTCCACTTCCAGATAGTGGTCCATGAACGTGCTGTTCTGTTCCGGGTCCAACACCTCAAGCATCGCCGAAGCCGGGTCACCACGGAAGTCCTGCCCCATCTTGTCGATCTCATCGAGCAGGATCAGCGGATTCGTGGTCTTTGCCTTCTTCAGCGCCTGAATGATCTTGCCGGGCATCGAGCCAATATAGGTCCGACGGTGGCCCCTGATCTCGGATTCATCACGTACGCCGCCCAGCGAGATGCGGATAAACTCACGGCCCGTCGCACGCGCGACAGACTTGCCAAGCGAGGTTTTACCAACACCCGGAGGGCCGACAAGGCACATGATCGGGCCTTTCAGCTTTTTCGAGCGCTGCTGTACCGCCAGATACTCAACGATCCGCTCCTTGACCTTCTCAAGGCCATAGTGATCAGCATCCAGAATAGCCTGCGCGCGTCCCAGATCCTTTTTGACACGGGATTTGGTGCCCCATGGCAGCGACAGGATCCAGTCCAGATAGTTGCGCACAACAGTGGCCTCAGCCGACATGGGCGACATGTTCTTGAGCTTCTTCAGCTCGCCTTCAACTTTCTCGTGCGCCTCTTTCGACAGCTTGGTCTCGGCGATCTTAGCTTCCAGTTCGGCAACTTCGTTGCTGCCATCTTCGCCGTCGCCAAGCTCCTTCTGAATGGCCTTCATCTGCTCATTCAGATAGTACTCACGCTGCGTCTTCTCCATCTGAGATTTGACGCGGGTCTTGATCTTTTTCTCGACCTGCAGAACCGACATCTCGCCCTGCATCAGACCATAGACTTTCTCAAGCCGCTCGCTGACGCTGAGGGTTTCCAGCAGTTCCTGCTTTTGTTCAACCTCAATGCCCAGGTGACCTGACACCAGATCAGCCAGTTTGGCGGGCTCGGTGGTTTCCCCCACTGCGGCCAGCGCCTCTTCTGGGATGTTCTTGCGCACTTTTGCATAACGCTCGAACTCATCCGCGACTGTGCGCAACAGCGCTTCGGTCGTTGTCACATCGCCCGGCATTTCGGTTAGATATTCGGCCCGCGCTTCGAAAAACTGATCGTTTTCAAGGAATTCCGTGATCTGCACACGTGCCTGCCCCTCAACCAGCACCTTCACGGTGCCATCGGGCAGCTTCAACAGTTGCAGTACATTGGCCAAAACGCCCGCACGGTAGATCCCATCAATTTCGGGATCATCCTCACCGGGATCGATCTGGCTGGACAACAGAATTTGCTTGTCATCCTGCATTACCTCTTCCAGCGCGCGGACCGATTTGTCACGGCCCACGAACAGCGGCACAATCATGTGTGGGAATACCACAATATCGCGCAGCGGCAGGACGGGGTATGAGGAATTCAGAGGCTCTTGCATGCTCTATCCTTATCATTGGCAAGACGGCACCAGTCCCTGTTTCAGGCAACCTTTGGCCATCTCCTGTCTTGGACGATAAAGGTGGGGCACCTGTTCCCCCATTTCAACCTCACCGCCGTTTGTCGTGATGCAGCATGAACCGTTGATTTGGGGACTTCAAGGCGTCCGGCAGACATATCCACCGATTTTAACTGCTCACAGCGGCAAGACGCATGATTAATCATCAACGCGGATCAGAAAATCCTCTGTTTGGCGCGTGACAAAAAGAAGCCGTGGCCGACCTCATTTTTACATTCCAACCCTTTTTTCGTGGAATGGCAGACAAATCCGCCAAACCTTCCCGTAATGCCATAGTCGGCCCGGTCAAAACCGTCGCGATTCAGACTTACCGGCTGGCACAGCATGCGAACCGCACCCGTGTTGGTCATGAAAAAATCATGCCCCCAATCAGACCGGCAATCCGCTGGTCGCGGCAAAGCGGGCGCGCCGTTACGCTCGATAATGGTGCATGACAGGTCCGAGTCACCGGCCCCTTCTCCGACAACACACTGGATGTTCTCGGACGGGGTCTCAAACGTCCAGACATCCGCAAGCGATGGCGATGCACAAAGTACTATTGCGAAAAAAACAAACAAACGAGGCATAGAATCCTCCTGAACAAAACAGATGAAATTGGTAAAAATAATGGGAACAGTTTAGCAGAAAATGCTGTAGTTGTCACCGGCGTGGCCACAATCTAGAGTGGCTCGATATCGCCTTGTTCCCGTTGCGCGTGGAAATGCGCTTGCCAATCGGCAAATGTACCGTCCGTGATCGCATCCCGCATGCCCTGCATGATTTCCTGAAAATAGTGCAGGTTATGCCAGGTCAGCAGCATGCCCGAGATCATCTCGTTCGAGCGGAACACATGATGCAGATAGGCACGGGAATAGCTTGAGCACGCCGGGCATGTGCACTGTTCATCCAGTGGTCGCGGATCATCAGCATGGCGCGCATTTTTGATGTTAACGACCCCATGCCGCGTGAAAACCTGCCCTGTGCGGCCCGAACGCGACGGCAGAACGCAATCCATCATGTCCACACCACGGGCAACTGCTCCAACGATGTCGTCGGGCTTGCCGACACCCATCAGATAACGCGGTTTGTCTGTGGGCAGAAAATCAGGCGCGTAGTCGAGGCAGCTGAACATGCCTTCCTGCCCCTCACCCACGGCCAATCCGCCAATGGCATAGCCCTCAAAGCCGATCTGTGTCAGCGACTTGGCGCTTTCTTCGCGCAAATCCTGCTCAAGCCCGCCCTGCATGATGCCGAACAGCGCATACCCCGGGCGATCCCCGAACGCATCCCGGGATCGTTCAGCCCATCGCATCGAAAGGCGCATGGATTCGGCAATCCGGTCGCGATCTGCCGGAAGTGCGGGGCATTCATCAAAACACATGACGATATCCGACCCCAGCAGGCGCTGAATTTCCATTGAGCGTTCCGGAGTTAGCTCATGCCTTGACCCGTCAA
Organism: uncultured Ruegeria sp.; assembly: GCF_947500045.1. GTDB lineage: Bacteria > Pseudomonadota > Alphaproteobacteria > Rhodobacterales > Rhodobacteraceae > Ruegeria. The sequence continues at coordinate 273,328 of NZ_CANMQQ010000005.1, read as the reverse complement.
TGTGAGATTTGAATGTCACGCCCTTTTCGGTCAGATTGCGCAACCCCGCCAACGACATCACCTGAAACCCACCCGAGTCGGTCAGGATAGGGCGTTCCCAATTCATGAACTTGTGCAAACCACCCAGCCGATCAATCCGCTCGGCCGTTGGGCGCAGCATCAGGTGGTAGGTATTGCCCAAAAGGATATCCGCACCAGTTGCACGCACGCTTTCGGGCATCATCGCTTTTACCGTCGCAGCCGTGCCAACGGGCATAAACGCAGGCGTGCGCACCGCACCGCGCGGCGTGTTGATCACGCCGGTACGGGCCTTGCCATCGGTGGCTTTCAGGTCAAACGAAAAACGGTCAGTCATTTTTGGGCCTCGGGTCGCGGAACCGGGCAGGCTTTGCCCGATCTGCAGGTGCAATGCAAGCCGTCAGGGCAGCGAAGCAACCCGCTGGGTAAACAAGCGCACAACCCCTGCTCCATCCACGTCGCGGCATACGCGCACCGGAGGCCGCATTGGATCAACCCGTGTGGCACCGATTTCGGGCCCATCAAGCACCACGTGCAAACCTGTTTCGACCATCTCGAACATCGGTTCATGCGTACAGGCGATCACAGCGGTCGAGTCGTGCAAACCGCATCCTTCCAGTCCGCCGATCTCTTTGTAGAATTTCAGATAAAACCGGGAGATGTCGCACAGAAAACCACCCATTTCTGGGGATTTCTGGGCCAAATTTTCGAAATCTGCGGTCTCGTACAGGGTTTTCAGCGTGACATCCAAACCGACGAGAACAGTGGGCAGAGGCGCGGCAAATACTTCATTTGCGGCTTTGGCATCATGGTAGATATTTGCCTCGGCATGTTCGGTAATATTGCCAGGGCAGAACACCGCCCCTCCCATGATAACTAGATTAGCCAGATTGCCCGCAAATTCCGGGTCCAGTTTGATTGCATCCGCAATGTTAGTCAGCGGACCAATGGCACAAATGACCAGTTCTCCGCGATGCTTGCGCGCCATCTCGACAAGAAACTCTGCCGCCGGCTGCACGTGGTTCTCTCCGATCTGGGGGATTTCGGTTATATCACCAAATCCTTCAGGCCCATGCACATGTTCAGACGGCGCGTGGCGATCTTCACCGCGTGCAAATGGCGCACCTTCTGCGACCGGAATTTTCAAGCCCAGTTTATCGACCAGAAAACGTGCATTCCGGCTGGATTGATGGACATGCGTATTGCCGAAGATGGTCGTCAGGCCAATCAACTCAATATCGGGCGCGGCGGCGGCATAAGCGATGGCCATCGCATCATCGATGCCGGGATCAGTATCAATTATCAGTTTCATCCGTGCCCGATACCGCAAACATCACGGGATGCAAAGCGGTCACAGGCCGAAAATTACACACCGCATTAACAGTTTCAAAGATTTGCATTCCTGTCCGCTCAATCCATACCAGAGTTGAAATCGGGCGACTCAATCCCTAAATGTATACCATAGTACACAAAAATGAGGACAGTTATGACAGAAGACCAGATTATCGGACTACTTACATCAAACATCATTTATCTGCTGGCGGCAGCGCTTATCGCGATTGTCATTTTCAAGGGCATCAAGATCGTGCCCCAATCCGAGAAATACGTCATTGAAAGGTTCGGACGCCTGCATTCCGTACTTGGACCGGGAATAAACTTTATTGTTCCTTTTCTTGACGTTGCGCGCCACAAGATATCCATTCTTGAGCGTCAGTTGCCGAATGCGACCCAAGATGCAATCACCAAGGACAATGTTCTGGTGCAGATCGATACATCGGTGTTCTACCGCATTCTGGAGCCTGAAAAGACCGTTTATCGTATCCGCGATGTAGACGGCGCGATTGCAACAACAGTTGCTGGTATCGTCCGTGCCGAGATCGGTAAGATGGATCTGGATGAGGTGCAGTCGAACCGCGCGCAACTGATTGATCGCATTCAGGAAAGCGTTGAAACCGCGGTCGATGACTGGGGCATCGAAGTAACCCGCGCCGAGATTTTGGACGTGAATCTTGATCAGGCCACACGCGACGCGATGTTGCAGCAGCTGAACGCCGAACGTGCGCGCCGCGCGCAAGTGACTGAAGCTGAAGGCCAAAAGCGCGCAGTGGAACTGAACGCCGATGCCGAGCTTTACGCCGCGGAACAGACCGCCAAAGCCCGCCGTATTCAGTCCGACGCCGAAGCCTACGCGACCCAAGTCGTGGCAAAAGCCATTCAAGACAATGGACTGGAAGCAGCACAATATCAGGTGGCGTTGAAACAGGTCGAGGCGTTGAACGCTTTGGGCAATGGTACAGGTTCGCAGACCATCGTCGTTCCCGCAAATGCGCTTGAAGCTTTCGGCAATGCCTTTAACATGCTGAAAGGAGGGAAATGATGGCCGATCCTTTCTGGCTAACTTGGTGGATTTGGCTGGCCGGAGCACTCGCTCTGGCCATTCTCGAGGTCGCCCTGCCCGGATTTATCTTTTTGGGCTTTGCCATCGGCGCGGCCATCACTGGCCTGGCTTTGCTGATCCCCGGACTAGCGCCATCCCTGCCAGTTTTGCTGTTGATCTTCGCGGTTCTGTCACTGATTGCATGGCTGGTTCTGCGCCGAATGTTTGCTTTGCCGCACGGACAGGTCAAAACCTTCAACCATGATATCAACGAGTGATCTTGCGCTGGCGCTCGTCATGGGCGCCACGGCCCCTCTGGACGCTGCTTGGCGGATTCCCTATATAAATTCTCAGGTAACAGACCCGAGGCATCAATGACCCACCCCAGCGAACAGTTTGAAGGCAGCCCTCTCATCGCACCTTCAACCATCGAGCACCCTTTGTACGAACCCGTGGTGGACGCGTGCCGGACGGTCTTTGACCCCGAGATTCCGGTCAATATCTATGATCTGGGCCTGATTTACACGATCGACATCAACACCGAGAACGCGGTCAAAGTCATCATGACCCTGACAGCGCCCGGCTGCCCGGTTGCCGGAGAGATGCCGGGTTGGATCATGGAAGCGATCGAACCAGTTGCCGGAGTCAAAGAGGTGGACGTCGAACTGACCTGGGAACCGCCCTGGGGTATGGAAATGATGTCAGACGAAGCCCGGCTTGAGCTTGGGTTCATGTAACGCGCTTCTATCCACACGTTTTTTGCAGTTTGTCATGAAACGGTTGTGAAACCGTAACCGTTCCGTTTGGATTTTGACACAAAGCACTGGCACCATTGCCGCATAGGCGCAGGCAATCCCCGCTGCGCCTGCGTTCCGGGCAAGAAACCGATTGCCGTCCCCATTGATCTGGCCTGGACTTTAGGCCGCCCTTGCCCGAGGGCGGTCTTTTTACGAACCTTACTTAACGCCGCAGGTGGATTTGATTTCGGCAGCTCTGGCATCCAACTGTTTGACGTAGTCGCCAGACAACATTTCAAGATGCTTGTTTTCGGTCCCGGTAACCAAACCCAGCAGCGCCCCCGCTGGCAGGATCGCAAACACACTTTCGGCCTGCTGGTCTTCCGCGTGTTTTTTCTCGGCAGCAATCGCACGTAGATCACCTGGGGCCGTGGCGCAGTTCACTGGGTGCCGTTTCGCATCATCTGCGGCCATTGCCGAACCAATAAGGGCAACGAAAAGCACACTCACCACCGCACCACCTCTAATCAAGCTCTGTGCAACCATTGATCCCTACCTCATTTGAAAATTCGACTGTGATTTTGGACTATGACAGCACGCTAATACCTCGTGGCCCTGTATTACAACCCAGCTCGACTACAGCTTTTGTACGCACACTCCCTTGAGCCCGGCGCGTGTCGGCCTTAGATTAGACCCAACGCGCGAATACGGAGCCCACCCATGTTTGGCATTCCCGGCAAACAAGCCGTGACCATAACACCCAAAGCCGCCGAACAGATTGTTCGGCTGATGAAATCTGGCAGTCATGCTGGTCTGCGCATTGGCGTCAAGAAAGGCGGCTGCGCAGGTATGGAATATACCATGGACTATGTTGATGAGGCCGATCCGAATGATGAGGTGGTCGACCAGGATGGCGCATGTGTGATGATTGCACCTATGGCGCAGATGTTCCTGTTCGGAACCGAGATCGATTATGAGGTCTCGCTGCTGGAATCAGGATTCAAGTTCCGCAACCCCAATGTGGTCGATGCCTGCGGATGTGGAGAATCGATCAAATTCGACGATACCCTAGCGACGCAGCGTTAAGACGCTGCGTTCAAGTGTAGATACGTCTCGTTAAACCGTTGTGTCAGATGCTCACCTGCCCGGATCACTTTACCTGATGCCGGCGGCGCGACATTCGTGTCAAAAGAGGGATTGAAGAACAGCGGAACTGATATCCTTTCGTCCGAGCTGCCTTTGACCCTGTGTTCGGTCGCTTTGACCTCTCCTTCGGTCCAGAACTCAAGCATTTCGCCGAAATTGATGATGAACTGCCCCGGTGCCGCGTTCACGGCCTGCCAATCACCACTTGGCATTCGAACCTCCAGACCGGGCGTGCCGTCAGTGGCCAACAAAGTCAGGCAGCCATAGTCCGTGTGTGCCCCGATGCCGAAATCATTTTCCCCTGCCCAATCAGGACGTTGCGGATAGAAGTTGCCACGCAACAGCGCCATCGGCGTTTCAAAGGCTGCATCGAAACTTTTGGCCTCGCGCCCGATGGCGACGGCAATCGCACGTAAAACCCGTATAGCGACGGCACAGGCGTCAGCGTAATAGGTCTGGATTGTCTCCCGAAACGCATCAGCCCCTTCGGGCCATAGGTTTGGGGCATATACGCTTAGCCCGCATCCTGCATAGGGATCATCGACCTGCAGTTCATAGCCGCAATCAAAGACCTCTTTGTAATCCGGGTTCGCCTTGGGGTCGACCTGTTCCGAGCCTGACGCGCCCCAGCCACGGTTGGCACCAGTAGTGGCCATATCGACGCTCTGCTTGATTTTGTCAGGCTGTAGAAAGAACGTGCGATAAGTGTCGATCACCTGTCGTACCCGGTCTGCATTGAGCCCGGTGTTGGAAATCGTCAGGAATCCAATCTGGCCGACGGCATCTTTCAGCTTTTTCATTTCTGCCGGATCGCACTGATCCAGCTTGGCGAGGTTAAGGTTATCGATCATGCCGTCCTCTGAGTTATCGCGCGCAATGTGTCCGCACGCCTCGCAGTCTTCAACCGGAATTGTCAGCCCTGCCTGCGGGTGATATCCGGGGTGGATAACGCATAAAATTGGAGGGACAGCAATGCGGCGCAAGTTAGCGGCAGGCAACTGGAAAATGAATGGAACCGGAGTTGCGCTGAGCGAGCTTAAAGACCTAAGCGCTTTGCATCCGACATCCCCCGTTGAAATCCTGATCTGCCCACCTGCCACATTGCTCCATCGTGCCGCAAACACGGTTGAAAGTTCAGAAATTACGATCGGTGGACAGGATTGCCACGCGGCACTTTCGGGCGCACACACCGGTGACCTGAGTGCCGAGATGCTGCTGGATGCCGGCGCAAACGCGGTGATTCTGGGCCATTCCGAGCGTCGCGAAGACCATGACGAGCAGAATGAAGACGTTCGCGCCAAGGCGCGCATCGCAATGGATGCGGGCATGAAGGCGATCATCTGTGTCGGTGAAAGTCTTGAACAGCGTGAGGCCGCAAACACGCTGGACATCATTGGCGGCCAGATGTCAGGCTCGATCCCAGATCAAGCGACGGGTGAGAACCTGATTGTCGCCTACGAACCGATCTGGGCCATCGGCACTGGCAAGGTCCCTACCCTCGAAGAAATCGGAGAAGTCCATGATTTCATCCGTGCACGCCTTGAACGGCGCTTTGGTGAGGGTGTGGGGCGCTCGGTCCGCTTGCTTTATGGTGGTTCGGTCAAACCCAGCAACGCGGCAGAAATTTTCGGAGTTTCCAATGTCGATGGCGCTTTGGTTGGGGGCGCAAGCCTGAAAGCCCAAGATTTTTCGGGCATCATCCGCGCGCTTGAAGAGGCCTGAGCACACTCAGGCCAATTTCATAACAACCAGACCAGACACAATCAGGACCGCTGCGAAAACCCGCATCGGCGTCAGCGCTTCACCAAGGAACAAAATCCCGACGGTGAACGCACCAACCGCGCCAATCCCCGTCCAAATGGTATACGCAGTACCCAACGGCAGATCGCGCATGGCCAGCGCAAGCAGGCCAAAGGAGCCGACCATCGAAACTCCCATGATCGCCGCTGGCCAAAACCGTGTGAAACCAGCGGTCTGTTTCATTGCCACCGCCCAGACAATCTCAAGCAGGCCAGCGAACAACAGAAAAATCCAGGGCATAAGAACACCTCACCTTGGGTTCGGGTCGTCCCGAGTAATCATCCATGACGGCGAGGTCGTCCTCTGCCCGTAACATAAGAGAAATTTTGCCCAAGACAAGCTGCCAAAGAAAAACCGGGCGGATTATGCCGCCCGGTCCTGTTGATCGATATGTCTGATCTAGTTGGTAATGATCTCTGGACCCATGAAGGTATTGGGCAGGAAAGTGGATATCCAGGGGATATACGTCACCATGATCAGGAAGACGAAGAGAACGGCCAAGAACGGCAACGCCGCTTTCACTACGCTCATCATCGGCATACCTGCCACACCTGAGGTCACGAACAGGTTCAAACCGACCGGCGGCGTGATCATCCCGATCTCCATATTCACCACCATGATGATGCCCAGATGGATCGGATCGATCCCAAGCTCAATCGCAATCGGGAAGACCAGAGGTGCCACGATCACCAGCAGACCCGAGGGCTCCATGAACTGACCGCCGATCAGCAGGATCACATTGACCACGATCAGGAAGGTTACCGGCCCCAGACCCGCTGACAACATAGCACTGGCGATATGCTGCGGAACCTGTTCGTCGGTCAGAACATGTTTCAGGATCAACGCGTTGGCGATCACGAACAGCAAGGTGACGGTGAGTTTCCCCGCCTCAAACAACGTGTGCTTTGTGTCTGGGTGAACAAAAGCTGTGATCAGCGCATAGGGCTTCTTCAGCAGTGAGATATTCTGAGCATCGCCTTCTGTGCTGAGCGGCCCCATATCCTTGTAAACAAAGCTCGCGATCAGGAAGGCATAGATGGCGGCAACCGCCGCAGCCTCGGTCGGTGTAAAGATACCGCCATAGATCCCGCCCAGAATGATCACGATCAGAAACAGGCCCCAACCAGCTTCGCGCGCCGAGGTGAAGACCTCGCCCCAACCTTTCCAGTCGCCTTTAGGAAGATTCTTAACCTTGGCCATGACATAGATCGTGATCATCAGCATCAGACCCGCCATCAGGCCGGGGATGACGCCCGCAAGGAACATACGTCCGACCGAAACCTCGACGGCCGCGGCATAGACCACCATCACGATTGATGGCGGGATCAGAATGCCCAGCGTACCAGCGTTACAGATCACACCGGCGGCGAATTCCTTGGAATAGCCCACCTGACGCATTCCGGCGATGACAATCGAACCGATGGCTACAACAGTCGCTGGCGACGATCCTGAAAGCGCGGCAAACAACATACAGGCAAAGACACCCGCTATTGCCAATCCGCCCGGCAAATGCCCCACACAGGCGATCGAGAATCGGATGATCCGCCGCGCCACCCCGCCTGTCGTCATAAAGGATGACGCGAGGATAAAGAACGGGATCGCAAGAAGGGTAAAGTGCCCCTCGAACGCCTCGAACAGCGTTCCCGCGACCGATGCCAGCGAGCTATCGGAATAGATCAGCAGGAACAGCGTCGAGCTGAGGCCCAGGGAAACCGCAATTGGCACACCGATCAGCAGCAGGCCGATAACCATCGAAAAGAGAAGAATAACATCCATCAGTCATGCTCCCCTTGCTGAGCGCGAACTTCTTCGATCTCGTCCTCGACCTCGTGGCTGGCAACAAGGCGGTCGGTTTCACCGCGCCAGATTTGCACGGCGACTTGCGAAAAACGGATCACCAGCAAAAGCATAGAGACAGGCAGCACCAGATACGGCACGACCTTGGGCAGTTTTTCATACCCTTCGCCATAGTTGATCAAATCCTCAAGAAACCGCAGCGGTGCGACCATGGGAATGTCGTCAACCTCGTAAAAGCTCTGGCTGCGCGCGCTCATGTCAAACCCGGTCGGGAACCAGCGGCCCGAAGTCGGCGGCAGATCCGCAAACACGGCCCAGTAGTCATACGAACCTTTGAGCAAGAGCAGTGAAAACACCAGACAGCAGCCGACTGCAATCAGCGCCAAGATGCGGCGCGGCGCGGGGGCCAACATGTTCAAAATCGCATCCACACCCAAATGGGCATGTTTCTTCACCGCATAAGACGCGCCCATAAGGACCAGCCAACCAAAGGCAAATACCGTCAATTCCAATGCCCAAAGAATGTTAGAGTTAAACACGAACCGCGCGATCACGTTGGCAAAGGTGACGATGGTCATCAGGCCCAACAGGCACGCGATCATGGTTTCTTCGATATGGTCGACCAGCCCGCCTTGGCCGGGTTTCGCACCAGACATCTCTCTGTCCCCGCATTTTTAATGAGATTTGAGGGAGTGTGGCGGGCCATCAAGGCCCGCCCAGCCAGCGCGTCCATAACTCCCCAGTCCCCGGACGCGCGGCTTGTTCCGGGATCAGAACCCGGCGTTGATCGCCTGTGCGGCGTCAATCTTGTCTTGGCCGACATCACCTGAGAACTGATCCCAGACCGGCTTCATCGCATCAACCCAAGCCTGACGCTGCTCGGGGTTCAGGTCACGAATGATCCCGCCCGCATCTGTGATCGAGGCTTTGGCAGCTTCGTTCACGTTAAAGGCTTCCTTGTTCCGGGTCTCGGTCACTTCGGTCAAAATCGTCACGAACTGATCGCGCACTTCCGGGTCCAGGCTGTCCAGCCAGTCAACCGAGGTAACGACGAGATAATCAATGATACCGTGGTTGGTCTCGGTGATACCGTCCTGCACCTCGAAGAACTTCTTGCCGTAGATATTCGACCAGGTGTTCTCTTGCCCGTCCACAACACCCTGCTGTAACGCACCATAAACTTCCGAGAACGCCATCTTCTGCGGGCTGCCACCGATTGCTTCCATCTGCGCCACCAGCACGTCCGAGGACTGGACGCGGAACTTCAGACCATCGGCATCCGACGGATCCACCAGAGGTTTGTTCGCCGACATCTGCTTCATACCGTTGTGCCAGAACGCCAGCCCCTGCAGGCCACGGCGCTGCATGCTGTCCTTCATCGCCTGGCCGTCGGCGGAAGCCTGGAACGCATCCACAGCTTCGATGTTCTTGAACATGAACGGCAGGTCAAACAAGCGGAACTGCTTGGTGAACTTCTCGAACTTTGACAGCGACGGCGCTGCCAGCTGCACATCACCTTGCAGCATCGCCTCTAGCACCTTGTCATCGTTATAGAGGGTCGAGTTCGGATAGACCTCCATGCACATCACACCGTTCATCTCGTCATTGACGCGTTGCTCTAGCAGCGAGGCAGCGATACCCTTGGGGTGCTTGTCAGTGTTTGTTACATGCGCGAACTTGACGACAATCTCGCCATCTTCGCAGGCTGCCATACCAGCGGTTGCCGTGACGGACAGTGCAATTGCCGTGGCTGCCGTTGTTAGGAATTTCATCAGTCATTTCCTCCCAGACTTCTCTTAAACTTCCATCGGGCGCCCGATCAGCGCCGTATGTTGCGAAGTGAACCGAATCGGAACTTTACTCTCAATACTTTGTTCACTTATAACTATGAGAGATATTTTATTATTTAATTCAACGACCTAAGGGCCGTCAGACATCAAACTCCTGCAACACGATTGATGCCTTGTGCGGTTTTCCGCACATCCTCGAGCCGCCCTGTGCGGGTTTTCGCACAATTTCCGAATCGAATCGGGCGATTCGAACTTACCCGCATCGTACAACCGCAGCCCGCCTTGGCGGGCTGCCCGGCCCAACGGTTTTGACGGTATGAAAATACCGGGGAAACTGGCGAGAGTATTTCGCTACCGGCGGTAATCTTCGGGCCGAATGCGGTAGCGCGCCAGCTTGTCGTAGAACGTCTTGCGCGGCAGTTTCAACGATTTGGCCGCCTCTGCAGCTTTGCCATTATGACGTCCAAGCGCCGCTATCAGCAATGACCGTTCAACCCGCGCCAACTGTTCGCTCAACCCCTGATCTGCAGCCTGTGCAACCTCTTCCGGCATCCCCAGCACAAACCGCATCGCAGCAGACATCAAAGAGCGCGCATTGCCCGGCCAATCCTGCGCCATCAGCGCGGCCAGATGCTGCGGTGTGATCTCAGGCTCTGCAATGCCGGCCTGCTCTGCCGCTTGCGCCACATAGCGGCGAAATATGATCGGTATGTCCTCGGGGCGCTCGGATAACGCAGGGATTCGGACCCGCATCACATCCAGCCGATAAAAAAGATCGGCATTAAACTGCCCTTGTGTGGAAAGCGCTGAAAGATCAGCGGTCGTTCCCGCAATGATCCGGGCATCGGTCCCCTGCTCCATCAATTCCATTGCAGCGTATTGAGTGGCATCCGACATTGCTGAAACTTCATCGAGGAACAGCGAACCGCCCGTTGCATCCTCGCACATGCGCTGCAGGTCTTCGGGGCTCAGGCTGGAGGCAGGCCTTTTTACAAACGGCCCCTGCCCGACCGGAGACATCAAGTGAACAACCTCCGCAACCTTGGAAATACCGCTGCCAGCTGGTCCGGTTACCAGCACTTCAGCATGCTTCAGGGCGACATTACGCACACGCTCACGCAATATCTCGGCTTGCTCTGACAAACCAAACAGCATGCGGGCCGCTGGATCACCCCGCTCAAGCTCGCGCCGTTGTTCCCGGTCGTGCAAAACCTCTGATCGGGCAACACTGGCGCGTTCCAATACGGCAAGGAGATCAGCCGCTGCGCAGGGTTTTTCCAGAAAATCAAATGCCCCTTGCCCCATGGCCTGCACAGCCATCGGTATGTCGCCTTCGCCGGTCAAAAGTACCACCGGCAACTCGGGGTCAATTTCGCGCGCGTAAGCAAGCAGATGAAATCCATCCCGCCCCGGCATCCGAATATCCGAGATGATCACCCCATCAAACTCACGATGGATATGATCTTTGGCTGCAACGAAGGATCCGGCGGTAACAGCTTCGAAATCTGCCAATTCGAGCGTCTGCGCCAGCGCCTCACGCACAGCAGCGTCATCGTCAACCAAAAGCACTTTGCGGATCATGCTGCTTGATCCTCTTCAAAAGGTTCCAGCTCGACCGTGAATTCTGCACCGTCGTCCGTGTTGGCGCCGCGAATATCGCCACCAAAGCTCTGAACCAGACCATAAGAGATTGACAAACCAAGACCCATCCCTTCCGAGGTGCCAACCGTTTTCGTGGTGTAGAAAGGTTCGAATACGCGATCCGGATCTTCGATGCCCGGGCCGGTGTCTCGAACCGAAACACGAATGGGTTGCCCCTCTGCAACGGCTATGGATATCCTGCGAATGGGCCGGTTGGCCATAGCATCCGCCGCATTGTTGATAAGGTTGACAAAAACCTGCACCAATCGCACTTCGCCTCCCCAAGCGTAGACTGCGGTGGTCGGCGGTTTCCATTCCAGCTCAATACATTCATCGCGCAACCTGGCCTCAGTCAGTTCTGTGGCGGTGTTCAGGACCTGCACAAGATCAACGCGACCCATCGGTTCGCTTTCATTTCTGGCGAATGCACGCAGGTTCTTGATGATTCGCGCCATGCGCGCGGCCATATCGGAAATACGGCCCAGATTTTCACCGGCTTTCTGGTCCTTACCGCGCTCCAAAAATTCAGAACCATTGTCAGCGAATTGCCTTATTGCCATCAAAGGTTGGTTCAGCTCATGGCTAATCCCCGCCGACATCTTGCCCAATGCACTCAATTTGCCAGCCTGAACCAGATCGGCCTGAGCCTGCTTGAGCGCCGCCTCGGCGTCCTGCCTCTCCACGACTTCGCGACGCAACGCAGAGTTCGCTGCGGTCAAGGCACGTGTTCGTTGCGCAACACGGCTTTCCAACACGGCGTTGGCATCCGCCAACGTCCGCCGACGTTCCGAAGCTAAAAACAGCAGCGCGCCAAACGCAAAACAGATCGCCGCAACGGCTGCAGCCTGCAATCCCGCCAAACGGCGGGCGGGGGCGACGTCGACCAGCATTTCGGCAGTCATCGCAATTACGGGCAGATCAAGTGTCAAATGCAAGGCACGGCGCGGAAGGTAGCGCCCCCAATTCAAACTCCAAACCTCATGGCCTGCCACCATGGTCGACGCAAAATCAACGGTCTTACCCTCAGGCAACACCAGACCCTGCTGGCCGACGCCCCGACGCCATAACAACAAATCTGAACGGTTCGAAATAAAAACAACCCCTTCGGCATCGATGAAAAACACCGCATCAGTGCTGCCGCGCCAAGTCTGTTCCACATCCTGCACATCCGCCAAGACCATAAGCACGCCCTGAATTTGGCCGAAGTCACCAAACGCCGGAGCGGCATAAGAATAGATACGATCACCACTCGCTTCTTCGACACCATGCGCACTGCCTAACGCGCCCTGCATGGCGCGCTGAAAAGCGGGATGTGCGGACAAATTGCGCGGCGTCACAGGTTGTGCAGATACCAGAACCCGACCAATTGCATCCAGATACATCACGTTAACCGCAGCCGTCTTGTCAGCCACGTCTAGCAACACTTTCTGGGCTGTCCGCTTCTGAGCCAGGCCTTCAAGCGTTTGCAATGCTGGATGGTCTGCTACTAAGGCGGCCACTTCCTGATAGACCTGCATCTGCGTGCTCAACCGGTCGGCCGCCAATTCCAGATCAGCCTCGGCCTTTTCGCTCAGCTGTGACAAGGCCTGACGATAGCCATACGTCCAGACCCCCGCCGACAGCAATCCGACTGCACATAAAAAACCTGCAATGATCCAAACCCGTTGCATGTCTAGGGTCTTGCATTCAGCGACGCCCATGGCAAGTGTGCACCACATGAAGACGCTGTCCCAATCCCCGATCGACCCGGCATTCGTGCAAAACCCCTATCCATTTTATGACAGCGCTCGCCGGAAGGGCGATCTGTTCTATTGGGAAGATTACAGCCTGGTCGCTGCTGTTTCACACAAAGCGGTGCATACGCTTTTGCGTGATCGGCGTTTCGGACGCGAAGTCCCCGCGGAGCTTGCTCAACCGGGCCATCAACATCTTGCACCCTGGCTTGCGGTCGAAGCGCATTCGATGCTAGAACTCGAACCGCCCCGGCACACACGACTGCGATCGTTGGTCCTGCGGGCCTTCACATCCCGTGCGATCACCGCGCTGCAACCTTCGATCGAACAGATGTGCCACGATTTGATTGATGAATTCCCTGACGGTCCTTTCGATCTGCTACAGGCCTACTGCACGCAGGTTCCCGTTATCACGATCTGCCGCTTGCTGGGCGTTCCGGAAGAAATGGCCCCACACCTTCTGCATTGGTCGCACGCAATGGTCGCGATGTATCAGGCAAACCGCACCCGCCAGACCGAAGATGACGCCGTCCGCGCCACGCAAGAATTCACTTCCTATCTTGAAAGCTACATCGAAAAACGCCGCAGCGACCCACGCGACGATCTGATCACCCGATTGATCGTGGCAGAAGAAGATGGCGAGAAGCTTTCGCGCGAAGAGTTGATCACAACCTGCATTCTCTTGCTGAACGCTGGTCACGAAGCGACGGTTCACGCCATCGGCAACGGTGTAAAAACGATCCTAACCACAAGAACTCAACACTGTGTCACGTCTCCAGACACCATCGATGGCGTCGTCGAGGAAATACTGCGCATCGACCCACCGCTCCACATGTTCCGAAGGTTTGCTTATGAAGACGTCGAAATCTTTGGGCACCGCTTCGCCCGTGGCGATGAAGTTGCGCTGCTGCTTGGGGCTGCCAATCGCGACCCTGCCATCTGGCCCCGGCCTGACACATTCGATCCTGTGCGAGATATCAGCGCCAACACCAGCTTTGGTGGCGGCCTTCATTTCTGCGTGGGTGCCCCATTGGCGCGCCTCGAGATGCGGATCGCGCTTCCGGTTCTCTTCCAACGATGCCCAAATCTAAGGCTTTCGGATGCCCCTCAATACTCGGGCAGCTACCACTTTCATGGCTTGACCAAGCTCATGATCGTAACCTGACACCACATTCCTCACGTAATACCAACCGATCAATGAAACCCGGATCCGTTCTTCATCTGGCTAATAATACCTCGGGGGAGCCGCCCCTGGGCGACGGGGGCAGCGCCCCCCTAATTTACTTCACTCTGCCCCAACTGCTTTCAGAGGCAGCATCGTGGTCGACTTGATCTCTTCCATCGACAGCAGGGCCGTGACGTTATGCACCCGCACCTCTGAGATCAGCGCTTGGTAAAACGCATCATAGGCACGTGCATTCTTGACCCGAACTTTCAGGATATAGTCAATGTCGCCCGCCAGCCGATGCGCTTCCTGCACTTCCGGTCGATCGCGCAGCGCTTTCAGGAACTTCTGCTGCCACTCAGCTTCATGCTCGGATGTGCGGATCAGCACAAAGAATGTGGCCTCAAACCCCAGCGCCTCAGCATCCAGCAACACCGTCTGCTGGCCAACGACCCCGGCGCCTTTCAACTTGCGAATGCGATTCCAAACAGGTGTCTTTGAACTCCCTACACGAGCCGCAATTTCGTCAAGTGACTGGCTGGCATCCCGTTGTAGCTCGGCTAGAATTTTCCGATCTGTGTCGTCTATCCGCACCGACATTCCAATATTCCTTCCATTTCAGGACAAAAGCTTCGATCGCAATACTCATTAGAACATATGTTCTTATTTAACGCCGCATATAGCGACATGTTGGGAATATTTCCTATATTGGCATTCAAGTCAATCAAGTCACGAGATGATCCGATGCAGGTCTTACAATCAAATGAACACACTCATAAGCCTGGCTTTATCAGCGCCGCACGCCGCCTGCAGACCGTCTCGGTTTTCAACAAGGAGTTTGCCTGATGGCCCGCGCTTTTTCCCCCAAAGTCGTCACCGCCAATGACTTGCTTGAAGGCGATGTGATCTACCAGACCGAAGATGACCGCTGGTCGCGTGAGCTGTCCGAGGCCGAGCTGATCACAGACGAAGCCCACGCTCAGGTTCGGCTGCTGGATGCCTCACGTCAGGCCAACAAGATCGTTGGCGCTTATCTCGCTGACGCCATTGCTGGTAACAACGGCCCCGAACCCACCCATTTTCGAGAGGATTTCCGCCGGACTGGCCCGTCCAACTATGCCCATGGCAAACAGGAAACCTCCCCGCAGCCCCGGACCTGACCTCTGGCCCACCTCTCTCCCCTTCAAGGCCCCAAGGTTCGGGGCTGCAATTAAGGACAGCTAATCATGTATCGCTACTCCGAGTTCGACACAGCATTTTTGGCAGAACGTAACGCCCAGTTCCGGGCGCAGGTTGAGCGTCGGATCGACGGCTCGCTGACCGAGGATGAATTCAAACCCCTGCGCCTGATGAATGGCCTGTATCTACAGCTGCACGCCTACATGCTGCGGGTCGCCATTCCGTACGGCACGCTGAGCAGCGCGCAGATGCGCCAACTGGCCCTGCTGGCCGAGAAGTGGGACAAAGGCTATGGCCATTTCACCACCCGCCAGAACATCCAGTACAACTGGCCCAAGCTGAACGACGTGCCGGATATGCTGGACGCGCTGGCCGAAGTTGGCATGCACGCCATCCAAACCTCGGGCAACACTATCCGTAACGTGACCGCTGACCATTTCGCCGGTGCGGCGGCGGATGAGGTTGCTGACCCGCGTCCATACGCGGAATTGCTGCGCCAGTGGTCAACCGACCACCCCGAGTTCCAGTTCATGCCGCGCAAGTTCAAGATCGCAATCACCGGGTCGGAAAACGACCGGGCGGTGATCAAAGCACATGACATCGGTCTGCAACTGGTTGAGCGTGACGGCGTTCTGGGTGCACGCGTGATTGTCGGCGGCGGTCTGGGCCGCACCCCGATGATTGGCAAAGAGCTGTCCGAGTTTGTTGCCTTCGACGACCTGCTGGCTTACCTGGAGGCCACCGTTTCCGTGTGGAACCAAATCGGTCGCCGCGACAACAAGTACAAGGCGCGCATCAAGATCACCGTGCATGAGCATGGCATCGACGCCATCCGTGCCAAGGTAAACGAGCGTTTCTTGCAGGTCCGCCCTCAATTTAAAGGCGCGGATATGAACCTGTTGGAAGAGATCAAGGGCCACTTTGCTGCCCCGGCCTTCCGTGACGGTTCGGTTGCCTCGTTCGAAGGCGCCTATACCAACGATCCGGTCTTCCGGTCGTGGGTTGATACCAACATCGCGCCGCACAAAAATGCGGACCACGCGATTGTCACAATCTCGATCAAGAAGCACGGCCAGACGCCGGGTGATGCAACTGCCGAACAGATGCGCGTGATGGCCGATCTGGCCGAAGAGTT
Organism: uncultured Ruegeria sp.; assembly: GCF_947500045.1. Classification (GTDB taxonomy): domain Bacteria; phylum Pseudomonadota; class Alphaproteobacteria; order Rhodobacterales; family Rhodobacteraceae; genus Ruegeria. The sequence continues at coordinate 256,810 of NZ_CANMQQ010000005.1, read as the reverse complement.
TGCCTATGACGAGCTGCGCATCAGCCATGAGCAAAACGTGATTCTGCCGCATGTCCACAAATCGGACCTGCCCGCGATCCATGCGAAGCTGAAAGAGTACGAACTGGCCACCGCCAATATCGGCCTGATCAGCGATATCATCGCCTGCCCCGGCATGGACTATTGCGCGCTGGCAACGGCCCGTTCGATCCCGGTTGCGCAGGAAATCGCGACCCGGTTTGAAGACATGAAGCTAGAGCATGATATCGGCCACCTGAAGATCAAGATATCGGGCTGCATCAATGCCTGTGGTCACCACCATGTCGGCCATATCGGCATTTTGGGTTTGGACCGTGCTGGTGTCGAAAACTACCAGATCACTCTGGGTGGTGACGCGACAGAGACTGCGGCCGTTGGTGACCGCACGGGTCCCGGCTTTGCCTATGATGAGATCGTTCCGGCCGTCGAACGCATCGTCGAAGCCTATCTGGAACTGCGTAACAGGGACGAGGAGACTTTCCTCGAAACCTATCGTCGTATCGGCATGGCGCCTTTCAAAGCTGTGCTTTACCCCGAGGCGCAGGCAAATGCCGCTTGATCTGATCCAGACGGAACTGGGATGCAACCGGCGCGAGTTGACAGAACAAGTCGACGCGCTGAACACCCGGTTCCGCCACCACAGTGCCCATGACGTGATGCACGGCGCGATCGAAGAGATTGATAAGCTCGCGCTTGTATCCAGCTTTGGGGCTGAATCTGTGGTGTTGCTGCATATGGCTGCCGTGGTCGATAAGGCCACGCCGGTTCTATTCATCGACACGCAGATGTTGTTTGCAGAAACGCTGGAATACCAATACGAAGTCAGCGAGCGTTTGGGGCTTACCAATGTCAAAATCATCCATGCGGATGAGGAAGATATCAAACGCGACGACCCCTATGGGGCGTTACATCTGCGTGATACGGATGCCTGCTGCAACCTGCGCAAGACTTTTCCGCTGCAACAGGCACTGACTGGATATTGCGGCTGGATATCCGGGCGTAAGCGATTTCAGTCCGGGACGCGCGCGGCACTTGAATTCTTCGAAGTCGAGGACAGCACCGGACGGATTAAGGTCAACCCGCTGGCCCACTGGGCACCCGAAGACGTGCGCACCTATATGGACGAAAACAACCTGCCCCGGCATCCGCTTGTGGCCAAGGGGTACCCGTCGATTGGCTGTGCCCCCTGCACCTCGCCAGTCAAAGAGGGCGAAGACCCGCGCGCCGGACGCTGGCGCGAGCAGAACAAGGAAGAATGCGGCATCCATTTTGTCGACGGTAAGATGGTGCGCGTTGGAGAGAAAACATGAATGTAATCGTAAATGACCAAGGCTTTTCGCCCGAGGACTGGACCGACGGCTTTGTCACGTTGGACGACGCCGCCAACGACGTAGTTGCCCTTGACGTAAGCTCGGACACCGACCCGGATGAATTGATCGACCGTCTGGGCAGCGCTCGGATGGTTCGTGTCGATTTCCCGTCTTCAGCAGATGGGCGCGGATTTACCATTGCGCGGGTACTGCGGCTGAAAGGCTATACCGGTCGCCTCCGCGCCAAAGGCCATGTGCTGGCAGATCAATACGCCATGGCCCGCCGCAGCGGGTTCGATGAGGTTGAAATCGATCACAGCCTTGCCGCACGTCAGCCCGAAGATCAGTGGTTGGCACGCGCCAACTGGCAAGATAACAACTATCAGGCCCGCCTGCGCGGCTAACTCGCCATCGCCAGCCTGAGATACCACAGGGGCAATCTGCCCCCTTTTCCTGACTTGGATCAAAGATTAAACGGAGATACCGGTTTAGCAGACCGGTAGTGAAACGATGACAGAGATGAAACCCGTGAGTGAAGCAACCGCCGTAAAGGCCCCCGTCCTGCCTGATGCCCAGACCGTGACCGAGGTCAAGCATTGGACCGACAGCCTGTTCTCGTTCAAGGTGTCGCGCCCCGCCTCGCTGCGCTTCCGCTCGGGCGAGTTCGTTATGATCGGCCTGCTGGGCGACAATGGCAAACCTTTGCTGCGGGCTTATTCGATTGCCTCGCCGTCGTGGGACGAAGAGCTGGAGTTCTACTCGATCAAGGTTCAGGATGGCCCGCTGACCTCGAAACTGCAGCACATCAAACCAGGTGAACAGATCATCTTGCGGCCCAAGCCCGTTGGAACGCTGGTCCATGACGCATTGCTGCCCGGCAAGCGCCTCTGGTTCTTTGCCACCGGCACCGGTTTTGCCCCGTTCGCATCGCTGCTGCGTGAACCGCAAACCTATGAAGATTACGATGAAGTCATCATCACACATACCTGCCGCGACGTGGCAGATTTGGCGTATGGTCGTGAGTTGATCGAGAATATCCGCCAGGACGAATTGCTGGCTGAACTGATCGGCGAAGGGTTTGCGGACAAGATCCGCTATTACCCGACCACAACACGGGAAGAGAGCCCAAAGATGGGCCGCATCACCGAACTGCTGAAAGATGGCACCGTATTTAGTGATCTCGGCATCGATGGTGGTATCAAGCCCGAAACCGACCGCGCCATGGTTTGCGGCAGCCTTGCGTTCAACCATGACATCAAGGCGATCCTTGAAGACTTTGGTTTGCGCGAAGGTGCCAATTCGGAACCCAAGGAATTCGTGATCGAAAAGGCCTTTGTGGGCTGAATACATATCGCGCTCGGGCATTTTAGCGCCCGAGCAACCCAATTCCTGCCAGATACCCGGAATTTTCCGGCTGGCTGGTACTTATGCCGCTTGAAACGCTTCTCAGCCCGGTCTAAATTCCGGGCTTGAAATTCTGCAATCATCAAAGGAATGAACCCATAGCCCGCAGACCTCACAACGCGCCGCCCCAGCGAGATACCGGCCCGCGCGTCAATGATAAGATCCGTGCCTCCGAAATTCGCCTGATTGGCGCCGAAGGTGAAAACGTGGGGGTGGTTCAGCCCGCGAGAGCCATGCAAATGGCCGCCGATGTCGGCCTCGATCTGGTTGAGATTTCGCCCAACGCGAACCCGCCGGTCTGCAAAATTATGGATTTTGGCAAGTTCAAGTACGAACAGCAAAAGCGCGAAAGCGAAGCTCGCAAGAAGCAAAAGATCATCGAGGTGAAAGAGGTCAAATTCCGGCCTAACACCGATACGCATGACTATGACGTCAAGATGCGCAACGTGTTCAAGTTTCTTGAGAACGGCGACAAGGTCAAAGTCACCCTGCGTTTCCGTGGCCGCGAAATGGCGCACCAGAATCTGGGGCGCGAGCTGCTGGAACGTGTGGCCGAAGACACCAAGGGAATCGGTAAGGTCGAAAACTTTCCAAAAATGGAAGGTCGTCAGATGATCATGCTGATCGGCCCGCTGCCTCAGAAATAATTGAATTCTGATAGAATTAAGAAAGCCCCTCGATTATCGCAGGGGCTTTTTTTGTTGTCGGTCGCTCTGTGCGATCAGATCACCGTGGAAATCGCCCGATCCAGTTTGTCGACAAGCTCAACCAGTTGCCCCTCTTCAATGATAAAGGGCGGTGCCAGCAGGATATGATCGCCGTTACGACCATCACGAGAGCCGGACATCGGGTAACATATCAGCCCCTCTGACATGGCCGCCTTTTTGATTTTCCCCGCCACCCCGCGCGATGGGTCGAACGGTGTTTTCGTGTCCCGGTCAGATACCAGTTCAATGCCACGAAACAGACCCCGCCCACGGATGTCCCCAATATTGGGGTGCTGACCAAATCTGCTTTCTAACATGCTTTGTAGTCTGTCACCCATCACGCCTGCGCGGGCTGACAGGTCACGAGTTGTGAGCTCCTGCACCACAGCCAAGGCCGCCGCAGTCGCAACCGGATGTCCGATATAGGTATGGCCATGTTGAAAGAAGCCAGACCCATCCCGGATCGCATCATAGATCCGATCCGAACACAGCATCGCTCCGATCGGTTGATACCCGGCCCCCAACCCTTTGGCGATGCACAGGATATCCGGCGCCACCCCGTCATGATCGCAGGCAAACAAATGCCCCGTACGACCCATGCCACACATCACTTCATCAAGGATCAGCAGAACACCATATTGATCGCAAATATCGCGGATGCGCTTGAAATACCCGTCGACGGCTGCAACAGCCCCTAGGGTCGCACCGACCACAGGCTCTGCCATGAACGCCATCACTGTCTCGGGCCCGAGACGCAGGATTTCTGCCTCTAACTCGTTCGCAACGCGCTGACAGTAATCAAAACTGCTCTCACCCTCCGGCTTTTCAGCGTATTCATAACAGGGCGCAATGTGCGTCATCTCGATCAGCATGGGGGCAAACTGTGCCCGCCGCCATTCGTTGCCGCCAGCTGACAGCGCCCCCAACGTATTACCGTGATAGCTTTGTCGACGTGCAATCACGTGACGACGCTCGGGCTGGCCGGTTTCCAAATAGTATTGCCGCGCCAGCTTGATCGCGGCCTCGGTCGCCTCGGATCCGCCCGATACAAAATACACACGATCCAAATCGCCTGGGGCATGTTCGATCAACAAATCCGCCAATGCCTCGGCCGGTTCCGAGGTCATGAAGCCTGTATGCGCAAATGCGATCTGCGCCACCTGATCTTGCACAGCTTTGACCACTGCAGCGTTGGAATGGCCAAGGCACGATACCGCCGCGTCCCCACAATCCAGATAGCGACGACCGGTTGAATCGATCAGATAACACCCATCTCCGCCAGCGGCGATCGGCAACTCGGACTTTGTGTGGCGTGGAAATACATGGTTCATGTTGCAGTCCTTTTCAGAAGATCAATCAACGCCGCGACAGATGCGGCATTGTCGGCCCATCCCCGACCATCCGGTCCCGCAAGGCTGTTCTCAAAACCCACTCGGACACCTCCGCCAAGCTGCGCAGCCTTTTGCAGGCATGCATGCTCCTGCGCGCCAAATGCGCAGACCATCCATGGATCGGTCGTTTCCGGAAAGACATCCAAATCTTTCGGCGTCGATTCCTGCGCTGTCGCATAGCGACCCAGAACATATAGCCGTTCGACCTGATCGGTTCTTACGATCCCATTCTTTTGCCAATGGCTCAGCAACTCGGCATCAGTTGCATCATAGAAGATATGCTGAACGCGCGTCCCTCGATCTGCACATAATTCATAGACCCTTGGTGCAAGTTCTGGCGACCGGGCGATCTCGCGCACTGAAATCGACGCCCATTCGGGGCCGACCTGTTTCAAGCATTCAAACTGAGCCTGAACGTCGAAAACACCGGCGGCTTCCGTTGTAATCTGAATATCCATCTGAGGCACCGCAAGTCGCAGCTCTGCAATTGTCTCACAGTACAAACCCGCGTCCAATGAATGTTGCCCGGCCTGATCGCGCACATGCAAATGAACGCCATCCGCCCCCGCCACGCTGCACGCTTTCGCGGTCCCAATGATCTCGTCCATTGTGACCGGCAAAGCGGGATGATCCCGATACCCTTTGCGTGCTCCATTTGGCGCCACCAATACATAGGGCAGCACTTTGCTTTCCATCATCCCGGAACAACCTTCTGAATTTAAGCCACGTGTCCAATATGATCCGAATTGACCAGGTTTGATACGTTTTCAATTTGCTTTCTGCATAACATTTGTTTTTCTTTCACCATGCAACACACCCCGACCCAACTGACCCAGATTCTGCGCCGCGATATCGACACCCTGCCTCAACAGATGCAGGCCGCTGCAAAATACATAATCGACCATCCTGGCGACTTCGGGCTCGACCCGGTTCGTGTGACAGCTGACAAAATCGGTGTAAGCTCAAACGTCCTAGTGCGTCTGGCATACCGTTTGGGCTTTGACAGTTTTGAAGCGTTCCGAACGCCTTTCCGCCAAACCCTTGTCACTGACCGCGAGGATCAGCTTGGGCAGGACTGGCTGGACCGCATGAAATCAAGGGACGACTTCAGCGCAGCGCAAGCGGGGTTCGCGCAAAACGAACTGAATGTCGTAACCCGGTCCCTACGGCTGACTGATCCCACTGTGATGAAGCAAGTCACGAACACCATGATTTCTGCGAAACACTGTTTCATTACAGCGACCCGGGCCAGCTATGCCTTGGCCTATTATTTTCACTATGCGGGACGAATGGCGCATCCCGGCTTTCAACTGATCCCCCGGCACATGGGGTCAGCCGTCGATGATCTGCTCGAGGCCGATGCAGCAGACTGTCTGTTCGCCATCACCGTCCACCCCTATTCCTCTGACACCATCCAATCCATGCGGTTTGCGCGCAAACGCGGCATGCGGATCGTGCTGTTGTCGGATAGCGAGGTCATAGCCCCCGGTGTTGATCCCGACATCGTGCTGCCCGTCAGCACCCGCACGCAACATCACTTTTCCAGCTTCTCTGGCGCAATGACCGTGCTCGAATGCCTGCTCGGCCATCTTTTTGCTGCAGGCGGGTCAGCAGCACGCGACCGCGTGGATCGCTATCAGACGGCCAGGGAAGATACAGGAGCGTACTGGCGCCCAGCAAAGCCCCCGAGAGTACGCAAAAAATAAAGCCCCGGTTCTTCACCGGGGCTCCAAATGCTGACCGTTGGCAGGATTAACTACAGGCTTCTATGGCGCGTTTCGTCATCACACCGACCAAATGCGCACGGTATTCTTTGCTGCCGTGCAGATCGCCAATCATGTTCGCAGGATTGATGTGCAGCCCCATCAAAGCGTCCGGGCGGAACTCTTTGTTCAGTGCTTCCTCGGCTTCGGACCAGCGGAACACGCCATCTTCGCTTGCACCGGTGACGGCGACCCTTACGCCATCGGCAAATCGGGCAAGATAAACTCCGACCAGCGCGAAACGTGACGCAGGCTGCAAAAACTTCTGATAACTTGCCGCTTGAGGCACCGGAAAACGCACCGAGGTGATGATCTCACCCTCCTCCAGCACTGTGGTAAACATGCCCTGAAAGAAGTCATCAGCTGCAATCTGGCGAGTGTTCGTGACGATCGTTGCACCCGATCCCAGCACACAGGCTGGATAGCAGGCTGCCGGGTCGTTGTTGGCAACTGAACCACCAATGGTACCGCGATTGCGCACCGCCGGATCGCCGATTTGACCAGCCACAGCCGCCAGTGCCGGATAGCTGCCAGCAGCTTCTACCGCCACGCGCGCATGGGTCGTTGCACCACCAATGGCCACCGAACCATCATCCTCAATGCAAACACCCTGCATCTCGGCGATGCCGCTCACCGACACCAGCTTGGATGGCGCTGCCAAACGTTGCTTCATCGTGGGGATCAGGGTCTGTCCGCCCCCCAACGCCTGCGCGTCCTCGCTCGCCAATGCAGCAACTGCATCTGCTATGGTCGAGGGTTTCTCAAACTCGAAACTGTACATTCCGTTTTTCCTTTCCGAAGAACGCGGATCCGCCCTTCATCTGGCTAAAAATATCTCGGGGAGCGCGAGGGGCTGGCCCCTCGCACCCCGACCTCTCAACCGTGCATCGCCGTCCAGACACGCGATGGGCTCATCGGCATGTCGATGTGATCGACAGCCTTGCCACCCGAATTCAGTGCATCCAACACCGCGTTGACCACAGCAGGTGGCGACCCGATGGCTCCAGCCTCGCCGCAACCTTTTACCCCCAACGGGTTGTGCGTACATGGGGTCTGGCTGGAATGGTCAACCGCATAGAACGGCAGATCATCGGCCCGCGGCATCGCGTAGTCCATGTAGGACGCGCTCAGCAACTGGCCGTTCTCATCATAAGCGCAATTTTCCAGCAGCGCCTGACCGATCCCTTGACCGATACCGCCATGCACCTGACCATCCACAATCATCGGGTTCACGATGTTGCCAAAGTCATCTGCAGCGGTGAAGGCTTCGATCGTGACCTGCCCGGTTTCGGGGTCCACCTCGACCTCGCAAGCGTATGCCCCAGCCGGGAAAGTAAAGTTGGCCGGATCATAGAACGCGGTCTCCTCAAGCCCCGGCTCAACTTCCAACGGGAAGTTGTGCGGCACATAAGCCGTCAGGGTCACATCGCCCCAGGCCACCGACTTGTCGGTGCCTGCAACGCTGAACTGGCCGTCCTTCAGCTCGATATCCGCCTCAGACGCTTCCAGCAGGTGGGCCGCAATCTTCTTGGCTTTGTCGATCACCTTCTCGGTCGCCTTGACCATCGCCGACCCGCAAACCGCCAGCGAGCGCGAGCCATAGGTGCCCATGCCAAACGGGATTTTCGAGGTGTCGCCATGCACGATCTCGACCATCGACTCATCGATACCGATCATGTCGGCCACAACCTGCGGGAAGGCGGTCTCGTGGCCTTGCCCGTGGCTGTGCGCACCTACCATGACGCTGATCGAACCGGTTGCGTTCACCCGTACCGTCGCGGCATCATAAAGCCCTGCCCGGGCCCCCAGCATGCCGACGATATTCGACGGCGCGATGCCGCAGGCCTCGATATAGCAGTTGATGCCCAAGCCCCGCAGCTTGCCTTTGGCCTCACTGGCCGAGCGACGCGCGGCAAAGCCTGCCAGATCAGCAGCGGCTTCCAGCTTGTCCATCGTCCCGTTGTAATCCCCGGTGTCATAGGTCAGCGCCACCGGTGTGTCATACGGGAACTGGGTGATGAAGTTCTGGCGCCGCAGGGCGATCGGATCAACGCCCAACTCACGAGCTGCTTTGTCGATGACACGCTCCAATTGGTACGTCGCCTCTGGTCGGCCCGCACCGCGATAGGCATCGACTGGCACTGTATTGGTGAACATTGCCTTCACGTTCACCTGAATGACCGGTGTTTTGTAATTGCCCGCCATCAGAGTGCCATGCAACCAGGTCGGGACCGAGCTGGAGAAGGTCGAAAGATAAGCTCCAAGATTCGCGTAGGTGTTGGTGCGCAGACCGACAAAGTTATTTTCCGCATCCAGCGCCAGCTCAATCGTTGAGACATGGTCGCGGCCATGGGCATCTGACATGAACGCCTCGGACCGGCTGGACGTCCACTTTACCGGACGGTTGCAGGCCTTGGCGGCGAAGGTACAAAACGCCTCTTCCGCATAGTGGAAGATCTTGGTGCCAAATCCACCGCCAACATCAGGCGCAACCACACGTACCTTGTGCTCGGGCAGGCCCAGAACAAAGGCGCACATCAGCAATCGGATCACATGCGGGTTCTGCGAAGTTGTATATAGCGTGTAGTCCTCGGTCCCGCGGCTGTACTCTGCCACGGCTACGCGCGGCTCCATCGGGTTGGCGACCAGACGATTGTTGACCAGATCCAGCGTGGTCACGTGCGCCGCATTGGCAAAGACCTCATTGACCTTGTCATTGTCCTCTTCGCCCAGATGCCAGTCGTAACAGATGTTGTTCTTCAGGTCGTCATGAATAAGCGTTGCGCCTTCTTGCGCCGCAGCTTTCATATTCATAACTGCCGGCAATTCCGCGATATCCACCTCAATTGCTTCGGCAGCATCGCGGGCTTGTTCAAGGCTATCCGCGACAACAGCAGCAATAGGGTCGCCCACGTGGCGCACCTTGCCCTGTGCCAGAATCGGATGCGGAGGCTCTTGCATCGGGGCGCCATGACGGTCGGTCACTTCCCAACCGCAAGGCATTCCGCCCACGCCTTCAAAGTCCTTGCCGGTGAAAACCTTCACCACGCCCGGCATGCCCTCGGCTGCAGATGTGTCGATACTGTTGATCCGCCCATGCGCGATGTCGGACCTAAGGAAATGTACATAGGCTTGGCCATGTACGTTGATGTCGTCGGTGTAATTGCCTGCTCCGGTCAGAAAGCGTACGTCTTCACGCCGCTTGGAACTGGCTCCGATGCCACTGTCTTTGGGCATTGCTTGTTCTCCTCACTGGAAAAGAATTTTCGTCGAAAATTCTTACCCGCCTCACTCGGCGGCGATGCTGGAAACGTCTTGGCCCGATGCGGCCATGATCGCCTTGACGATGTTGTGATAACCCGTGCAGCGGCACAGATTGCCTTCAAGGTACTTGCGGATTTCCCCCTCGGTCGGGCGCGGGTTATCCTTGAGCAAGGCCGCCGCGCTCATCACCATGCCCGGCGTACAGAACCCGCATTGCAATCCGTGATGATCCTGAAAGGCCTGCTGTATAACGTTCAGTGTGCCATCTTCGGCAGCCTGCCCCTCGATCGTTCCGACATCTGCGCCGTCCGCCTCAAGGGCCAGCATGTTGCAAGACTTGATCGCCTCGCCGTTCACATGGACCACGCAGGCGCCGCACTGTGCCGTGTCACATCCGACATGCGTTCCGGTCAGCGACAGTTGATCCCGCAAAAAGCTGGACAGCAATGTCCTGCCTTCAACGTCACCGCTAACGGCTTTCCCGTTCACGGTCATTGAGACCTGTGTCATGAGATCCTCCCAATTTAGTGTTTTTACTTTGCCCCGAGTTAAACACGGGAAATTTTGTTTGAGAACAAAAATATTTGCCCGTTTTTTCCGCAACTTCTTTACTTAACAGTCAGAGCATGACGCGCTTGCCCAAAAGGGCAAAAATGCCGTTGCGTCACTTTCCTTTTGCGGCGCGAGGTTGCGGGCGCGTCGGGATTTCTTTCAACAACCCACCGACACCCATCGCTGCGATATCAGCGCCTGTTGTTTCGATCCCACAGGCGACGCGGGATAACACCCAGTCCGCCCCGTTCAGCGCCGGTGAACGCGCGCATCCGGGCAAACCAATGATCGGGCGATCACCGGATGACCCCAAGAACAGCAGGTTCCCCGGATCAACCGGCATCCCAAACCGGTCAACGTTCCCCCCTGCAGCCCGCACAGAGGCTGGCGCCACATCGTTTTCATCTGAGGTAGCCGATCCGGTCAAAATCATGACAATCTCGCCACCAATGGACGACAGCGATGCTGTAAGATCGTCCATCCGATGCGGCACGACCTGAACCTCGGACAGGTCCATCCCCAATGCCTCGACCCGGTTGCGTATTGCGGCGATACCTTTCTCATTCGAAGGCCCCCCAGCAATTTCAGTGACCACAAGACTAGCGTTCGTATATTTCGGCACCGAAAGTCGAATGGCATCCTGCGCCTGTTGGGTCGCATTTCGAACATCAGAAAGAGGCACCGCATATGAGATCACCTTGATCGTCGCCACCATGCCGCCTGCCGTCATCTGTTGGTATTGCGGCACTGTCGCGACGGTGATCATCGGATTGACCTGATTGAACCTTTGCAGGGCATCGGTATCCAAAACCACAACCCCCGGTCCGTCAGCCAACAGATTGACCCTTCCGGTAAACGCCTCGGTTACACGCAGATTTGCCTGTGCAGGGTCCGGGACAAGGGCCGCGGCGAGCATCGCCGCCGCGTCATCTTCATGGCTATCACCGGGGCCTAATCGGGCGACCGTCACCTCGGTGAGACCGGCTTGCTGCAATTCGGCGATATGTTCTGGCGTCAGCGTAACGCCCTTCCGCAACTTTCGCTCACCCGCTTTGACTGAATGGGCAAGGATCGCCCCGCTGGCCTCACAAAGGGCGACTGGACCGAATTTCACGCCTTGCCCCTCAGAACAGCCGTCATTTGCGCCAGAATGGCCACCGCAATCTCGGACGGGCTGGCCGCTCCGATATCGAGCCCGACCGGCCCGTGAATGCGTGAAATCTGGTCGTCAGTGAACCCCGCCTGTTTCATCCGATCTACGCGTTTCGCGTGGGTGCGCTTGGACCCAAGAGCACCGATATAGAAGACGTTGGCCGACAGCGCAGCCTGTAGTGCAGGATCGTCCAGCTTGGGGTCGTGCGTCAACAGCACGAGCGCTGTTCGCGCGTCCAACCCCAGCTTGGACACAGCCTCATCCGGCCAATCCGTCAGAATGGTCTCTCCGGGAAAACGGGCATCCGAAGCAAACGCATCACGCGGGTCGACAATGGCCGGGTCGTAGCCTGCGATCCGTGCCATCGGCACCAGCGCCTGGGCGATATGCACGGCTCCAACCACTATTAACCGCAGCGGAGGATTGTGAATGGCAACAAAGGTTTGACCATCTTCTTCGAACCCGGACCGGTCCATGCGCAACCTCTCGGCATAGGCAGTGCGGCGCAGCGCGCGATGACCGGTTTCGACATTGACTTCGTAAGCCAGCGGCTCCCGTTGCGCCCGTGCTGCGACCAGTTCGGCCAGCATCGGTTCGGGCAGGACCGTGCCAATTGGTTCAACCAGAACACGGATTGTGCCGCCGCAAGCCAAACCCACGGCAAAGGCATCATCATCGCTGACACCAAACTCCAGCAGCCGCGCTTCGCCTTCTTCGATGGCTTCCAACGCCTCGACAATCACCGCGCCTTCCACGCAGCCGCCAGAAACCGAGCCCTCGATCCGACCGTCGCCCGAGATAACCAATTGCGCACCGACACGGCGCGGCGCGCTGCCCCAGGTCTCGACCACAGTGGCCAGTGCCGCGCCTTTCCCGGCCCGATGCCATTTCAGTGCAGTTTCCGGGCTGCTATCGAATCGTTCCATTGAGACCTCCGGCCTTGCTTCGGTTCAACATAGTCAGCTTTAGGACAATGAAAAGCAGTCAGAGGTCGAGTTTCCCGGCGCTATCAAGCCGATTTTAAATTCATATTCACAAACGATTGAATGTTTTCGAGCCACCTTCTAGGCTGCCTTCAATTCCGGGTGCCGCCCAGAATTACCCCTGCATATTTCAAAGCGGAGACAAACAGTTGAAACGCATTCTTACACTGGGAACGGCGATCAGCCTGCTGGCTGCCAGCGCCGGTTGGGCTGATACATTTCTGAAGTACGGCGAAGTCGAGGGCTGGAAGGTCTTCATCGATCAGGACAAGAAATCGTGTCTGATCGAAGCGGTCGACGATGATGAAAACGTCGTACAGATGGGGCTGACTGAAGATCGTGGTGTCGGTTACGTGGGCGTTTTCACCAAGGCCGAGACCAACATCAAGAAAGGCGAGAAAGAAGCCGTCGCCATCCTCATAGGCGACAATATTTATGTCGGTGAGGCCACCGGCATGAAGGGCAATATCACCAAAGGATATTCGGGTGGATACGTTCTGTCAGACGACCCGCAATTCGCCGACGATCTTGCCAAGAAAAAGGTCATGATCGTATTCCCGGAAAAAGAATTTGCCTTCACGGTCGATCTGACCGGCACGTACAAGGCCATGGAAATGGCCCGTAATTGCAATGAAGAGCAGCTGTCGTAACGGCTAGTCAGAAAGTGCGGCCATCAACCGCGCTTTCTGTCCCTGATCATCTGGCTGCGAAATCACAGTGGCCAGATCTTCCAGCGAAGCAATAGAATGCCCTGCGCGGAAGCTGTCGACATGTGGGAGCATAGTCGCCACACCTTGTGCCTTCGGCGCAAACCCGTCCCAGCGCAGCAGAGGGTTCAGCCAAATCAAGCGCCGGGATGACAGTTGCAGGCGTTCGATTTCTTTCTCTAACACCTCTGGATCGCCCCGCTCCAGGCCATCAGTGATCAGCAGAACCACCGCACCCTGCCCCATGACACGCCGTGACCAGTCGCGGTTGAATTGATGCAGGCACTCTCCGATCCGGGTTCCCCCCTCCCAATCCTGCGCCTCGGCCCCGGCTGCAGTCAGCGCTGCGTCAACGTCACGTTGATGCAGATGGCGGGTGATATTGGTGAGCCGGGTGCCGAACGTAAACGCGTGCACTTTGGCCCACCCAGCCCCCTTGGCATTCGAAACCGTGTGCAGAAAATGCAGGATGATCCGGCTGTACTGGCTCATCGAGCCCGAGATATCGCAAAGCGCTACCAAATTCGGCCAACGTGGCTTGGGCTGCAGGCGCGCGATGTCGCGCAATTCACCACCCTGACGCATGGAAGACCTGAGGGTTCGGGCCCGATCAATACGGTGGCCCAAATGGCTGGCTTGACCACGTCGGGATTCGATTGGTTTAACCGGCAAGGTCAGATGCGAAAGAATGCGCTTGGCTTTGGCGATTTCAGAAGTGCTCATCTGTTCGAAATCAAGATTGCGCAGGCGTTCTTCGGATGACGCGGTCTGGGTCGCATCAATCTCAATCTCGCTTTCTTCTTCCTGTTCGACCATTTCGGGCAGGTCTCGTTCAAACCCGTCCAGCAGAGCCTCGGCGGCACGCTTTTCTGCGGCATCGGCTTTGCGCTCTTCTTGCACACCGCGAATGGCAGGCAGCATCATCGACATCATGTGTTCGAGGTAGCGCGGATCGCGCCAGTAGAGACGAAAGACCTGCGAAAAGACAGTTCGGTGTTCTGGCCGGTTCACGAAACAGGCATGAAGCGTCCAGTAGAAATCGCGTTTCTCAGTGAATCCTGCCGCCTGTACAGCACGGATCGCATCGATCACACGCCCTGTTCCAATCGGCAAACCCGCCTTGCGCAGCGCACGCGCAAAATGCGTGATATTTTGCGCCAATTTGGGGTTGTCAGGAATATCCAGCGGGAGTTGTTCGGCCATTAGACAGCCTTCCAAGCCCAGATTCCAATTCCCAATGGTAAAACCAAACTCCAAAGAACAACGTAGAACCAAGCGTAAATCGTATCACCCAAAACAAATCGTCTGAGCTTTCTGGTTTCGGAAGACAATAATTCTATTTGTTTTTCAAACACATCCGCCTTTCCTTCATCGGCGATTGACTTCAGATTCTCCCAATCCTTAAGGTACATCTCTAGTTTTGAAACTAAAGTCGTTCTACCCCCAAAGAGAATTTGAACCTCAGTAGATTTGAGCGCTACATTCCAGTTTCTAAGGCTCAGAAAATCCCCAAACCATTGAACAACATGCGAAACTAGGACGATAAATAGAACTGATTTAATTACACCTTCAGTCTGATTAAGTTCTAACCGGATGCCTAAAACAGTGACTTCTGAAATATCAATTTCTAAGTAGTGTACCAAGAGTATGGCTACACCTAACGACAAAAGAACCCTCATTGAAGATCTTGTTGCACGACTAATAATATCAACGCCACCTAGCCTCATGCGGGTTCTAGCGTACCTTTAGCTTCATCCAACAAGCGCTTGGCCTCGGACCCTTGCAGCTTTTGGATGTCATCCTGGTATTTCAGAATGGCGCCCAACGTGTCGCCGATCACCTCGGGGCTGAGGTTGATAACGTCAAGCGCCAGCAAGCATTTGGCCCAATCGATGGTTTCAGCGACACCCGGTTTCTTGAACAGGTCTTCGGTGCGCAGGCGCTGAACAAAGGCCACCACCTCACGGCTTAAGGCCTCGGCCGCCTCGGGTGCACGCGTGTGCAGGATTTCAATCTCGCGGGCAAAATCGGGGTAGTCGACCCAATGATAGAGGCAGCGGCGTTTTAGTGCGTCGTGTACTTCGCGGGTTCGGTTCGATGTAACAATCACTATGGGCGGCTCGGGCGCCTTGATGGTCCCAAGTTCGGGGATGGTGACCTGAAAGTCGCTGAGCGCTTCCAGCAGGAAAGCCTCAAAAGGTTCGTCGGTCCGATCCAACTCATCAATCAACAGAACCGGTGCCCCATTTTCGTCCGGGCGCATGGCCTGCAGCAACGGGCGTTCAATCAGGTAATCATCCGAAAACAACTCGGTCTGCAGCGCACCCCGATCAGCGCCACCTGATGCTTCGGCGGTACGGATGGCCACCATCTGAGCGGGAAAGTTCCATTCATATACGGCAGAGGAGGCATCAAGCCCTTCGTAACACTGCAATCGGATCAGGCGGCGCCCCAATCCGGCAGCCAGGGCCTTGGCGATCTCGGTCTTTCCCACGCCCGCTTCACCCTCCAGAAACAGAGGCCGCCCGAGTTTCAGCGAAAGAAACACGACCGTCGCCAGAGCCCGGCCACAGACATACCCCTCAGAGCCCAACAGGTCCTGTACGGCATCAATGGAATTCGGCTGTGTCATGAGCGCCCCTTTTTCCCTCCGGCCAACAGGTCACGACCGCATGCGAAGGTCAAGACCACTATCCGTCAGAGACTTACGACGATCCTTTGCGTTGACAAGGGCAAGAGGGTCTTTCACCACCCCAGCGCCTGTGTTAGCCGGGAGCCATGACCCATTCCTTGACGATCCGCCGCCCCGATGACTGGCATTTGCATCTGCGCGATGGCGCAATGTTGCAAGCCGTTCTGCCTGAAACCGCGCGCCATTTCGCCCGCGCAATCATTATGCCAAATCTGGTTCCGCCCGTCGTAACCGGCAGTCAGGCGGCTGCCTATCGGGACCGCATTCTGGCTGCCCTGCCGGATGATATGACGTTCGAGCCGTTGATGACGCTCTATCTGACCGAAGACACGGACCCTGCCGATGTGGCCGCCGCCCATGCCAGCGGATTGGTCAAGGCCGTCAAGCTGTACCCCGCCGGCGCGACGACCAACTCCTCGTCTGGCGTTCACAATTTCGACAAGGTGCGCGCGGTGCTAGAGAAGATGGCCGAGATCGGTCTTCCGCTGTGCGTACATGGCGAGGTTACAAATGCCGATATCGATATCTTTGATCGCGAAGCCGTATTCATCGACCGCGTTCTTGATCCGATCCGCAAGACAACGCCTGGGCTGCGCGTTGTGATGGAGCACATCACAACGTCAAATGGCGTGAACTATGTGAAATCGCATGACAAGGATTTGGGCGCGACCATTACGACGCATCACCTGATCATCAACCGCAACCACATATTGGTTGGCGGCATCAAACCGCATTACTACTGCCTTCCGGTTGCGAAACGTGAGGAACATCGGCTGGCCCTTCTGACCGCTGCAACATCAGGCGATGCGCGTTTCTTCCTTGGCACGGACAGCGCGCCGCATACGGATGCCAACAAGGAAATGGCTTGTGGGTGCGCCGGTTGCTTCACGGCAACGAATACCATGTCTTTGCTGGCCGAAATGTTTGAACGCGCAGAGGCGTTGGACAAGCTTGAGGCGTTTACCTCGATCAACGGTCCTGCATTCTATCGCCTGCCTGTGAACGAAGACACCATTACGCTGACCAAAGGTGAAGAGGTCGTCTATCCCACCAAAATCGAAAGTGGTGACGGCCCTGTCACCGTATTCGACCCCGGATTCCCGCTGCATTGGCGGGTCGCTTAATCTGCTAACCTTTCAGCCAAATCCGCTGCGCGCCCACCGGTGCGCAGCATCGACCAGATCGCGTCTGCTTCGTCCCCACCGATGAGTTTCGATGCTTTGTCCCTGACCCGATCTTCACGATCTGAAAGCGACATTGGGGCCAACAGATCATGGCTGGCCTCGCGACGTGCGCCATCTCGGCGCAACAGGGAGAGGTGGGCCTGAGTTTCAGACAGGCTTTCATCTGCCTCGACGATGATCCGATCCCGCAGGGATTGAAGCCGTGGATCGGCGCAGATCTTGTCGGAATAGCTGCCCGGCAGCGCCGTATCAAATCCCATCGCCTGCATTGCAATCACCGTGCGATAGGAGAACTTTGCGCCCAAACCACTGTTTGGTTGCAGCTGATTGCAGACACTCATCCAGCGAGGGTGGGTTTTCACTTTGATTTCAGCCACTTCCGGTTCGGCGATATCGAGATCACGCGCCGCCTCAAGCGCCGCGTGCAGACCGTGGCAACACGCGTGAAACTTGTGACTGACGCTTTCGAACAACCATTCATCCCCCAACCCATCAAGTGCGTCAGAGATTTCGTCCGACCCTAGATGTGTCGCTCCAAACCCGAAGGGACCCTCCAGCGCATCAGAACCGGGCTGAAATCCATTGCGGATCAGCTGTGCCGCCTCAACTCCGTTCGAGGCCGCAAGCCCTGCGTTATAGGGTTTGCCCATGGTCCCGAACTGCGATTTTTGCCCCGATGCACGTGTGGCCGTCAGGCCCAGCACATCACGCATCTGTCTCGCGTCAAACGCCATGATCCGCCCCGCAGCGACCGCAGCCCCAAACGCACCCGCCGTGGCGGTCTGGTGAAACCCGGCCTGATAATGACCTCGTCCCAGCCACAAGCCCATGCGGATCGACAGCTCCATCCCGACCAGCGCGGCTTCTAGCATATCCACCAGCGGTCGATCCTCCCACGCCGCAAGCGCAAGTGCCGCCGGAAAAACTGCAACCGAGGGATGGCCGATATGGGCAAAATGCGTATCGTCATAATCAAGGGCATGGGACACTGTACCGTTTACCAGCGCTGCTGCGCGCAGCGGAGCGTCGCCACCACCGAACAACCGGGCCTGCGTCGCGCCGCTTTCGGCCAGAACCATCTGGCGGACAATGCGGGAAACGGGTTCATCAACCCCTGCCCGCCCAACAGCAAACCAATCCAAAGCGGAGAGAGATGTTACAATACGGGCCTGCGCCGTGGTCGTCACAGGGCCAGCAGCAAACTCAGCAAGGCTAGATGTCAAATCAGTCATAACGCGCAGTCTAGCGCGCGCCGCCGGGGCGTAAAGCCTCAGCCGTAAAGGACTGCGGCGCGTTGTTCGAATGCGCGGACGATACGGTGCATGGCTTCGTTGAACACCACACCGATGATGCCTTGCAGAACTGCATTCTTGAACTCGAAATCAACGTGAAACGAGACGTTGCACCCCTGATCGGTATCTTCAAATTGCCAGTCCGAACGCATGTATTTGAAAGGACCATCCAAATATTCGGTATCAATCCGTTTCTGCGCATCAAACAGCGTAACGCGGCTGCCAAAGCGTTCACGAAACACCTTAAATGATATCACCAGCTCCGCCTCCATCACCCTGCCTTCGCCAGCAGCATATGTGCGGCGGATGCGGGCTGCGGCGCACCATGGCAAGAACTCGGGGTAATTTGCCACGTCCGCAACCAGATCATACATCTGCTGAGCGGTGTAAGGCAGCGGTCGTGTCTCGGAATGAGTTGGCATGGCGTCCGGTATTAACTGGTGACAATGGCGCGTGATTTCGTATGTTGCGCGCCAAAGATCAAGGGGGCAGTGATGAGCCAGCGCGCATATGTGATAGATGAGATGATCTCGGCCAAGGCAATTGCCGCACGGATCGAAGAGCTTTGCCGGGAAATAACCGCAGAGTTTGGCGGCACCGACAAACTGATCGTCGTGGGCCTGCTGCGGGGCAGTTTCGTCTTCATCGCTGATCTGGTGCGCGAACTGGATCTTCCCATTGAGGTCGACTTTCTTGAAGCTTCATCATATGGAGATTCGATGGAAAGCAGCCGAGAAGTGCGTATTCTCAAAGACTTGCGAGGCGCAATTGAAGGACGTGATGTGCTGGTGGTCGAAGATATCGTGGATACTGGCCACACCCTGAACCACGTCACCAAACTGCTTCAAAGCCGCACGCCGCATCGATTGAAATCCATCGCTCTGTTGGACAAACCAAGCCGGCGTGAGGTCGATTTTCGCTCGGACTGGATCGGGTTTGAAATTCCTGATGAATTTGTCGTGGGCTATGGCATCGATTATGCACAGCGCAACCGCAACCTGCCATTTATCGGCAAGGTTCGGTTTATCGAAGATTAGGACGGATGAATTTGCGCCACTTCCTTCGCATGTCGCAATGGGCGCGAAACCCGCCGTCAGAACATCGGGTGAAACTGGTATTTGGCACGATACTGATCTGTCTGGCGATTGCTGGTATTGAGTACATGGGATGGTGGCCCGATTGGGCAGAAAGCCACCCCAGAAAACCTAAGCCCTAAGCGTTTGTTCGATCGCAGCCAGAAAAATCTCGGTCCCGATCGGGATCAGGGCATCAGGAAAATCGTAATCTGGATTGTGCAGCTGAGGGTGATCCCGCCCTGCACCCAGCCAGAACATGGCAGTTTTTGCACTTTTGCCGAACTGCCCGAAATCTTCCGAAAACCTTTGTGGGGTCGGAACCAATTTGCAAGGTAAGTCGCGGGCCCGGCAGGCCTCGGACACGACCTGCACGGCTTCAGCGGAGTTTGTACAGGCCTCGAATATGTCGTCATACGTGATTTCGACATTCAGGCCCTGAGCCTTTGCGCCTGCACTTACAAGCTGTTCGGCCTCGTGGATCAGGCCGGTCATGCGTGTATCCGAGACCGTGCGCAAGGTCACCCAAAGCTCGGCCATACCGGGTGCCACACCAAAGGTGGCTTCGCCCAAACGCGCATGGGTTACTGTTGCTAGCGCAAAATCCGTATCCAGCGCCCCGCCTCGCCCAAGTGCCGCCAACGCAGGCATAAGCTCTGCCAATGCACCGGCGGGTGACACCCCATCCTGAGGGGCCGCCGCGTGAGAGGTTTTGCCCGTCAATACAACCCGCATCCCACGTGATGCGCAATTGGCCGGGCCCGAGCACACCTCAACCGCGCCCAATTCCAACCCCGGCAGATTGTGCAGAGAAAACACATAATCCGGTGCAATATTCGCGAATTTAGGATCCGCGCGATAGGCCATGGCACCCTGCCCGGTTTCTTCGGCGGGTTGAAAGATTAGTACGACGCGCCCGTTGGGCGGACGTTTGTCCCCAAGAACAAAGGCCACGCCAAGCACCATCGCCATATGGCCATCGTGCCCGCATAGATGCCCTTTGCCGGGATACTGCGACGCGTATCTGGCGCTTGAGATTTCTTGGATCGGCAAACCATCCAACTCACATCGGATACCAACGGTAGGTCCAGGTTGGCCACTGTCGTAAATCGCCGCAACACCATGACCGCCAATTCCGGTCAGAACCGCATCGGGACCACATGCTTGTAAAAGGTTGGATATGCTTGCCGCAGTCCCGCGCTCTTTTCCCGAAATCTCGGGTACCTGATGCAGCTCGTGCCGTTTTTCGGTCAGCCAAGACTGCAGCTCGGGTTTCATACCTGATTTAGCTTCTTTTGCCGAGCCTCGCGCAAGCGCGCAAAGTCATCACCTGCGTGGTATGACGAGCGGGTCAATGGCGTTGCTGAGACCATCAGGAAGCCTTTGCCAAAGGCTGCTTTTTCATAGGCCGCGAATTCTTCAGGGGTGACAAAACGATCGATGCCATGGTGTTTAGGCGTCGGCTGCAGGTACTGACCGATGGTCAGAAAATCGATATCCGCCGCGCGCATGTCGTCCATGACCTGCCGGACCTGCGTTTCATCTTCACCCAACCCGACCATGATGCCGGATTTGGTGAAGATCGACGGATCCATCTCTTTGACCCGCTGCAGTAGACGCAACGAATGGAAGTACCGCGCACCGGGGCGAACCTGGGTATAAAGACCGGGCACCGTTTCGAGATTGTGATTGAAGACATCTGGCTTGGCTTCAACAACGGCCTCAAGAACCGAAGGATCACATTTCAGGAAATCTGGCGTCAGAATCTCGATCGTGGTCTTGGGCGACCGATGCCGAACTGCGCGGATGGTTTGTGCAAAATGATCTGCCCCACCATCCAACAGATCATCCCGGTCTACTGACGTGATAACGACATGGTTCAAGCCCAGCTTTTGCACCGCATGAGCCACACGCCCGGGTTCAAATGCATCCAAAGTATCCGGCTTACCCGTGGCGATGTTGCAGAAGGTACAACCGCGCGTACAGATTTCGCCCATGATCATCATGGTTGCGTGGCCCTGGCTCCAGCATTCGCCCACATTGGGGCATCCGGCCTCTTCGCAGACAGTGACCAGATTGTTGTCGCGCATGATTTTGTGGGTTTCTGCATACCCTTTGCCACCCGGGGCTTTGACCCGAATCCAACTGGGTTTGCGCGGGGCGGCATTGTCAGGTCGATGTGCCTTTTCAGGATGTCTTTGTTCGGGAATTTTCAGATCACGCACAGCTGGTTTTCCTGACTTTGGGTCAACTCGTTTAGCACCTAACATAAACTGACTTTATTGGTTAGGCCAGCGGTGCATAGCCGCTATGCGGCTCGACTTTGCGCCTGCAGCATAAGCGATAAAACAGTCAGATATTATTCCACCTTTTCAAGTGGATTAACTGGGAAAAAGATATATCGCAATCGCAGCGTATCTCTTATTGAAGCCGGTCTGGAATCGTTCTAACTCTCGCATCAATCACATGTGAATCACAGGAGTTTGATGATGAAAACCGGCGCAAAACTGCCTGAAGTAACCTTCCACACCCGCGTCCGCGATGAGGCAATCGAAGGCCCCAACCCATTCCGCTGGGAAGACAAGACAACCGCTGATTACTTTGCGGGCAAGCGCGTCATCCTGTTCTCGCTGCCCGGTGCGTTCACTCCGACGTGCTCGACCTACCAATTGCCCGGCTTTGAGAATAGCCACGCCGATTTCGCGGCCAAAGGTATCGATGCGATCTACTGCATGTCGGTGAATGACAGCTTTGTCATGAACAAATGGGCGGCAGAACAGGGGCTGACAAACGTCGAAGTTATTCCTGACGGTTCAGGTGAGTTCACCCGCAAGATGGGCATGCTGGTCGACAAGGACAATCTGGGTTTTGGCATGCGCTCGTGGCGCTATGCAGCCATCGTCAATGACGGTGTAGTTGAAGCGTGGTTCGAAGAGCCCGGCCTGATGGATAACTGCCCCGAGGACCCCTATGGTGTGTCGTCTCCGGAAAATCTCGTGAAACATCTGGACGAAGCGCGCGAACCGGCGTTGGCCTGATCTACTTGATTGCACTTGTTTCTAGGCTCGCCATCTCGGCGGGCCTTTTTTGTCACACGCGGGTTTTTGCGACCACCTCTTCACCGACTTGCCGGATCACTTGTGCCAAACGGTCAAACCACTCTTCGCTTTGGGTCGAGGCGCGGCGCACCAGCCCAATTGTCCGCGCCGGTTGCGGCGCGCCAAATCGCAGCAATCGCAATCCCGGCACCGCACTCGTCTCGGCCTGCGCCGCCAGTTCGGGCATCAGGGTCAGGCCGAACCCTTCGGCGACCAAGCGAGACAACGTGGCCAGCGATGACGCACCCATGTTGATCTGACCACTGGTGCGATCCTGGCCGCAGACCTCAAGCGCCTGATCGGTCAGGCAGTGCCCATCTTCCAACAGCATCAACTGTGCGGTCTTCAGGTCAACTGGCCGCAATGCATCCGGGCTGACTGTTAACCGATTCAACCGAGTCTGGCTTCCCGCCAACAAAAACCGGTCTTCGAACAACGGCGCTTCATGGAATGTTCCGCTGCCAAGTGGCAATGCCAGGACCGCCGCATCAATGTCACCCAAGCGCAGCATTGATAGCAATCGCTCGGTCGGCGCCTCACGAATTTGTACCCTCAACGAGACATCCGAAGCCCGCAGCCCGGCCAGTACACCCGGCAGCAGATACGGCGCGACGGTTGGTATAATACCGATCGACAGAGAGCGATGGCCACCGGAATGATCACGGGCGAACTGATCCAGGCGATCTGCCGCATTCAGAACGCGTTGCGCATATTCCAGAACATCACGCCCAAGCGGCGTCAGCAGGATGTCACGGGCCTGCCGTTCAAACAACGGCCCACCCATGGTGTCTTCCAGCGCCTTGATCTGAACCGAGAGCGCAGGCTGCGAAACATGGCAGGCCTGTGCCCCACGCCCAAAATTGCGTTGCTCAGCTACGGCGCGGAAATACTGCAGTTGTCGGATGGTGAAATTCATAACCCCTGATTATCATTTGCGGCCCGCTACACAAGGCCACTATATGATGCAGGTGTCGGTTAGCCGATCATGCGATCCTGCTCTGCCTGATCCTGATAGTGCCGTTTCAACCGCTGCAAGGCGATGCGCAGAACTATCTTGCCTGAGCGTGCGGACCAGCCCATGCGCTTTTCGGCCAGTTCCAGCCCTTCAAGGTAACAACAACAGCGCAATGCGACATCGCTTAACCCTGGCCCCAGATCAGACAACGCCCGTGTCACGCGATCCCGAGCCCCGGAATGGCCCTGCCCTACATGAGAATCCGCTGCAAAGTCTCCGCGCCCACCGCACGTCAAAAAGCGATTCCAGTTCTGAGTGACCTGCGGTCCTAGCTGCGCAAGCTCAAAATCCTCACGCAAACGCTCTCCTGCGCCGACCAAAGTTTCATCGAGGAATGGCTTCCCATCCCGGTCCCGACGGCGCGCCAGCGCGATCAGTGGGCTTTCGACCGTGCTGTAACGAACTTTGGGCTGGTTCGGCGCATTTGTTCCCATGGCCGCAGGTTTAAACGAAGCTGGGGCTTCCGCCATACCAAATTCATTTTGGGTGCGCGCCCGGTTCTCCGCATCAGCGATGAGGTGGCTTAGCGCCGTGCGACCCGAAGTCGAAATTCGATATCGCGAGATGCGCCCCGGATTGTCGCAGGTAATCCAATCATTCAAAGCCAGCGCCTGTGCAGTCCGGCAATCAACGACTGCTGTTTTGGTGGTTCCACTTTCGCCGTTGTCCCGAACCACAACGGCCTTATCCATATCCTCGGCCACTGCAAGAACAGCTCCGGATTCGCACAAACGTCTTAGAACACGCAGCGCCTCGCGCTCGAATTCAGCGTTCTGGGCCTCAGGCTGGTTTGCAGCAGGCGTTACGATGGCAAAAGTCGGCGCCTGTTGGTCGGATGGCGAAAAATGCGATCGGGCAAGCGATTGTAGCGCGGCATCTACCAGCGGATCATCGCGGCGCATTTCAACCCGTCGGATCTGTCGCAAGATGGTCGAGGCATGGCACCCCGCTGCCCGCGCGATATCCCGAATGGACCGTCCAGATTCAGTATGGTCCAGATATCGTTGCGCCCCCTCGGGAACCCATGCCGGAACGGTGAAAGCCACGCTGTTTTCCATATTTCTTCGCCCTTGTCGACAAAACAAACTGACAGTTTTAGCCGTCGGATTCTTAGTTAACCAAATCTAACTAGAGGTGCTTTCGTTACTCGTTCGTTAATCACAGACAGCTCAGAGCAGAATTGATTCAAAAAGATAAACAGTGGTGAAACCATAGTTCGGGGCGATCCACGTCAAGGCAACACCCGCTTAGGTTGTGTCACATTTTCGGCACCGAAACCGAATGCAAAGGAATGCTGCCGTGCAGGACCTGACGACCATGATCACCACACTCCGCCGCCCTCGATTGCTGGCCCGTGCCGCCAAGATCGGGGCGCGGGACTATAATCGCGACCGCCACCTGCAGCGCCTTCTTGGATATGGATCAATACCTGGCACAGGCGCAGCACTGATCCGACTTTTAGAACTGGAGCGGGAAATCAACGCACAACGCATCGAAGAAGACGCAGCCTATTCACTGGTGCGTCATCTGGATTTACTGATTGCATTGAATGGCGAGGCGCAACTGTATCAGGCCAGTCGCGCCGCGCAGTATCAGTGATCAGGTGAAGGCATCCGGCATGGATGCTTTCTTTTCAGCGACATACGCGTCCAAAGCCGCCTTTACATCCGGATCAAGCTGCGGCTGCTGGTAGTTGGCCAGCAGATGTTCAACCCGCGCCGACGCAAGCGTCTGTGTATCGCGGGCGCCCTCTTCTTCCCAGGTCTCAAACGGTTTGTAGTCCAGCAAGTCGGACTTCCAGAACGCTTCCTTGAAGTTCGCCTGCGTGTGGGCGCAGCCTAGATAATGGCCTCCGGGACCGACCTCGCGAATGGCATCCATCGCCTGCGCATCTTCGTCATAGGTTACACCTTTGGCCAGACCGTGCAAAACACCCAGCTGGTCGGCGTCCATGACAAACTTTTCGAAATCCGCGACCAAACCGCCTTCGAGCCAACCGCAGGAGTGCAGCATGAAATTCACACCTGACAGCAGCCCCATATTCAGAGAGTTCGCGGTCTCATAGGCTGCCTGCGCATCGGGTAGCTTCGAGCCGCAGAAAGAACCAGCCGAACGGAACGGCAAACCCAGACGGCGTGCCAGCTGACCCGCCCCGTAGGTCACATTGGACGCCTCAGGTGTCCCGAATGTTGGCGCACCCGAATTCATGTCGATCGACGAAACGAAGGCACCAAAAATCGCCGGGGCACCCGGACGGATGATCTGGCTGTAAGCCACACCCGCCATTACCTCGGCCAGAACCTGAGTCAACGTACCAGCAACCGAAACCGGAGCCATGGCCCCGCCGACGATAAAGGGTGAGATGATGCAGGCCTGATTGTTTTTTGCGTAGACCTCAAGTGAGCCCATCATCACATCATCAAATGTCATCGGTGAGTTGATGTTGGTCAGCGAGGTCATGACGGTATTGTTCTGCACGAACTCCTTGCCGAACAGAATCTCGCACATCTCGACCGAATCCTGTGCCCGGCTGGGATCAGTGACCGACCCCATGAACGGCTTGTCCGACAGGGTCATATGCGCCATCAGCATATCCAGGTGGCGTTTGTTCACCGGAATATCCGTCGGCTCACAGACAGTGCCGCCCGAATGATGCAGCCACTTGGACATATAGCCCAGTTTCACGAACTTGTTGAAATCGTCCATGGTCGCATAGCGGCGTCCACCTTGCGCATCACGCACAAAGGGCGGGCCATAGACCGGGGCCAGCACCAGGTTTCGGCCGCCAATCACCACTGATTTCGCGGGGTCGCGGGCGTGCTGAGTGAACTCGCTGGGGGCGGTCTTGATCAACTCGCGTGCCAGGCCACGCGGCAGGCGCACACGTTCGCCATTGACGTCGGCACCGGCATCGCGCCAACGCTCCAGCGCGGCTGGATTGTCAACGAAATTCACACCGATCTCGGCCAATACGGTTTCCGCATTGGCTTCGATGATTTCCAGTGCCTCTTCGTTCAAGACCTCGAAATTCGGAATGTTGCGTTCGATGTATTTCGCGGTTTCGATCTTGACCGCCGTACGCTCGGCCCGACGGGCGGCACCACCGCCCCCTCGTGCCCTGCGCCGGGTGTTTGCCTCTGCCATGAGAAAATCCCGTTGAATGGTTGGTTTGATAAGCGTGTTACATCAACGACCAACGTCGCCAGAGGTAGATTACGGCGCTATCGGGGAAAAAGCGACATGCACTCCGATAACCGGGCAACAGCTGTAATCAACATCAAGACAGATGCTTTTCCATAAGTATCGTATTGCCAGTTGCATCGACCTCACGCCAACCCAGATGGAGATACATCGCGCGGGTACCCGACATCAGGCGATGGGTGCTCAGCCGCAGGATCGACAAATCGGATTCATCGGCGAAGGCCTCGGCTGCATCAAGCAACTGACGCGCAACCCCACGACCTTGTGCCTCCGAAGAAACACCTAGGTTGAATATCTTCACCGCGTCCGGCAGCCGGTCAAACACGATGACACCCAACAGCTGCGCAGCTGCTTCGGCAATCACAACCTGACGCAATCTGATATCGTCTTGAATCCCGCTTGTTACGTCGGGCAAATCAGCGATCTCCTGCATGGACGCCGCATAGGCACTGCCGAGACATGTTCGAATAGCGTCGGCATCGTCCAACACCGCCACCCTGATGCTTAGCGCCTGCATATCGCACATCCCCCAGAACAAACCAGATTCACACGGGTTATTTGACGTCATAGCGCTTGCACAAGCAAGGTATGCGACCTAATAGCCAGTCATGACACAAGCATCCCACGACCGCCTTCTGATCATCGACTTCGGCAGCCAGGTGACACAGCTTATCGCCCGCCGCCTGCGCGAACTGAACGTCTATTGCGAAATCCACCCCTACCAGAATGTCACGATGGAGGTTGTGCGCGATTTTGCGCCTCGCGCCGTGATCTTTTCCGGTGGTCCGGACAGCGTAACACGCGAAGGCTCGCCGCGCGTTCCGCAGGAAATTTTTGATTACGGCGTTCCCATCTTGGGCATTTGTTATGGCCAACAGGTGATGATGCATCAACTGGGCGGCAAGGTCGAAAGCGGCCACGGTACCGCAGAGTTCGGTCGCGCTTTTGTCACGCCTCAGGACAAGCTCGACATCCTGGACGGCTGGTTTGCCGACGGGGACGAACAGGTCTGGATGAGTCACGGCGACCACGTCAGCGAAATCGCACCGGGTTTTGAGGTCTTTGGTACCTCGCCCAACGCGCCCTTTGCCATCACCGCTGATCCGTCGCGCCATTTCTATGCGGTGCAGTTCCACCCCGAGGTGCACCACACACCCAAAGGCGCAAAACTCTACGAGAACTTTGTCAAACTGGCCGGGTTCAAGGGCGACTGGACCATGGGCGCCTATCGCGAACAGATGATCGCGACAATCCGCGAACAGGTCGGAGATAAAAAGGTCATCTGCGGCCTGTCGGGCGGCGTCGACAGTTCGGTTGCGGCAATGCTGATCCACGAAGCTATTGGTGATCAACTGACCTGTGTATTCGTTGACCACGGCTTGCTGCGCAAAAACGAGGCGACGGAAGTCGTCGGGATGTTCCGCGACAACTACAATATCCAATTGATTCACGCAGACGAAAGCGACCTGTTTCTGGGCGAGTTGGACGGGCAAAGCGACCCCGAAACCAAACGCAAGATCATCGGAAAGCTGTTCATCGACGTATTTCAGAAACATGCCGACACAATCGAAGGCGCAGAGTTTCTTGCACAAGGTACCTTGTACCCCGATGTGATCGAATCCGTCTCGTTCTCAGGCGGTCCATCGGTCACCATCAAATCGCACCACAATGTGGGCGGATTGCCCGAGAAAATGGGCCTTAAGCTTGTCGAACCCCTTCGTGAACTGTTCAAGGATGAAGTTCGCGCCTTGGGCCACGAGCTTGGTTTGCCCGACAGTTTCATCGGTCGCCATCCTTTCCCCGGCCCCGGCCTTGCGATCCGCTGTCCCGGAGAAATCACGCGCGAAAAACTCGAGATCCTGCGTGAGGCTGATGCGATCTATATCGATCAGATCCGCAAACATGGCCTGTACGATGATATCTGGCAGGCCTTTGTCGCCATCCTTCCCGTTCGCACGGTCGGCGTTATGGGGGATGGCCGGACATATGATTACGCCTGTGCCCTGCGCGCGGTGACTTCGGTTGATGGAATGACGGCGGATTACTATCCGTTCAGTCACGAATTCCTGGGCGAAACTGCGACGCGTATTATTAATGAGGTCAAGGGCATCAACCGATGCACCTACGACATCACGTCGAAACCCCCCGGAACCATTGAGTGGGAATAACCAACCTCATTTAAAGCGCTGAAAAGATGCAATGTTTGCGGGCGAAGGACAAATCGATGAGCAACTACTCGGTACACGAAACAGCAATAATCGATGATGGCGCACAAATAGGAGGCGGCTGCAGAATCTGGCATTGGGTGCATATCTGCGGCGGTGCCAAGCTTGGTTCCAATATCTCACTTGGACAGAACGTGTTTGTTGGCAATAAAGTCGTCATCGGCGACAATTGCAAAGTGCAGAACAATGTCTCGATCTACGACAATATCATATTGGAAGAAGGTGTGTTTTGCGGTCCAAGCATGGTTTTCACCAACGTCTATAATCCGCGCTCATTGATCGAAAGAAAAGACGAATATCGCAACACTCTGGTCAAGAGAGGTGCCACTCTTGGCGCCAATTCAACCATTATTTGCGGCGTAACCATCGGAGAGTTCGCGTTTGTCGGCGCGGGTGCCGTGGTCAATGCGGACGTGAAGCCCTATGCGCTGATGGTTGGAGTTGCGGCAAAACAAATCGGCTGGATGAGCGAGTATGGTGAGCAGCTTGATCTGCCTCTGTCCGGCGATGGCGAAATTGTCTGCACCCATAGCGGGGATCGCTATGTTCTGAGTGGGGGTATCCTGAGCAAACATTAGTTCGGCACAGGTTTCATTCACAAGGCCGCTCGTCATCTACTTTCATGTCTTCGCCTTAGATATAAGTCGCAAGAAACTAATATATAACAATAATTCGATCTGCGAAAAACTGAGATAATAGTCAATTGAGCCAATTGTTCGAGAATCCCCGCGGGCTCGTTAGTGATTGCATCACCACGCAAAACACCATCTATTCTGCCCGTCAAACATCAGAACGTGAACAAGACATCATGGGCAGCAATTCAATGCAAATCGGCAAGGCCGCGCTTTGGATGACAGGGGCTATTGCCTCATTCTCATCCATGGCGATTGCCGGGCGTGAACTAAGCGTTACCCACGACACATTTGAAATCATGTTCTACCGCAGCCTCGTCGGGATCTGCATCGTCGCCTTTTTCCTTACTGTATCCCGCAAATGGCATCAGGTGACGACCAAGCGCCTTGATCTGCACGGGGTACGAAACGTGCTGCACTTTACCGGGCAGAACCTCTGGTTCTATGCGGTCACGGTCATTCCTCTTGCGCAGGTTTTCGCACTGGAGTTCACGCAGCCGATCTGGGTGATACTCCTCTCTCCGTTGTTGTTGAACGAACGGTTGACTGCCTTGCGGCTGACCTCGGCCTTGATCGGATTTGTCGGGATATTGATTGTGGCACAGCCGGGTGAGGCCTCACTTAGCCCCGGCGTAATAGCCGCCGCACTGTCGGCGATTCTCTTCGCATTGACGACAATTACAACGAAATCCCTCACGCGTATCGTCAGCATCGGCTGCATCATGTTCTGGTTAACCTTGATGCAAGCCGCGCTGGGTTTGGTCGCCTCAGCGATTGATGGGCAGGTGACATTGCCCAACGCGGATACCGTCCCATTCCTTTTGCTGGTGGGCGTGGCAGGTCTGTTTGCGCATTATTGCATCACCAATGCACTTGCGATCGCACCGGCGACAATCGTGGTACCCTTTGATTTCGCACGCCTTCCAACCATCGCGATATTGGGAATGATTCTCTATCATGAACCCCTGGATCAATGGACGTTATTGGGGGCGGCAGTCATTTTTGCTGGGATATTCCTAAACGTTTGGTCCGAAAATCGTAGTAAATCCGCAACACCCGCGCAGCGTGCTCATACAAAGTAACGCTCGGTCACCAGTTGACCAAATTTTAAAGTTTAAGACAGTAACTGACGGTAACAAGGCCGGATGCGCTTGATGGGATGAGCATTACCGGCCGTTGGACAGTGTAGGGAGGAATATATGAAACGATCGTTGTTTCACGCATGCGCGTTGTGCATCGGGGCAACCACCGCGCAGGCGGGCGGACTGGACCGTAGCGGTCAGGGCGTCAACATCCTGTTTGAAGAAGGCTCTGTCGTACAGTTTCGGTTGGGATACACCAAACCCGATGTCAGCGGATCGATGGAGGATCAGATCCCGGGCAGCCCAACATTTGGTGAAGAAGTCGACTCAGGCAATGTTACGAACAGCTTCTTCACGCCACATCTGGCCTACAAGACATCATTGACCGAAAAGCTCGATTTTGCACTGGTCTACGATCAGCCCTTTGGTGCGGATATCGACTATTCTTCGGATTACCCGCTATCACAGAATGTCTTAGGCTCCTCGCCTCCATTTCCGCCCGGCGCGAACCAGGATGTATTGAGGGCAAAGGCCGACACTGACGCTATTACAGCACTGCTTCGGTATAAATTGGATAGCGGATTCAGCGTAATTGGTGGTGTCCGGGCGCAACGGCTGAAAGCAAGCGTATCGGTACCAATCGCCGGAGCTAGCACAATGCCGTTTCCATCTGGCGGATACCGCGTTGAAACCGATGCCGAAATCGATTTCGGTTATGTGGTAGGTGTTGCTTGGGAGCGCCCCGATATCGCGGCCCGGGTCGCGCTAACGTACAACTCTAAGATCAAACATGATTTGTCACAGACCGAGTCTAATGACTCCTTGGCATTCAATCCATTCCCCGAAATTGCCCGGAACAGCGCAGATTCATCCACCGAGGTGGTAACACCTCAGTCCGTCAACCTCGACTTCCAGACGGGTGTTGCACCTAAAACTCTGCTGTTTGGTTCGGTGCGCTGGGTTGATTGGCCGCAAACTGTCTATGCGCCACCAGTGTATACTGGCCTAACCGGCATCAATCTTGTCGACTATGAAGAAGCGACATGGACTTATTCGCTTGGTCTCGGTTACCAATTCACTGATGAGTTCTCGGGCGCAGTAACGCTTGGCTACGAAACCTCTCAGGGGAACTCCGTATCGAACCTGGGACCGACAGATGGTTTCTGGAGCATCGGGCTGGGTGGTACATACTCACTTGAGAAAGCAAAAATCTCGGGCGGCGTGCGTTATACTGATATCGGTGACGCCACCGCAAACGGCACCGGGCCGGATAACCGCGCGACCTTTACCGGCAATAGCGCATGGAGCGTTGGCCTTCAGGTGACCTACGCATTGAATTGATCTCGGCACGATGATCAATCACCAAAGCCCTGCCTTTCAGGCGGGGCTTTTTTTGGCTAAGAACCACGCAGTCTGGATTAGTATCAGCGCCAATTCTCCAGGCGCATCAGAATTTCCAAGCTGCGTACCTTGCGATATTGAACACTTTCGCAATTGGCTATGTCAGCGCTCTGGCGATCCAACCGATGCGATTGACGCCGCCAGCGCCCCGTTTTAGCTAGGTCAAAACAAGGGACGGTGGACCATGATCTACAACTCGTCAAAGGACTGGCGCGAAGCTGCGCGTAAGAAAGTGTTGTTCTTCGGCATGTCCGGGTTGGGAAAATCCTATGTCTCGAACACCTTGCGAGATGCCGGGGATTGGTTCCACTACTCGATCGATTACCGGATCGGGACACGCTATATGGGCGAATACATCACAGACAACGCCAAGGCCGAAGCGATGAAGGTCCCCTTTCTGCGCGATCTGTTGTTGTCAGATTCGATCTATATAGGTTCGAACATTACGTTCGAGAACCTGACCCCGGTTTCAGCCTATTTGGGCAAACCTGGCAATCCTGAGTTGGGCGGCCTCGAAATCTCGGAATACCACACACGGCAGGAACAGTTCCGACTGGCCGAAATACACGCTCTGCTGGATACCAAGTATTTCATCGACCGTGCCCAGCGTCTTTACAGCTATCCGCACTTTATCTGCGATACGGGCGGGTCCATCTGCGAGTGGGCCGAACCCGATGATCCGAACGATCAGATACTGACTGAATTGTCAGGTCAGACGCTGATGATCTGGATCAAGGGCGACGAGGCGCATACGGAAGAGCTGATCAGGCGCTTTGATAAGGCGCCAAAACCGATGTCTTATCAGGCCGAGTTCTTAAAGCGTGTTTGGACTGAATACCTTGCCCTCAATGGCTGTTCGGGTGCCGAAGTTGATCCAGACGCTTTCATCCGCTGGACCTATGCGCAAGCGCTGGCGCATCGTCAGCCGCGATATGAGGCGATGGCGCGAAACTGGGGTGTCACGATCGCCGCCGACGATATTGCAAAGGTGCGTGACAGTGGTGATTTCGATGAGTTGATCGAGCGCACTCTTGAGACCCGAACCAACCCCGCCTAAGTTCCAAACTTCTTTCGCAGTTTCAACAGCGTGATAAAATGCCAATCAAAATCCCTTCCGACCTGCCTGCTTTTGATGTCCTGACAAATGAGGGCGTCATGGTCATGGCCGAAGATCAGGCCGCACGGCAGGATATTCGCCCTTTGCGGATCGGTCTGTTGAATCTGATGCCCAAGAAGATCCAAACCGAGAACCAGTTCGCGCGTCTGATCGGTGCTACGCCTTTGCAGATCGATCTGTCGCTGATCCGCATGACCGAACATCAGACCAAGAACACAGCAGCCGCGCATATGGCCGAGTTTTATCGGCCTTTTCAGGAGGTCAAGGACCAGAAGTTTGACGGCCTGATCATCACAGGTGCACCGATCGAGCATCTGGGCTTCACGGATGTCACATACTGGAATGAAATCCGTGAAGTGTTCGAGTGGACACAGACCAATGTGCATTCCACCTTCGGCGTTTGCTGGGGTGGCATGGCGATGATCAACCATTTCCATGACGTCGAGAAGCATATGTTGGATGCAAAGGCTTTCGGGTGTTTCCGGCACAGAAATCTTGCACCCGCATCGCCATTTTTGCGCGGGTTCTCTGATGATTGCGTAATTCCGGTCAGCCGCTGGACAGAGATGCGGCAATACGAGATCGACGCGGTGCCAGATTTGATCACGCTGCTTGGCAGCGATGATGTTGGCCCCTGCCTGATTGAAGACCCGGCGCATCGCGCGCTCTATATCTTCAACCACTTCGAGTATGACAGCGATACGCTCAAGCAGGAGTATGACCGCGACGTCGCAAATGGCACACCGATCAATGTCCCGATAAACTATTACCCGGAAGATGATCCAAGTCAGCAGCCGCAGAACCGGTGGCGCAGTCACGCGCATCTGCTTTATGGCAACTGGATCAACTCCATCTATCAGACAACCCCGTTTGATATGAATAAAATTGGCCAGTAAGTTCCTGATATCACTCGGCATCGCGCTTGTTGGCCTCGCTGTTGTCACCGCATGGCGCAGCGCACAACGTGAAAACAGCGCCGAGGCCTCGTTCCCGCCTGAAGGGCAGATCGTCGATGTTGATGGGGTTGCGGTGCATGCCGTAGTGATGGGTAAAGGCCCGGATGTCGTGTTGATTCACGGATCAAGCGGGAACACGCGCGATATGACCTTTGCGTTGGCACCCATCTTGGCTGAAAACTATCGCGTCATCGTATTTGACCGCCCGGGCCTAGGGTATTCAGAAAGCTTTAACCCGAACGGTGAAACCATTGTTGAGCAAGCAGAAATCCTGCAACAGGCTGCATCAAAACTTGGCGCCGAAAGACCAATTGTAGCCGGGCAAAGCTACGGTGGATCAGTCTCGCTGGCATGGGCAGTTACAAGGCCCGACAATATCTCAGCCCTCGTTCTAATCGCCCCTGCGGCAATCCCTTGGGAAACTCCGCTAGATGCGTTCAACACGGTCGGGGCGACAACAATAGGCGACGCTTTGGCTCTGCCCCTTGTCAGTGCGTTTGTTCCCGACTGGTATGTCACAAAGGCTTTGGACCAGGTGTTCGCCCCTCAAAAAGCACCTAAGGGGTATGCAGAGCATTTCGGGCCGGGTCTGACCATGCGCCGCGCTTCGATGCATGCAAATGCCAAACAACGCGCTAATCTTCTGGATGAAGTGACCGAACTTCAGCCCCGCTATGGCGAGATATCCGTACATACCGAAATCGTCCACGGGACAGCCGATACAACTGTGGGCCTGGGCTGGCATTCGGATAGGCTGGTCGAACAAATCCCCGGCGCTGAGCTGATCGAACTGGAAGGTATCGGACATATGCCGCAGGTCGTCGCAGCGCCGGAAGTAGCCGCCGCAATCGACCGCGCTGCCGAACGGGCAGGTTTGCGTTAAACCCATCCGTAATCCATAGTAAGTTATGGATTTTATGGTGAGGCCACACATGACCAAATCAGAACAGGGCGCTATCGAGAGCTTTTATCACAATGACGCGCCCAAGTCCGTTCGCACGGCCATTGAAGGCGCAAACAAAGGCGAAATTCTAAACCCTACCTACCCTTACCCAAAAAAGATGAAGAGCAAGGCCTACAATCAGCAGATGGAAGATCTGCAGATCGAGTTGGTCAAGATGCAAAGATGGGTAAAGGATACCAACCAACGTATCGCCATCCTGTTCGAGGGGCGCGACGCGGCCGGCAAGGGCGGAACAATCAAAAGATTTCGCGAAAACCTCAACCCTCGGGGAGCCCGCAACGTGGCGCTTAGCAAACCATCAGATGCAGAGCGCAGCCAGTGGTATTTTCAGCGCTATATCTCGCATTTGCCTTCTGCCAAAGAAATCGTGTTCTTTGATCGCAGCTGGTATAACCGAGGCGTTGTTGAGAACGTCTTTGGTTTTTGCACAAATCAAGAGCGTGAGCGGTTCTTCAGGCAGGTTCTTCCCTTGGAGAACGGGTTCAAGAACGACGGCATTCACATGTTCAAGTTCTGGCTGAACGTCGGGCGCGCCGAGCAGTTGAACCGCTTTCTGGCCCGTGAAACCGATCTGCTGAAACAATGGAAGCTCAGCCCGATTGACATAGCGGGTCTGCACAAGTGGGAGGAATACAGCCAATCCATTGCCGAAACATTGACACGCAGCCATTCTGAAGATTGCCCCTGGACCATCATCAGATCCGATGACAAGAAACGCGCCCGGCTGGCCGCCATTCGCACCGTGCTAAACGGATTGGACTATGATGGAAAAAATTTCGACGTGGTCGGCACTCCAGATGAAAAGATCTGTGGCGGGCCGGAAATTTGGGATGCCTGAGCGCGAGATGGGGCAAAACACGAACTGCGCTGGATTAGGTCTTGGCCTGTGCATATATACCCGTAAACGCACTTGAGGACGGGATGACAAAGCGCGGATATCACCACGGAAATCTGAAACAGGCCCTGATCGAGGCAGCCCTGTCTCTGATCGAACAAAAAGGCCCGACCGGGTTTACCTTGTCCGAGGCTGCCAAGACAGCCGGTGTGACCCCCGCTGCGGTCTACAGGCACTATCAGGGTCGCGAGGATCTGATCGCAGAAGCAGCACGCCAAGGGTTCGAGATGTTCGCTGACCTGATGCAATTTGCCTATGACAAAGGGCAACCTTCGGCACTTGCGGCGTTCGAGGCCACCGGACGCGCCTATCTTGCCTTCGCCCGCAAACACCCCGGACACTATATCGCGATGTTCGAAAGTGGGATTTCCGTTAACCGGACGCCTGAATTGGCGCTTGCGTCTAATCGCGCAAAGAACGTGCTGGAAAAAGCGGCAAGTGACCTGTCGCAGCATATTCCACCGGAAAAACGCCCACCCGCATCGATGTTCAGTGCCCATATCTGGGCCATGAGTCATGGGGTTGTTGAACTTTATGCACGCAATACTGGTGCAAGCTCTCCCTTCCCGCCGGAGGATCTGCTGGAGAGCGGTATTGGTATCTACCTGCGTGGTCTGGGATTGGTCGCCCAGGACGATTAACACCCGCCAGACTTTATGCTGGTCAGTCCTCTGGAAGATCTGCCTCGCCGCTATTCAGCGACACCCCGGCTGCCTTCATTGCGTTGACAAGCGCATCAACCGGTTGCGGTTCTTTGAATGCGCGTCTTTTCAAGGCTTCCAACGGAAAACCAGGCCAGGTCTTTTTGTACAGGTTGGCGAGGCGACGCGCCTCGATCTGTTCCCCGTTATTCCAGCGTGCTGCCATCAGATAGGCCGCAGAAATCGGCCCAAAGGGTCCACCGCGCGCGATGGTGTCTTCGTATGTCCGGATCGCGGCGGCAAAATCCCCAGTGTGAAACTGCGCCGCCCCAAGCACGTTGCCAAATACGAGCCCACCACTGCTCTGCGCCAGTTTTTCGTAGCGCTCAGATTCCGAAAGGATATGGGTGAATTTCAAGGTATAGAGTGAAATTAGCGCATCAAATTCAGCGATATGCGGATCGTTTGGTGCGATATTCACTGCCCTGCGAGACAAAGCAGTGGCTTTGTCATAATTTCCCAGCCCGAATTCCAGCCAAGCGCGCGATGACAACGCCCATGCCGCATCAGGTTCCAACTCCAATGCATAGGCGCTATTTTCATCTGCAGTGGCCAGCATTTCTTCAGCGGCGGGGTCTGTAAACTGAAGAATGGCCAGCATGGTTTCAACCTGAGCAGCCCCGGCGTACCCGCAATAATAGTGCGGATCACGTTCAATCGCTGTTTCAAAGATCAACAACGCGGGTTTCAGGCGCGGTAGATTGACGACCGGAAACATCACATCCCGTCCAGCGCTGCACAGGTTCATCGCTTCAACCCGCGCCGGAGAAACATCATAGATCGTCGTCTGCTCGGCGCCGATACCGCTTGATGAGGGTCTCTTCGCAAGGAACGTCGCCGCAAATCCCCCTACCCCGATGAGGATCGCGGAAACGATCAATGCCACCGGAATGCGCCACAGCTTTTTTGATTTCCGACGTTGGTCGGAACCCGCTTCGAATTCGGGTGCATAACCACCGAGGGGCAGTGATATTACAATCGGGTCGGACGCCCCGGCACTGCCATAGTACGCCTTCAGCTTTCGCCGGACCCGCCCCGCGTCCACACGCACGACGCCTTCGCGCTTTGTCAGCTCATCAGCGCTGTAGCCATAAACATCCATGGCGATTGTTTTGGCGCGAATTTCATCGGTCCGACCAGCAAGAGCCTCTTCGACAACGTAGGTCAGGAATGAACGCATCCGGGCGGACCCTTTGAACCCGGCCGAGCCCAACACGCGCACCAGTGCATCGCGCACCTCGTCAGGTGAAACGTTGCGTGTATCGCCAACCCGTTTTTCGCTCTCCTCGTCCGTCAAAAACTATCCTTTCGCGACAAGGGTTTGACCCTGCGATGCTACGGTAGCATGCGGCTTAATACGTTCAAGAAAATTTCGTTGGGGCGCATGCTGATTGGGCAACAGCTTTTGAAGGTGCTGCATATGAACGAGGATGAATTCTTTGACGCACAGTTCCCGGACAAGGCCCCCTTACTGCGAATTTTGCGCACCCAAGACACAGAATTCGACCGGATCTGCTTGGACTATCAAGAGATATTTGTCGCGCTCTCTCATTCGTCCCCACCAGGTGCTACCCGACAATTTCGATACCTCGCTGATCTGGCAGAGACCCTTTCAGATTTGCGCAGCAGTATCGAAACAAGAATTTCTGAACATCAGACAACACCAATAGACGTGCCGAATCCGGAGTATTGAAATGAAACTTAAATACATCCTGCCCTCGCTGATCCTGACAGCAGGTTCTGCCTTCGCCCAGCAAGATCCAATCAAACACGATGGCGAGTTCGAATTCTTACGCGCCCAATTCGGTGAGGTTTGGGATGCGCAGGATGTTGAAATCGAAGCGAGACTGGCTGCAATTCGTGACGCCAATGGGGGCAAGCCGCCCAATGTTCTGTACATTCTGATCGACGATGTAAGTTTTGGTCAGATGGGTGATCGCAAGATGAACTATGTCATGGGCATTGAGACACCGAGCATCAACCAATTGGCGACCGAAGGCCTGTCGTTGATGCGCATGTATACCGAACCGTCCTGCACACCGACACGCACTGCGATGCTTACCGGACGACACCCGGTTCGCGCTGGCGTAACAGAAGTGAAAGTGGCGCTGGTGGGCGAAGGCCTTCCGGCGACCGAAGTGACACTACCCGAAATACTGAAAGAAGTTGGCTACAATACCGTTCATATCGGCAAGTGGCATCAAGGTGACATCGAAGAATCCTACCCCCACAATCAGGGTTTCGACTGGGCTGCCTTTCCGTTGCATCAACAGGTTCAGCTGAGCCTCATGACCCCCGAGTCAATGCGCGCGAACACGATGCTCGGGTACATACCTGAGGGGCAAAACAACCAGTTTCTGCTGGATGAGCGTTTCAAACCCTATGGGCTGGTAACCGGAGTCGAGGCTGAGGCAGGCGGTACCGCCCACGAAGTGGACATGTCGCCGGGCGAAATCTGGAACCAGGCCAAGTACGTCGACATGAACGAGCGTTACCAGCGTCAGGCTTTGGACCAGCTTGAACGTGTCGCCGCCGCTGACGAACCGTTCTTTCTGCAATACTGGCCCCTCTACCCTTTGAATTTTGTCTATCCGGATCAGGCGATCTCTCGCAACGGCGGGTTTCATGCGGACAAACTGCAGCTGCTGGATGGTTGGATCGGAGATCTGCTGACCAAACTGGAGGAGACCGGCGAAGCCGATAACACGATCGTGGTCCTGATGGCTGACAACGGATTGATGTATCATTACGAGGGCACGTCAGGCCTCAACCAGCTCATATATCGTGGGGGCAAGACCCAGCATCTTGAAGGTGGCGTGCGTACCGATGCCTTCATCCGTTGGCCTGGGGTGATCGAGGCAGGCAGCGCCGCCGGTGATATCTTCCATGTCTCGGATATCTTCACCACCATGGCCCGGATTGCAGGCGCAACTGATCACATCCCCCGCGACCGCGTCATCGACGGAATTGACCAAACCTCACTTCTTCTGAATGGCGAAGGCAATGGTCGACGCGACTATGTATATGTTTATGAGGGGCCTGTTCTGCGTTCTGTGGTCAAGCAGGAATTCAAAATGCACCTGCCAGCCCCGGGCCAACCGGGTGCGGCGGCTCCGACCTACAATATTTATCGCGACCCGCGTGAACAGCACCCCTTGGTCGGTTACTCGTTATGGGCCGGGGCCTCGTTTCAGGACATGGTCAAACGTCATCAAAAGATGATTGCGAAGTACCCGCATGCTGAGATCGGACGAGGTATTCCCTATGAAGGCATCGACAACCTGCGCCCGGAAACCGAGCTGACCCGTGAAGTGTTCATGAGTTGGCAGCAATGAACGCCACGGAAAAACTTGTTTAAATATGATAATGTTTCAATATGAGAGTATCGATGGCTGTAATTCCCAGTCATCAAGCACATGACCGGGGGACATGGGATGAAGATTTCAGGGGTATTGGCTCTTTCTGTCAGCCTTGCTGCAAGCGCGGTGCTTGCGCAACAGGACCCAATCCAGCACGATGCCGAGTTTTATATTTTGCAAGCCCAGCGGGCCGAACAATGGGCCCAGGATGATGCGGCGGTCGATGAAGCCCTGACCGCATTTCGAGAGAACAACAACGGCAACCCGCCGAACATCATCAGCGTTCTGATCGACGATCTGGGATTTGGTGACATGGGAATACCCGAGTTGAATGCCGTCCGGGGTTATGAGACGCCCAATATCAATGATTTCTCTGATGAAGCGATGCGCATGGTTCGGATGTATACCGAACCATCCTGCACCCCGACCCGCGTCGCCCAGATGACCGGGCGGCTGCCTGTCCGTATGGGAATGGGCAACACGCAAGTTGATATCGCCGGGGAAGGTCTTCCAGGGGAAGAGGTTACGCTGGCGGAAGTTCTAAAGCAGGCTGGATATTCCACCAGCCACGTTGGCAAATGGCACATGGGGGATATTTCAGAAAGCTGGGCAATGAATCAGGGGTTCGATTATGCCCAACATGCAATCCATCAACAGGGGCAACTAACGATCTTCCATGATGACGCGATCAAGGAACAGGTTTCGGTGGCTATTCGGGACTACGACGATAAGTACACCATCGACCAGTGGTTCCGTCCTGATGCCTCAGCCATGATGACCGTCATCGAGGGCGAAGCTGGCGGCCCAATCCATGAAATCCGAATGGAACCTGGCGAACGCTGGAACGCGGCCAAGTATGACGAGATGAACCAAGCCTTCCAGGACAAGACCATGGAGGAATTGGAGCGTTTGGCTGGCGGGGAAGAACCGTTCTTCCTGCAATACTGGCCCATGATCCCTCTGGACAACACACGAACCGGCAGAACGGGTCCCAAAAGCGCTAACGGCGGACTTTATGTCGACAAGATGCAGTTGTTGGATCAATGGCTTGGTGATCTGTTCACCAGAATTGACGAGCTCGGCTTAGCTGAGAATACAATCGTTATCGTAATGGGCGACAACGGCCATTTCACCAAATACTCACCGCAATCAGGGTTCACTCCGATGATCTTTCGTGGCGGTAAAGCCGACACCACCGAAGGCGGTGTGCGGGTCGATGCCTTTATCCGGTGGCCCGGCATGATCACAGCAGATGGCCTTCTCAATAGCATCATCCACATCTCCGATCTCTATACAACATTGGCTCGCTTCGCCGATGCCGATCAGTTTGTCCCACGCGATCGCCTGATTGATGGCGTGGATCAATCTGCTGCATTGCTTTTCGACGACGAAGCAAAATCGCGCCGCGACCACGTGATCATCTATTCAGACAAAAAACCCGAAGCCGTCGTCAAAGATCAACTCAAACTCATCTTGCCGCCACCCGGCAAGAACCCCATCGCCGCCAAATTCTTTGACTTGTA
This sequence comes from uncultured Ruegeria sp., assembly GCF_947500045.1. Classification (GTDB taxonomy): domain Bacteria; phylum Pseudomonadota; class Alphaproteobacteria; order Rhodobacterales; family Rhodobacteraceae; genus Ruegeria. The sequence continues at coordinate 215,148 of NZ_CANMQQ010000005.1, read as the reverse complement.
TCGTGACACTCGCGAAGAATTTTCAGTCTCAACCGAGGTTGGCGCCTGGGGCGGTCAGGAGTTTGTGCGAATTCTAGGCCGACACATGGCCCGGAAAGAGAAATATCCAGATAGCCCGCCGGCCTATGGCGTGCCCTATGAAGGGATCGAAAACACGCGCCCAGAATCGCAACAAGCGGTTGAGGCGTTCCTGATCAAACGCCAAGCCCCGCAGCAATAACACCGGTAACGGCAGTGACGCACCAAGCCATTAGGATCAACACATGATTGGAATACTCCTCTTTGCACTGGGTCTGATCGGATCACTTGGGATCGGCTTTGTCTATTTCCGAGACCTTGGCGACGTGTCGCAGATGCTGTTGAAAGTGAAGCGCGCGAATATGGTGCGTTTTATCCGCAATGAATACCGCCTGATCACCATCGGGTTGGGCGCGTTTGCCATCGCGACGCTTGCACATTTTGCGTTAGGGGCTGGGCCGTTCTGGCTGTGGCTGGTGGCAGCGGTACTCGTCCTTCTTCTTTATGGGTTCCCTTATGTCTGGGTCCATCTGGGCCTGAGAAACCAACTGAATACTGCGCAGTATTTTCCCATCAGCGAGGCCCGCAAATATGTCGGGCCGACAGCGCCCGTTATGGTGATCGACAATAACGGTCACGCCCGCGCGCATCCTGACGCACAGATCATGCGACCACATCTTGCAGGTGATAACGAAGGGCTCGGCGGTGAGGACGTCGTGATGACTTACTGCGCCATGGCCAATCTCGGTCAAGGGTACTCTCCTCGAATCGAGGGCAAAAGGCTGAACCTTGAGGTTCTCGCACAGCACGGCAACAACCTGATTTTGCGCGATAACGAGACCGGCGAGCCCATCCAGCACATATACGGCTTTCGCGAAGCGGATCGGGATCCAAGCGCAGATGGCCTCGCCTGCCCTCTTAGGCCCGAGGCGCAGATGAAACCGTGGCCCACCTATCGGATGACATTTCGCGGTTTCCAGAAGGCCTACCCGGAGGGTGAGGTGTTTTTGAACAAACCATCACCGAACCCACTGCTGCGACTGTTGGATATGATGACCGAGATCACCTTTGGCTGGGGTATCGGTCGTCAACATCAAGAAGACGCTCCGGTGATGGACAACATGGACCGCTCGGATGACCGATTGCCGAACAAGACATATGTCTGGGGTATCACGATCGGGCAGGATGCCGCCTGTTGGACGGATGATTTCGTTGTCGAAAACGACTGGATCATCAACGCCAATGTTGGTGGACGGGATGTCGTCGTCAGTCTTGATCCAAAATATGAAAGCTTGGGTGTCTGGTATAACGACAGCGGTCACCCTATTACGCAATGCGACTTTTGGGGAAAAACTGATCAGGGCCAACTGCACAGGGTCGAAACACTGCGCGCAGGTGTATTTTGGCATGTCTGGTCCGAGTTCTTTCCAAGCACGGATGTCAACCGGGTTGGCGATGGTTCGGGCACTGCCCAAAAAGTGGTGGCGTGAATTGCAAATACGAATGTGTTCAGCCGGGTTGGCAGAGCGCGACTACGAAATATCGAAACAGATTTTTGGCGGAGAGTTAAGTATGGGTGCGACAATGAGGTGGAAAGAACTGGCCCTCGGGCTCACATCGGCGGTTTCTATGGCACCAGTGGCCTTGGCCCAACAGTCGGATTGGTCGTATGAGGCCTCAATCTATCTGTTCATGCCGGAAACGGAAACGTCCCTGAGCACTCCAATGGGCACACTGGACGGCACGCTGAGCTTTTCCGACGCGTTGGATAATCTCGATTTTGCCTTCATGGGCGCATTTTCCGCCACCAATGGGCGATGGTCATTGGTGGCCGACTATAACTATACCGATCTGTCTTTCAGCAGCGATACGCCCGGGCCTGCGAGCTCGGGCTTGGACACCTCATTCACAACTCAATTCCTTAGCGGTTATGTGGGCTACCGGGTCTATGACGATCAGGCTGCGAATGTAGATATCGTTGGCGGGTTCAGGTGGTTCAGCACTGAAACCGAATTTGAACTTCAACCCGGCGCAGCCCCGGGCCGCCGAACAACCGTGGACTCAAGCTGGACTGACCCTGTGATTGGCGCGCGCGCACGTATCGCATTCTCGGACAAATGGTCAGGCACCGGGTTTGTCGACTATGGCGGCTTTCGCAGCGGCAGCGAAACATGGCAGGTGCTGTTGACAGCGGATTATGCAATCAACGAACGCTGGCTGATCCGCGGCGGATACCGCTATATTTCGTTTGATCACGACATCGACGGCAACGATTTCAAGTTTGATCAATCCGGCCCACTGTTGGGCGCAACTTACCGCTTCTGATCGACACATACGTTTTATGCCCACCGGCGATCCTTGATCGTCGCTGGGCCGCGGCGTCGATGGTATAGATTGATCATGTGGCGGAGAGACAGGGATTCGAACCCTGGAGACGGTTTCCCGCCTACACACTTTCCAGGCGTGCGCCTTCGACCACTCGGCCACCTCTCCGTGTCGGCGTTATTTGGACCATCGAAACCGGATTTGCAAGGCCCGATTATTGCTGAATCAAAGCTCGTCGCCGTCGCTGGAATCCAGATCGGTTTCGGTCAGGTCAACAGGTGTAGAACGCTTGGGTGACGCTGGATCGCGCGGCAGCGGATCGGGTTCTGGCTGTGGGTCGTCCTGCCCCTGCAGAACCTCGGCATTACGCAGCCAGATATCGCGCTGAGCGAATGGAATTTCTATTCCTTCTTCGACGAACCGGCGATTGATTTCGTGGTTCATGTCGGACTTGACCGACAAAACCCAGTTCACATCGCGCAGGATCGCTCGAATCTCGAAGTCCAGCGAATCTGCCCCGAAACCCTGAAACACCACGCTGGGTGCCGGGTTTGCCAATACCATCGGATGTCCGTTCGCGATCTCACTCAATATGGTTTCGACTTTGCGGGTGTCGGTGCCGTACGCGACGCCCACTGGAACGATCACCCGGCCAATTGTGTTGCCACGGGTGTAGTTCGTCACCACACCGCTGATTAGATCCGAGTTCGGAACAATTACGTCCGTCCTGTCAAAGGTTTCAATCCGCGTGGACCGGACCGAGATATCGCGCACATACCCCATCATGCCGTTCACATCGATCCAATCCCCTTTTGAGATCGGCCTTTCGACCAGCAGGATAATCCCTGAAACAAAGTTCGATACGATGGTCTGCAGCCCGAAACCAATACCAACCGACAAAGCACCTGCCACGATTGCCAATGACGATAGGTCAAACCCGGCAATCATGATGGCGACCAATGCTGCCAGGAAAATTCCGACATAGCCGGTTCCCGACACGATGGCATTCTGCCCGCCGGGATCAATAGTAGTCTTGGGCAGTAACGAATTGCGCAGTCCGCTTTGCAGAAGGCGGGTCAACGTATATCCGATGGCAAAAACAGCGACAAAGGTCAGGAAATTGCTGGGTGAAATCCTGACACCGCCGATATCAAACCCCTGCAGCAGCCGCGACCACGCCTCAAGCAAGTCAGTTTCGCGTGCCCCCCAATACAGTGCCAGTACCGGCAGAGACAGGATCGCCAGCGCGAATCCGACAAGAACCGAGAACAGTGAATCGCGCGCCGCCTCGCCCTGCCCTGATAGCCAGCCATAGACCGTGCTGATAAAACGCTGAACGATCACAAGTGCCGCGATCAGGACAAGTGTCTTTACGGCAGGAAATACAATCGCCTCGGCGGCGTTGATATATCCAAAGGCCGCCAGGATAGGTGTCGCAATCCCGAGCATGAAAAGTGCGCGTCTCAGGAACTCGATCAGTTGGCTAAATCCAGCCGCACGCCGGTTTGCCTCTTGATCCGCTGATGCTTGTTCAGGCTCGGTCTGCCTGACCTGACGTACCCGAAGCAGCAGCAGTGCAGTAACCACAATGACCGGAAATCCGACAACGGCGCGGGTCGCGTCCGAGATGTTCTCGATCTGCTCAAACAACAAAACCAGCTCATGCAGGATAAGCATGACCGCCAACAGATCGAGATAAACCCGCAATTCTCGGATTCTGCCGGCGGACAATCTCTTGAAGTTCTGAGAGGCGCCCATCAGATAGACCTGTCGGCCGATCCAATCAAAGTAGAATATAATCGCAGCCCAATAGGGAATGTTCTGAACCAACAGCGTGCCGCGCAGACCCAATACACCTGTCAGCACGACGGCCGAAACCAAGAGCACAACACCGAGCCACGGCAGCAGTATGCGCAGTAGCGAGACGACAAATGTCCAGACGCCGCTGCCGCGCCCGCCCAGTGACCGCAGATAAGCACCACCTTTTTCTGACCAGCTGCGCCCGAACAGCAGTAAAACCACAGACATGGCCAACAGAACGACTATGCCGAGACCGCGTTCGCGAATCCGTTCGTGAACCACATCGGTACGCATGTTCTCGACCGTTTCGTTGATCAGGCTTCGTGTCGCTTCTTTGACATCAACCCAAGCCGGACCCCAATAAACAGGGTTGAACGGTGACGGCCCACGTTTCAGCAACTCTCTCTTCTGGCGATCACGAATGATCCGATCAATTTCACTGATCAGCCCGTTGGCACGGCTGAACGCCTCTTCCGAGATGATACGCGGCACCCGCAGGCTGTTAAGCTGATCCTCAAGATGGGCGCGCAGTTTTGCGATGTCTTCGGGTTCGGTTTCCCCATCCGACGGTTTCGCCCCCAGCGCCTTCAGCTGGCTTTCCAGTGTCTGGATACGGTCCGTATTCGCGCTGCGCGCGTTATTAAAGTCTTCGCGGTACTCGTTTATTTCTGAACGCAAATTCTCCAACGCGGCATTCGATGCACGATTGGCCTGAATCACTGATTCCGCCCGATCCGCCGTGCTGATCCAATCCTGATAATATTCGCTTTGCCTGTCGGTAAGCTGGGCAGAGGCAACCCCACCCAACCCGAACAGGCAGATAATCGTCAGAACCAGAAACAGGCGGACCTGTCGCAACATCATACGTCCTCGAACACGCCGGGAATGCTGCGTGGCACGTCGGTCATCCAATCTGGAACTGGCAGTTCCTTTTCGCGCAGGAATTCGGGGTTGAACAGTTTGGACTGGTAGCGCGTGCCGTAGTCACACAAAACAGTTACGATGGTGTGCCCCGGCCCTAACTCTTTCGCCAGCCGTACCGCACCGGCCATGTTGATTGCGGTAGATCCCCCCATCACCAGACCTTCTTCGCGAAGCAGGTCAAAGATATAAGGCAACGCCTCATTATCGGTGATCTGCCAGGTATGATCAGGGGTGAACCCCTCTATGTTCTTCGTTATCCGAACCTGTCCGATGCCTTCGGCGATGGAGCCGCCCTCCATCGCGATCTCACCTGTAGTGTAATAAGAATAAAGGCCTGCCCCCATCGGATCAGCCAATCCGATTTTTACGCCTTTGGGCTGCAAAACCTCGGCGACACCCGCCAGGGTCCCGCCCGAACCGACCGCACTGACGAAGCCATCAACTTTGCCACCGGTTTGGTCCCAGATTTCTGGGCCGGTGGTTTCCACATGCGCCTGCCGGTTGGCGACATTGTCGAACTGGTTCGCCCAGATGGCACCATTGGGCTCGGTCTGGGCAAGTTCCTCAGCCAAGCGGCGGGAATAGTGCACAAAATTGTTGGGATTGCGGTAAGGCGCAGCAGGTACCTGCACAAGCTGAGCTCCGGCAAGTCGGAGCATGTCCTTCTTCTCTTCCGATTGAGTCTCAGGAATGACGATCACCGTCTTGAAACCCATTGAGGCCCCGACCAATGCCAAACCAATGCCAGTATTACCCGCCGTACCCTCGACAATTGTGCCACCGGGCTTGAGGTCTCCGCGCGCAATTGCATCGCGGATAATGAACAACGCCGCACGGTCTTTGACGGATTGACCCGGATTCATGAACTCGGCTTTGCCGAGGATTTCGCAGCCTGTCTCTTCGCTGACGCGACGCAACCGGATCAAGGGTGTTTTGCCGACCGCGTCGGCAAGGTCTTTCGCTATGCGCATGGCGTCCTCTTGTCATATGGTGTTGCAGCAGATTTACAGATGCCAAGACTTGATCACAAGCCGGGATAGTCAGGCGCGCAGGCGCTCACGGTTTCGCGCCAGCCAATGGGCCAGTGTCAGAAGCGGCAAATCCTTGAAAACATGGCCATCTACCATGTGCATGAAGTCATCAAACGGTAGAATTTTGCTCCGAATATCTTCTCCTTCCGAGGCGACGCCGCTACTTTCTACAGTCGCTGTCAGGTCACCCAGACCAATATAGAGGTGAACATATTCAGTCGACGATCCACTGGATGAATAGGCGCCGCCTGCATATTCCAGCAGTGTCAGAGAAATCTGTGTCTCTTCCATGGTTTCCCGATGAGCGGCTTGTTCAGGTGTTTCGCCGGGATCAATCATGCCAGCGACGGGTTCCCACATCCACGGTTCAGGGTCGTCGATCAAGAATACAGGCGCCCGGAACTGCTCTACCAGCAACACCGTATCGCGGACCGGATCGTAAGGCAGAACAACCACAGCAGCGCCTTGCATCATACCACTGCGATGCAACACCGGCCCCATTTCGCCATTATGCAATCGATGCTGCAGTTCTATCTCATCCATCGCGACATAGTTAATGTAGGCTTGCGTGCGATCATGGACCACAACATCATGTGCGATGTTCCGGGCATCCCCGGTTTCGCGTCGACGTGCTGCCAATCTGGCCCACGCGCGTGTACGAATGGCAGGAAAGCTGCGGGCAATTGCCGAGGCCTCAACACGCCCAAAATGGGCCATGACATCCGTTGCCGCCAGCATGGACATTGCGCCCCAATCGCTGGTCCAGGCCGAAAAGTCCCAATATGAATCCGTTTTCCATGAGACCGAAGCGGGAAAAAACACCAATGCCTGATGCTTTTCACCATCGCCGGTTACCACGGTCTGCAAGCGCAGGTCATATTCGAAGCCACCTTCATAAAAGGCCAATCTGGCGCGCTCGTCTTCGCCCAAGCCCTGCACCAGCACACCTTCTGCCGATGCGCCCTGTTCAGCGACAATCATTGGAAAAGGCTGATCCTGAACAGAATACACCGCGTGATCAGATAGAATTGCCGGCGTCGCCGACAAATCGTCCGCGCTGCGCCCCATGACAAGCTCAAGCAAGGGCACATGGCGCAAAGTGCCATAGAAAAACAGGTTAGACAAAGCAGGAGCCCCGGTTTGGAAATTCTGACTTAACGCCAGCGCCGAAAGGCGATTTCGGTAAGTAAGCCACTGATGACCGCACCAATACCCAGCGTAATCAGAATCTCAGTGGGTAACAGTTGTTCACCATAGGTTACCCCAAGCGTAAAGATTTCCAGCAATGCTTCAAACGGCCCGCCAAACCGATGACGCATCGCTTGGCTGAACATCTCGTAAGTACCTTGCACAAACAAGCCCCAGAACACCAATGCCGCAACACCGGTCAGGCCATTGTTGACAGCGGCAGTCCATCCGCGACCCGCGCGTTTACCCATGATGACCCAACCGCAGACCATCCCCAGCATCATATTCACATAGGTGAAGTAGCCGTAACTTTTACCCTCTTCCCCGTTGTCAATAATCATGCTTGAGACAAGGAACGCTATTACCAGCAGACACAACGCGGCGACGAGACGTGAGGCTGTAGGCATTCGTACTATCCGTTCTTCAACTTGGTTTGGCTATTGTGATCTGTGTCACATCACAATTACCGGTGTCAAAGGCCGCGCCACATGCGGTCAAATAATAATTCCACATGCGGCGAAAACGCTCATCAAAACCCAACTCTGAAATCTGATCCCATTTGGCGTTGAAGGTCTCGTACCAGCGGCGCAGGGTCAGATCATAGCTTTTGCCAAATTCCTTTGAGCGCACAACCGTGAGCCCGGCCTGACCGATCTGTTCTTTCAGGACTGTCGGTGCCGGTAGCATCCCGCCGGGGAAAATATATTTCTGAATGAAATCAACGCCGTTTTTGTAAATCTCCCAGCGATGATCCGCGACTGTAATGATTTGCAACGTCGCTTGCGCACCAGGCTTCAGGCGGTCACGTACCGTATCGAAATAAGCGGGCCAGTATTTCTGGCCGACCGCTTCAAACATCTCGATTGAAGCAATACCATCATACTGTCCTTGTTCGTCGCGATAGTCCTGAAGCTTGAAGTCAACAAGATCAGAAAGCCCTGCCTTTTCAATACGCTCTTTAGCGAACTTCAACTGTTCCTGACTAATGGTCAGCCCGGTTACACGCAACCCGCGCTCTTTTGCGGCATATTCAGCAAACCCGCCCCAGCCGCACCCGATTTCGAGTATGTGATCCCCCGGCTTAGCCCCCATTTCATCCACCAAACTGGCATATTTTGCGGTCTGCGCGTTTTCCAGGCTTTCCTGCCCTGTCTCAAATATGGCGCTGGAGTAAGTCATCGTATCATCCAGCCAAATACCGTAGAATTCGTTGCCGAGATCATAGTGATAGGAAATATTCTTCTTGGCCTGAGTCCGGTTATTGCGATGCAGCCAGAACCTTAATCTTTCATAGGCGCGAACCAGAAACTGCCCGGTAAAATCATCGTAGACCGTTTCTGTTCCCAGATGCACAAGATCCATGAAGCTGCGCAAGTCAGGTGTACTCCAGTCCCCCTCTAGATATCCGTCGGAAAACCCCAACTCTCCTTCACGCACCAGTCTGGCAAAGACGTCGGGATCGTGAATATCCACATGTGCGACCGGACCGGGCTTGGGCGCGTCTGCTCGGAATACGCGGCCATCAGGCAAGGCGATATCAAGCCTGCCGCTCTCCATTCGGTTCAGCATCTTGAAGACTTGTACAAAGTATCTTGGCAGGTCCTCCTGCCCTTCGGTGCTCGTCAGGAACATCCGCTCTCCCTTCTGCGGTTGCGGAACAAGGCTAGGACGGGATTCGGTTTCTGGCAAGTTTTCAGTTCCTTACTGGGTCTTTTCGGGTTTCATAGGCGCCCAATGCCCGGGCGCGACCTTCTTTCAGCCCCACCACTGGCGCCGGGTACGTGTCTTCGTGGGAAAGCCCCCATGATCGTGGCACAGTATCGAAATACGCGCGCGCAGTGGCCGAAGGATTTGACCGCCCCTCTGCGATCCAGCGGCGCAGATAGTCCGAGTTTGGGTCAAACCGCTCTTGCTGTGTCTGCGGGTTGAAAATACGGAAATACGGCGCAGCGTCGGGCCCAGATCCCGCCACCCATTGCCATCCCATCGCATTTGCCGCTGGATCCCAGTCAATCAGGCAATCCGCGAACCAATCCGCGCCGATTTTCCAGTGTGTCATCAGGTGTTTGGTGAGGTAACTTGCGACCACCATTCGTGCCCGGTTATGCATACGTCCGGTCACGTACATTTGCCTTAGTCCCGCATCGACCAGCGGTATTCCGGTTTTTGCCTGATGCCAGGCACGTATCTCGGGCCTCTTGGGATCGGTGTGCCAAGGGAACGCATCCCATTCGGGTTTCCAGTTATCGGTCAGAAGATGCGGCCAATGGTACATCAGATGATAGGCAAACTCTCGCCACACGAGCTGACGCAGAAAGGCCTCGCCCCCGCGCGAACCTGTAAGATCTGCGTTTCGTACCCGGTGCCAGACTGTTCGCGGCCCTATTTCGCCGAGTGAGAGGTATTCCGACAGATCCGAGGTTCCGGTCGCATCCAGCCGATCCCGCTGTACGGGATATTGATCGATACGGTCCAGAAACGCATCCAACTGATCCAAAGCTGCGGCTTCCCCGGGGCGGACATACGGGCGGATGATCGTTGCCCCACGCCGCATGTATCGATCCAGATGCCACTCAGACAAACGGTCAGACGCAGGCCATATTTCTGGTGTCGCAAGCTTCGCTGCGGTGAGTTCGGGCAACGAAACGTCACGCCCGTGCACCGACCTCCACATCGGCGTGAACACCCGAAAGGGTTGACCAGCTTTGGTCGCAATGGTCCAGGGTTCAAACAGAAGATGACCGGGAAAGGACCGGACCTCGACGCCCTTCGCGGTCAATGTGGACTTGATGTGCTTGTCTCTGGTGATCGCCTTCGGATCATAGGCCCGCGACCAGAAAACAGCGCCTGCGCCGGTTTCCTTTATCAAATCACCAATCACATCCAGCGCGTTCCCCTGGCGCAGGATCAATTTGCTACCAATCTGTTCAAGGCTTTGAGCAAACGCCACAAGGCCCAAGCCAAGGCGCCATTTTGATGCCGCGCCCAATGCGTGAACCTGATCATCCAGAATGAACACAGGCACTATGGGACGGCGCGACTGCACCGCCGCGCTAAGCGCGGGATGATCGCTTAGCCGCAGATCACGCCTGAACCACAAAATGATCGGAGAGTGCTCGGTTTCCATGTCCGCCCTTGTTTTCTTCGGTTACGAAGCAGCGCGGAAACTGGATCACAAAACGCGGTCAAGCGCCTCCAAAAGCTGATCAATTTCCTGTTGGCTTGAGTAATGCGTAAAGCTGAGGCGCAGCACGCCCTGATCGGGATCGACACCCATCGCCTGCAGTGGACGATGCGCATAAAAATCACCGCCGCCTGCCATGATGCCATACTTGGCGAGTTCAGCTGCAACAGGCTCTGCTTCCCTATTCAGGGCCAGCGCAACCGTGGGTGCGCGTCGGGCAGCATCGGATGGGCCGATCAGGCGCAACGTATTGCGGTCTTTAACCGCGTCCAGCAGGGGTTGTAGCAACGCAACCTCGTGTTCACGCATAATGTCATGGACAAAGCCACCACGCGCCGACGCACCGGCCTCGGGCCCGCCGTGATGATCGCACAGCAGTTCCACATAATCGGCCATGCCTGCGCTGGCTGCAATCTGTGCATGATCTGGCCCTGCCGGCGTGAATCGCTTGTAAAGCACTCCTGCGTTGAAGTGGTGCGCTTGGTTGGGAAGCATCTCACCCAGTGCGCACCGAATGATCATGCAGCCCTGATGCGGGCCATAGGTCTTGTAGGCTGAGAACAGATAGATATCCGGCCCCAGGTCACCTACATTGGGCAGCCCGTGCGGCGCATAAGATACGCCATCAACGCAAACAAACGCACCAGCGGAATGAGCAATCGCGGTAATCTCGGTAACAGGGTTAATTTCGCCAACAACATTTGAACAATGCGGAAAGCAAACAAGGCGTACTTTCTCATCAAGCAGATTCTCCAAATCCAGCAAGCTCAATGATCCGCTATCCGGGTCTATTTGCCATTCACGAATCTCAATCCCGTCATCGGCCAACCGCCGCCAAGGCCCGGAATTGGCCTCGTGGTCCTGATTGGTCACGATGATCGCATCACCCGGCTTCATCCACTGTCGGAAAGCTTGTGCAAGAACATAGGTATTCTGCGTCGTTGAGGGGCCAAAGCTCAGCTCGTCCGTATCCACCCCCATTATCGCAGCCAAGCGCGCGCGGGCTTCGTCCATTTCTTCGCCACCCAAACGGCTGGCGTCATAAGGCGCGTAGGGTTGAACTTTGCGTTGTGTGTAGAACCGGCTCAACCGGTCAAGCACAGGTCTGCAGGTATACGACCCCCCGGCGTTCTCAAAAAAGGCCTGCCCTTTGAGGCTGGGTTCTGCAAAGGCCGGGAACTGTGCCCGAACAAAGTCTATATCAAGGGTGCCCATTCCACGTCTCTCCCTTTCCATGCGCCAAATTTAAGGATTTTGCCCGCGCATGATCCGGACAACTCCGAAAACAAGGCAGGTCTTCCAGCCCAGCCGCTATCCTTCATCCTCTCAGGATCGGCGACAGCCCTTCCGATGATTTCGTGCACATTGAAGGACGCCGCCAGATAGCCAGACGTGATTGGCCGGGTCAAGCGACTGTCTTTGCGTTATCTTTGGACGGCAGGTAAAAAAAGCCGGGCAATGACGCCCGGCCGTATTCTCAGCGAAGTGGGACTTAGCCCTGAACCATTGTATAGGTCCCCTCGCCCGCCAGAATGCCCCGGAATCCGCCGGGCTCATCCAGGCCAAACACGATCAGCGGTAGATTGTTGTCGCGGGCCAACGCAATCGCCGAAGCATCCATAACCCGCAGCCGTTTGGCCAGCACGTCGTCATAAGAGACGTTGTCGTAGCGTACCGCATCAGAGTGGATTTTCGGATCCTTGTCATACACGCCATCAACACCGTTCTTACCCATAAAGATCGCCTGACACGCCATCTCATTGGCGCGCAATGTGGCGGCTGTGTCGGTGGTGAAATAGGGATTTCCGGTTCCGGCCGCAAAGATGCAGACCCGCTTTTTCTCTAGGTGACGCACGGCGCGACGGCGAATATACGGCTCGCAGACCTCATCCATCCGAATGGCAGAGATGACACGAGTGAAGACCCCAACCTCTTCGAGCGCCGACTGCATTCCCAGCGCGTTCATCACCGTGGCTAGCATGCCCATGTAATCTGCAGTCGTGCGCTCCATCCCCTGTGCCGAGCCGGACAGCCCTCGGAAAATATTGCCACCGCCGATGACCATACAGATCTCGACACCCAGATCGTGAACTGACTTAACCTCTTGTGCGATGCGCTGAACAGTTGGCGGATGCAGACCGAATCCCTGATCCCCCATCAGCGCCTCCCCCGAAATCTTCAACATGACGCGTTTATATGTTGTTTTTGGGGTTTCGGTGGTCTCGACAGTTGGGGAAAGGCTCATGTTGCGCTCCGGGCTGGCACGGGGTTATTTTCCGGCGCAAAATGAAGCAAAACCTCTGCAGGTTCAATGCGGATAGTCAGGAATAAGGCAACCAGTGATGGCCGATAACACCGCGAACCGGCTTTTGAGGCACTTGCCTCCGATTCCTGACGACAAACCAGTGTTGATTGCTGGGCCCACGGCATCCGGCAAATCGGCGTTGGCACTTTCGATCGCGGAACACTGTGGTGGAGTGATCGTCAATGCAGACGCCAGCCAGATTTACGATTGCTGGCGCATAATCTCGGCCCGCCCCTCGATCGAGGAGGAAGCCCGCGCACCGCACCTTCTTTATGGGCACGTCGCGTATGATCAGACATATTCCACCGGGCATTGGCTGCGTGAGGTCACACCTCTGCTTACACAGAAACAGCGGCCCATCATCGTGGGGGGAACCGGGCTTTACTTCACCGCGCTGACCGAAGGGATGGCCGAGATACCCGCAACACCATCCGAAATCAGGGCCAAAGCGGATATAATGCAATTGCAGGAACTGATCGACGGTCTTGACGCCCAGACCCTGCAGCGGATCGACGTTCAAAATCGCGCACGCGTTCAGCGCGCGTGGGAGGTTCGGAACGCCACCGGACGATCACTGGCAGATTGGCAGGCCGCGACACCTGCCCCGATTTTGGACATTAAGAATACAGTTCCAATCGTATTTGATGCAGAAAAAGACTGGCTGCTGGATCGTATCAATCGCCGTTTCGATCAGATGCTAAATCAAGGCGCGATGGACGAAGTAGCCGCCATGCAAAAGTGTTTTGATCCCTCTCTGCCCGCTTGCAAGGCCATTGGTGTACCAGAGCTGATGGCCTGTCTTGACGGTCGTATGACATTGGACGAAGCAAGAGAGCGCGCAACGATTGCAACACGTCAGTTTGCCAAGCGTCAACGAACGTGGTTCCGCGCACGCATGAAAGCCTGGCACCGTATTGACGCCGCTTCTTGCGTCTAGCACCTATAAATAATGGCAAATAACTTCAGGGTTCCTAGTTCCTATTCGAAACAATACCCGACGGGTTTTGCATCCTTTTCGCAACATATGTTGGCTAGCGCATCACGCTGCGGCACAGATTCAACCAAACATAGTTAACCAAGGACACGTTTCGGCCCAATGTCGCTTTTGCACCATACTTGCCAATTTGCGACATTGACGCCGCAGAAAAACTGGTGCCGAATGTAGCAATGGGGATGTTTACAATTCTAAGAATTTGGCCCGCGGCGCACCTGTCCGATCAACTTCGGCAGTCCTAGCGCCCGGTTCGATCTATCAGAAACACCAACACTAATAGATCATTAGTGTCACGGGGAGAAACCAATGAAATACAAGGCAATCAACGGCAAGCCGGTGCACTGGGCAGCAGAAATGCATGCGCAGGAATATCGGGACGGCTATCTGAGCCGTCGCGAATTTCTGGCCCGTGTGACTGCACTGGGCGTCGCTGTACCTGCCGCCTATGGCATGATCGGCCTGCACTCACCCGCGGCAGCACAAGTGCCGCAAAAAGGTGGCACCATTCGCTATCAGATGGAAGTGCGCGCCCTCAAAGATCCGCGCAGCTTTGACTGGACTCAGATTGCGACCTTCACCGCAGGCTGGCTGGAATATCTTGTTGAGTACAACAACGATGGTTCCTTCAAGCCAATGTTGCTGGAAAGCTGGGAGGCCAACGACGACGCGACCGAATACACGCTGAACGTCCGCCAGGGCGTGAAGTGGAACAATGGCGACGATTTCACCGCCGAGGATGTAGCCCGCAACATCGAAGGCTGGTGCGACGAAACGGTGGAAGGCAACTCGATGGCCTCACGCATGGCGTCCCTGGTTGACCAGAACACACAGAAAGCCGCAGAAGGGGCCATTACCATTGTCGACACACACACAATCAAACTGAAATGCAACGCTCCTGATATTACGATCATACCCGGAATGGCCGACTACCCGGCGCAGATCGTCCATAGCAGCTTTGATCCAAACGAAATTATAACCAACCCGATCGGGACCGGCTTCATGATCCCTGAAAGCCACGAGGTTGGTGTAAAGGGCGTTCTAGTACGCAATGAAGGGTTCGATTGGTGGGGGTACGAAGCTGGCAAAGGCGGTTATATTGATCGGATTGAATTCATCGATTACGGCACTGACCCGGCTAATTTCTTTTCAGCCTACGAGGCCGACGAGATCGACATGAACTGGGAGTCGGTTGGCGAATTTGTCGATGTGTTTGACAGTATTGACTTGGTGCGCTCGGAAATCCCGTCCGGCTTTACTATTGTCATTCGCCCGAACCAATTGGCGACGGACGCTGAAGGCAACAAAATCTACGCTGACAAACGTGTTCGGCAAGCTCTGGCCATGGCCGTCGACAACGAAATTTGCCTCGAACTTGGCATGTCAGGCTATGGGGTACCTGCCGAAAACTGCCATGTGGGGCCGATGCATCCCGAGTATGATTCAAGCGTTACACGCATCCCCAATGACCCCGCCGCAGCCAAGGCTTTGATGGACGAAGCGGGAATGGGTGATTTTGAACATGAAGTTATTTCGGTGGATGACGATTGGCGGCGCAATACCACGGCAGTGGTTGTCGCGCAGTTGAACGACGCGGGGATAAAGGCGAAACACACCGTCTTGCCCCTGTCGACCTTTGCCAATGACTGGAACAAATTCCCATTCTCATCGACGAACTGGAGCCACCGGCCTCTGGGTACGCAAATTTTGGCGTTGGCCTATACATCCGGCGCGCCCTGGAACGAGACCGGATTCGCCAACGACGCGTTTGACGCCCTGCTTGTCGAAGCAAACTCGCTTGTAGATGTAGATATGCGTCGTGAAGTGATGGCAAAACTTCAGGCGATCATGATTGAGGAAGGGGTGATTATTCAACCGTATTGGCGCACGGCAATCCGCCATCACCGTCACCACTTGGTGGGCGTCGAAAAACACATAGCAGACCTGCCGCAACTTTATAAATTCGGCATAGCTTCGTAGCCTGAATGAAAAAAGCCGCGCCACACTGGCGCGGTTTTTCGTCCTGAAGACGGTGACCATTAAGACGGAGACACGTGAGGCCACGGATATCACGCGCTGGCCGACCAACAGGGGCTCATATGGGATTTTTCATTTTAAGGCGCGTCGGCATCATGCTTTTGACAGCATTATGTCTGACCTTCCTGGTCTTCTTCCTGACCAACCTCTACCCGAACCTCGAAAAGCTTGCGAAGACACAGGGCAACTTCCGGATGTCGGATGAGCAGGTCGCGAGTTTTCTTGAAAAAGGCGGATATCTTCAATCGACCCCAATCAAGTATGGCGAGTGGTTGGGTGTTTTGCCCTCTTATCGGTACACGAATGAGGACGGCACAGTTCAGAGCCGTTGCATCCTGCCCGGAGATACCGCTGAAGCATCGCCCAATTTCTGCGGCATCCTGCAGGGGTATTGGGGCTATTCCACCTATTTCGAGAACGAAGTTTCTGCCGTGATCGGTAAACGGCTGTATCTGACTGGACGGTTGATGCTTTGGGTGATGGTGCTGATGGTGCCGACAGCCCTGATTGTCGGGGTCCTCGCGGGGATGAAAGAGGGTTCGACCACCGACCGCACGCTTTCGGCCTTTGCCATCACAACCACCGCTACACCGGAATATGTATCTGGCGTTATCTTCATTGCAATCTTCACCTCATCCGCCGTCGGATTGAAATGGTTCAAGGGCAGCGCAACGCAAGCGATGGAGAACCCGACGTTCGAGAACTTTTTCCTACCTGTCCTGACGATCGCGCTTTTCGGAATGGGCTACATCGCGCGTATGACCCGCGCCTCGATGGCCGAGGTCATGACAACGCAATATATCCGCACCGCGCGCCTGAAAGGTGTCTCGTTCCCGAATATCGTCATTAAGCACGCGCTGCGCAACGCCCTGATCGCGCCTTTTACCGTGATCATGCTGCAGTTCCCCTGGCTCCTGAACGGAGTGGTCATCGTCGAAATCCTGTTCAACTACAAGGGTTTCGGCTGGGCGCTGGTGCAGGCAGCGGGCAACAACGATATTCAGTTGCTTATGGCAATCTCGGTCGTGTCGGTCTTTGTGGTGCTGTTGACGCAGCTGATCTCAGATATCGGCTATGTCTACCTCAACCCGCGCATTCGAATTTCTTGAGCGAGGACAGGATATGGAACCTCTGACCTGGACCGGCTCTATCGCATTCCTCAATCCGCTGCTCGCTTTGGCATTGGGGCTGTTGGCACTGACCGTTGTGCTCTGGATGCTGGCCGGTATCGTCCTGCCGGAAGATCAGATGGCCGTGAACCCGGATGGCACGCTGAACTCAAACTCAGGCCCAAGAAACCTCATACAAACCGCGCTGCGCTTTAGCTTTCTGGCGAGCGTGAGTATTGCTGTTGCCTACATCGTTCTGGGCATCCTGATGGGGACAAACGCTGGGATCATTGGCGCCATTTCGCAGCGGTTCCTGCCTGTATGGCTGTCGCTGATCATTCTTTATGCGATGTCAAATGCCTTCAAACGCAAGCTGGGACTTTACGGAAAGCTGTTTGACAGCCCAATCGGTATGGTTGGGTTTGGACTGGTAATGTTCTGGGTGTTCACGGGTGTATTCAGCGCCCTGGGACTTATTACAACACTTGATCCTTTGGCCGTTGTTTCAGGAATGAAAAACAAGGTTCCCGGAACACCAATACCTAGCCTCGAAGACAGTCAGTATGCCTGGTATCTTCTGGGCGGAGATAATCTTGCACGCGATGTGTTCAGCCGGATGGTCGCAGGAACATGGGAGGTCATCAAGATCGCACCGTTTGCGACTCTCTTTGCCTTCATGGTCGGAATCACCCTTGGGTTACCGGCAGGATACTATGGTGGTCGGCTTGATACGGTTCTGTCATTTTTGTCGAATCTGGTACTGGCATTTCCTGTCATCCTCCTGTTCTACCTGTTGGTAACGCCAGAAATCGTGACCACCGGTTTACCCAGCTACATGGCCGCCGTTCTGTTTATTTTTCCGGTGATCTTTCTCGGGGTTCTTCTGAATTCGCGTTTCCACACCAGACCGAGAGTCCGCACGCCGTTGTTGATCGGTGTATTGGGCTTGGCGATCTGGATATACCTGTCGCTGATCTCGACCAACGGGTACATCGTCAACGCGCCAGCTTACAACATCCCCGGCCTTCCAAAGGAATTGGATCTGGTGGATTTTCCGCTCGTGGTTTTTGTGTCGGTGGTCTTTGTCAACTCACCCACTGTTTTCCGTATCGTGCGAAGCCTTACGTTGGACATCAAGACACGTGACTATGTCGCGGCTGCGCAAACTCGGGGCGAAGGTCCGTGGTACATCATGTTGTGGGAAATCCTGCCCAATGCACGCGGACCATTGATCGTCGATTTCTGCCTACGCATTGGCTACACCGTTATTCTGCTGGGAACCCTGGGTTTCTTTGGCCTTGGCTTTGAACCCGAAAACCCGAACTGGGGCTCGACGATCAATGACGGGCGGAAGCTTTTATCGATCTACCTGCACCCCGTACTGCCACCCGCTTTGGCGTTGTTGTCACTGGTTTTGGGGTTGAACCTGCTGGCAGACGGTCTGCGCGAAGAGAGTTTGAAGGACTGATGTGATCAATGCAGGGGCCAGCCCCCCGGAACCCGGGATACTTTTAGCCAGATGAAAGGGACCTTCGGACTTTCGCGAGGAGATACAAGATGAGCAAACTGGCAGAATTCGACGGACCTGTTTTGGAAATCGACAAGCTTTCGATTTCCTTCTTTACGCGGCTTCGTGAAATTCCTGCCGTAATGGATTTCTCGCTTACCGTACGACCTGGTGAAGCGGTTGGGTTGGTCGGTGAATCCGGTTGCGGCAAATCCACAGTGGCGCTTGGCATCATGCAGGACCTTGGCAGGAACGGACGTGTCGTCGGCGGTTCTATCCAGTTCAAGGGTCGCGATCTAAACCAGATGACCACCGAAGAACTGCGCGACATTCGCGGCAATGAGATTGCAATGATCTATCAGGAACCCATGGCCTCGTTGAACCCGGCCATGAAGATCAGCAAGCAATTGATGGAAGTGCCGATGATCCACGAAAGGGTCAGCGCCGAAGAGGCGCATTCGCGCGCGCTGGAGGTTGTCACCGACGTGCGCTTGCCAGATCCAGAACGGATACTGGATTCGTTCCCGCATCAGCTGTCCGGTGGCCAACAGCAGAGGATTGTAATCGCAATGGCGCTGATGTCGAAACCAGCGCTGTTGATTTT
This sequence comes from uncultured Ruegeria sp., assembly GCF_947500045.1. Taxonomy (GTDB): domain Bacteria; phylum Pseudomonadota; class Alphaproteobacteria; order Rhodobacterales; family Rhodobacteraceae; genus Ruegeria. Next base: position 196,125 of record NZ_CANMQQ010000005.1, on the reverse strand, counting down.
GGATGAGCCGACCACAGCATTAGACGTGACTGTCGAGGCTGCCATAATCGAGCTGATCAAGGATTTGGGCAAGAAATACGGCACCTCGATGCTGTTTATCTCGCACAACCTCGGGCTGGTGCTGGAAACCTGTGACCGGTTGTGCGTGATGTATTCTGGTGAAGCCGTTGAGCGTGGTTCGATCAACGATGTGTTCGACGAGATGCGGCACCCCTATACGCAAGCGCTGTTCCGTTCGATCCCGCTGCCGGGGACTGACAAGAACGAACGCCCGCTGGTGGCCATCCCGGGGAACTTTCCCCTGCCCCATGAGCGTCCCCCGGGATGCAACTTTGGCCCGCGCTGCGAATATTTCAAAGCGGGACGCTGTGACGCGCAAGATGTCCGTATGCAAGCCGTGCCCGGGAATGACAGGCACCAGACGCGCTGCGTAAAATTCCACGAGATCGAATGGAACGCGCCTGTCGCTGTGGGCAAGCTGACAAGCAAGACCGAGATCGGCCGAACCATCCTGAAAGTGAGTAACCTCCAGAAATACTATGAGGTGGCCGCGAATGCGCTGTTCAACAGTGGTGAGACGAATGTGGTTAAGGCCAACGAAACCCTGAGTTTTGAGGTGCGTGAGTCCGAGACCCTCGCCATCGTGGGTGAATCAGGTTGCGGCAAGTCCACCTTTGCGAAGGTTCTGATGGGCCTTGAAACGGCAACCGGCGGGCAAATCCTGCTGGATGATCGCGACATCGAACAAATGCCCATTGAAAAGCGGGATGCCAAAACCGTTGGCGAAGTTCAAATGGTGTTCCAAAACCCGTTCGATACGCTGAACCCATCGATGACGGTCGGACGTCAGATCATCCGGGCGCTGGAAGTCTTTGGCGTAGGGAATTCAGAGGCCGAGCGGAAGAAGCGGATGCTTGAGTTGCTGGATCTGGTGAAACTACCACGCGCTTTTGCCGACCGAATGCCGCGACAGCTGTCGGGTGGTCAGAAGCAACGTGTGGGTATTGCCCGAGCCTTTGCAGGTGACGCGCGGATCGTTGTCGCGGACGAGCCTGTTTCAGCGCTGGACGTATCCGTTCAGGCCGCCGTCACCGATCTTTTGATGGAAATTCAGCGTGAGCAGAAAACCACCCTTCTATTTATCAGTCACGACCTGTCGATCGTGCGGTATCTCAGTGACCGTGTAATGGTGATGTATCTGGGCCATGTGGTCGAGCTGGGCACGACCGATCAGGTCTTTAGCCCGCCCTATCATCCCTATACTGAGGCCCTTCTAAGCGCAGTTCCGATTGCGGACACCTCAATCGAAAAACAGCATATCGTGCTGGAAGGCGACATCCCTTCGGCTATGAACCCACCGCCGGGCTGCCCGTTCCAAACGCGCTGCCGCTGGAAACCCAAGGTGCCGGACGGACGATGTGAATCCCATATGCCTCCGGTACTGACGCTAGCGGATGGGCATCAGGTTAAATGCCATCTTGCAGAAGACATTCTGGCCAAAATGGAACCTGTTATCAAAATTGCGGCCGAATAAGGCGCGGTGAACGAACGAAAAGGGCCGGTCCATGACCGGCCCTTTCAGTTTGCGCCACAGTTTGCTGGGGAGACAGGCGACGCAAGCTGTAAGTGAGTGGCAGTCAATTTTTCAGCCCGTCATCACATTGTTGCCGAAATGCATGAACTCTTGGTTCATACCCGCAACATCTCCGGCTTCCAGCTTTAGGCTCGCACTATCGAGCATCTTGTAACTCTGCTGACCTTTGACCCAATCGTCTGCGGCCTGCAGGGTCGTCAGAGTGTATGACGTAACTTCATTGAGGTAGTGGGTCGGAATGATGATCTTTGGCTTGAGCTTAGCGACAATATCGTTGCCCTGATCAAAGCTAAGGATGTGTTCCGAACCGTCGACCGGAAGGGTCAGCACATCCACCTGCCCAATTGCATCCCAGAACTCCTGAGGTGGGTTGTGGCGGTTGTCACCCCATATCAAGGTGCGAATGCCGCCGGTTTCGACGAGGTATACGACCATATCCATATGCCCAACATTGTTGGGTGGGCAGGCTTCAACCCCGAATTCGGCCAACGCATTCGTCCAGTCGTACCATCCTGGCGCGACGCAGGCATGCTTGTCAGCAAACCCTGTGATTTTGAGATCAGCAAACTCAAAATTACCCGCCATCCTATCCAGAACCATCGTCGAGCTTGGCCGCTCGATTGCATCATGATCAAAATGTGCGTGAGTAGACATGGTGATATCGACCGGGATCTGTGGGAATTCGTTGCGGAACCACAAACCCCAAGCACCTGACGGGTCATCACGCCAGGGGTCGAATAATACAGTCGCACCGTTGGGAGAGGTGATCTTGATGGCGCAGTGACCATAATAATCAATCCCAACTGTTCCCGTGCTGGCCTGTCCAGTCGAGCCTTGCAGATCAACTACGTGACTATTGTTGCCCGGCTGCAGCCAAGCCTGCGATTGCGCTTCGGCTGGTTTGCTGCCCAGCAACGAGGCCCCCGCCCCTACCCCTGCAGCGCCGGCTGCCATAAAGAATGATCGGCGCGAAAGACCGCATGCAAGTGGGTCACGCTCTCCGTTCATTATTGTCGGCTTCAGATCTTTGCGATCCATTTTTATCCTCCCGATTGAACCGGCGCGGGTTAATCCGCACCTCTCTGATCAGCTTAGCAAGGCAAGCAACGTCGGCTCAGATCAGAAAAATCTGGGGGTAATATGGGGGCAATCCCCATATTCAATGTTCAAGAAATCGACAAAAGATGACTGCGCAAGTTTTGGTCACGGCCTTCAAGGCCAAGTTTCCGCCGGATATTGTTGCGATGAAAATCAATCGTCGACGTCTCGCGCGACATCGCCCGTGCGATATCCTTGGTAGTTTTGCCAGACATGACCAGCTGCGCAATTTCGATTTCCGTCGGCGTCATAATCGAAAACGCATCCGAGAGTTTATCGGAAATCATCGAGGTAATATCTTGCAGATTGCGCTCAGCCAGTTCCAGATAAACCTGCGAGGCGTCGCCTTCGGTCAGTTGGCCGCGCAGCTTATCCAGATATGGCAGAACCATCGTACGAACTTGTTCAACAATATCCTGATCACGATCCTTTCGGTCATCGTCCAGACTGGTTAGCAACACCCGCAACGCCGTATTGGTTTCTCGTAGCTCCCGCGTCCTAGCTTCCACACGCTGCTCCAATTGCGCAAGCGTTTCGTTCAGCTTCTCTTCCAGCGCGCGACGCAGATAAACCTCTTGGATCAAAGCCAAATCCGCCTCGACCATGCGCGCAAACTGCGCCAGCCCTTCGCGAAACAACAATGCGCGGCGATTGCGGTGGCGATCCAGAACACAGATTGTTCCGAATATTGAACCGTCCGGCCATTTCAATGGATACCCAATATAAAAGGACATGCCGTGTTCCATGTCTTCATTGTCATCCCAGGCTGGATCGCACGTCGCATCCTCGACCACGAATTCACCATCCCGTTCAAGAACACCCTGACAATAAAGCTTGGGATTCAGGCGAAAATTCATACCGACTGGGTATGGGTTTTCCGGATGATCCGAAGTGATCAGAACCGCGTGATCAGGCGCCTCGGTTTTCATGATCAATGTGGCAGGCACGTCGGCAAGTTGCGAAACAAGGTCAACCAGCCGCTGCCAGTTGGCCATTGTATCAGGTGGAATATCCGGTCGATCCTGGATCATCTCAAAACGTACCAAGTCTGGGAACTTCTGTCCCAGATTAAGTCGTTGCCAACCGCTTGATCAAGAATCAGGCACGCTGCAATGCAGCTAGCCGCCCCAGATCACTTTCACATAGTTCTGGGTTTCTTTGTAAGGCGGGATGCCGCCATATTTTTCAACCGCTTTCGGACCTGCATTATACGCCGCCAAAGCAAGGCGCCAGGATTTGAACTTACGATACTGCCAAGACAGATAACGCGCGCCCCCTTCCAGATTCTGCAGGGGATCATGTGGATTAACTCCCAACAAACTGGCCGTCTGAGGCATCAACTGCGCCAGTCCCAATGCGCCTTTGTGCGACTCGGCACGCGGGTTCCAGCCGCTTTCCTGCTGAACAAGCCGCAAAAACAGCTCTTCTGGTACATTGTGTTTGCGTGCAGCATTACGGGCGTGATTCAGATATTGCCCCCTGTAGCTGCCGGTATAGCGCTTGACGAATTTCCCGTCCTCGGTCTTGGGTCTAAGTCGATCTGAATCGCGATACTGACTCGCAGCGCGACCATCCAAGACTTTGGATTGCTTAAGAAATAACGCTTTGCGGTTTTTGCTGGAAAGCGTTTCTGCCTGCGTCGCAAAGGACACAAGGCAAAGACCCAATATCGAAATACCGCTAACCAGAAAACGCATTAAAGCCAATCCTGCACCCTCAACAACCAGACAGATTATAGTTGAAACCGCCATAAATGAAAGCTTGGTTAAAGCTATCCTAAATTTTCCCCGATCACAGTTGCACCATCAATGATGTTTTAACCAAGTCGCAGCCCGTATAGGGTCGGCAACAGAACACAGCGCCAGATTCGGGCGCCATCCAGTCAGAGTAGAACGAGGGAATATATGGCGGGTTCAGTCAACAAGGTCATTCTGATCGGCAATCTCGGTGCCGACCCAGAGGTGCGGTCGTTCCAGAACGGTGGAAAGGTATGTAACCTGCGCATCGCGACCTCCGAAACTTGGAAAGACCGTAACACCGGAGAACGTCGGGATCGAACCCAATGGCACACGGTCGCCATCTTTTCGGAACCACTGGTCCGGGTGGCTGAGCAATATCTGCGCAAGGGCAGCAAAGTCTATATCGAAGGCCAGCTTGAAACACGCAAATGGCAGGATCAGTCGGGACAGGACAGATATTCGACCGAGGTGGTCTTGCGGCCCTATCGCAGCGAACTGACGATGCTTGACGCCCGCGGCGAAGGCGGCGGCGGAGGTGGTGGTGGTTATGGCGGCGGTGGCGGTCAGGCCGGTGGCGGCTATGACGATCCATATGCAGGATCATCCAGCGCACCTGCACCGGCTTCGGGCGGAATCGACGACGACGAGATTCCGTTCTAAACCAAGCGGAGATTCAACATGGCATGGTCCTTCTCACTTGGCCGATTGCTCGGCTCGGAGCTGAGGGTCCATGTCACCTTTTTCCTGTTACTTGCCTGGGTTGGCTTTGCGGCCTATTCCAACGGCGGCTTGCCTGCTGCGATCGACAATATTCTGTTCGTACTGGCCCTGTTTGCTTGTGTTGTGGCACATGAATTCGGCCACGCGCTGATGGCGCGGCGATTTGGTATCCGTACCCCTGACATCACCCTGTTGCCGATTGGTGGGCTAGCACGCCTGGAACGGATGCCCGAAAAACCGATGCAAGAGGTGTGGGTTGCCCTGGCCGGTCCCGCCGTGAACATTGCGATCTGGGCTGCCCTTGTTGTCCTGGGGGCCGGGATACAGCTTGGATCTCTGGCCCAAATCGATTCTACCGGGACAGGTCTGCTTAACCGTCTGGCCTATGTGAACCTGCTGCTGGCGGCCTTCAATATGATCCCAGCTTTTCCGATGGACGGTGGTCGCGTATTCCGCGCCTTGCTGTGTATGAAAATGGAGCGCGCCAAGGCCACCCGAGTTGCAGCCACCGCTGGTCAGGTTGTTGCCGTCGGGCTGGGCTTTCTGGGGCTAACCTGGGGCAATCCGGTACTGGTACTGATCGCCGTCTTTGTCTTCATCGCCGCAAATGCGGAAAACCAGGACGTCGCCCTGCGATCAGTTACGCGTCGTGTCAAAGCGCGGGATGCGATGATCACCGAGTTCAGGGCCCTTTCACCGGACGATACGCTTGCAACGGCGGCTCTGGCCGTCATCCACACGACGCAGCATGAATTTCCGGTATTGGCACAAGATGGCGGACTGGTTGGTTTTGTCACCCGTGATCGCCTGTTTGCGGCCTTAGCCAGCGACCAACCCCGATCCGAATCTGCCGCTTCAGTCATGGACACAAACATACCAAAAGTCGGGCCAACCAGCGGATTGGATCAAGTCTTGAATGGGTTGCACAAAGGTGCCCCAGCGATTGCCGTGTGCACCAGGTCGGGGCACATGGTCGGCTATATTACGCGCGAAAACATCGGTGAACTGATGGTTATTCAGGGGCGTTGAGTCACGGTCTCAGCTCAAAGCAAGTGCGTCTTCAAGTACTGATACCACCGCGTCACGCGGCACATCCGATGTGACAAAAGCCTGCCCAATCCCGCGCGCCAGAATGAAACGCAGTTGGCCGTCTACAACCTTTTTATCCTGCGCCATCAGGCCAACCAACGTTTCCGCATCCGGCAATTGTCCGGGGATATCGGCAAGGTCGGTCTTCATTCCCATCGCGCGCAGATGTGCCCTGACACGGCTGGGGTCTTCTTGTGAACACAACCCAAGCCGAGAAGACATTTCAAACGCGAGCGCACAGCCTATGGCGACGCCTTCGCCGTGCAGCAATCGATCAGAATATCCTGTCGCAGCCTCAAGCGCGTGGCAGAAGGTATGGCCAAGATTTAGCAACGCACGGTCGCCCTGTTCGGTCTCGTCGCGTGCAACGATATCAGCCTTCATCTGAACCGATCGCGTAACGGCCTGCCCGCGCGCCGCCATATCACCCGACGCCAACGCGGGGCCGTTGACCTCAAGCCATTCAAAGAAGTTGGCATCACCCAACAGACCGTATTTGACCACTTCACCGTATCCGGCCAGGAAATCCCGCGCCTCCAGCGTGCCCAAGACTTCCGTATCAGCCAACACAAGCGACGGCTGGTGAAATGCGCCAATCAGGTTCTTGCCCTGCGGCGCATTAATCCCGGTTTTGCCACCAACCGAGCTGTCGACCTGTGCCAACAGCGAAGTCGGTATCTGCACAAAACGCACCCCGCGCCGCATCACAGCAGCAGCGAAGCCAGCCAAATCGCCGATTACGCCGCCACCCAGGGCGACTACGATGTCATTCCGTTCGACCTTTTTAGTCAGCAACCATTCCACGGCACGTTCAAAATGGGGCCAGCTCTTGGTTGCCTCACCTGCTGGCAACGCCAAGGCATTCATCTCGATGCCAGATGCGGCAAGACCGTCGCGTAGGCCATTCAGATGCAAGCCCGCAACCGTTTCATCGGTTAGAACGGCAACCCGGGGGCGCTTCAGAAACGGGGCGATCCGTGCGCCTGCTTCGGCCAAAAGACCGGGGCCGATTTCGACATCATAAGAACGATCAGCCAGGTCTACATGTACGGTTTGATGCATTACATTCGTTCCAAAATATCCGGGCGGGTCACCAGTGCGGCGATAACCCGATCGACCATGTCTTCGATTGCGGTTTCACCATCTGAGTCTGCAACCAGATCGGCCTGCCCATAGACCGGCATCCGTGCCTCGTACAAACCGCTGAGCGTCGCATAAGGATCCGCCGTGCGCAGCAGCGGGCGCGTGTCTTTATGTTTGACGCGGTTCCACAACACACTCAGATCAGCCCGCAACCAGACCGATGCGCCCCGATCCGAGATCATTCGACGATTGCCCTCCGACAGAAACGCGCCCCCTCCCGTTGACAGGATGCCTTTTTCTTCGTCCAAAAGCCGCCCGATGACCTGACTTTCCTTGCTGCGAAAGAACTTCTCTCCGTCACGGGCAAATATCTCTGGGATGGTCATATTGGCTGCCGATTCGATCTCGGCATCGCTGTCGAGAAACGGAACGCCAAGGCGCGCCGCAAGCGCGCGGCCCACCGCGGTCTTGCCAGCCCCCATCATTCCGACCAATACGACGGTTTTGTGCAGTTGAAACCGCTCTGACTGATCTGAATGCGCCGTGTTATGCTTAATTTCGCTCATTTCGTCGTGAATGACGTGATCTTAAGAAAAATGCTAGTTATAACTTGGCCAAAAGCAAAAATTGAGGCAGCGTTCACCCATGGGCCGTTTGATCAAGTTCCTGATATACCTCATCTGCCTGAGTTTCATCGGGCTGGTCGGGTATGCATATATCGGGCCGTATTTCGGCGCGGATTTCTCCGCCCCGCAAAATGAAGTCCGTGAACCGGTCATCCTGAATGCCGACTAGAAGCACTTTGCTGGCGCTTCTTCTGGCAGGAACCGCGCAGGCACAAACACAGGAACCTCTGTCAGTCATCGACTGGCTGACCGACCCGCCCGAGAATCTGCCGGGTACGGTGCTGATGGAACCGCCGGTGACCCAAACAGGATTACAGCCGGACGTCCAGGTCACCCCGTTAGAAGCACTGTCGCCTCCGCTGGGGTTGGTGGCGTCCTCGGTCACGGGTCTACCGGTGGACTTATGGCAAAGGAGTGATGCTGATCGGTTGGCGGATCTGATCATGCAGGTGCGGGTCAAATCCAATCCCGCGATGCAGCGGCTGTTGTTTACTCTGCTTCTGTCCGAAGCACGCCCCCCTGCCGGAGCGCGCGCCGAGGATACATTGCTGATGGCGCGTCTGGATCGTCTGATGCAGTTGGGCGCCTCTGATCCGGTTCAGTCATTGGTTCAACTGGCCGGTCCGACCGATACACAAGAGCGTTTCAAACGCTGGTTCGATGCCACATTGCTGACGGGTGACGAAGATCGAAGCTGCACCGCTTTGATCGCGCAACCGAATTTGTCGCGAAACTACGCGGCACAGATTTTCTGCAAGGCGCGCCGCGGGGATTGGGCTTCGGCAGCTCTGACACTTGAAGCGGTACACGCGCTGCAGATATTGCCCGAAGATCAGCTTGCTCTGCTTGATCGCTTTCTTAGCCCAGAGCTATTTGAAGGGGCAGAATATCTTCCCCAACCCGAAGATCCCGACCCTTTGACCTTTCGTCTGTTCGAGGCGATCGGAGAACGCTTTCCGACCTCATCCTTGCCGCGAGCCTTTGCAAACGCCGATCTGCGGGATGTGGCAGGGTGGAAAGCACAGGTCGAAGCCGCCGAACGATTGACGCGCATCGGCGCGCTGACGCCCAATCAACTACTGGGTCTGTATACCGAGCGCTCTCCCGCTGCATCTGGTGCAGTATGGGACCGCGTCGCGGCCATTCAAAAGTTCGAAACCGCGCTGGGATCCGGAGACCCAGAGGCGGTATCCAAGACTTTGACGGCTGCTTGGGCACAGATGAAGACGGTTGGTCTGGAAGTACCCTTTGCCGAATTGTTCGCCTCACATCTAGCCACAATGACATTGCCCAACCAGGCAGCCGAAAACCTACGTTGGCGCATTCTGCTATTGTCAGAGCTTTATGAAGACGCGGCGCGCACAACGCCCGACGGATCAGAAGCCAACATGTTTCTCGCGGCTCTGGCGCAAGGCGATCCACAGCGCGCGCCCTCACCTAACCCACTGGCCGATGCGATATCTCAGGGCTTTGCCTGGTCTGCCCCCATCCCTTCTGACATAGACACACTGCTGAACAACAACCAGTTGGGCGAAGCCATTCTGGAAACGATGCAATTGTTTGCCCACGGCGCGCGCGGCAACCTTGTGGACCTGACAGCGGCGATTGCCGCGTTCCGCCGTGTCGGGCTTGAAGACACCGCGCGCCGGGCTGCGTTGCAATTGATGATCCTGAACGGGACTTAAGCATGACCGCGCCCTCAACACAGGATCTGTGGATTTCCACCTTCCTTGAAGCGCAAGCCGCCGAACTTGGAGCGGCGACAAACACCCTGCTTGCCTATGGCCGAGACCTAAAGGATTTCTCGGATTGGTTAGTGCGCCGCAAGTTTGGTTTTTCCGAAGCGGACCGTGACCAGATCGAAGGTTACCTGATTGACTGCGACGCGCAGGGCCTGTCGCGTGCGACACGGGCGCGGAGGTTGTCGGCGATCAAACAGCTTTATCGCTTTGCGTTTGAGGAAGGCTGGCGTGACAGCAACCCCGCGATCCAAATCAAAGGACCGGGGCGTCCAAAACGGTTGCCGAAAACGCTGGACGTGCCCGAAGTTGATCGCTTGCTTGTCGCAGCGCGCCGAACGGGCCGTTCCAACGCAGACAAGATACGCAACACCTGCCTGATGGAGCTGCTCTATGCCACGGGGATGCGGGTGACCGAGTTGGTATCGCTGCCCGTTAGCTCGGCCAGAGGTGATCCGCGTATGCTGCTGGTCCTTGGCAAAGGCGGCAAAGAGCGGATGGTTCCATTGTCCCCACCTGCACGCGAGGCACTGACCGAATGGTTGAAAGCCCGAGATGCCGCTGAAGAACAAGCCGTTGCCAAAGGCGGTCAAGCGTCGCGATTTCTGTTCTCTTCTCGCGGGAAATCCGGGCACCTGACCCGACACAGGTTCTTTCTGCTGGTCAAGGAATTGGCCGTTGAGGGTGGCGTTTCACCGGAAAAGGTCACACCGCACACGCTGCGCCATGCGTTTGCGACCCACTTGCTTGCGAATGGCGCAGATCTGCGATCGATCCAGACATTGCTGGGTCATGCAGACGTGGCCACGACCGAAATCTATACGCATGTTTTGGATGAGCGCCTGACAGAACTGGTGCTGGAACACCACCCGTTGGCCAAAGACGACACCTCTGATCAAGGCTAACCCCTTGATTGGGCGAGGTCGCAGCCCCATAACGGATACAGCAACAAGAACAACTTAGGACCGATGGAACCCACCTCTTCTCTGCTTGATAGCGCATTCTGGATTACGTCTGGCTCTATCCTTCTCTTGCTCGTGCTATCGGGCTTTTTCTCAGGCTCGGAAACGGCGCTGACGGCATCGTCGCGCGGAAAGCTGAGGGCGCAGGCCGACAAGGGCTCGCGCGGGGCGCAAAAAGCGCTGGATATCACCGATGATAATGAGCGTTTGATCGGCTCGGTTTTGTTGGGCAACAACCTTGTCAACATTCTTGCCGCCTCGCTGGCAACCGCCCTGTTTACGCGCCTGTTTGGCGAAAGTGGCGTAGCGTTGGCCACGCTGGTGATGACCTTGCTTGTGCTGATCTTTGCCGAGGTGCTGCCCAAAACCTACGCTATCACCAACGCCGAAAAGGCCGCCGCGCTGGTTGCCCCGGTTATCGGTGTCGTCGTGACCGTATTCTCTCCGGTCGTAGCTGCCGTTCGGCTTCTGGTTCGCGGAGTGCTGCGCCTGTTCGGCGTTCAAATCGACCCTGACAGCAATATCCTCGCGGTACGTGAAGAAATTGCTGGCGCGCTGCAGCTTGGTCATTCCGAGGGCGTGGTCGAGAAGGAAGATCGCGACCGCATTCTGGGCGCACTGGATCTCGGCGACCGCGCGGTGGAAGAGATCATGCTCCACCGTTCGAATATCGAGATGATCGATGCCGATGACGAACCCGAGGCGATCCTGAAGCAATGTTTGGAAAGCCCGCACACCCGTCTGCCGGTTTTCCGCGAAGAACAGGAAAACATCGTGGGTGTTGTCCATGCCAAGGACCTGTTCCGAGCAATGTACGCGCAGGCCGGTGGTGCAGATGGCAATACAGAGCGCCTCAAGAATTTCGATATCGCGAAGGTGGCCAATGATCCCTATTTCGTGCCCGAAACCACCACTCTGGACGACCAGATGCGGGAGTTTCTTCGGATGCACAGCCATTTCGCGCTCGTCGTTGACGAGTATGGATCGCTGCGAGGGCTGATCACACTCGAAGATATTCTGGAAGAGATTGTGGGCGAGATCGCCGACGAGTTCGATATCGAAGAAGAGGTGCCCGTCACCCGCACCGAAGATGGCCAGTATCTTGTTGAAGGTGCGATGACCATTCGCGATGCCAACCGCGCGCTGGACTGGGCACTGCCGGATGACGAGGCCAACACACTGGCCGGCCTGGTAATCCACGAGGCCCAGATGATCCCGACCATGGGTCAGGTGTTTTCGTTCCACGGTTTCCGGTTCGAAGTCACATCACGCGAAGGCAACCGGATCACGGGGCTAAAGGTGCGTCCTCTTTAAGTTTGCAAGAATACGGGATGACTCAACTGGCCCTTGCCCGCATGCTGTCGAAATGACTGAGATTCCCATAATCCTGCTTGCCGCTGGTCAATCCAGCCGTATGGGCGGGGCTGACAAGCTGATGCAGCCGATTGATGGCGTGCCGCTGCTGCGCCGGGCAGCCCTGCGGGCGTTGGCTGTTGGCCCAGTGATCGCTGCGCTTCCTCCTGCCCCTCACCCACGGTATGAGGCGCTCGTAGGTTTGGATTTGGTATCTGTCCCGATTCCCGATGCCGATGAAGGCATGAATGCCAGTCTACGAGGCGCGATGTCAGCAATCGCCGCCGATGCGTCTGCAGTGATGGTTCTGTTATCTGATCTGCCAGAGCTTACATCTGAAGACTTGCGCGATGTTCTCCGGTCGATGACGGAACATTCTGACAATCTGGTTTGGCGTGGCGCAACCGAAGATGGAAAACCCGGCCATCCGGTTGTCTTTGATCAATCTCTCTTTGACGAGCTGTCACAACTAACCGGAGACAGTGGGGCGCAAAGCGTTGTGCAGAAATGTAAAGGCAGGGTTCATATACAACCCCTGCCCGCACAACATGCATTGCTTGATCTGGATACACCCGAGGATTGGGCCAAGTGGAACGCGACACAGCCCCCAAAATGAACACGGCCCGGTCGTTGACGACCGGGCCGGTTGCCCAAAAACAGGACTACCACTTTCACCAATCTCGCAAGCGCTACCAGATCGCCAATCAGGCTGTCTGACTACATGCTGCAGAACCTAAACAAGACCCCCTCGTTAACATGCCGCACAACGCTCCAGAGACTGAGATGTGCCTTTGACACCCCCTAGTGCCTCAGGCCCCCTCACTTGGGCAAGACCAATGTCGCCGATCAGATGCGTTCAAACAACGTAAAATTGGATGGAATGGTAAATTTCGGCGAATCCGGACTGGTTTTTGCGCAACAATGCAACACCACCGATTCCACCAGTGGTTGCATTCACTTGGCTACCATCTAACCAAACACCGCACCTACCGACCTTAGAGGCAACTAATACGCATAGTTCACAGGTATCTAGTGAAGCATTCAAAGTTTAAGATTTTTCGATGTTACAACTTTAGCGGGAATTTTTCTGAATCCCACGCTCGCGCCGTTTCTTTGTTAACAAAATTGAATCAATTCAACGCTTTTCCAAAATTATTGACTTTGTCGGCAACAATCCACCGATTCGGCCTTTAAAGCCCAAGCTGATTCTTGCCAGTCGCCCCTGCCGAACAGAGTCATTTGAACGGCAAAACATGGCGAAATTAAGGTTTCTTAATATTTCTCTCAGGATATCCCAAGGTTACAAGATCATCTCCTGTTTCAACGCGCGGGATCAACCGCCAAACACAGACAGGAGTCAAAATGAGCATCCGCAAATCCTCACTGCTTTTTCCACGTACGTCCAGTTGGATGGGAGCAAGCGCATTGGGCGCGGCCATGCTGGCCACCACAGCCCTGCCCGCAATGGCAGACGAGGCGCTGGCCGATCTGGTTGAAACGGTCTCACCTTCGGTGGTCACTATCATCGCCAAGCAGGACCCGGCGCCGACACCGGCGCAGGGGCAGGACTTCAATTTCGAAGGACATCCATTCGGGGAATTCTTCAAACGCTTCGGCGGCCCTGAAGGGTTCGAGATGCCGCAGCGTGGACCAAGCCAAGGGCTGGGTTCTGGATTCGTGCTGGACGAAGCGGGCTACATTGTCACCAATCACCACGTTGTCGATAACGCCAACGAAGTGACAGTGCGCCTGAGCGATGATCGCACGTTCGAAGCGGAAATCGTGGGCACCGACCCACTTACGGACATCGCAGTACTTAAGATTGATGCCGGAGAAGACCTGCAAGCTGTTCAAATGGGTGACAGCGATGTCATTCGTGTGGGCGAAGACGTTGTTGCCATCGGCAACCCATTCGGTCTGAACGCAACCGTCACAACTGGCATCGTATCTGCAAAGGGCCGCAATATCTCGGAAGGCCCCTATGCGGAATTCATCCAGACCGACGCTGCCATCAACAAGGGCAACTCGGGCGGACCGCTGTTCAATATGGAAGGCGAAGTGATTGGCGTGAACTCGGCGATCTATTCGCCCAGCGGTGGCTCTGTCGGTCTGGGATTTGCGGTTACATCGAACATAGTCGACCACATCACAACCGATCTGCTGGATGATGGCGAAGTCAGTCGTGGCTGGTTGGGCGTGTCGATCCAAAATATCAGCCCCGAGCTGGCGGCAGCCATGGGCATCAATACAGCAACAGGCGCACTGGTATCCGATATCGTACCTGACAGCCCGGCCGACGGCGCGCTTCAACAAGGCGATGTGATCCTGACCTTCAACGACGAACCTGTTGATTCCAGTAGTGAACTGCCGATCCTCGTCGGGACAACCAAGGTTGGCACTGACAGCACACTGACGGTTTTGCGCAACGGCAAGGAAGAACAGATTACGCTGACAATCGGTCAGCATCAGTCAGCCTCGGCGGCCACCGATAGCGTGGTGGAAGACAAGTTCGAAGGCACCTCTCTGGGCGTGACGGTAGCACCGCTAACCGAAACTGCCCGCGCCGAAATTGGCGTGGCCGAGAATGTTGATGGCGTTGTCGTCACTGATCTGAAGCCCGAAAGCCCTGCAGCCAAAGCTGGATTGCAGCGCGGTGATGTGATTGTGCGACTGGGTAATCTGGATACCGTTACGCCGGATGCTTTGAAAGAAGCGCTGGAAAGCGAAAAGACTGATCCAGCTCTGGTTCTGATCAATCGCGGCGGCAACCAGATCTTTGTCGCAGTCGAAATCGTCTGACCCCACACCTAAGCGCGCCACATGATGGGGAAATCTGGTGCGCTTATTTCTGGCTGGCACGGATTGTCCACGCGCCGCCGGAACTGCCGGGTGCGGCTTCGCACCCGGCATGTTTTTTTCAAAGAGTATGTGTGTTTAAATCCCGATGAGAAGGAGCCCTGATCATGAGCAGACGCCTGTTGATCGTTGAAGATGACCAAGACACGCGCGACTTCATCGCCAAAGGATTTGGTGAAGAAGGTTACGTGGTCGAAGCTGCATCAGACGGCCGCGAGGGGCTGTACCACGCTACCGATGGCGGATTCGACGCCGTCGTCCTCGACCGGATGCTGCCCGGCCTGGACGGGTTGTCTCTGATCAAATCCATGCGCGCGGCGGGACTGAAAACACCGGTTCTGATGTTGACCGCTATGAGTGCGGTAGACGAGCGGGTCAAAGGCCTGCGTGCAGGGGCAGATGACTATTTGGTCAAACCATTTTCATTTCAGGAACTTCACGCCCGGATCGAAGCACTGCTGCGCCGTCCACAAGAATCAGAAGAGACACCCTCCCTCGCCTGTCGCGATCTCGAGATGGACCTGTTGACCCGCAAGGTCACACGGAATGGCCGAGAGATCACCCTGACCCCGCGCGAATTTCAAATCCTGGAGTTCTTTCTGCGTCGAAAAAACCGCGTCGTCTCACGCACCATGTTGCTTGAGGGGGTCTGGGATTATCACTTTGACCCAAATACCAACGTTGTCGACGTTCACATCTCGAAGCTGCGCCGCCAATTAGACGAAGACGGGGCCGATCCGATTATTGAAACGGTGCGGGGCGCCGGTTACATGGTTTCGGATGGATAACCTGCGCCTGTCGCTGAAAAATTCGCGCACCCGGCTGGTTCTGGCCAGCATGGTGCTCAGCACGTTGTTGACGGCAGCAGTGCTGGCGATGGTTTACGTCACCGCCAATCGCACTATTACAGACGAGACCCGCTCGGTCGTATCAGCTGAGCTTACCGGACTGGCGGATGAGTATGAGCGGCGCGGCATGATCGGGCTGATCACCGCGATTGAACGACGTTTGCCAACAGCGGCCGAGCGTGATGCTTTATATCTGCTGACCGGTCGGCAAGGGACAAAGCTGGCGGGGAACTTGGTTCACTGGCCCGAAGGGATCACGCCGGGCAGCGGCTGGGTTGATCTGCAATTGCGCAAGGCTGATACCGATCAATACGTCCCGATATCCGCCGCCTCCGTCAGACTACCCGGCGGAGAAAGATTGCTGGTCGGACGAGATTCGCTTGCCAGACAACAATTTGACCGCGTCCTGCTCCGGTCGGTCGTTCTGGCACTGGCGACTGCACTGGCGCTCAGTTTGTTGACCGGTTGGCTGCTGACCCGGCTGGTGTTTTCACGCCTGAAAGATATCGCTGACACCGCCGACAATATCGTTTCTGGCGATCTGGCACTGCGCATGCCATTGCGCGGCACGGGTGACGAATTCGATCAGGTCTCCGGCACTTTGAATGACATGCTGGACCGCATTGAAGAGCTGATAAGCAACCTGCGTACAACCTCCAACTCGATTGCCCACGATTTGCGCTCTCCCTTGTCGCGACTACGTCAGCGGGTCGAGTCTCTGGCAGAAGCAGGGAAAAGCGATCAGGATCGCGAGATTGACATGGCCCGCGCAACCGGGGAAATCGACCATCTGTTGCGCGTTCTCAGCCAACTGACTGAAATATCGCGCGCCGAAGCCGGTTTGGGGCGTGAGCAGTTTGAGCCGGTGAATCTTCTGCAACTGGTCGCCAATGTTGTTGAACTATACGAACCGGTTGCCGCCGACCAGAATGTCAGGCTTGAGGTCACCGGCAACGCCCAGCCAATTCAGGGCCATCGCCCGCTTCTGTCTCAGGCGCTGTCAAACCTGCTTGAAAACGCCATGCGCTATGCCCCACCGGGTACAGCGATCACGATCGAAATTCGAGAAGAGGCCGACGTGACATTATTGAGCGTTCGCGACCGTGGTCCCGGCGTACCCGAAAGCGACTTGCCGCGCTTGCAGATGCCCTTCGTTACGCTCGACCCTGCGCGGACCGAACGCAATGCAGGACTTGGGCTCGCCCTTGTGGCGGCCATTTCGCACATGCATGGAGGCACGTTTCTGGCGCGAAATCGCAAACCAGGTCTGGAAACAACACTCAGGTTATCGCGCAAATCCTGATCAGATTAAGTAACGCGCATAACGCGTTGATCAACAATCAAAGAGTTGCGGGCAATGAGGCATAGCCGTGAAATCGGATTCGGCCACCTTGTACTCGCGTTCCTTGAATCTGGTATTGGGGAAAACGGTTCAGCAAACGCGCCAGCGCAACGCGACCTTCAAGACGTGCCAGTGTAAGCCCAACGCAGACATGCGGCCCACCTGCGAAGGCCAGATGTTTGTTCGGCTTGCGTGTAATGTCAAAACTGGCAGGATCGGCAAAGACCTCGGGATCACGGTTCGCCGCGCCGATACACAGGTGCAGGTTCGTGCCTTTTGCAATCTGATGCCCGCCGATTTCGACATTCGCAGTGGTTTCCCGATTGCCGAATTGGTTGGGTGAGCGATAGCGCAAGACTTCCTCAACGGCCGAAGCAATCAGTTCGGGATCGTCCAGCAGGCGGCTACGTTGTTCTGGGTGATCGTTCAGCAGCGCCAGCCCATTGCCGATCAGATTTGTCGTGGTCTCGTGACCCGCATTCAGGATGAAGATGCAGTTTTGCAAAAGCTCTGTTTCACTTAGCATCTCGTCTGCACCCTCACCCCGAATCAGCCGTGTCAGAACATCAGTCTCGGGGTCGCGCGGTTGGGTGCGACGGCGGGCAACAAGATCCTGAAGATAAGCTTTGAATTCACGAACCGCGTTGTGCCCCCTTTCCAGCTGAGCGTCGGTCAACGCAGGCTCCAAAGCGCCCAGGATGGCCAGCGACCAATCCCGCAACGGAGCGCGCTCTTCCATTGGGACATCCAGCAGATTGCCGATGATCTGGATCGGGATTGTCGAAGCAAAATCTTCGATCAAATCAACCTGCCCCCTTCCGGCCATACCATCCAGCAACACATCGACAGTTTCGATCAGACCGGGCTCCATCCGGGCGATTGCGCGTGGCGTCAGGGCCGAGGTCATGATCTTGCGCACCCGCGTGTGCAGCGGTGGATCGGAAAACACCAGCGATGTGGTGTGATGCTCGAACAAGGGAGAGCCGACGCCGAACTTAGGACCAAACGCCGCCTCTTTATCCGAGGAATAAAGCGTGGTGTTGCGATAGATGGCATCCAGATCAGCATGGCGTGATAACAGCACTGATCCATCTGGCTGTCGCAGAATGGGCGCGTGTTTCAACAACGCATCGTAGAAAGGGAACGGATCATCGACAAAACCCTTAGGCGGGTTCATCAGGTCCAGGTTTTGCGCGATATTCTCTGGGTTTATGTCGTTCATTCGTCGCTCCCCTGAAACTTGGGTAACGGAATAGACCGCAGCAAACAACCTTGCGCTGGTGACACGCCCCGGCAGTCGGGATAAGACGGGGCATGTCTGATCCGATCTCCTCCATACGCAATCTTGGCCCGGCATTCGAACAGGCCTGCGCGCGCGCAGGCATCATGACAGCGCAAGAGCTGCGTACCCTTGGCGCGGATGAGGCGTATGTTCGCTTGATACAAGCCGGGACGCGCCCGCATTTCATCGGCTACTATGTCCTGGTCATGGGCTTGCAGGGGCGCCCTTGGAATGACTGCAAGGGCGAGGAAAAGAAAGCGTTGCGTGAACGGTTCGACGCCATCAAGGCCAGCACCAGCCGGGCACCCGAAAGTCAATTGATCTCGGATCTTGATGCCGTCGGCGTACGCGTGACGGCAAAAGACCTCAAACCCGTCTAAGCACAAAAAAGGCCGCGCCCGAACGCGGGAACGGCCTAAAGCTTTGATCTGAAGACGGATTAACCGACCAGTTCGATACCCGAGAAGAAGTAAGCAATCTCGACCGCGGCGGTTTCCGGTGCGTCAGAACCGTGGACCGAGTTTTCGCCAACCGACTCAGCGAATTCGGCGCGGATGGTGCCGGGGGCCGCGTCTGCAGGGTTGGTTGCGCCCATGACTTCGCGGTTCTTTGCAATGGCGCCTTCGCCTTCCAGAACCTGAACAACGACAGGCTCCGACGACATGAATTCGCACAGTTCGTCATAAAACGGACGCTCGGCATGCACGTCATAGAACTTGCCAGCCTGAGCTTTGGTCATGTGGATGCGCTTTTGTGCAACGATGCGCAGGCCTGCTTCTTCGAACTTGGCATTGATCTTGCCAGTCAGGTTGCGGCGGGTTGCATCAGGTTTGATGATCGAAAATGTGCGTTCCAGTGCCATATTGGCCTCTCCTTGACTTAAGGGCGCAGGGCCTGCGCCGAAATCCATCGCGCGCCGCCTAACATGGTCCGGGGCGTATGAAAAGCGTTATGATCGTTTATGCTTCAGATCGCATCGGGCAACGGGGCGATACGGTCCAACCGGCGGACGTAGAGCACGGCCAACAACCCGGCAAAGCTGCTGCCGCACATCATGCTTAGCACCAGATAAGGCCCGTTTTCAGGGCTTACAAATGTCCCGGTCAACATGGTCAGAATCGCACCCAGTGCCACGATCATCGCCCCCGACAAGCCTGCCGCGCTGCCTGCAAGCTTTGGGCGTACCGACATCGCACCCGCGGTGGCATTTGCGTTGGTCAGGCCATTTCCGAAACCCACACAGATGGCTGATCCGAAAAACACCCAGACCGAGCCCATGTTTCCAACGAAAAGCAGCAATCCGCAGAACGGCCCGGCTGACGCGACGACCCGCCCGTACAGTATCAATGTGGTTAGCTGAGCGCGCTTGGCAAAACGCCCGGTCACAAAATTGCCGACCATAAATCCGCCGGTGATAATGCCGATCCCCAAACCCAACATCGCGGGGCTCAGATCGAACCAGGCAGAAGCGACAAGTGGCACCCCGGTTATGAAACTAAAGAAGCCGCCGGTTGAGAACGCAGCGCACAGCGCATACCCCCAGAACCTGCGCGCGCGAAGCAGATGTGGATACGCACGCAGTTGCGCGGCTAATGTCGAGGATCGATTGATATTGGTTTCCCCCATGTCGACCCACAACAACAGGAACAACCCTGCCCCCAATATCGAATACGACACGAACCCGGCCCGCCAACCAAAGAGCATGTCCAACGCTCCGCCCAACATTGGCCCAAGCATCGGTGCCAGTGCCATTGCCATCGCCACATAGCCCAGCTTGCTGGCGGCCTCATTTGGTGGGTATCGGTCGCGGATCGAGGCGCTGGCCAGAACCGGCCCAGCCACCACCGCTGTCTGAACCATCCGAAACGACAAGAAGGCCCAAATCGATTCGGCAAATATGCACCCAATCGATGCCGCAACAAATATTGCTATCGCAATCAGCAATACCGGCCTGCGCCCGTATCGATCCGACAAAGGCCCCACGATCAACTGTAATACAGCAGAGACTGCCAGATAACCGGCCACGGACACGTTCACCAAGCCGTAATCCACACCGAAATCTTCGCTCATATGTGCAAGCGATGGCAGAAACATGTTCAGCGTCAGAACAGACAGCGCTGTCGTGAAAATCAGCGTAATCAGGGACGGAGGTGTTTGAGCCGCGCGCATGGAAAAACCGATTGGAAGACGAACCGGGACAGCGCTAACACATTGTTTGTGGCTTGGACATAGCGGCCTCTGGCGGCGTCACTGATGCTCTGATAAGAGCGCCACATGCTACGGATTGAGAACATAAATTTTGCCGTCGAAGGCCGCCCCCTGTTCGATGGGGCCAGTGCGACTATTCCCGATGGCCACAAGGTGGGCCTTGTTGGGCGCAATGGCACCGGCAAGACGACGCTCTTCCGCTTGATCCGGGGTGAGCTGTCGTTGGAATCGGGCAACATCTCCTTGCCCAAACGCGCGCGGATCGGTGGCGTGGCACAAGAAGTGCCCTCATCCGACGTTTCGCTGATCAATACCGTTCTGGCAGCAGATACAGAACGCAGCGCACTGATGGCTGAGGCCGACACTGCTCAGGACCCCACACGCATTGCAGAGATTCAAACTCGGTTGGTTGATATAGACGCATGGTCGGCCGAGGCGCGCGCAGCATCGATCCTCAAAGGGTTGGGGTTTGATGATGAGGATCAGCTGAAACCCTGCTCGGATTTCTCGGGTGGCTGGCGGATGCGGGTGGCGCTGGCAGCTGTGCTGTTTTCTCAGCCTGATCTGCTGTTGCTAGACGAACCGACCAACTACCTGGATCTTGAGGGTGCATTGTGGCTAGAAAGCTATCTGGCCAAGTACCCTCATACAGTCATCATCATCAGCCACGACCGGGGGCTGCTGAACCGGGCCGTGGGATCGATTCTGCATCTGGAAGACCGCAAGTTGACCTACTATGCGGTGCCCTACGACAAGTTCGCCGAACGCCGCGCAGAACGCTTAGCCCAAGCCGAGTCCGAGAATACCAAGGCCAAGGCCCGCATCGCGCATCTGCAAAGCTTCGTGGACCGGTTCCGCTATAAGGCATCCAAGGCGGTTCAGGCCCAGTCCCGCCTGAAGATGATCGAACGTATTCAGCTGGTCTCAACCCCGCAAGAGGCCGCTTTGCGTGCCTTTTCGTTCCCTGAGCCCGAAGAACTGTCACCCCCAATCATCCAGCTTGAGGGTGGCGTAACCGGTTATGGTGAAACCGAGGTTCTGCGCCGTCTGAATCTGCGCATTGATCAGGATGATCGCATCGCTTTACTGGGCAAGAATGGTCAGGGCAAATCGACCCTTTCGAAGCTACTGTCCGACCGCCTGCCTCTGATGGCTGGTAAAATGACCCGCAGTACGAAGCTGCGCATCGGCTATTTCGCGCAGCATCAGGTGGATGAGTTGCATGTGGACGAAACGCCTTTGGATCACCTGCGCCGCCTACGCCCCGATGAAGCGCCCGGCAAGTGGCGATCACGATTGGCCGGGTTCGGTCTGAATGCAGATCAGGCGGTAACTCTGGTCGGGCGTCTGTCGGGCGGACAAAAAGCGCGTCTGTCTTTGTTGATCGCCACCATCGACGCGCCACATATGCTGATCCTCGATGAACCGACCAACCATCTGGATATCGAAAGCCGCGAGGCCTTGGTTGAGGCGCTGACCGCCTACTCTGGCGCTGTTGTTCTGGTCAGTCACGATATGCATCTGCTGTCGCTGGTTGCGGATCACCTGTGGCTGGTCTCAGACGGTACTGTCGCATCGTTTGAAGGCGATCTTGAATCCTATCGCGCCCTGCTTTTGGGCCGCGACAAACCGGTGAAAGAAAAGTCCCGGGCAAACAAATCCAAGCGCCCCTCTCGTGATACCGTTCTGACCTTGCGTATCGATTTGCGCAAATGCGAGGAGCGGATCGAAAAACTGACGGAAATGCACGAAAAACTCTCGACCAAGCTGGCCGACCCGGCCCTGTACGAAGATGACCGGGTCAATGATCTGGCAACTTGGAACCGCAAATTCACCGAGGTGGTCGAAGCCATGCAAAAGGCCGAGGCGCTGTGGGTCGCCGCCGCAGAACGGTTAGAACATGCTGAGGCCTCATGATGAAACCCGTCTCTGAAACTAATGCAATGATTGCAGGCATGTGCCCCGAGCTTCAGCCGGGTGTATTCGCTTTTGTTATCTGGCCAGAACAGAAAGAATGGCCCGACAACACACGGGCGAGCTATGTTGAGGCCGAAGGCTTGTCTCTGATCGTTCCCATCGAGGCCGCCCCGTCAGATGCTGTAGGAATGCGCTGTATCACCTTACAGGTTCATTCGTCGCTTGAAGGTGTCGGCCTTACTGCCGCTGTTTCTGCCGTACTCGCCCAAAACAATATTCCGGCGAACATGGTGGCCGGGTATCACCATGATCATGTGTATGTTCCAAGTGATGTGGCCGAAAAAGCTGTGGCTATTCTGATCAAGCTTCAGCAAGAGGTCAAAAAATGATCGATATGGCCTTTTTCATAACAGCGTTTACCACAATGTTCGTAGTGATCGACCCGTTCGGCACCACGCCAGTCTTTGTTGCGTTGACGCAAGATATGGACGCCGCCACACGCCGCAAGATTGCCATTCGCAGCTGCCTGACCGCAGTTTTCATCCTGATCGCCTTCGCCGCGTTTGGTGAGGCCGTTCTGGGCTTTGTCGGTATCTCGATGCCCGCATTCAAAGTGGCTGGCGGTGCTTTGTTGTTTCTGACCGCGCTCGACATGCTGTTCGAGCGGCGCAACAAACGGCGCGAAGACCGGGCAGAAGAGGAAGAGCGCCCGGACCCTTCAGTTTTCCCCTTGGCCATTCCGCTGATCGCAGGCCCCGGGTCGATCGCGACCATCATTCTGCTGGCTGGGCAGAACCCCGGCATTCCGGGAATCGCAGCGGCCTGCGCCGTCATGCTTGCCGTTATGGTGGTTGTCTTCGTGTTCTTTCTGGCCGGAGGTCTGATCGCCCGCATTCTGGGTAAAACCGGGCTGAACGTGCTGACCCGGCTGCTGGGTATGCTTCTGGCTGCGCTGTCGGTTCAGTTCATCCTTGATGGCCTCAAAGCCTTTGGTTTCGCCTCATGAGGCACCATATAAAGTGCCAGTAACTGATTTCAGGTGACGGAATGGATGGCGAAGATTTTGGGCGATTGACCTATCTGGTTCTGCTGGGTGCAGCCCTGTTGATGTGGTTCATCACTCAGAACCGTCAGTCCTTGGGTAAAACCATGCAGCAGGCTGCGGCCTGGGTTTTCATATTTATCGGTGTTATCGCCGTTGTCGGTTTGTGGGATGATATCCGCTCGACCGTCAGCCCTGCCCCCCAACTGACCGTGACCGATCAAAAGATCGAAGTGCCGCGCGCGTTCGACGGGCACTACTATTTGCCGATGCTGGTGAATGGCACGGCGGTCACCTTTCTGGTCGATACCGGGGCCAGCAATATCGTCATCAGCCCGAATGATGCCGAACGAATCGGGATTGATACGGATCAGTTGAGTTATCTTGGCCGCGCCTCGACCGCGAATGGCATCGTGCGCACGGCTCCGGTTCGGCTGGACAGCCTATCTCTGGGTCCGATTACCGATCGCAATATCCCGGCCTCGGTCAATGAAGGCGATCTGGATCAATCCCTGCTGGGGATGGAGTATCTGCATCGTTTCTCGAACATTCAGTTTTCCGACGGGCGCCTGATTCTGTCGCGCTGACCGCACTCCTCAATTGAGAACAAAATAAGAACATGCTAGTTTGACCAGCATGTCCACTTATCTTCTTGGCCGAAAGCCCGCGCGCACCATACCCGGCGTAGCTCTGCACCCTCAGATCACACTGCAACTGGCCCGTGTGCACGAGGCCTGCGGCCCTGCACGGCGCAGCTTTGCCCTGTGGGTGGCAGAGCAAACTCAGGGGCCGGTGATGTGGATCGCCCCGGCATGGGTGGTGGCGCAGCTGCATCCCGAAGGCATGCTGCCTTTCGCCGACCCGTCCCGGTTTCTACTGATCCACCCTGATAAACCCGAAGATCTGTTGTGGTGCATGGAAGAAGCCTTGCGCAGCGGTGCTGCCCCGCTTGTCATTGGCGATCTGCCCGGCCCGCCGGGGCTGACCCCGGTCCGGCGGATGCATCTGGCCGCCGAACAGGGCGGCACATCGGGGCAAGCCCCGCTGGGGTTGTTGCTGACGCCTGACGATGGCGGCGCGCAAGGGATCGAAACGCGCTGGCATCTGGCTCCGGCCTATCGGGACGAGGCCTGCAGTTGGCTGTTGACTCGCCGCCGCGCCCGCGCCCTGCCCCCGGCCAGTTGGCACGTAACACGGACCGGCCCCCATCCCGGCCTGCAATTGCAACAGATCAAAACCGAAAATGAACCCACAACCGCGTAACTTGTGACTGGTCAAAGCAGAACTTGCACCCTAGCGTGCCGGCATGACACACCCGGTCCATGACAGCCGATACTCCTGGCTTCGCCTGCTGATCACTCTGGCCATTGCAACTGTGATCAATGTAGGCATGTGGGCTGTGGTTGTCGTAATGCCCGCCATCGAGACCGAGTTCGGCGCAGGCAGGGCTGCAACATCGCTGCCCTATACGCTCACCATGATCGGTTTTGCCTTTGGCAACATGTGGCTTGGCAAGCTGGTAGATCGGCTGGGTGTGACAAAGGCGTTGATCGGAGCCGCCCTGCTAAGCGCCTTAAGCTATTTGCTGGCAACCCTTGCCCCAAGCATTGCCCTTCTTTCAATTGCACATCTGTTGTTGGGCTTGGGCACGTCGATCGGGTTTGGCCCGCTGATCGCCGATATCTCGCATTGGTTCATGCGCAGACGCGGGATCGCAGTGGCGCTGGTGGCCAGTGGCAATTACCTGTCGGGCGCGATCTGGCCCACGCTGTTGTCAGGCATTCTGCAGCGCGAAGGATGGCAACAGGTTTACCTGAGCCTCGCCGTCATCACCCTGATCGTGGTCATTCCCCTGTCCCTGCTATTGCGCCGCCAAGTCCCTGTCGAGGCGCACAGCACCGCCGCAGCCGCCGCCCGGATCAAGGCACAAAGCGTCGGCTTTTCACCCCGTGCCCTGCAATACATCCTTGGGCTGGCTGGCATCGGGTGCTGCGTGGCAATGGCGATGCCGCAGGTCCATATCGTATCCTACTGCGTCGGCCTCGGCTACGGCCCAGCCGTCGGGGCGGAAATGCTGTCACTGATGTTAATGGGTGGCGTGGCCAGTCGCATAATATCGGGACTGGTCGCGGACCAATTGGGCGGGCTTTCCACCCTGCTGATTGGCTCGGTCCTGCAATGTATCGCCTTGTTCCTGTTCCTGCCGTACGACGGAATGGTTTCCCTTTACGTTGTCAGCATGCTGTTTGGCCTTGCGCAGGGCGGTATCGTGCCAAGCTACGCCCTGATTGTGCGCGAATACATGCCCCCGCAAGAGGCCGGTGCGCGCGTAGGCTTTGTCATGATGATGACCATTCTGGGCATGGCATTGGGGGGCTGGATGTCGGGCTGGATCTACGATCTGACCGGAAATTACCAACTTGCCTTTATCAATGGCATCCTTTGGAACGGCATAAACATCGCAATCCTGCTGGTGCTTATGAAACGCTCAAGACCGCGCGGAAATGAAGTGCTGATATGACATATCCAACCGGGTCCGATCTGACGGCAGCGCCGATGGCTGAAAAGCAGAAAAACGACCTGCAGACGTCGAATAGGCGCGCGATAAATAAGACAACAAAGCCGATCTAAAAATCATGCGTACGATCATTTCATTTGCCGCCCTTTTTTTTGCCGTCATTCTGCTGCAGCTCTCAACAGGTGGCGTCGGCCCGCTGGACGCAATTTCCGGCCTGACGCTCGAGTTTTCAACCGAGCAAATCGGCCTGCTGGGATCGTCGCATTTCCTTGGGTTCTTCATTGGTTGCTGGTGGGCCCCACGCCTGATGGGCAGTGTCGGACATTCCCGCGCGTTTGCGGTTTGTACCGCGCTGGGCGCAATGGGTTTGCTTGGTCATACACTGACCGAGAACCCATATATCTGGGCCGCTCTGCGGATCGCCTCGGGCACTTGCGTTGCCGGATGTTACACCGTGGTCGAAGCATGGCTGAACGCCAAAGTCACCAATGAAACACGTGGGCGTGCGATGGGCACCTACCGTATCGCGGATTTAGGGGCATCGCTTTGTGCGCAGTTGATCATCGCCGTTCTGCCGCCTGCATCGTACGTTTCATACAACCTGCTTGCGATCCTGTGTTGTGCATCAATCTTGCCACTGGCGCTGACACGCGCCAGCCAGCCAGTGACACCGGACGCACCGCGCCTGCGCCCGAAACTGGCTTGGCGCAGCTCACCACTGGCGGTGGCGGGCGTAATCGTGGCCGCGCTCAGCTCGGCCTCGTTTCGGATGGTTGGCCCGGTTTATGGCCAAGAGGTCGGGCTGGGTGTAGATCAGATCGCGTTTTTTCTGGCCTCATTCGTTCTGGGCGGCGCGTTGGCGCAGTACCCTTTGGGCTGGCTGGCGGATAAATACGACCGGCGCTGGGTTCTGATCTGGTTGTCCGCAGCGGCGGTACTAAGCTGCGGTGTGACAATGCTGGCCAGCGGCGCCGGTACAATTGGCGTCATGCTGGCCGCCGGGTTCTTTGGCCTGACCACCTTTCCGATCTTCTCGCTTTCTTCGGCCCACGCTCATGACTTCGCCACGACCGAGCAGCGCGTAGAATTGTCGGCGGCGTTGATGTTCTGGTTTGCGCTGGGGGCGATTGCCTCACCCTACATTTCATCCACGTTGATCCAGGAATTCGGCCCCGGCGCCCTATTTGCCTTCGTCGCGCTGGGCCACGTCTTCCTGATCGGTTTTGGCCTTGTCCGTATGCGCTCGCGCCCAACGCCCGAAGAGCGCACGAATTATGTCTATGCGCCCCGCACGTCATTCACCATTGGCAGGCTGCTCAAAAGATCGCGCGAGTAGCCATAGCCGTGATACAGGCACGAAATACGATGCGTTGCGAAAACCCGGCCTTTTGCTGACCGCCGTCATACTGTAGACGGGCGCGCAGACAGTTATCTGGAAAAGCAAAATGGCTCGGTTTCTCATTACCTCGGCGATCCCTTACATCAATGGGATCAAACACCTCGGCAACCTGATCGGCTCGCAACTGCCCGCTGATCTTTATGCGCGTTATCTGCGTAGTCGGGGAAACGAGGTCATGTTCCTGTGCGCGACCGACGAACATGGCACCCCTGCGGAACTGGCTGCAGCCAAAGCCGATAAACCGGTGGCAGAGTACTGTGCGGATATGTACGCGGTTCAGGCTAACATCGCCAAACGCTTTGGCCTTAGCTTTGACCACTTTGGCCGCTCGTCCAGCGATCAGAACCGCAAGTTGACCCAGCATTTCGCAGGCAAATTGGATGAGGCCGGGCTGATCCGTGAGGTCAGCGAGAAACAGGTCTATTCAAACGCCGATGGCCGCTTTCTACCTGACCGCTATATCGAGGGCACCTGCCCCAATTGTGGCTACGACCGCGCGCGCGGCGACCAGTGCGAGAACTGCACCAAGCAGTTAGATCCGACCGACCTGATCGAGCCGCGCTCGGCGATTTCCGGTTCGACCGATCTGGAAGTGCGCGAGACCAAGCACCTGTATCTGCGCCAATCTGCGATGAAGGATCAACTGGACGCCTGGATCGACAGCAAGACCGACTGGCCAATCCTGACCACGTCCATCGCCAAGAAGTGGCTGCATGACGGTGACGGCTTGCAGGACCGTGGCATCACCCGTGATCTGGACTGGGGTGTGCCCGTCAAGAAAGGTGATCAGGACTGGCCCGGCATGGAAGGCAAGGTCTTCTATGTTTGGTTCGACGCACCGATCGAATATATCGCCTGCGCCAAAGAATGGGCGGATGCGAGTGGAAAACCTGACGCCGAGTGGGAGCGTTGGTGGCGCACGGATAAAGGCGCGGATGACGTGCGGTATGTCCAGTTCATGGGCAAAGACAACGTGCCCTTCCATACTTTGTCTTTCCCGGCCACCATTCTGGGTTCGGGCGAGCCATGGAAGATGGTCGACCACCTGAAATCGTTCAACTATTTGAACTATGACGGGGGCCAGTTCTCGACCTCACAGGGTCGTGGTGTGTTCATGGACCAAGCACTTGAACTGCTGCCCGCCGATTATTGGCGTTGGTGGTTGCTCAGCCATGCACCCGAAAGCAGCGACAGTGAATTCACGTGGGAGAACTTCCAGCAATCCGTCAACAAGGACCTCGCGGACGTTCTGGGCAACTTTGTCAGCCGGATCACCAAATTCTGCCGCTCCAAGTTCGGCGAAGCTGTGCCACAGGATGGCGTTTATGGCGAACGTGAACAGGCCCTGATTGACGAACTGACCAAACGCGTTCGTGCCTACGAAGGCCATATGGAAGCGATGGAAGTTCGCAAATCCGCGCAAGAATTGCGGGCCATCTGGGTGGCAGGCAACGAATATCTGCAGGCCGCTGCACCTTGGTCAACCTTCAAGGAAGACCCTGCTCAGGCGGCAGCGCAAGTGAGATTGGGGCTGAACCTGATCCGCCTGTATGCGGTTCTAAGTGCCCCGTTCATTCCCGATACTTCGGCCAGAATGCTCAGCGCCATGAACACTCTGGACACCAATTGGCCCGATGATGTCGATGCAGCCTTGCGGGCTTTGCCTGCAGGCCACGCGTTCACGGTTCCCGATGTGCTGTTCGCCAAAGTCACGGATGAACAGCGTGAGGACTGGCAGAATCGGTTTGCCGGGACGCGCAAATAACAACAAATTTCCATCTATGAATGCCACGCCGGGGACCAGAAGTGTCCCTGGCGTGTTTTCTTTTGGTTGATATCGCGCGCCCTGCTGGACGCCGGTTCGGCAGGCAAAAGACTACGCCTGCAGGCTAAGTCTGCTGATTGGAAAGAAATTCTTAAACCTCCGATCCATGCATGTTGCTTCAACAAGCTTGAGAATTAACATCAAACCCGCCATCCTGCCTGAAATATCAATCGACTCGTCCGGACGCTTCAGCCGCCTGGATGCGTAATCCCTAGATTAAACGAGGCGCCAACATGTCCCTTGCATTTAAGAAGCCAACGCACCGCCCAAGCGGCTATTTCAGGACTGTAGGCGCATACATCGCTCTGATTGCCTGTTCCACATTCCCGCAAACGGCGACAGCGCAAGATCAGGGAGACGCTCCCGCGCCCAAGGTATCCATCGCTGCCGCCTATACCGAAGAGATCACCGATCAGGCCACGTTCATCGGGCGGGCCGAAGCCATCGACAAGGTCGATATCGTCGCAAGGGTAAGCGGGTTTCTTGACAGTCAGAATGTCGAAGACGGCGCCCCTGTGAAAGAAGACGACCTGCTGTTCACTATTGAACCAGACCTTTATCAGGCCACGCTGGATGCCCGCAAAGCCGATCTGGATCGCGCTCATGCGAACCTCGAGCTCGCCAAGGTCGATCTGGCCCGGAAGGAAGAGCTGTATAAACGAGATGCAACGCCGGAATCCGAACGCGATATCGCCCGTGCGAACGAACTGGTTGCCGAGGCCGAAGTAAAAGCGGCCAACGCGGCGATTCAACAGGCGGAACTGGATCTCAGCTATACTGAGATTCATGCACCGTTTACTGGACGGATCGGTCGTATCGCCACCAGCGTTGGTGATGTTGTCGGTCCCACCAATCCGCCGCTTGTTACCCTGGTCAGCGAAGCACCCATCTACGTGAATTTTTCGTTGAATGAGAAGCAGTTCACGTCGGTTCTTGAACAATTTGGTGAGGACCCCGCCACTCTGGCTGAAAGCAACAAAAGCCCGAATGTCCACGTGACATTGCCGAACGGAACAGCGCTGGATGAAACCGGGGAAATCACCTTTGTCGACAACCGCATCGATCCGCTGACTGGTGCGATCGCGATCACGGCCCAATTCGAAAACAGCAAACGGCTGCTTGTCGATGGGGCCTTCGTTAACGTCCAGATCGAAGCGCTTGAACCGACCCTGCAGGTATTGATCCCACAAGCAGCGTTGCAGCGTGATCAGCGAGGTGAGTTCGTTCTGCTCGTCAATGACAAGCAAATGGTTGAACAGCGCTACATCACGACGGGCGACACTGTGAACTCGGCCATAATCGTGACAGATGGACTGCGCGAGGGCGAAAGCGTCATCGTCGAAGGCTTGCAACGTGTGCGCCCGGGCGTCGCCGTCGACGCCGTCGTCGCCTCCGAGCAGCCGGAGAATAACTGATGTTCTCAGCCCTGTTCATTAGCCGGCCCAAGCTGGCGCTTGTCATTTCACTGGTCCTGACCATTCTGGGCGGGATCGGGTATCTGGTTCTGCCGGTCGCGCAGTTCCCAGATATTACGCCTCCGGTCGTCAGCGTGACGGCCACCTACACGGGGGCGAATGCCGAAACCGTAGAGAACACTGTTGCCGCGCCAATCGAGGCACAGGTCAATGGTGTCGACGACATGATCTACATGACGTCGACCTCATCGGATAACGGTTCGTATTCCCTGAACGTCACGTTCGAAGTGGGCACCGACCCGGATATTGCGTCGGTGAACGTTCAGAACCGCGTGGCGCAGGCCATGGCCTCGCTGCCGTCCGAGGTGACCTCGTCCGGCGTTGTGACGCAGAAGGCGTCGACCAACATGCTGTTGCTGGTCACGCTGACCTCACCCAATGAAACCTATGACAGTGTGTTTCTTTCGAACTATGCCTCGATCAACCTGAAAGACGCGCTGGCGCGGGTTCAGGGGGTTGGTAAGGCCGACGTTCTGACCAATCTGGAATACGCCATGCGGATCTGGATGGACCCGGACAAGATGGCTGCTCTGTCGATCACTCCGGGTGATGTGATTAACGCCATCCGCGAGCAGAATATCGAAGTATCTGCCGGCTCGATCGGATCGCCTCCCGTTCCAGAAGGCCAGACCTTTCAGTACACGATCAAGACCAAAGGCCGCCTTACTTCTGCCGACGAGTTCGGGGATATCGTGATCCGAACCGGCGAAGCGGGCGCGATCGTGCGCGTCAAAGACATCGCGCGCATCGAGCTGGGGGCACAGTTCTATTCCGCATCGGGCTATTTTCAAAGTGTACCCGCCACCGTACTCGGCATTTATCAGGCACCCGGCGCGAACGCCCTTGCAGTGTCCGAGCGGGTTCAAGCCGAACTTGATCGATTGTCCCGGTCGTTTCCAACGGACGTAGAATATGCCGTTCCGTTCAACACAACAGACTTCGTGGAACAATCGCTCAGTGATGTGGTGTCGACACTTATCCTGACGTTCATTCTGGTGATCACGGTTGTCTTTATCTTCCTTGGCAGTTGGCGGGCGACAATTATTCCAGCGGTGGCAATCCCGGTCTCATTGATCGGTACATTTGCCGTCCTGCTGGCATTCGGCATGTCCCTGAACACCATCTCTCTGTTCGCGCTGGTGCTGGCCATCGGTATCGTTGTGGATGACGCCATCGTTGTGGTGGAAAACGTCGAGCGCATTATTGCGGATGAGGGCCTACCCCCCGCCGATGCAACCCGCAAGGCAATGGGGCAAATCACCGGCCCTGTTATCGCCACAACGCTGGTACTGCTAGCCGTGTTTGTGCCGGTCACCTTCATGCCCGGCATATCGGGGCGATTGTATTCGCAGTTCGCGGTCACAATCTCAGCCGCTGTTGTGATCTCATCCATCAACGCACTGACCCTGTCTCCGGCGTTGTGCGGACTAGTGCTGCGGGCGCGATCGGGGCCCCCAAAAGGGCTTCTGGCTGTGTTCGAGAAGTTTATCGGTGGTATGCGCAGTGGCTATGTCGCCATTGTGCGAAAACTGTTGATCCTGCCCGTCGTTTCGCTGGTGGTCATCGCAGCCTTCGCATCGGGTACCGGCACCATAATGGGCAACACCTCCAAAGGCTTTATCCCGCTTGAGGACAACGGATATCTGTTTGTTGATATGCAACTGCCCGACGCCGCCACGCTTGAACGCACCGAAACCGTCTCGGCACGGCTTGATGCGCAGATTCAGGAAATTCCTGGCGTCGCAAGCACAGTATTGGTGAACGGTTTCTCGATACTCAACGGGACGACCACCAATGGAGCGACGGTTTTTGTCAACCTCACCAACTGGGACGAGCGGCAGGAACCTGATCTGAGCGCGGAAGCGATTCTGAACAAGGTACTGATGATCGCCAATGGTGAATCAGCGGCGTCGATCGTTGCGTTCAATCCGCCGCCCATTCAGGGCCTCGGTATGTCGGCTGGCGTCGAGATGGAGGTTCAGCAAACCGGCGGCGGCTCGCCTCAGGATCTGGCCTCGGCCGTGGGCTCCTATGTCTATGCGGCCAATCAACGGCCCGAGATCGCGCAGGCCTATACCACCTTCCGCGCGAACGTACCGCAATTGTTTGTCGATCTGGATCGGGAAAAAGCCAAAACCCTGCAGGTCTCGGTGGCCGAGATTTTCCAGACCATGCAAGCGCAGCTTGGCTCGTATTACGTGAACGACTTTAACCTGTTTGGTCGTGTCTACCGCGTGATGATCCAGGCCGAGGGGTCGTACCGGAACAAGGTCGAGGATATCTCGGAGCTTTATGTGCGTTCCACCCAAGGCGAAATGGTGCCCTTGGGCACGCTAATCGACGTCGAGAACGTCTTGGGGCCGGTTCTGCTGAAGCGTCACAATCTGTTCCGTTCAGCCACCGTTACAGCGGTTCCCGCACCGGGGCTTTCTACCGGTGATGCCATTACCGCCATGACGGAAGAGTCGGCGACCGCCCTACCCCCCGGTTATGCATTTGAGTGGACCGGAACGGCGCAACAGCAGCTGGCCTCAGGCAACTTGGTGGTTGTGATCCTCGGATTGGCGATTCTATTCGGGTATTTGTTCCTTGTCGGCCAATACGAAAGTTGGACGATGCCTGTTTCGATCCTGATGTCGGTAACCGTGGCCCTGTTCGGCGCGGTCGCGGCAGTAGCCGTAGTGGGCAGTGATATCAATCTGTACACGCAGATCGGGATGATCATGCTTGTGGGACTTGCATCAAAGAACGGGATTCTGATCGTGGAATTCGCGATGGAACAGCGCGCAAAGGGGCTCACGATCAAAGAGGCCGCTGTGGAGGCCGCACATCAGCGTTTCCGTGCCGTGATGATGACCGCACTGTCCTTCCTGCTGGGTGTTGTTCCTTTGCTGGCAGCAAACGGTGCGGGGGCAGCCAGCCAAAAGGCAATTGGCGTGGCCGTGTTCGGCGGCATGCTTGCTGCGACCTTGTTCGGGGTCATTCTGGTTCCCGTTCTCTATGCAGTCATGCAAGGCCTGCGTGAGCGGATCAAGGGTAACAAAAGCGATCCGGGACCTTCAGAAGAGGTTGCATAGCAACAACCAAGAAATAGAAAACGCCCCGCAATACGTCGGGGCGTTTCAAATTTGTCAGACTGCCCGATGCGCTCTGATGTCGCTCATTCGTTGGGCCATCCAGTCGTCAATCCGGCCAATCTGCTCGGGGCTTAACCGAAGACCAAGCTTATTGCGCCGCCACACAACGTCATCTGCAGTGCACGCGTATTCCTTTTCCATCAGCCAAAGCAACTCAACCTCGGTCAACGTTGCTCCAAATTCCTCACCCAGATCGGTGTGGGTTTTTGCAGGCCCCAATAAGTCCCATACCTCGGTCCCAAAGGCCCGGATCAATCGACGTGCCCAAAACTCTGTCAGGAACGGGTAGTCTGCCAAAACCTGTCGGATCAAATTCGGCACACCATCCACCGGAAAGTCACCGCCAGGCAGGGGAACCCCCGCAGTCCACGGTCCGGCGAGGTCAGGAAAATGTTCACCAACTTTCTCCAACGCGCTTTCTGCAAGGCGTCGGTAAGTGGTGATTTTACCGCCAAAGACATTCAGCACAGGTGCCCCACCAGCCGCATCGACCTTGAGCGTATAATCTCGCGTGGCCGCCGTTGCACTGCTTGCGCCATCGTCATAAAGGGGGCGGACGCCGGAATAGGTCCAGACCACATCGGCGCGGGTGACGGGCTTCTTAAAGTATTTTGAGGCAAAAGCACACAAGTAATCTTGCTCGACCTCGGTGCAAACCGGTGGCTCAAAGGGATCCGAATGGTCCTGATCGGTGGTTCCGATCAAAGTGAAATCCTGCTCATACGGGATGGCGAAGATGATGCGCCCATCTTCGCCCTGAAAGAAATAGCATTTGTCGTGATCAAACAGCCTGGGCGTGACGATATGGCTACCGCGCACCAGCCGGACCCCTTCGCGTGAGTTTACGTGAATCTTGGTCTGAATGATGTCACCAACCCACGGCCCCCCCGCATTGATCAACATCTTTGCGAAGATCACTTCGGTCTTGCCACTCTCCCGGTCCCGGATCGTGACTTGCCACAGGTCATTGACCCGCTTCGCCGACAGAACTTCGGTGCGGGCCATGATCTTTGCGCCGCGTGCCTCGGCATCGCGGGCGTTCAGGACCACCAATCGTGAATCCTCGACCCAGCAATCAGAATATTCATAGGCCGTTTCAAACTTGTCCTGCAAAGCGGTGCCTTCCGGCGCGGAACGCAGGTTCAACGAACTTGTGCCGGGCAAGATTTTGCGACCGCCAAGATTGTCGTACAGGAACAGGCCCAGCCGGATCAGCCAGGCAGGACGGCGTCCGCGCATCCACGGCATCACCGTGCTCAGCAATCGCGAGGTCGGCGTTTCGGAATCGAAACGCATATCTGGATGGTAAGGCAGCACGAAACGCATCGGCCAGCTGATATGCGGCATTGCGCGCAGCAAGGTCTCGCGCTCGATCAATGCCTCGCGCACCAGACGAAATTCAAAAAATTCCAGATACCTGAGCCCGCCATGAAACAGCTTTGTTGAGGCCGAAGACGTGGCCGAAGCCAGATCGTTCATTTCGGCCAACGTAACCTTCAGGCCCCGCCCTGCCGCATCCCTTGCGATACCGCACCCATTGATGCCGCCACCAATCACAAACAGATCGGTTACCTGACTGCTGTCTAATGACATTTCCAAACGATTCCCCAAAGTAGCAGCTTCAATCGCATTTGCAGCATGTAGCTTCGTATCGTCAATATTATTTTTCGATAATGTTCGCTTTTAGTCATTATACACAAATTTATTGAACAGGTTGCATGATTTCTCTTGCTGATGACCAAAAATAGAACAAAAACGAATAAACCAAAACTCAGAGCCCGCCCATGTCTTTATCATTCCGCCAATCTGACATTCTTGAGATCGCCAGCGAAGAAGGCCGCGTTACTGTCGAAGGGTTGGCCGAACGGTTCCAGGTGACCGTTCAGACCATTCGCCGCGACCTGACTGAACTGTCCGAAGCGGGCAAGCTGGATCGGGTCCACGGGGGTGCCGTGTTGCGTTCAGGCGTGTCAAATATCGGATACGAAGACCGGCGCGCCCTAAACCACGAGGCCAAGACCCGCATCGCCGAGCGCTGTGCGGCGGACATATCCGAAGGCAGCTCGGTCTTTATGAATATCGGCACCTCGACCGAGGCTGTTGCCCGCCAATTGCTGGGTCACAAGAACCTCATGATCGTGACCAACAACATGAACGTGGCCAACATTCTTGTCGAAAATCCGGATTGCCAAATCGTCTTGGCAGGTGGTGTTCTGCGCCGATCAGATAGCGGGTTGGTCGGAAATTTGGCGGTCTCGACCATCCGCCAATTTAAGTTCGATCATGCGGTCATTGGCTGTTCAGCACTGGATGCGGACGGAGATCTGATGGATTTTGATCTGCAAGAAGTGCTGGTCAGCCAAACGATCATTGAACAGGCGCGGCAGATCAGCCTTGTCGCGGACATATCCAAATTTCAACGAACCGCGCCCGCACGCATTGCGTCGCTGGCAGACATCGACACAGTCTATGTCGATGCCTCGCTTCCAGAAGAGCTGGCGCAGAAATGCCGCGATTGGCAGACGCGCATCGTAGATTGCCGATGATTCCGCACCCGCCAATTGCGCATTAAAGTTGTCTTCGCTTGCCAGATAGCGATCCAGATGACAAAACTGTGATCAATTGCATTTGAAGCATGGGGGGCGGCAGCGAACATGATCGCGCTTTTATTTTCGTTACTTACCGTCACCATGGGATTGAATTATTTTGGCCGTACGAGTGTCGGAACCACCTTATTCCTGATCACTCTTGCGTTGAGCGTCTACTGGCTGAAATTTCATGCCACCAGCACGCTAACTATTCAGCTATAGGGGCGCATTTCCATGACACCTGAATTGTCACGCACCCTGAACGCCATGGGCGCGTTTGCCATCAGCCTCGTACTTGTGCTGGCCTATGCCTATCAGTTTTCGCTGAATGAACTGCCCTGCCCGCTGTGTCTGTTGCAAAGGGTCGGCTTTGTCGCAGTCGGCGTTGGGCTTGGCCTGAACCTGCTTTACGGAGCGCGCGCGCGGCACTACGCCCTAATGCTGCTTGCCGCACTTTATGGTGGCAGCGTTTCGATCCGGCAAATCCTGCTGCATATCGTACCGGGCACAGGGCATTATGGCTCTCCTGTGTTGGGATTGCATTATTACACTTGGGCCGCGATCTGCTTCTTTCTGATCCTGCTGGGCACCGCGATCATGCTGATGTTCGACAAGCAATATGCCCGTGATGGCCAACAAGGGCCGCGTTTTGGGGCGAGCGGGTTGGCCAAAGCGGCTTTCTTTACCCTTCTCGTCCTGGCGGGGCTGAACGCGATTTCGACGCTGATCGAATGTGGCCCGACCATCTGCGCAGACCCTCCGACCAGCTACAAATTGATTGACGAACTGGACAATAGCAACTGAGGATGGAACAACCTTCCCATCAGGAGGCGCGAGCATGGGACTATTGGGGCAGCCGCTGGGCTACTATGACTATCTGACATTCGTGGCGCTCATTCTGCTGCTGGCTGCGGTGATGGCGTTGTTTCTATTCATTATGGGTTTGCCAGGTCGCATCGCGATCAAGCGCAATCATCCTCATGCAGAAGCTGTTAAGATCATGGGGTGGATGGGGTTTCTGGCCATTGTTCCATGGGTGCATGCCTTCATTTGGGCGTTCCACGATGGCGTGACCGTAGATATGCGCCGCGGACCCGACGATGAACGCAAGGCCATACGGGATGAGATCAAGCGCCTGGGTGGCACCGTCAAACCGGAATACCAGGACCCGCTGGATACCGACGAAACTAAACAAGGCTAAGGCCGAAGGAATTCAGCACACATGTTCGTCGCGCTTGGCATCACGCTATTCTACATCATTTTTGTCTGGTTCATCTTCTTCAAGGTGCAATGGCTGAAATTCAACATCATGTGGGGCATCGTATCCTTCTGGGTGGGTGCACATCTGCTGCTGATCTTTCTGGTCGCGCTGCGGTTTTTTCAGCCCTTTTCGGCCGACAGTCATGTGGTGCGGTCCACCATTCAGATCGTCCCACGCCTGACACAGCCCACGATCCTGACCGAAGTTCTGGTCGAACCCAACACCTGGGTCACCAAGGGCGATCCGCTGTATAAGTTCGATGATACGGTGTTTTCGCTCGCGGTGGACAAGGCAAATGCCCAGTTGGTCGGGGCGCAGCAGAACGCAAAGATTCTCGAACAGGACGTAATCGCTGCGGGCGAAGCGGTTGAGCGCGCGAACGCGCAACTGGCGTATGCCCTGACAGAACAGGCGCGGTACGAGAACCTGGTTCCTGCAGGTGGCGCGCGCCAGGACGAGCTTGACCGATGGAACGAACAGGTCGCGGAAGATCAGGCCAAGATAAAGGAAGCTCAGGCAAATCTTGAAAAGGCCAATCTGGCGCTCGATTCTCAGATCGATGGAGTCAATACCGGAATTTTGGAGGCAGAAGCTCAATTGGCCGAAGCCGAGTACTTCCTTGATAACACTACAATCTACGCCCCAGAAAATGGCATGATCGTCTCACAACAGGCCCGTCCAGGTATGGTCGTGGGGGAAATCCGACTGGGTGCTATTGCCAGTTTCGTGACCGAAGACAGCCCCTATATTCTGGCCACCTTCCGCCAACAGAACCTGAAGTTCGTGGAAGTCGGGCAACCGGTTGAAGTTGCTCTGGATCTTTACCCCGGTGAAATTCTGACCGGTAAGGTCGAAGCCGTCTGGTGGGCTACAAGACAGGGCCAGTACCTGCCCTCGGGCCGCCTGCCCGGTTTTGAGTTACCAAAACTGCCAGGTCGGATCGCGGTTCAAATCTCGGTCGATGTACCCGAGGGGCACACCTTCCCTGCGGGTGGCCATGCGGCCGTGGCCATCTACACAGGCATGGGCAAAAGCTTTGAGTTCCTGAGGCGTATCAATATCCGCCTTTATTCCTTCGCCAACTTCATCCGGCCACTGGATATATAGGGATGCGCAAGATGACACTCCGCCAGTTGCTGGGCACTGCCCTTTGCGCCGCTACCCTCGCGGCCTGCACGCCGGTGGGGCCGGACTTCGTGCGCCCGAACTCTCCGGTCGTCAAACAATGGATCGAAGTTAATAACCCAAGCACGGGCCAAAGCGGCCTGACCTCGCGCAGCGCTCCTGTCGTGCGCTGGTGGGAAACATTCAACGATCCGACGCTGAACAAGCTGATTGCCGAAGCCTATGCCCAGAACCTTACCTTACAGGTTGCAGGTGCCCGCGTATTGCAGGCCCGCGCGCAACTTGGCATCGCCTTTGGTGAGCTTTACCCGCAGTCGCAGGCAATTGGAGGTTCGCTGCAGCGCCGCCAGATCAGTGACAACCTTGGACCCATTTCGGATATCCGGCGGATCATTCCTTTGGATACTGAATTCTCAACCTCTCAGGTGGGTTTTGACGCACAGTGGGAACTGGATGTTTGGGGCCAGCAAAGACGCGGTGTACAGGCCGCGCGGTCGAACCTCGCGCTGCAGGTTGCCAATTATGACGACGCTCTGGTCACGCTGACCGGCGACGTCGCAGCGCTGTATATCAACATCCGCTCCTTGCAGGAGGCGCTACGCATTGCGCGGGAAAATATAACGATCCAGCAGGAGTCGGCAGACCTGACCCAGCTGCGTTTCAACAATGGCGTCACGACCGAGTTGGATGTGCAGGAATCCACCGCCCTGCTCAACAACACCAAAGCGCTGGTGCCCGAGCTTGAAAGTGACATTCAGCAAGCCAAGAACGCGCTGGCTGTTCTGTTGGGTAAAACGCCGTCTCAGATGGCGGGTTTGCTCGGCAATTCCGGGCGCATACCTTCAGCACGCGCCAATGTGGCCGTTGGTGTGCCAGCTGAATTGCTGCGGCGACGCCCGGACGTGCGGGCCGCAGAATTGGCGGCTGCCACGCAATCAGCGCAGGTGGGGATAGCTCTGGCTGATCTCTATCCGCAGTTTATCCTATCGGGCGCGATCGGGCTGCAGGCCTCGGGCGGGCGTGATCTGTTCAGCACCAGCAGCGCAACTGGGTTAGCCAATGCCGGCGTCGTCTGGAACGTCCTGAACTATGGCCGCATCAAGAATAACGTCCGCGCCCAAGACGCCGCTTATCAGGCGCTGATCGCCAACTATCAGAACACCGTGCTGACCGCTTATTCCGAGGTCGAAAGCGCGATGGTCGCCTATGCACAGGCGCGCAAGCAGGTCACCTTCTATCAGCGCAGCGTCGAGGCGTCGCGCAAGGCCGCCGATATCGCGGTTGATCAATACCGTGACGGCATCGCCAGCTATTCCCGGATCCTCAACACACAGACCGCGCTGCTGAGATCGCAGGCCAATCTGATCGAGGCGCGGCAGGAGGTCTCGTCCAATCTGGTTGCGATTTACAAAGGGTTGGGTGGCGGCTGGCAGATCAGGCAGAATCAGGAATTCCTGCCCCAGTCGGTTCTGGCCGAGATGGCCTATCGCACCGATTGGGGTGATCTTCTGGAGAAAACACCAACGGGTGCTAGCTTGAATTGATCGCTATTTCGTCAACCCACGCAGGCCACCCGAAATCAGGATATTGACTTCGTACAGGATACGCGGTGCGGCCAAGCCGCCAGGGCTGGCCAGATAGTTCGGGCTCCATTCTGGATCGAATTTCTGTTTGAAGGCGCGCAGACCTTCGAAATGGTAAAACTGCTCGCCATGTTCATAAACAAACCCACCAATTCGGTTCCAAAGCGAGGCCAGCTGCCGGTTCTCGATCCCCGAAAACGGCGCGGCTCCCAACGAGAACCAGTGGAACCCCTGTTCAGAGCCCCAGACCATCATTTCAGCAAACAGCGCATCCATGACAAAACTTGGGCTGTCGGGTTCATAACGCATCAGGTCCAGCGACAGTTCAGACTTGTTGCCCCCCTGAAACAGATTGGCAAATGCCATGATCTTGCCGGTCTCATCCCGCAGAACCGCGTGGTCAAAATAGGACAGGTAATCATCGTCGAAACCGCCCAGGGCAAATCCCTTTTCTTCACCCGCCTTTTGCGCCAGCCAGTCGTCTGATATTTTCCGAAGTTCCGGCAATACCGGCGCAAGCTGTTCCTTGGGGATGATTTCAAACGTATACCCCTCACGCTCTGCTCTGTTTTTGGCCTGTCGGAACCTTTTCCGCGATTTTCCATCCAGTGAGAAATCCTGCAGCGGAACCCGCGCCACTTCTCCGATTTTCAGGATCGACAGACCGAGATCCAGAAAGGTCGGCAGGTATTTGGTTGATACACTGTAAAAAGCACAAAGCTTGCCTTCACGGTCAGCCATTTCGCGCAGTTGCCAGATCAATTGCTGACCCGCCTTTTCATCGCCCACCGGCTCTCCCTTTGTGATCAATGCATTGCCAGTATCGGCGTAGGCGAGGAATGCGGTTTCATCCGGCGAAATCAGGAAATGCTTATCACCCGTCAGCGATATCTGGGACTCGGTGTCTTCACTGTCCATGACAAGTCGTTCGACAGCCTCGGGAATCTCGGTTCGTATGGGTGCCGGGATTTCTCGACCGAAGAGCGAGTTCACCGCGACTATGCCCAAGATCACAGCGACTACGAGGCTGGAGCGCAGAAACCGCGATGCGTCACCGTTCCAGGCAAAGTCCCACCACAACGCGTTTTCGTATTCGACATGGGAATAGGCGAACAATCCGATCCAGAAGATCACAGCCAACAATGCGACGACGCTGACCAGCCATGGGATATTCAGCCGAAAGATCGACGCCCCACTGACCCGGTAGAACGCGCCCTTGAACATCGCCAGAAGACCAATCGTAAACAGCAAGGACAGAGCTTCATGGGTATCCAGTCCTTTGGCGAGCGAGGCAAAGAACCCCGCCACCATCAACAGCATGGCGACCACCCAGGCGCGATATAACTTGCGGAACAGGCCGCGCGACACCAACAGCAGCAAAAGCCCCACCGCGCTGCCCGCAAGATGAGAGGCCTCGACAAACGACAGGGGCAGCACCTCGCGCAGTACGCCAAGCTTCTGAGAGCTGGAGGGCAACGCGCCCGAGACCAGCAATATCACCCCGGCGACGGCGGCAACACCAGCCGCAACCATCGGAACAATGGGGCGGATAGCGCGATAGACCCAACTGGCCGCACCTCCGATGCGCTGGCGCTGGGTCAGCGCTGACGCGCCCGCGATCGACAGGCTGGCGATGGCAAACGGCAGGAAAGTGTAAACCAGCCGGTATAGAAGCAGCGACGCGATGACATCTGAGCGACCCGATGCCCCAAGACCGGCTATCAAGGTGGCTTCGAACACACCAATACCACCCGGTGCATGGCTTAGAATACCTACCGCAATTGCACCGATATAGACCGCAAAGAAATACGGGTAACCGACCCCCAGATCGTCCGGCATCAACACATAGAGCGCCATCGAGGCACCGAACAAATCACCAATCGCAGCAACGGTCAGCAAACCGGCAAGCTTGCCACCCGGAAGATTGAACCCGAACCCGCCATAAGCCAATCGCCGCCCGCCGCTTGAAAGCCAGACGAACAATGCGACAAGACCTGCCAGCAAGCACAGGCCAATCACAGTTTCCGTCGTTTCACTGATCGGCAGAACCTTGGAGATTCCGTCCGGGTGTATGGTCAGCAACAGACCCAGAAGAAGGATCAGCCCCATCCAGAACGCCACCCAAGAGGTCGCGATCACTCCGGCCACGCGTCCCAAATCCAACCCGAGAGATGCGTAAATACGATATCGGATCGCGGTGCCCGTGATGTACGAGAAGCCAAGACAGTTCGATACCGCGTACCCGCTTGCCCCGGCCATCCCGGCAACGGGCAGAGGCACCTTGCCGTCGGCCACGCTCTGCACGGCTAGGACATCATAGAAAGACAGCGACAGAAAACTGACCGCGGTCCAGCACAGCGCAAAGAACATGTACTTCCACGGCGTCGCCGCGATATCACTTTGAATATCCGACCATTTCACGTGCGCAGACAGGTCATGCAAAACAGCAAGTGCAATTCCGGTTATCAGCAGCGGAATCGCAATCTTGACCAGAGGCTTTTCCAACAACCCTGTTACACGCTCGGCCAGACGCTCCGCACGCGTCTCTTGTGTGGTCGGCTGTGTTGTCATTCTGTTCGTCCCTGCCCGCGATCCTCAGATCAGTGTCAATTCAAAGCTTTGCATGAATTTTCGATCCGTCATAGTGCCTTGGGTTACCTGTTACGAACGGCCTTTACGCGTTGAAAGCAACAAGTTGGTCTCGGACCGCGTAATACCTTCAACCCGTCTGATCTGGAATAACACTTCGTCAAGCTCATCCAGAGTATCAGTGCCGATCTCGGCGATCAGATCCCAGCTGCCATTGGTCGAATGTACGGCGCGAACCTGACGCATTGCAGCGATCCGCGATCTGATCCGCTCAGTCCCGCGGCCTTCGATTTCAAGCATCATTAGCCCACGAACAGGGCTTTCCGACACGCCCTGTCGGGTTACCACCGTGAAGCCCACGATTTCACCGGATTGCTTGAGCCGTTGCAGTCGGCTGCGCACCGTCGTTCGGGTTACCCCAAGCAGTTCAGCCAGTTCTGACAGTGAAGCGCGTGCATCCCTGTGCAAAGCGTTCACCAGTCGATTGTCCAGTTCGTCCATACTCAATTACCAGATCGGAATTTGCT
Organism: uncultured Ruegeria sp.; assembly: GCF_947500045.1. Taxonomy (GTDB): domain Bacteria; phylum Pseudomonadota; class Alphaproteobacteria; order Rhodobacterales; family Rhodobacteraceae; genus Ruegeria. Next base: position 152,600 of record NZ_CANMQQ010000005.1, on the reverse strand, counting down.
GATCCACTTTGATCAATTTGCTCTCTTTCCTCAACCCATATCGTATCGATAAATAGACGTATGAGCAAACAGAACATTATTCTCGCCGGAGCCCCAATGGACGCCGGCAAACACCGCCAAGGGTGCCGTATGGGTCCCGACGCCTACCGTGTCGCGGGACTTGAGCAGGCCCTTTCTGACCTGGGTCATACTGTGACTGACATCGGGGACACGCTCCCGGATCAGGTCGACGTGCCTGATGACCCCCATCTGTTCTCCCTCCCGGATTGTGTAGGCTGGACACAGGCGCTGAGCCGCACCGCGCAAGAATCCGCTCGACAAGGTCTGCCCATCTTCATGGGCGGGGACCACGCATTATCGATGGGAACCGTGACTGGAATGGCAGCTCATGCACGCCACATCGATCGCCCCCTCTTCGTTCTCTGGCTCGATGCCCACAGCGACTTTCACACGCCAGGCAGCACAGCCAGCGGGAACCTGCATGGAACGCCCGTGGCCTATTTCACCGGGCAGCCCGGATTCGAAGCATTTCCACCGCTGACATCACCTATTCCAACGGATCGCGTCGGAATGATCGGCCTGCGCTCGGTTGATCCCGCCGAACGCGCGGCGCTGGAAGATGATCATGCGATGCTGGCCGATATGCGCAGTATCGACGAAAACGGCATCAAGGCCCCGCTTATGGCGTTTCTTGACAAAGTGCGCGCCGCGAATGGCATCCTGCATGTCTCGCTGGATGTGGATTTCCTTGACCCATCGATTGCCCCCGCCGTGGGCACAACCGTCCCCGGTGGCGCGACCGAGCGTGAGGCACATCTGGTCATGGAACTGCTGCATGAAAGTAGCCTCGTTTGTTCACTCGATCTAGTCGAACTGAACCCGTTCCTTGATGAACGTGGCCGAACCGCAAAACTGATGGTCGATCTCGCAGCCTCTTTGATGGGCCGCCGTATCTTTGACCGCCCGACACGGAGCTTCTGATGACACAACCCTCTGACAAGGCGCTGGTGCCTTTTGTTTCCGTCGATAACATGATGCGTCTGGTCCACCATATCGGGCTCGAACAGATGATCACGCAGATCGCCGCGCAGATCGAAGCTGATTTCAAACGCTGGGAAAGCTTTGACAAAACGCCCCGCATCCCGGCCCATTCGCCGCATGGGGTCATCGAGCTGATGCCAACCTCGGATGGTGAGGCTTATGGTTTCAAATACGTCAACGGGCACCCCAAGAACACATCCGAGGGCCTGCAAACCGTGACAGCGTTCGGCCTGTTGGCGGATGTCTACACCGGTTATCCCACTTTGCTGACTGAGATGACGATGCTTACGGCCCTGCGCACCGCGGCAACATCAGCACTGGTGGGCAAGTATCTCGCGCCCAAGTCTGCGACGACAATGGCGATGATCGGGAACGGTGCTCAGTCCGAGTTCCAGTGCCTCGCTTTCAAGGCCATGTGCGGAATTGATACTGTCCGTCTGTATGACACCGATGCCAACGCAACGTCAAAATGTGCGGCCAATCTTCAGGGCAAAGGGCTTACAATCGTCGCATGCAAGACGCCAGAAGAGGCGATTGAAGGCGCGCAGATCATCACCACATGCACCGCCGATAAGAAATACGCGACAATTCTGACCGACAACATGGTCGGCCCCGGTGTGCACATCAACGCCATTGGGGGGGATTGCCCAGGCAAGACAGAATTGCACCGCGACATTCTTTTGCGGTCGGAAATCTTTGTCGAATACCCAGAACAAACGCGGATTGAGGGTGAAATTCAGGCTCTGGAAGCAGATCACCCCGTCACTGAAATGTGGGAGGTCATGACCGGTCAGGCCAAAGGGCGCACCGATGATCGGCAAATAACCCTGTTCGATAGCGTTGGTTTCGCTATCGAAGATTTTTCGGCGCTGCGATACATCAAAAACGCAATCGAAGACACTGATTTCTTTGAGGCATTGGACATGCTCGCAGACCCTGATGACCCAAGGGACCTGTTTGGGATGCTGATGCGGGCAAAATAAAGAACCCGCACATCAAAAACTGTACCCCGGCCTTTGGCCGGGGTTTTTTCTTATCCTGCAAGCGATGGCAGGTAGAGAACGATCCCCGGAAATGCCACCAGAAGCGCGATTGTCAGGGCATCGGCGATAAAAAACGGCGTTACGCCTTTGAACACATCCTGAACGCTGAGGTCGGGCCGCACCCCGGCAACGACAAAGCAATTCAGGCCGATCGGTGGGGTGATCAGGCAGAACTCGGCCATTTTCACCACCAGAATTCCGAACCAAATCGCACACATCGGCCCGGACATCCCAAAGGCACTGTCCGCTGCGCTGACGGCCTCGCCACCATTCAGGGCCATCACAGCGGGATAGACAACCGGCAGCGTCAAAAGCAACATCCCGATGGCGTCCATAAACATGCCCAACACCGCATAAGCCAGCAAGATGCAGATGAGAATCAGCATCGGCGACATCTCAAGTGAGGTGATCCAGTCGGAGAACGCACCTGGCAGATCCGCGAACCCCAGAAAACGCACATAGATCAGGACGCCCCAGATGATCGCAAAGATCATCGCGGTCAGTTTGGCGGTTTCAAGCAGGGCTGATTTGAACTCGGGCCAGCGCATACCGTGGATCAGCGCAAAACAGAACACGATGAAGGCGCCGATCGCCCCGCCTTCGGTCGGGGTGCCCCACGCCTTGTCGCCAAACGGATTATACACAAAACAGATGATGATGAGGATTACAGCCACGATGGGCAATGCGCCCGGCAGCGCCGCAAATCGTTCTTTCCAAGTAAACCCCGTCACAGGCGGACCGACGGACTTGAAAATCACAGCAATGCCTACAATCAACAAGCCGTATATCACCGCTGAGAATGCGCCGGGTATGAAGCCCGCAAGTAGCAGTTTGCCCACATCCTGCTCGACAATAATCGCATAGATCACAAGAATCGCAGATGGCGGGATAAGTGAGGCCAAGGTCCCGCCAGCGGCAACCACTCCGGCCGCGAAGCGCTTGTTGTATCCGACTGCCAACATCTCGGGGATTGCGATACGTGCAAAGACGGCAGATGTGGCGACAGATGCGCCTGAAACTGCCGCGAAACCTGCCGTCGCAAAGATCGTTGAGACGGCCAATCCTCCGGGCATCCACGCGATCCAACGCTTTGCGGCTTCGAACAATGCACGCGTTAGTCCTGCATAATAAGCTAGATATCCGATCAGTATAAATGTAGGGATCAGACTGAGTGTATGTGACGCAACCTTGGAGTGCGGTACTTGCCCAGCTGTTTTAACGGCCACAGTTAGCGCTTTGCCAAATCGCTCAGGATCATATCCAAACTTGGCCCAGAAGATCCAGATCAGGCCTACCAACCCAGCCAGACCCGCAGCAAAGGCCACACGCATCCCGGTGACCACAAGGACCAGCAGCCCGGCGGTGACCCAAAGGCCGATTTCAATCGAATCCATCGGTCAGGTACGCCTTTCGAATTGCTCGGCTTCGGCTGCCGCTTGCGCAGCAGCATCCTGTATCAACGGTACTGCCACAGGTGTCGCAAGTCCCAGCACAAACGCCCGTCCATAGCCCCACGCCTGTAGAATCAGCCGGGCGCACAAAACCGAGAACGCAACCGGCGCCAGCAGTTTTGAGGGCCAGATGGGAATTCCGATATCAATCGAACTGTCGCGGCTCCAGAGCGGAGCGCCGAAGTCGAAAGAGCGGTCAAAGTGAGACCAGCTGCCCCAGACCAGCGCCAGCATCAGCAGCAAGATCAAAAGGACCGAGATCAACTCGAAGAACCATAACGCCCGCCCTTTCAATCGAGAGATGGCAATATCCATTCGGATATGCCCGCCATCGCGCTGAACATAGGATATTCCCAGAAACGCAATCAGGGGCATCGCCTGCTCGATCCAGTCAACGTAGCCCGGCAAAGGCGCGTTTAGTGCGTTGCGACCGCTGACTGATACAACAGCCAACACCATCAGCCCGAACACCGCAAAGCCGCTGATCAGCGCCATCAGACGCTCTAACCGCAACAAATGATGATCCAACCGGCTTAAAAGGCTGCCATCCTCAAGAACCGTGGCATGTCCTGCCATCTCAGTTTTCCTTTGATTGAAGGAAACACCGGGCGCCTTGCGACGCCCGGCTGGTGGCGATCAGTTGCCGCCGCGCTGCTGTTGCAGCGTCGCTTGCACCAGATCATAGAGATCCTGTGCAGGCAGGCCTTGCGCGGTCATGTCTTCGATCCACTTGGCGCGGATCGGATCGGCAGCTTTGGCGCGGAATTCTTCAAGAACGGCGTCGTCGATCTCGACCTTTTCAACGCCTTTCTCTTGCAGCACGCCGTCCCACTTCTCAAGCAACCCGCCATAATTGGCGAGATAATGCGCAATGGCTTCGTCGATCGAGCTATCCAGCGCCTCGCGATGATCCGCAGGCAGCGCCTCGTAGGCGTCGATATTCACGACAACCGGGCAGTTCACTGTGCCGGGGTTCAGGTTGGCAGTCCACCAATCAGCTTCGTTGATTGTACCAAACGACAGATGCGCGTGCTGTGCGAAGGCCACGGTATCAACCACACCAGATTCCATTGCATTGTATGCTTCGGTTGCGGGTACCGATGTCGGCACACCACCGACCGCCTCGAAGGCCTGCCCCAGACCACCAGTGGCGCGAACGCGCATACCGTCAAACTCGGCAAGCTCATCACGAGGATCACCCGTGCCAACAATATTGTACTGCGGCATCGGAGACGTCATGATGATCCGCGCGTTCCACTGCGCCATCTCATCCTTGACCGCCGGATGATCATAGACCGCGTGGCTGACGGCCACTTCTTCATCCAATGTGTTTACGCCAAGGAAGGGCAGTTCCAGCACCGTGATCGCGCGGTTCTTGTCACGATGGTAACCCGCGCAGAACTGCGCCATCTCAAACGCGCCAATCTCGATCCCGTCCAAATTTTCCTTGGGCTTCGACAATCCGCCATAGCTGACATTGATGGTGAAATCGCCACCAGTTTTCTCGCTGACCAGTTCGGCCAGCTTCTCGACATGTTCGGTAAAGGCGCGGCGCTTGCCCCAGACCGAGGCGTTCCATTCAGTCGCGGCCGCCTCGGTGACAAAAGCCACGCTCAGGGCGGCGAAAGCCGCTCCGCTCAACATCTTGTTCATTGCAATCTCTCCCATTGGTGCACCTCCTCCCGAGGCGCTTGAATGAGAAGCTAGCGCTAAGTCTGGAAACTGCCAACCCCTCCGAGTAGAGGTGGAATTGCCAAGGACAAGCACTGCGAATGAAACATGTCATGCGTCTAAGGCGTGATATCCGAAACGAAGCGCATCAAATTAGTTACACGTAACCAATTGTTTTTGATATTTATTCAACCTCAAAGATACTAATATTTACAAAATCAGCAGTCGCGGAGAAATTTATTTACAAATAAATTCAAGGATTATCGCAATTTATTTATTTCTTTTCTGATCCCCGTATTATTCAACCCGGGGAGGAAACGGATCGACATTGCCTGATCGGCTGGCATTATCGATCCTATGTAATCCAGTCCAGAGGGAGGAGCCTCAAAAATGACTACCGCTGCCCAGGCAGATGCCAAGACATATCCGCCATCCGCAGAAACCGTCGCTCAGGCGCATGTTGACGCCGACAAGTACACAGATATGTACGCGGCTTCGGTCAACAACCCCGAAGCGTTCTGGAATGAACAGGGCAAGCGGGTTGACTGGATCAAACCCTATACTCAGGTCAAGGACGTCGATTACAGCTTCGGTTCGGTCAGTATTAACTGGTATGCCGATGGCACATTAAATGTGTCGGCCAACTGCCTTGACCGGCATCTAAACACCCGCGGCGATCAAACCGCGATCATCTGGGAACCGGATGATCCAAACGACGCCGCGCAGCACATCAGCTATGCCGAACTGCATCGCCGCACCTGCCGGATGGCCAATATTCTGGAATCCTTAGGTGTGCGCAAAGGCGACCGTGTGGTGATCTATCTGCCAATGATCCCCGAGGCGGCCTATGCCATGCTGGCCTGCGCACGTATTGGCGCGATCCATTCGATTGTTTTTGCAGGCTTTTCCCCAGACGCACTGGCGGCCCGGGTCAATGGCTGCGACGCCAAGGTCGTTATTACCGCGGATGAGGCCCCGCGCGGCGGTCGCAAGACGCCACTGAAATCCAACACTGATGCTGCGCTGTTGCATTGCAAGGACACGGTGAAGTGCCTGGTGGTCAAGCGCACCGGTGGTCAGACCACGTGGATTGACGGTCGCGACTATGACTACAATGAAATGGCGCTTGAGGCGGATGACTATTGCGCGCCTGCCGAGATGAGCGCCGAAGATCCGTTGTTCATCCTCTACACTTCCGGCTCGACCGGTCAGCCAAAGGGTGTCGTGCACACGACCGGCGGCTATCTGGTCTATGCCGCGATGACCCATGAAATTACCTTCGACTATCACGAGGGCGATATTTATTGGTGTACCGCTGACGTGGGCTGGGTCACTGGCCACAGCTATATCGTCTATGGCCCGCTGGCCAATGGCGCGACCACGCTGATGTTCGAGGGGGTGCCGACCTATCCTGATGCCAGCCGGTTCTGGCAAGTCTGCGAAAAGCATAAGGTAAACCAATTCTATACCGCGCCCACCGCGTTGCGCGCCCTGATGGGGCAAGGCAACGAGTGGGTCGAGAAGTGCGACCTGAGCGATCTGCGCACTTTGGGCACGGTCGGGGAACCGATCAACCCAGAAGCCTGGAACTGGTACAACGAAGTTATCGGCGGCGGACGTTGCCCCATCGTGGACACATGGTGGCAAACTGAAACCGGTGGTCATCTGATGACCCCCCTGCCCGGTGCCCATGCGATGAAGCCCGGTTCGGCCATGAAGCCGTTCTTTGGTATCGAACCGGTGGTTCTGGACCCTCAATCCGGCGTCGAGATCGAAGGCAATGGCGTCGAGGGTGTTCTGTGCATCAAAGACAGCTGGCCCGGTCAGATGCGCACCGTTTGGGGCGATCACGAGCGGTTCGAAAAGACCTATTTCTCGGATTACAAAGGTTACTATTTCACCGGTGACGGCTGTCGCCGTGATGAGGATGGCGACTACTGGATCACCGGCCGCGTCGATGACGTGATCAACGTCTCGGGCCACCGCATGGGAACGGCCGAGGTGGAAAGTGCTTTGGTCGCACATGTCGCGGTGGCCGAGGCTGCGGTCGTTGGCTACCCCCATGAAATCAAAGGGCAAGGCATCTATTGCTATGTCACTCTGATGAATGATCGTGAGCCTTCGGATGAGCTGTTGAAAGAGCTGCGCACCTGGGTCCGGACTGAGATTGGCCCGATTGCCAGCCCGGATGTGATCCAATGGGCCCCAGGCCTGCCCAAGACGCGTTCGGGCAAGATCATGCGCCGCATCCTGCGCAAGATCGCCGAGAACGACTTTGGCTCGCTGGGTGACACGTCGACCCTTGCCGATCCGTCGGTGGTTGAAGACCTGATCGAAAACAGAGCGAGCAAATGAGGGTGTGATGGACGCTGCCACAACCATATCTCCCGCTGTTCTTATCCTTCTCGGGCCTCCGGGCGCCGGGAAGGGCACACAAGCACGTATGCTGGAAGAAAAGTTCGGTCTGGTCCAGCTCAGCACCGGGGATCTGCTGCGTGATGCCGTGGCTGCGGGTACCGAAGCTGGCCAAGCAGCGAAGGCTGTGATGGAGGCTGGCGATCTGGTCAGCGACGGGATCGTCATTGCCATCTTACGCGACCGAATGGCCCAATCTGATTGCGCCAAGGGTGTCATTCTGGACGGCTTTCCGCGCACAACAGTTCAGGCAGAGGCACTGGATGGCTTGCTGGCGGCCAGCGATCAAAAGATCGATGCCGCTATCAGTCTACAGGTTGAAGACGCAGAAATGGTGATCCGCATCTCGGGCCGCTACACCTGCGCGGGCTGCGGCGAAGGGTTTCACGACACGTTCAAACAGCCGGTCGAAGACGGCAAATGCGACAACTGCGGACATACCGAGTTCAAGCGCCGGGCCGATGACAATGCCGAAACGGTTGCCTCGCGTTTGGCCGCGTATCATGCACAAACCGCGCCATTGATAGACTATTATCAGGCCCAAGGGGTACTGAAGGGCATCAATGCCATGGGACAGATCGACGACATCGCACAAGACCTGCAAAGGCTGGTCGACGACGTAATGACTTAAGGGGAGGAGAGAGGCCCCCGGGCCTCCCCCTACAACCGAATACTTCAATGGACCCGCCTTGGCGGACCAGAGGAGTCTTGCCTGATGTCACGCGGCAGCAGGCAACATCGAGAAGCGGTCCGACGCACTGGAGGAGTTGGGCAATGGGCCGCCCTAGAGGGAAGCGAAGGAGGAACCCGCAATGGCGGATCATTCAACAAACTCCGCGCAGACTGCCGAAGCCGACAAGGGCTATTGGCAGGCCAATCTGCGCCTCATCTACATCAGCCTCGTGATTTGGGCGCTGGTGTCGTTTGGATTCGGCATTCTGCTGCGTCCGCTGCTATCGGGTATCGCCGTTGGTGGAACAGATCTGGGCTTTTGGTTTGCACAGCAGGGATCGATCCTGGTCTTTCTGGTGCTGATCTTTAACTACGCCTGGCGCATGAACAAGCTCGACGCTGAATACGGCGTGGACGAGGAGTAAGCAGCATGGATCAGTTTACCATCAACCTGCTGTTTGTGGGCGCGTCCTTTGCGCTTTACATCGGCATCGCGATCTGGGCCCGCGCGGGTTCCACATCCGAATTCTACGCCGCCGGTCGCGGCATTCACCCGGTCACCAACGGTATGGCGACAGCGGCAGACTGGATGTCTGCGGCCTCGTTCATCTCAATGGCGGGCCTGATTGCCTTTACCGGCTATGACAACTCAACCTTCCTGATGGGTTGGACCGGTGGCTATGTGCTGCTGGCCCTGCTGCTTGCGCCTTATCTGCGTAAGTTCGGCAAATACACCGTGTCGGAATTCATCGGCGATCGCTTCTACAGCCAAACCGCACGTATCGTTGCCGTGATCTGCCTGATCGTTGCGTCGGTGACTTACGTTATTGGTCAGATGACCGGCGTCGGCGTGGCCTTTGGCCGCTTCCTCGAAGTGTCAAATACCTCGGGCCTGCTAATTGGTGCCGCCGTTGTGTTTGCCTACGCGGTGTTTGGCGGGATGAAGGGCGTGACCTACACTCAGGTCGCTCAGTACTGCGTACTGATTACCGCCTACACCATCCCGGCGATCTTCATCTCGTTGCAACTGACCGGCACGCCGGTTCCTGCACTGGGTCTGTTCGGTGACACCGCAAGCGGTGAACCCCTGCTGACCAAGCTGGATGCAATCGTGACCGAGCTGGGCTTCAATGAATATACGGCACACCACTCGAACACGCTGAACATGGTGCTGTTCACTCTGTCGCTGATGATCGGTACTGCGGGTCTGCCGCACGTCATCATGCGCTTCTTCACCGTTCCCAAAGTATCTGACGCACGTTGGTCGGCTGGCTGGGCACTGGTCTTCATCGCTCTGCTGTACCTGACCGCCCCAGCGGTTGGTGCCATGGCGCGTCTGAACATCAGTGACATGATGTGGCCCAATGGCGGCATCGAAGGTGGTGCTGTATCGGTCGAGGATATCGACAATGATCCACGCTATGACTGGATGGCCACATGGCAGAAAACCGGACTGTTGGATTGGGAGGACAAGAACGGCGACGGCAAAATCCAGTACTACAACGACAAGTCCGAAGCCATGACTGCCATCGCAGAAGAAAAGGGCTGGGTTGGAAACGAGTTGACCAAGTTCAACCGTGATATCCTGGTTCTGGCCAACCCCGAGATTGCCAACCTGCCAGGTTGGGTGATCGGTCTGGTCGCTGCCGGTGGTCTTGCGGCCGCTCTGTCGACCGCTGCGGGTCTGCTGTTGGCGATCTCGTCAGCCGTGTCCCACGACCTTGTCAAAGGTGCAATCAACCCGTCGATCTCTGAAAAGGGTGAACTTCTGGCGGCGCGGATTGCCATGGCTGTAGCTATCGTTGTCGCTACCTATCTGGGCCTCAACCCTCCGGGCTTTGCGGCGCAGACGGTTGCCCTGGCCTTCGGTCTGGCGGCTGCCTCGATCTTCCCGGCGCTGATGATGGGGATCTTCTCGACCCGCATCAACAACACCGGTGCGGTCGCAGGTATGCTGGCTGGTCTGACCGTAACCTTGGTCTACATCTTCCTGCATAAGGGCTGGCTGTTCATTCCGGGCACCAACTCGTTCACCGATGCTGACCCGCTTCTGGGTCCGATCAAGTCGACCTCGTTCGGCGCCATCGGTGCGATGATCAACTTCGGCGTTGCCTATGTTGTAGCTGGAATGACCAAAGAGACTCCGCCGGAGATCGTTGAATTGGTCGAAAGCGTTCGCATTCCCCGTGGCGCGGGCGCAGCTCAGAATAAATGAGCATGATGCGGCATATGGTTAGTTTCCATGTGCCGCATTTTTCGATCTACTGTTCCCGCCCGGCATACCACCGGGCGGGATTTTTCAACCAGAAGCTCAGGAGTCTTTGATGCCCCTGTCCCATGATCAGATCACCCGGTTTCTGAAATCCGTACACCCGTATGATGCCTTGCCAACAGACGTATTGGACGAGCTGTCGAAATCGATTGAGGTATGGGAGGTTGAGGCGGATCACCCGGTTTACGAACTTGGCAACGCCATGCCCGGTGTATTTGTGATCTATGAAGGACAGATAGAAATCACCGATGAGAACGGCGTTGTCGTCTCTCATCTGGGTTTGCGCAACTCGTTTGGCGAGCGGGGCTTGCTCAAAGATGGCAAAGCCGCAACCAAAGCGCATGCGCACACCCCGTCCGTTCTGATCGTGTTGCCGCCCGATCTGGTGCGAGAATTGATCGATGCGCATGATGTCGTGTCAAAGTTCTTCAACCGGGCCCGCGCCCCGCGCGCCACGCAGCAGTCGCTTGCGACAAGCCGCATCGATACGCTGATGGCAAGGGACCCGGCCACTTGCGCGCCAGACACGACGGTACAGCAGGCGGCACAATTGATGCGTGACCGTGGAATATCTTCGATTTGTATCACTGAAGGGGACAGCCTTTTCGGTATCGCCACAGTGCGTGACCTTTCAGGCAAGATCGTTGCAGACGCCCTGCCCCCATCGACCCCGATCAATCAGATCATGACCCGCGAACCGGTTACACTGTCGCCTGCCGATATCGGTTCGGACGTGCTGCACGCGATGATGGAACGGAATATCGGCCATATCCCGATCACCGAAGGTGGGCGATTGGTCGGGATGGTCACCCAGACCGACCTGACACACTATCAGGCCGTTAACTCGGCTGAATTGGTGCGCCGGATCGCGCGCGCTGAGAACGCCGAGGAAATGGCGCTTGTAACTGCAGAAATCCCGCAATTGCTGGTCCAACTTGTTGCGGGTGGAAACCGGCACGAGGTTGTGACCCGCCTGATCACCGACATTGCAGATACGGCCACACGCCGTCTTTTGGCGCAGGCCGAAGCCAAACTCGGCCCGCCTCCGGTACCCTATCTTTGGCTGGCTTGCGGATCACAGGGGCGCCAGGAACAGACCGGCGTATCCGATCAGGACAACTGCCTGATGTTGGATGACAATGTGACCGATCAGGATATGGCTTATTTCGTCGAGTTGGCGAAATTCGTATCTGACGGGCTGGATGCCTGCGGGTATTTCTATTGCCCCGGCGACATGATGGCCACAAACCCGCGCTGGTGTCAGCCGGTCCGGGTTTGGCGTGACTATTTCAAAGGTTGGATCGCCAAGCCAAATCCCGAGGCACAGATGTTGGCCTCGGTCATGTTCGATCTGCGCCCCATCGGGGGCAGTTATGATCTGTTCACAGAATTGCTGGTCGAAACCTTGGCAAATGCCAGCGCAAACTCGATCTTTGTGGCCCATATGATTTCGAACTCGCTAAAGCACACGCCGCCACTGGGCCTGTTACGTGGTTTCGCTACGATTCGCTCGGGCGAGCATCGCAACACGCTGGATCTCAAACACAATGGTGTCGTCCCAGTGGTTGATCTGGCGCGTATCTACAGCCTTCAGGGCCAGTTGCCCGAGGCCAACACTCGCGCCCGCCTGAGCGCCGCCGAGGCTGCAGGAGTTCTAAGCGCATCTGGCGCGCGCGATCTGTTAGACGCCTATGATCTGATTGCTGAAACGCGTCTGGAACATCAGGTTAAGCTGGTGAAATCGGGCAACCCGCCGGACAATTACATGCCCCCGACTTCCCTTTCGGATTTTGAGCGAAGTCATCTCCGCGATGCCTTTGTCGTGGTAAAAACGATGCAATCAGCGGTTGGTCATGGCAAAGGTATGCTGGGCTGATGCGAGCGTGAACAACGGAGAGGCAATATGTTTCTGGAACTAATCGGCACTGTTTTTGCAGGTTTTGCCTTTGCTGGGATCGTAATGGTTCTGAACAAGCTGACCGGAGGTCGGTTGCCGAAATGGGCCGCCCCGGTTGCGGCGGGCGTTGGAATGATCGCGATGACGATCTCAAGCGAATACTCCTGGTATGATCGTACCCGGGACCAGTTGCCGGACAGTTTGGCCATTGTTCAGAAAGTTGAAAGCCGGGCGTTCTACCGACCCTGGACATATGCCGTGCCCTTCGTAGACCGGTTTGCCGCGATTGATACAATTTCCGTACGCACCAATGAAAACCTGCCAGATCAACGCCTTGTTGACCTTTATTTCTTTGGTCGCTGGGCGCCACAGTCGATGGTTCCTGTCGCCGTAAACTGTGCCGAAAACACCCGCGCCAATCTGGCCGACGGCGCAGAATTTTCAGATGACGGGCGGTTGCAGAACGCCGATTGGATCAAAGCCCCAGCTGACGACCCAGTGATCCGAGCCACTTGCGAGGCCTGATCATGTTGCACAAGCTGAGCCTACGCCTGCGCATTTTCCTGTTCTTTTGCCTGCTGGCAATGGGCGGGATCTTTGTCAGCACGGCGGCCTTATGGTTCAGTTACAAACGCGTCGCCGATCCGTCGCTGATCAACGCGTTCATTTTCGCGGATGCCCTGATCGCCTTTGGTTTACTCGGGTTGGTTGCAGGGATCTGGCTGTTGTTCGATGACAACGTAGCCAAACCGATCGAGCGGCTTTCGTCGCAGCTCCGCGCCCGCGCCCACGCTGGGGTCAGCACTGATCTCGATCTGCAGGCGGCGCGCTATTTGGGTGATCTGGCCCCTGCCGCTGCGGGGTTGGCAGAGCAACTGGCAGAAAACGCCATGACCACCGCCGAAGCCGTCGCTGCAGAAACCGCTCATCTGGCCACGGAAAAAAAACGGCTCACCGCTCTGCTTACCGAAATACCCGTTGCGATGCTTCTGGCTGGTCCAAAGCACCAGATCGTTCTGTATGACGCTCAGGCCGCCGGAGTTCTCGCGCAGATCGCGCATCCCCGACTGAATGCCTCATTGTTTGATTACCTCGAAAGCACTGGTTTGACCGATGCTTACAAAGAGATGACCACAACCGGGATGGATGTCTATTGTACCTTGTCCAGCATCGATGGGCGGCAAACCTATTCCGCGCGGATGAAACCGCTGGGTGATGCGCCGGGATACATGCTGGTCTTCGAAGGCAGTGTCGCACGTATCCCGCCCGAGGACGCCCGTCCCCTTGTCTATGATTTCGATCTGCTCGAGGCTCCGGGTGATGACGTATTCGAGGATCGCACCCTGTCGGATCTTTGTTTCGTGGTTTTTGACACCGAAACAACCGGCCTGCTGCCTCACAAGGATGAGATCGTACAGATCGGCGCTGTTCGGGTTGTCAAAGGCAAGATCGTCGAGGGTGAGCAGCTCGACATGCTGGTCAATCCGGGCATTCCTATCCCACCTGCCTCAACCAAGGTACACAAGGTCAGCGACCGCATGGTCCAGGGTGCACCCGACATCGCCGACGCCGGGCGCAGCTTTCATCAATTCGCCCGTGACGCGGTGATTGTTGCCCATAACGCACCATTCGACATGGCCTTTTTACGGCGTCATGCTGCACGGATGGAGGTGGATTGGACTCACCCGATACTGGACACGGTTCTTCTGTCGGCCCTGCTGTTCGGCGCAAGTGAAACCCACACGCTGGATGCGGTCTGCGATCGGCTGGGCATCACCATCCCGGAAACCCTGCGCCATACAGCAATGGGCGATGCCGTCGCCACAGCAGAAGCATTGGTTCGAATGCTGCCCATGCTATCGGCCCGCGGTTTGGTGACCTTTGGCGATGTCATCGCGGAGACCCGCAAACACGGGCGACTTCTGGAAGATTTAAACTGACGGCAAACCCAATTTCACCGCAGCTTTTCGTGGACAATCCCCGCGCTACATGGCACCTGAGACAGGCCCATCGAACGAGCGCCTGATGACCGAAAAAACATTCATTCCCGGCCCAGAGAAGAGCCTTGCCTTTCGCGAGGCCCTGGGTTGTTTCGGAACTGGCGTCACTGTCGTGACCACCAATACCGAGAATGGCCCGGCTGCGATCACGGTGAACTCGTTTGCGTCCGTCTCGCTGGACCCGCCGCTGGTTTTGTGGTGCCTGGATCGAAACTCGAATCGGTATGACGCCTTTAGCACCTGCGCACATTATGCGATCCACGTGATGGCACAGGATCAGCATGATCGGGCCTTGAAGTTCGCGCATAACGGGTTTGATTTCTCTCATGCAGATTGGCAGGAAGATGAGGCCGGGCGGCCCCGACTTGCAGAATGCCTTGCCCGTTTCGACTGTCGCTTGTCAGCACGCCACGAGGCCGGGGATCACCTGATCCTTGTCGGCCATGTCGAACAGGTCATGCATCGCCCCGGTCAGGGGCTGATCTTCAAACGCGGGCAATTTGGCGGATTCGCAGACCTAATTTGATCGTCCGCTGATCCGTAAACGGCGAACTTCTCAAGCTGCGTGTCTTACGGGTGATCAGACGAAACGCTTCGACGGTCAGTTAGGTACTCGGTGTGTGATCCTCGCCCACTTCAGCGGACGAAGCCGAAACTTTCATCGCCTGACTTGGGGCAACGCTCACGCAGATCACACCAACCCAGATGCACCGCAACCTCTGGCGGGGCCAGAACGCCCTGACAGGCCTTCCCCATCTTGAGCCGGATAACCTGCGTGCAGACCGGGAAAGACCGGATGGGTTACGCGTTGCCCTTGGCGATGAGCTCACGAGCTATCTTTTGAAATGCCCCGGCCTGCGGGCTGTCGGGTTTGCTGACCACGATAGGTGTGCCTCCGTCTGCCGCCACGCGGATATCCAGATGCAGCGGAATTTCACCCAGCAGCGGTACACCCAGTGCCTCGGCCTCGGATGCGACGCCGCCATGACCGAATACATGTTCCTCATGCCCGCAATTCGAACAGATATGGGTCGACATATTCTCGATCATCCCAACGATGGGCGTCTTGAGCTGGTTGAACATATCGATCCCCTTACGGGCATCGATCAGGGCCACGTCCTGCGGGGTCGAGACAACAATGGCCCCATCCACCTGAAACTTCTGGCTGAGCGTCAGTTGAACGTCGCCAGTGCCGGGCGGCAGATCAACAATCAGCACATCCAGCGTGCCCCATTGAACCTGGCTCATCATCTGCTGGAGTGCACCCATCAGCATCGGGCCACGCCAAACCACGGCCTGCCCTTCATTGGTCATTAGACCCATCGACATCATGGTAACACCGTGGTTGCGTAGCGGCAGAATCGTCTTGCCATCCGGGCTGGCTGGACGGCCCGAGACACCCAGCATCCGGGGCTGGGATGGACCATATACATCAGCATCCAACAGGCCCACGCGGCGGCCTTCGGCGGCCAGCGCACAGGCGAGATTGGCCGATACGGTGGATTTGCCAACGCCACCCTTGCCTGACGCCACAGCGATAATCCGGTCCACGCCTGGCACAGCCTGAGGGCCGGTTTGCGAGGGCTTGGGCTTGGGCTTCAAATCAGGCGGAGCTTTTTCCGAATGCGCGGTCAGCATGGCTGAGACCTTGGACACGCCCTCTACCATCTGCGCCGCCTGCTCGGCCGTGGCGCGCACGGGTTCCATCTTCTCGGCCAGCTTGGGGTCAATTTCCAATACGAACCGCACCGTGTCGCCTTCGACATTCAATGCGCGCACGATGCCCGCGCTCACGATATCCTGACCCGAAACCGGATCTGCAATCTTTTTCAGGCTCGCCAGAACCGCGTCACGGATGCTCATACCATCTTTTCCTTGAATCGCCCTGCACATATGGTCTTGCGTATCGACAGATTATGGTCGCCGCTCATTGCATGTGCCTCCGTCTCTTCCTGTTCATTTAACGCACCGGTTCTGTCACCGCCACCCCCTCTTGGTCGCAACAGGCAATTGGCCTTGCTTTAACCAATGAGATGTCAGTCTCGGGTCTTTTGCAGTAGCGGAAACTCGGTGACCTATATGCATTGATCGGATGTGCAGGGCGGTGTGCCCGCTCGACCACCTAATGAGCCATGACACATAAAAACATTCTGCCGCGCTAGCGTCGCGCAGGTGCAAAATTGCGCGGAATCTTCGGGCGGACAGCAAGCGTATTACTCGACCATATCTATTCTGACACACTGCAAGACTCTGATATCATTTGGAATGAAATGACGTTAATTACTCTTTTCGACAAGGAACCGGTCCATTACATTCCGAGGTTAATGATACCGATGCGGCGGATCATCGGGTCGTAGTACCGAAATGATCTGATCGCGTTCCTGCGGCGCGCGATGGCACCCCGAAATCAAATTGGAGGAGACCATGAGAGCATTCCCTTCCGTCTTCGTTGTGATGGTCCCCGTCACCGACACCCCGCCGACCATGCTAAATCAGATCGGCTTCGGCGCCGCAGATGCAAGCGTCGGTTCTACGATGCGTTTCAGCTGAATGTCACAGTACCTGACCACACGCGAACTGGCGGACCTGCTGCGCATTGGGGAGCGGAAAGCCTATGATCTGGCCTCATCCGGCGAGATACCCTGCGTGCGGGCCATGGGTAAGCTGCTGTTTCCCAAGACTGAAGTCGTTGCGTGGCTCAACGCCTCGCGATCTGGTCCACAAGTGGCCGAGCCGCCCCTGCCCCCCATCGTTGCCGGTAGCCATGATCCGCTGTTGGATTGGGCCCTGCGGGAAAGCGGATCGGGGCTGGCCACATACTATGATGGATCGTTTGATGGGTTGAAGCGACTGTCCGACCGCACTGCGCAGGCCGCTGCGCTGCATATCCATGAACCCGACGGTTTTAACACTCAGTCCATGCGGGACGGAATGGGGAACGCCCCGGTTATCCTCTACCAGATTGCCCATCGCCGACGCGGGCTGCTGCTGGCGCCCAGGGTGTCCGATATATCCGGGTTTCCGGATTTAAAGGCCCGCCGCGTTATCTTGCGTCAGGACAGCGCCGCGAGCCAACGCTTGTTCGACACGGAACTCGCCCGACACGGGCTTGGCCGTGAGGATCTGAATCCCCTGCCCGTCTGCGCCCGCACCGAGGAAGAATTGGCCAATGCCCTGCGCGATGGGAAGGCCGAGATCGGCTTTGGCCTCGGAGCGCTTGCGCGTTCTTACGGCTTGACCTTCGTCCAAACACATTCTGAACGTCTGGACCTGGCCATCTGGCGTCGCGCATTCTTCGATCCGCCCATGCAGACCCTGACCCAGTTCCTGCAATCCGAGCGTTTCAGCGAACGGGCTGCAGAACTGGGTGGGTATGATCTTACCAATCTGGGTCAAATCCATCACAACGGTGCCAGTGGCTGAAGCACATTACCTTTTTCCATGGCCCTAAACCGAAGGCTAAATCTAGTTCGCGTTTGGGAAAAACAGCTGTTGGCCATCCAACATATATGATTCAATCGCAGCCTGCCCATCTGGACCGATCAGCCAGTCTATGAACCTCTGCCCGGCGGCGGCGCGTACGCCCGAGTGCTTCTCGGGGTTAACGAGGGTCACACCGTATTGGTTAAACAAACGCGGGTCACCTTCGACCAGAATCTCCTGATCACCCCGGTTCCCGAACGAGAGCCATGTGGCACGATCCGTCAAAACATAGGCTCCCATGCCACTGGCCACATTCAGCGCCGCCCCCATGCCTGCGCCTGCTTCGCGATACCAGGTGCCCGATGCTGCGGTCGGGTCGATACCTGCGGCACCCCAATGGCGCATCTCTGCCTTGTGCGTGCCACTGTCATCCCCGCGCGAAACAAAAGGCAACTTAGCCTCGGCCACAGCCGCCAGCGCGGCTATGATGTCGTCACTTCCAGCGATCCCTGCCGGATCGGACTTCGGCCCCACGAGCACAAAGTCATTGTACATGACATCAAACCTCTGGACGCCCCAGCCATCAGCCACGAACTGCTCTTCGGCGGGTTTGGAGTGGACAAGCAGCACGTCGCCATCGCCGTTGACCGCATTCCGGATTGCTTGCCCCGTACCAACTGCCACAACACGCACGTCGATGCCGGTCTCGGCCTCAAACCCCGGCAGGATGTAATCCAGTAAGCCCGAATTTTGGGTCGAGGTCGTGGATTGCACAATGATGAACGGCTCTTCCGCCCAACCGGCGCTTGCGGTCAACCCAAGCGCAACTAGTGATGCCCGAAGGAAATCAGGGATCATTCGATATCTCCATCTCAGATAATCAAGTGACCAGACCGCCATCCAGATACCGGCGTGACTCGTCGCTTTTTGGGGATTCCAGAACCTGCCTTGCCAACCCCTGTTCCACCACATGCCCCGCCTGCATCATCACGATTTCCGTCGCCAAGCGTCGCGCCTGTCCGATGTCATGGGTCACCATCACGATACGTACACCTTGTGCCGAAGCGCGTAGAACCATCCGTTCTATCATCTGCGTCGCACTGGGGTCCAATGCGCTGGTGGGCTCATCCAGAAACAAAGTCTCTGGATCCAGGGCCAAAGCGCGTAAGATTGCCAATCGTTGCGCCTCACCGCCCGAAAGCGATCGCGCGGGCTGACGTGCCTTGCCATCCAGCCCGCCCTCGGCCAGCAGATCGTCTATACGCGGCTTACGTTGCACGCGGGGCATGGATTTCCGCTTTAACACAAAGTCCAGATTGGCCGCGACCGAGCGGCGCAGCAATACGGGGCGTTGAAACACCATCGCCTGCCGCGCCTTGTGGCAGCCATTCAGAAGGACCCCATTTTGGCAAACGCGCCCCCGGTCCGGCTGAATCAGGCCATGAAGGCAGCGCAGCAGCAGGCTTTTGCCTGCCCCGTTTGGTCCAAGGATCAATGTTGGGCCGGGGCCATCCAAACAAAGATGCGGAACGTCAAGCAGCACCTTGCCTTCGTGTGCGATACTCAGGCCGCGGACTTCCAGTGTGGCCGGCGCTTCGGTCACGACATCACGCATGACGCACCCCCTCCCGCTCGGCCCTTAGGGTCAAAACACTGACCATCGCGTTCACAGCCACCGCCAAACCAACCAGGATCACCCCCAAGGCCAGCGCCAGCGCCAGATTGCCTTTTGACGTCTCAAGCGCGATCGTGGTCGTCATCACCCGCGTCACGTGATTAATATTGCCGCCGACAATGATCACCGCCCCCACCTCGGCGATTGCCCGGCCAAATCCGGCCAGCAATGCAGTGACCAGCGCCAAGCGCGCATCCCACAATAACACCGGAACCGAGGCCAGCCGGGACACCCCAAGCGAGCGGAGCTGCTCGGAATACTCCTCGGCCAGCATCTCAACCACCTGCCGGGTAAGCGCAGCCATGATCGGCGTCACCAACACCACCTGCGCAATGATCATGGCAGTCGGGGTATAAAGTAGTTCCAGTATGCCCAAAGGTCCGGATCGCGACAACATCAGGTAAACCAGCAAACCGGCCACAACAGGCGGAAACCCCATCAGAGCATTCACCAGGATAATCAACGCGCGCCGCCCCGGAAACCGCGCCACGGCCAAAGCGGCCCCGAGTGGCATCCCGATCAAGGCCGAAATCAGAACAGCAAAGACTGAAACTCGCATCGACAACAGCACAATCGCCCACAGCTCCGAATCCCCTTCGAGGATCAGAGAGAGGGCTTGGGTGAATTCTGATGCAAATTCTTGCATTCTCTACCGTTTCAGCACCATTTCCTGACGAAGTGCCATAAATTACAGGGAAATACTAATCTTTCTGGTCAGCAATTACAGGCACAAACTCGTCACGCGCAATAAGAAACGCGGCCCCCAAAGGGGCCGCGTCTGATTGATCCTCATTTTGCTATGCTTAGTTTAACGCAGCGTCTGTGATCTGGTGTGTCCATGCACCGTCCGGCTTTTTGGTGATAACCGGATCAGACCCACCTGCCAGCAAGGTTCCAACCGTACGGTCGAAATCGGCCGGATCCAGCGCTCCGTTCGAACCCGCGGTCAGCTTGGCAATCTCGCCCATCATACGCTTTTGGTGCTCTTCGGTCTGGGCACCGGTCGCATCGTTCTCTAACACGATCTCAGCGGCTTCATCCGGATTCTCCTCGGCGTATTTCCAGCCTTTCATCGACGCGCGTACGAACCGTTCCATCTTGTCGGTGAATGCGGCATCGCTCAGGTTTTCCTCAAGCACATACAGGCCGTCTTCAAGCGTGGCGACGCCCTGATCTTCGTATTTGAAGGTCACCAGTTCTTCGGGTGCAACACCTGCATCAATGACCTGCCAGTATTCATTGTAGGTCATGGTGCTGATACAATCCGCCTGACGTTGCAGCAGCGGATCGACGTTAAAGCCCTGTTTTAGAACCTCGACACCACTTTCGCTTTTGCCATCGGTGTTGATCCCCAGTTGGCTCATCCAGCTCATGAATGGAAACTCGTTGCCAAAAAACCAGACACCCAGCGTACGGTTCTTCAGGTCCTCGGGTGCGGCAATTCCGGCATCCTTCCAGCAGGTCAGCATCATGCCCGAGCTTTTGAAAGGCTGCGCGATGTTTACCAGAGGCAGCCCCTTTTCGCGCGCGGCGAGTGCGGCCGGCATCCATTCCACCGTCACATCGGCACCACCACCTGCGATCACCTGTGTCGGAGCGATATCGGGACCACCGGGAAGGATGGTAACGTCCAGCCCCTCTTCATCGTAGAACCCTTTGTCTTTGGCCACATAATAGCCCGCGAACTGCGCCTGCGTGACCCACTTCAGTTGCAGCGTCACCTCATCCGCAGCAAGTGCTGCGCTGGCTGCCATGCTGAAGGCGGCAACCGCCCCGCTGAGTAGCTTATTCATCGTCATATCTCCTAGTTGCTTATGTTTGCCCCGTTTATGGGGTCTGTTGAATTCTTATCCTCTCTGCGACGGATGCCAGAAAGTCACCGCCTTTTCTATCATCGCCACAAGACCATAGAAGGCAGTCCCTGCCAGCGCGGCCACCACGATCTCGGCCCACACCATATCAAGTGACAATTGACCGACGCTGGTTGATATCCGAAAGCCCATGCCCAAGGTGGGTGAGCCGAAGAACTCGGCCACGATAGCGCCGATCAGCGCCAGAGTGGTAGATATCTTTAAGCCATTGAAAATGAAAGGCATAGCCGCAGGCAGACGCAGCTTCAGGAAGCTTTGCCAATAAGTGGCGGCATAGGTCTCCATTAGATCGCGCTGCATGGCGGTTGCTTCGCGCAGCCCCGCCACCGTGTTCACCAGCATCGGAAAGAACACCATCACCACGACCACGGCGGCCTTAGAGTGCCAGTCAAAGCCGAACCACATCACCAGAATGGGGGCCGTGCCCACGATGGGAAGCGCCGCGACAAAATTCCCAACGGGCAAAAGCCCCAGACGCAGGAAATCCCATCGATCCACCGCTATCGCCATCAAAAGGGCTGAACCACAACCAATGATATAGCCGCTCAAAGCGCCTTTGATGATCGTTTGCACAAAGTCCGCCCAGAGCGTTGGCAAACTGTCCCAGAAACGATCCCAAATGACAGAGGGTGCGGGCAGGATGACCAGTGGTACCTCGAGGCCGCGCACCACCAGTTCCCAGATGCCTATGATCGTTAGTCCAAAGACTACGGGTGCCAGAAACCGGACCATGCGTGTGTCGGCATACGGTCCGCTTGCCAGACGGCTGTTCAACCACCAGCCCAACAGCCAGACACCGAGTGCACCAAGAACAGGTATCATTGCGCCATTCCCATCCGTTTCAGGACCGACCGTTCGATCAAACCAAGCAATCCGACCAAGCACGCCGCGAGAATGGCCGCTGCAAACAGCGCCGACCAAATCTGTACGGTCTGCCCATAGTAGCTGCCCGCAAGCAAGCGCGCACCCAGTCCGGCAACGGCACCAGTTGGCAACTCCCCGACGATGGCCCCCACCAGCGATGCGGCCACCCCAATTTTTAGCGATGTGAACAGATACGGCATTGAGGCCGGAAGACGCAGTTTCCAGAACCCCTGCGACCGGTTCGCATTGTAGGTCCGCAGCAAATCCAACTGCATGGCATCCGGACTGCGCAGTCCCTTCACCATGCCAACGACCACAGGGAAAAAGCTGAGGTAGGCCGAAATGATCGCCTTCGGCAAAATCCCCTGAACACCGACCGAATAGAGCACGACAATGATCATCGGGGCCAGCGCGATAATGGGAATGGTCTGACTGACAATCGCCCAAGGCATCACTGAAAGATCCATCACCCGGCTATGCACGATCCCAACCGCCAGCAGGATGCCCAAGCCAGTCCCGATGACAAAACCCAACATCGTTGCACTTAACGTCACCCAACCATGGTAGATCAAAGAGCGTTTTGAGGTGATTTTCTTCTGTACCGTGGTCTGCCACATTTCAATTGCGACCTGATGCGGTGCAGGCAAACGCGGGCGATCCTGTTCCCATGTGGCGGGTATGGCGAAACTGTTGTTCAAAGCCAGGCCAATCTCGCTCAAGTCCCGGCGATCCTTGGCCGAAGGTGGCTGAACCTCGGCCCCGGCACGCTCCTGCTCGGTCAGAACACCCTTGATATTCATGGGGATACAGGCCGCATACCAGACAATCACAATCGCAGCGATGACGGTTAGGACGGCAACGATCTGCTTCATGCGTGCCACTCCATCCGAATGACCGGAACCGTTTCGGGCGGTACGGGCGGTTCCGTTCCCGCCTCTACAAACCCCTCGCGCTTATAAAACTGCTGCGCGCGTACGTTCGGAACATGTGTCGTCAACCAAAGATGATCGCGCCCTTCCTTCGCCTTATCCAACAGTTTCTTGCCGACGCCCTGACCGGTGCGGAGACAATAAAGCGCACCGATTTTATGCTCGACCGGGTCAACCGACATATAGCAATCCACCGGATTTCCAGCGACCCAGATGTCGCGATTCGGGAACGCCTCGCGGATCAAATCAGCCAGCGTTTCCTCGGGCAGTTCCTCGGGCATCCAATCCGTTTGCGCAGCCCAGGTCGCAATTATACGCGCGCAGTCCCCTACATCGTCGGGCGATGCTGGTCTGATGTCACCAGCCCCCATCACACATCATCCCCATGACCGGCCCGCAACCCCTCACGCACGCGGTGCGCGACTTCGATAAACTCGGGGCTATCTCGGATATCCAAAGGCCGTTCTTTCGGCAAAGGGCTGTCGATCACATCCGTAATCCGGCCGGGTCGAGGGCTCATCACAACGATCTTGGTACTGAGATAAACCGCCTCGGGGATTGAGTGTGTCACAAAGCCGATGGTCTTCTCTGTCCGTGCCCACAACGCCAACAGCTGTTCGTTCAAATGGTCGCGCACAATCTCATCAAGCGCCCCGAACGGTTCATCCATCAGCAAAATATCAGCATCAAACGCCAAGGCCCGCGCGATGCTGGCCCGTTGCTGCATACCACCGGAGAGCTGCCAAGGAAATTTCCCACCAAATCCAGCAAGGTCAACAAGTTCCAAGACTTTATTGACACGTTCAGCTTGCTCAGCAGCAGAGAACCCCATGATCTCAAGCGGCAGCTTGATATTCTTGGCAATCGTCCGCCATGGATAAAGACCTGCGGCCTGAAAGACATACCCATAGGCCCGCTTTCGCCGTGCCTCGTCCGGGGTCATTCCGTTCACGGTTAACGATCCGCCGGTCGGTTTTTCCAGCGCCGCGATGCAG
Source organism: uncultured Ruegeria sp. (assembly GCF_947500045.1). Lineage (GTDB taxonomy): Bacteria > Pseudomonadota > Alphaproteobacteria > Rhodobacterales > Rhodobacteraceae > Ruegeria. The sequence continues at coordinate 128,381 of NZ_CANMQQ010000005.1, read as the reverse complement.
CGCAAGAACGTGGTCTTGCCGCAGCCGGATGGCCCGATGAAGCTGACAAACTCGCCCTTATCTATGGTCAAGTTTACATCCTTGAGCGCATGAACCGGACCGTCATTCGTTTGAAAGGTAAGATCCAGCTGCCTTGCCTCGATAACGGGCTGAGTCGTATTTTCTATTTTCATTCCATCGCCTTGAAGTAACTCAAACCCTGATCACCATGACGGTGACACATGACCTTAAACACCCGTTGCCGGTATACCCGTCCGCTCAACCGGTCGAGGCGCTGTTAGCTCTTTCCATGTACTCAAGGCCTTGTTCACATGGGTATTAGCCTCACGCGCCACGAACTTCCCGTGCCCTTCCTGTGTCTGGATCTCGCCATCATACACAGCCACGTTGCCACGGGTCAGCGTGAAACGTGGCAGCCCGCGCACCTCTTTGCCCTCGAAAACATTGTAGTCGATCGACGACTGTTGCGTCTCCGCCGAGATCACCTTGGCCTTGTCTGGATCCCAAACCACCAGATCCGCATCCGCGCCCACCAAAATTGCACCTTTTTTCGGATAACAATTCAATATCTTGGCGATATTTGTTGAAGTAACCGCCACGAACTCGTTCGGTGTCAATCGCCCAGTGTTTACCCCATGGGTCCAAAGCATCGGCATCCGATCCTCCAACCCTCCTGTCCCGTTCGGGATCTTGGTAAAGTCGCCTACGCCATAGCGTTTCTGCTCGGTCGTGAACGCACAATGATCCGTGGCCACGACGCTCAGCGATCCCGATTGCAGACCATTCCACAAGCTGTCTTGATGCTGCTTGTTCCGGAACGGGGGGCTCATAACCCGTCGCGCTGCGTGCTCCCAATCGTGATGAAAGTATTCGCTCTCATCCAGAGTCAGGTGCTGGATCAGGGGTTCCCCCCAAACACGCTTGCCCTGCATCTTGGCGCGCCGAATGGCTTCATGCGCCTCTTCGCAGGACGTATGCACAACATACAGTGGCACACCCGCCATGTCGGCAATCATAATCGCCCGATTGGTCGCCTCACCCTCGACCTGCGGCGGACGGGAATAGGCATGCGCTTCGGGCCCGGTATTCCCCTCAGCAAGCAGCTTGGCACTCAGCTCCGCCACCACATCGCCGTTCTCGGCATGCACCATCGCGGTGCCGCCCAGTTCGGCCAAACGTTTGAACGAGGAAAACAATTCATCATCATTCACCATCAGCGCGCCTTTATAGGCCATGAAATGCTTGAACGTGTTGATACCGCGCGACTCAATGACAGTTTTGATGTCATCAAATACCTGTTCTCCCCACCACGTCACCGCCATGTGGAACGAATAATCACAATTCGCCCGCGTCGATTTGTTGTCCCAGCGCTTCAGCGCATCCAACAAGCTCTCTCCCGGATTGGGCAGCGCGAAATCCACAACCATCGTGGTTCCACCCGCCAACGCAGCCCGCGTACCGCTTTCGAAATCGTCGCTGGAGTACGTTCCCATGAACGGCATTTCTAAGTGCGTATGTGGATCAATCCCACCCGGCATGACATAACAACCGGTCGCATCCAATTCCTTGTCGCCGCGCAGGTCAGGCCCGATCTCAGCGATCACCCCATTCTCAACCTTCACATCTGCCTTATAGGTCAGATCAGCGGTAACAACGGTTCCGTTCTTGATCACAGTGCTCATTTTAAACTCCCTGATGCGGTCTGCGCCGCTCGCTTCATCTGGCTAAAAATACCTCGGGGGAGTCGCCCATCGGGCGACGGGGGCAGAGCCCCCTATTCCACGATCTCAGCCGTCTCAACGACCGCATGAAACAGAACGTCCGTCCCGGCTGCAGCCCAATCCTTGCTGATCTCTTCGGCCTCGTTATGGCTCAACCCATCAACACAGGGGCACATCACCATCGCGGTTGGTGCCACCCTGTTGATCCAGCAGGCATCATGCCCGGCACCCGAAATGATGTCCGTATGAGAATAGCCCAGACGCTCAGCCGCGTCGCGCACAGCCGCCACACACCCTTCGTCGAATGTCACCGGATCAAAACCGCCAACTTTTTCAAACTCGATCTCCAGCCCCATCTCATCGGCGACGTCCTTTGCCGCAACACGAAGGCGGTTCTCCATATCCGTGATCACGCCCAAATCAGGCGAGCGGAAATCGACCGTAAACACGGCCTTTCCCGGGATCACATTGCGCGAATTCGGAAAAACGTCGATATGCCCGGCGGCGCCAACAGCATGCGGCGCATGCGACCACGCGATCTCATCCACTTTCTCAAGAATACGTGCCATCGCCAAACCAGCGTTCTTGCGCATCGGCATCGGAGTCGACCCCGTATGCGCATCCTTGCCGGTCACAGTGATCTGTGTCCAGCTCAGCCCCTGGCCATGCGTAACAACACCGATATCTTTCCCTTCGGCCTCTAAGATCGGCCCTTGTTCAATATGAAGTTCAAAGAAGGCGTGCATCTTGCGCGCGCCCACTTCCTCATCGCCCTGCCAGCCGATACGCTTCAGTTCATCGCCGAATGTCTTCCCTTCTGCGTCCTCGCGATCATAGGCCCAATCCTGCGTATGCATCCCTGCAAACACACCCGAAGACAACATCGCAGGAGCGTATCGCGTACCCTCTTCATTGGTCCAGTTGGTCGCCACAACAGGGTGCTTGGTCTTGATTCCCAAATCGTTGAGGGTTCGGATGATCTCCAGCCCGCCTAGAACACCCAACACGCCGTCATATTTGCCGCCGGTGGGCTGCGTATCCAGATGCGATCCTACATAAACCGGCAAAGCCTGCGGGTCCGTGCCTTCACGATGGGCGAACATATTCCCCATCTGATCGACCCCCATCGAGCAGCCCGCATCTTCGCACCATTTCTGAAACAATGCGCGCCCTTCAGCATCTTCATCAGTCAGGGTTTGGCGGTTGTTCCCGCCTGCCACCCCAGGCCCGATCTTGGCCATCTCCATCAGGCTCTCCCATAGCCTGTCGCCATTGATCCTGAGATTCTGAGCCGGAGCTGCCATCTTGTTCTTCCCTGTTGCTTGCGATTTAGCTCGCTTTTGGTGTCTTGATTTGACCAACTGGTCAAACTCACGCTATCACGGGTTCAACATCAGTCAAGAAAATGCATGGCTTTGCTGAAAATTTCGACGTAACTGCCGTGTAGCAAACCAAAAACAGGCATAGGAAAACATGCCCAAAGACCGCGCGCCAACACGGATTCAGCGAAAAAACCGGGCAGCGATTCTCGAAGCTGCCCTGAATGTGTTCTCTGCCCACGGGTATCGTGGGGCAACCGTCGATCAGATCGCGGCCGAGGCCGGGTTGAGCAAGCCGAACCTGCTCTACTACTTCCCATCCAAAGAGGCGATTCACACGGCCCTTCTGACCGGCTTGCTTGAGGTCTGGCTGGCCCCTTTGCACGAGCTGAACGAAAACGGCGAACCGTTGGAAGAGATATTGTCTTACATCCGCCGCAAACTTGAGATGAGCCGCGATCTCCCTCGCGAAAGTCGCCTGTTCGCGAATGAACTTGTCCAGGGCGCGCCCCGTATTCACGATGCGCTGTCCAGCGACCTCAAGGCACTGGTCGATGAGAAGACCGTCATTCTCACCAGATGGATGGACCAAGGCAAGATTTCACGTGTTCATCCTTATCACTTGATTTTTTCTATCTGGGCCCTGACCCAGCACTATGCGGATTTCGACGTTCAGGTTCGTGCAATCTTGGGCGATGAGGACCCCTTTGAAGGGGCCGAACCGTTTGTCGAAACACTCTATCGGAAACTTCTGACCCTTTAAGCAAAGCTTAACCTTGTTGGGAAAGCTTTGCGTCATGATCATCAGCAGTCCCAACCCCGAGCGCTGGATTGCGCAACTCTTTTCTTCTCGAGCTGCACAAAAAGGTGCTGTCGTCCGCCGTTCGGTTGCATGGGTCGAACGCGAGGTCGGTCATGCCGCCTTCCAGATCGAAATCAAACGGCGCGGATATCATTTGATCCGCACCGCAAACCAATACATCGTCATTTGCCACAACGGTCCGATCGACATCCTGTTCTAAGAAAATTCGTCGAATTTTCTCATCCAAGATTTTTCGACGAAAAATCTCCGCCTATTCCGCCGCTTTCGCCATCGGGTTGTTGGGATGTGTTGTCCAATTGGCATATTGCGGCTCAACGGTTTTGCCGGTGCGCGGATCAATCTCTCCAACATCCATCTGCACCATCGAGATACAGCCATCGACCGGACAAACGTCCACGCAGAGATTACAGGCAACGCATTCTTCATCTATGACCTCGAACACCCGATCATCCGATATGGAAATAGCCTGATGACTGGTATCCTCGCACGCGGCAAAACACCGACCACATTTGATGCATTGATCCTGGTCGATCTTGGCCTTGGCGATATAGTTGAGGTTCAGATACTGCCAGTCGGTCACATTGGGAACTGCGCGGCCAATCACTTCGTCGATGCTGGTATAACCCTTCTCGTCCATCCATTCTGACAAGCCAGCGGTCAGTTCATCGATGATTTTGAAGCCGTAAGTCATCGCAGCAGTGCAAACCTGTACATTCCCACATCCCAACGAGATAAACTCGGCAGCATCGCGCCATGTGGTCACACCTCCGATGCCAGAAATTGACATGCCATGCGTGGCTTCCGCCCGCGCAATCTCGGAGACCATCGACAAGGCAATCGGCTTTACCGCCGGGCCGCAATAGCCGCCGTGGCTGCCTTTGCCATCAATCGACGGCTCGGGGCTGAACGTGTCCAGATTGACGCTGGTGATCGAATTGATCGTGTTGATCAGCGACACCGCATCTGCACCGCCGTTCCTTGCAGCCGCCGCCGGTTTTCTTACATCTGTGATATTCGGCGTCAGCTTCACGATAACCGGGCGGTCATAATACTGTTTGCACCACCGGGTCACCATCTCGATGTATTCAGGCACCTGCCCCACAGCTGAACCCATGCCGCGTTCGCTCATCCCGTGCGGGCAACCAAAATTCAATTCGATCCCATCCGCGCCGGTTTCAGCTACGCGCGGCAGGATGGCTTTCCACGCAGCCTCTTCACAAGGCACCATGATTGAAGCGATCAGAGCGCGATCCGGATAGTCGGCCTTCACGCGGGCCATTTCCTCAAGATTCACTTCAAGCGGTCGGTCGGTTATCAGTTCAATGTTGTTAAGGCCCAACAACCGCCGATCCGCACCGTAAATGGCACCATAGCGAGGTCCGTTCACATTCACGACCGGCGGTCCTTCGGCCCCTAGTGTTTTCCACACAACGCCGCCCCATCCGGCCTCGAACGCCCGACGGACATTGTATTCCTTATCAGTCGGCGGTGCCGAGGCCAGCCAGTATGGGTTCGGACTTGATATTCCCAGAAAGTTTGATTTTAAATCAGCCATTTATCCGGCCTCCCTGATGCAGTTCAGCATCTTCATCTTTTCACATATACGCATGGCACGACCTGCGGTTCACGTGGTCAGGTTGGCATGAATGTCCATCGCGGCATCCCGGCCCTCGGCCACGGCAGTTACGGTCAGGTCCTCGCCACCCGCTGCGCAATCGCCACCCGCCCAGACACCGGTGACAGATGTCCGCCCTGCGCCGGTAACTGCGATCTTATTGCCGTCCAACTCCAACCCTTCTGGCGCGCCTTCCAACGTTTGCCCAATCGCCTTGAGTATCTGATCAGCCGGAACGCGGACGGTTTCGCCGGTTCCGGTCAGGCTGCCCCCGGCGCTGGTGGTGTATTCCAGCTCGATCTCGGCCGCCGATCCATTGCCATGCACAGCAACGGGTTGAACATTGGTCAGAATGCGCACCCCCTGCGAGGATGCCAGATCCTGTTCATACCGGCTTGCGCCCATTGCATCGCGCCCCCGGCGGTAGGCGATTGTCACGTGCTCCGCACCTAGCAGCTTGGACTTCACCGCCGCATCGACGGCAGTCATTCCGCCACCAATCACCACGACATTACGCCCAACCGGCAACTTTGCCAGTTCATCCGCCTGCCGCACGTCCGAGATAAAGTCGACCGCGTGGCGCACCCCGTCTTTATCAGCGCCCTGCGCCCGCAGTGCATTCACACCGGCCAAACCGATCGACAGGAAGACAGCGTCATAGTTTTGGACCAAACCGTCCAGCGAGATGCCGTCCCCCAGAGCCGAACCTGTTTCGATGGCAATGCCACCGATTTTCAGCAACCAGTCGATTTCAGCCTGCGCAAAATCGTTGGTCGATTTGTAGGCGGCAATACCGTACTCGTTCAGGCCACCCGCCTTTGGCTTGCTTTCGTGAATCACCACGTCATGGCCCAGCATGGCCAGGCGGTGCGCGCAGGCCAGTCCGGCCGGCCCGGCCCCGATCACTGCAACGGATTTACTTGTCGGTGCTGCGCGATCAAATGGATGCTCGCCAGCCGCCATCAATGTGTCGGTCGCATAACGCTGCAAACGTCCAATCTCAACCGGTTTACCTTCTGCAGTTTCCCGCACGCATGCTTCTTCGCACAAGGTCTCGGTCGGGCATACCCGCGCGCACATGCCGCCAAGTATGTTCTGATCAAAGATCGTACGCGCCGCTGCCTGAGGTTGCGCCGCCTGTATCTGACGAATGAACAACGGAATATCGATATCCGTCGGACAGGCCGTCACGCATGGCGCGTCATAGCAGAAATAGCAGCGATCTGCGGCCACGGCAGCCTCATGCGGGGCCAGTGGTGGATGCAGATCCGTAAAATTCGAGGTCAGCTCATCGCTGGAAAGCCGCCCAGAGACGATCCCGGGTGCCATCTGGCCCTGTGCCATCACTCTACTCCCTGTAGATATGTTTGTTATGAGCCCTAGCTTGCCACATTCTGATTTTTTATCAATTGGTAAAATTTGCCAAATGGTCAAAAAAAAGAAAAATCCGGGCGAAAGGGCCCGAATTACGATTCAATCTGCTTGTTTTTACAGTAAATTCCGTTTCAAATCATACCGCTCAGATGCCCGATTTTGATCCAAACGCGTGCCCCGGCCTCGCCCGCAACCGCGGTTGAGCGTGCCCCAGGGGGCAATCGCAGCCAGTCCCAGGTGCCAAATTCTTCATCCGACTCGGCGAAACTACCCTCGATCACAAAAGCCTCAAGCCCCTTGCTGGCGTCCAGTTCAACACGCTCACCCGCCGCCCAGCTTTGCACCTGAACATCTTCGTTAGAATCACTGAACAACTCGATATTCCCGCCTCCGTCGATCGAGCGGCGCACCTCGGTGCGGTCATCGGGATCGAACTGGTGCAGCTTGACCAGAATGGTCGCTCCTTCGCTTGCCGAAGGTGTGTGCGATGATGTCGGAGGATTGCGGACATAGCTGCCTACCGGGAAATCGCCGGTTTCATCCTGGAATACGCCATCCAGAACCAGATACTCTTCGCCCCCATCATGTGTGTGAGCCGAAAACGCACTTCCGGGTGCGAACCGCACGATCGTGGTGGCCCGCGCCACCTCTTCGCCGATGCGGTCCAGCATCTTGCGCTCGACCCCGGCAGCGGGGGACGCAACCCATTCGGTCTGATCAAAATGAACTGCGACCCGCCGGGTGAAATCCGCGTTGACCCGCATCTGCAATCCTCCTGCGTCGTTGTCACATTACATGGGATCTGCGAACTGATTTTCAAACCGGCGACGTATTGGGGTTTTGACGCCTTTAACAGCTTGATGTACTCCGGGTTGAGGCAGATGCCGAATTCCGGCCCGATCAGAAAGCGCGACGAGATGCAGGCAAGCCCGGCAACATTCAATATCCTCATCATTGGGCAAAACAACCGCTTGCAATACGAGGCGCTTTTGTTTGCGGCCTCGCTGCGTCACAGCGCGCCCGGCTTTAACGGGCGGCTATTTGTGGGAGTGCCGCAGCCCGGACCGCTCTGGCCGCAGAACCCGGGCATTCAGGATCCCGAGGTGCTGGAAGCGCTGCAGCATCTGGGCGCTGAGATCCTGCCCTTTGAGACACGCACTTTTGGCGCGCGCTATCCCTACGGCAACAAGATCGAGGCATTGTTGGCAATGCCCGAGAATGAGCCCTTTGTCTTTTTTGACAGCGATACGCTGATCACCGGCGAGCTTGCAGAAGTGCCGTTTGATTTCGACCGCCCCGGTGCGTCGCTTCGGGTTGATGGCACTTGGCCAAAACCAACACTGTACGGGCCCGGATATGACGGCATCTGGCGCGCATTGTATGACCGGTTCGGGCTCGATTTCGAAAGCTCGCTCGATCCCAACCAGCCAGCGGGGTATTGGCGGCATTATCTGTATTTCAACGCCGGATATTTTTTCTACAAATGCCCCCGCCAGTTTGGCGAGCGGTTTCTGGACTACGCCCGCACAATCCGGGACGAGGACATTCCTGAACTGGCCGGGCAGGTTTTGGACCCGTGGCTGGATCAGGTCGCATTGCCGCTGGTTATTCACTCGTTTGGTGGTGGCCGGGATGCGCTGCCCGAAGGATTTCTGGATGGCCAGATAAGCTGTCACTATCGCCTGTTTCCGATGCTCTATGCCCGTGAGAGCGATCATGTGGTTGAAGTGTTGGAAACCGTTGTAGCCCCGAACAAGATCAAAAAGGTCCTCAAAAGGTATGACCCGCTGAAGAAGCTGGTGATCCAGCGTAAGGGCGCGAAGATCAGGGCACTTTTTGACCAAGACAACCTGCCTGCACGCGAACAGGTTATTCGCAAGACCATCAAGTCCAATGGGCTTTGGATGCGGTGACGTGGCCGTTGTGTGGTGCGTGGCAATGCCCTAGAGAATCATTAACAAACAACCCAACAGGAGATTTCAAAGATGTCTGATGGCCCCACTTACGGTTTCGACACTCTGCAAATTCACGCCGGTGCCCGCCCTGATCCCGCAACAGGCGCGCGCCAGACACCGATTTACCAGACTACCGCGTATGTGTTCCGTGATGCCGATCACGCCGCAGCTTTATTCAATCTGCAGGAAGTGGGGTTCATTTATTCCCGCCTGACCAACCCGACTGTAGCAGTTCTGCAAGAACGTGTGGCGACCCTTGAAGGTGGCGTTGGCGCGGTTTGCTGTTCATCCGGTCACGCGGCACAGATCATGGCCCTGTTCCCACTGATGGGACCGGGCTGCAACGTTGTCGCCTCAACCCGTCTTTACGGCGGCACCGTCACGCAGTTCAGCCAAACCATCAAACGCTTTGGCTGGTCGGCCAAGTTCGTCGACACCGATGATCTCGACGCTGTGAAGGACGCGATCGACGAGAACACCCGCGCCGTATTCTGCGAATCCATCGCCAACCCCGGCGGCTATGTCACCGATATCCGCGCTTTGGCCGACGTGTCAGATGCGGCTGGCATTCCGCTCATCGTCGACAACACCTCGGCCACGCCTTACCTGTGCCGCCCGATCGAGCACGGCGCGACCCTGGTGGTGCATTCGACGACAAAATACCTGACCGGCAACGGCACCGTCACCGGTGGCTGCATTGTAGATTCGGGCAAGTTCGACTGGTCGGCGAATGACAAGTTCCCGTCGCTCAGCGAACCCGAACCTGCCTATCACGGCCTGAAGTTTCACGAGACCTTCGGCCCGCTGGCTTTCACCTTCCACGGCATCGCAATCGGCCTGCGCGATCTGGGCATGACGATGAACCCGCAGGCAGCGCATTACACACTGATGGGGATCGAAACCTTGTCCTTGCGGATGGAACGTCACGTTGAGAATGCGCAAAAGATCGCGGCCTGGCTCGAAGCGGATGATCGCGTGGAATACGTGACCTATGCGGGCCTGCCTTCGTCGCCCTATTCAGATCGGGTCAAGGCGCATTACCCGCGCGGGGCCGGTGCCTTGTTCACTTTTGCAGTGAAGGGCGGCTATGACGCCTGCATCAAGCTGGTCAACGCGCTTGAGATTTTCAGCCATGTGGCCAATCTCGGCGATGCACGGTCGCTGATCATTCACTCGGCCTCGACTACACATCGTCAATTGACACCCGAGCAGCAAGAGGCCGCCGGGGCCGGACCAGGCGTTGTGCGCGTGTCCATCGGCATCGAGGATGCAGACGACCTGATCGCCGATCTGGATCAGGCCCTGTCCAAAGCGAGTGCATAATTTGATGCCGACGCACAACACAAACGAATTGGGTCAACCCATCGGATTACCGGTCACGGGTGAGTTCCCTCGCCCAACGCCGCATTACACGCCGATGCAGGGTCGTTTCTGTTCCGTTGTGCCCTTGGATGTAAACAGGCATGCGCCCGGCTTGTACCGGGCGTTTGCCAATGACACGGACGGCCGCAACTGGACCTATCTGCCCTATGGCCCGTTCAAGTCCGAGGCTGAGTTCATCGAATGGACTCAGACCAACTGCATGGACGCCGACCCGATGTTCCACACCGTACTGGATGCCGATGAAACCCCGGTCGGGATGGCATCATACCTACGCGTAGAACCTGCGGCAGGTGCCATAGAAGTGGGCCATATCCATTTTTCACCCCTGCTGCAGCGCAAGCCGCAATCGACCGAAGTTATGTATCTGATGATGCGTCGCGTGTTCGATGAACTGGGCTATCGCCGCTATGAATGGAAATGTGATGCGCTGAACGCGCCTTCACGGCGGGCGGCTGAGCGTTTGGGCTTTACGTTCGAAGGCATATTCCGACAAGCGACGCATTACAAAGGACGCAACCGGGATACTGCGTGGTTCTCAATCATCGACAACGAGTGGCCGCGCATTCGTGCCGCGTTCGAGAACTGGCTCGCGCCGGGAAATTTCGATGCAGCGGGCCAGCAGCGCCAAGCCCTGCAAGCCCGCGCGGACACATAAGTTAATCCGCGATCTCGAATTCCATCGCGATGTTGACCGAAACGGAAATCTCTCCACCCGCGACCGGAACGCCTCCGGCGTCCGACATGGCCATTTCGCGCATCTGCGCCATCGGGCGGACACCGCCGCCGTGATCGTTGATCGATATCACTTGGCCTAATGCGACCCCGGACGCCTCAGCCAATTGTTGTGCTTTGTCCGTCGCGTCTGCCACGGCTTTGGCACGTGCTTCGGCTTCAAGCGGTTTGGGTTCCTGCACACCAAAGCTGAGGCCACCGAAATCATTGGCGCCGTCCTTGATGACTGCATCCATGATCTGGCCCAGCTTATCCAGATCCCGAACCCGAACCGAAACTCGATTGGATGCAGTGAAACCGGTGATCTTTGGTGCTTCGCTGCTTGAGCTACTGCGCCCCGACCAGACCGGAGAAAGCGAAAGATCGCGCGTCTGTACATCACGGGATTCCAAACCCATCTCATCCAGTCGTCTAAGTATCTGGGTCACGGCATCAGACGTCGCCTGCATCGCCACCGATGCCTGCGCGTCCTGATTGGTTACGCCTAGGGTTATCGTCGCCATATCGGGTACTGCCAGGGCGGTTCCGGTTCCACTGACGGTGATGCGACGTTCTTCCGCATAGGCGGGCAGCGCCGCGACGGCTGCAGTCATTGCAGCCAAAAAAGCAAGTGTCTTCAAGGTGATCCCTCCTCAGTGCTTGCCTTTAAGATGGGTTGTGACGTCGGTACACGGCAAGGGGGAAACGCGCCTTTTTCTTTCCCTCGGCGGGTTCCTGCTCTAATCTCGTTGGGCAGACATCCAAGCGTTTGCATATAAGTCGACAATTATGGTTCATCCCGAACATGAAACCCGCCTTTGCGCTGTCATTTTCTGAAAACGGAATTTCCTTGCATCACCAGTCGGATGGAGACTGGTACTGCATTGGCACTGTTCCGTTGGATGCGCCGGATTTCACAGACCAGATGCAAGCCCTGCGGGATCAGGGATTCGCGCTAGAAAATGATCTGAGTTGCAAGCTTGTGGTTCCATCGGAACAGGTGCGTCTTTTGACGATCGATACCGATGGCTTGGATGATGATGCAGCGTCGCAGAAGGTTGAGGATACGCTGGCCTCGGCCACTCCATACAAATTGTCCGAACTGACATTTGTCGCGACGCCGGATGGTACAAACATTCATGTCGCCGCCGTCGCGCAACAGACGTTGGCCGAGGCAAGCGCGTTCGCCGTCGAACATGGCTTCATCCCCGCGGGGTTCTGGCTCAGCGCAACAGATGAAGACGCACTAACAGGCCCCGTCCACGAATTGCCTGTGTCCGAGGTGGAAACCCAGCCGGTTGCGATCAGCCCTGCGCCGACAACCGAAGCACCGCCCCCCCCGCCCGATGAAACACCAAACGTTCCCGTTCATCCGATCGCGGATGCAGCCGATCCTGCCGCTTTCCGCCCTGCCCTGAGCGCAATACCGTCACCTGCGTTACCGACCTTTGATTTTAAACGGTTTGTTTTTCCAGCGGTTGCCGCGTCTGTTCTTTTAGGCATGGTACTTGGGATCTGGTCCCTGAACCGAAACGAACACACAATCGAGACGTCAGAGCCAGCAACGGCCCAAGCGCCTGAGCCTGAGCTGGATATCGGCGAGACGAGAGAGCCCAGCCCGCCAGATGTCGCAGAATTCGCGACCGAACCCGAGCCTGTCGAACCGGTCCCTGACGATGAAACCGAGCTGTCGGCAACGGATGAAGCCATTCTTGAGGCGCTGAAGGTCGAACCCGAGCCAGTTGAAGAAATTGCTGGCCTTCCGGATGCCGAGGCAGAATTTCAGGAATTCACCGGGGCCATTCCCGTTGAACCTGTTGCACTAGTCGAGCCAGAGCAGGAACAGATTGCCGACAGTTATCTCACCTCGGTTGATCGTGCTGATCTTTCGACCGACACTGTGGCGCTGCCCCCTATAGGCAGTCTCGACACCGACGAACCCTTTGAACTGACGGCGTTACCAGGGGTTGCAGGTCAGAGATTCGAGTTGGATGAGCGTGGATTGGTCACCCCCAGCACCGAAGGCACACTCAACCCTGCGGGTGTGATGGTTTATCTGGGGCGCCCATCGTCTGTCCCGCCCGAACCACCAACCCGGTTCGAGACCGAGCCCGTTGTTGTCGAAGAAGTGGACGAGAGGCTCGCCGCAATCCGCCCCCGTCCACGGCCTGAAAATCTTGTCGAACAGTTCGAGCGGCAGCAACTGGGTGGCCGGTCGCGCCAGGAACTGGCATCGGTGCGGCCCAAATTGCGGCCCGAAAGCCTGCAATCCAAACCAGAGATTGACGAAACACCCACGGCTCTAGCCGTTGTTCGTGTTCCCAGGCCCAAAACGCGCCCTGCGAATATCGCAGCGTTGGTTGTAAAAAAACCAAGCGAAGGAAGCGCGCCGCTTGGGTCAACTGCAAATGTGGCAGCCAATAATGACGAGGCGGGTTCGTTCCAACCAAGGGCGGTTCAGCCCAAGATTCCAACAACCGCGTCGGTTGCGCGTCAGGCGACCATCGACAATGCGATCAATCTGCGCAAACTCAACCTGATTGGAGTGTATGGCACCCCGGCCAATCGCCGTGCATTGGTGCGCTTGCCTAGCGGACGCTATAAAAAGCTTAAAGTGGGTGATCGCATCGACGGCGGCAATGTAGTCGCGATCGGCGACAGCGAACTGCGTTATCAGAAACGTGGAAAGAACATCACGCTTAAGATGCCGCGCGGATAACCGCCCAAAAAAACAGAGCGCCATGTCGGGCAGACACAGCGCTCTGGTGCAGTTGTTGATCTGTAATCAGGCAGCCGAAATTTCACCCGATTCAATTTGCTCGCGCTCGATGGATTCGAACAGGGCTTTGAAATTGCCTTCGCCAAACCCGTCATCGCCTTTGCGCTGAATGAACTCGAAAAAGATCGGGCCAATCACGGTTTTTGAGAAGATCTGCAACAGGATCTTGGTCTCACCGCCATCGACGACACCCTCGCCGTCGATCAATATGCCGTGCTTCATCATCAGATCTTTGGGCTCATCATGGCCAGACACGCGGTCGAAGGACATATCATAATAGGCCTCATTCGGACCGGGCATAAATTTGAGCCCCTTCTCGGCAATCGCATCCGTTGAGCTGTAGATGTCGTCACTACCCACCGCAATGTGCTGAATACCCTCACCTTTATACTTCTTCAGGTAGGACACGATCTGCCCGGTCTCACCCCGGTCTTCGTTGATCGGTATGCGGATACGCCCGCAAGGTGAGGTCAGCGCACGGCTTAGAAGGCCAGTGTGCTTACCCTGAATATCAAAGAACCGGATTTCGCGGAAGTTGAATAAGTCGCCGTAGAATTTGAACCACTTGTCCATGTTGCCCTTGAAGACGTTATGGGTCAGGTGATCGAGATAATAGAAGCCATCCCCACGCGGCTTGGACTGTTCCAGCCACTCGAACTCTTCATTATAGGGCGAGGTGTCGTAATACTGATCGATGAAATATAGCAACGAACCGCCGATGCCTTTGATTGCCGGAACATTCATTGTCTTGTCGGCACCATCATAGGGTTCGGCCCCTTTGCTGATCGCGTGCTCATACGCCTTTTGCGCATCTACGACGCGCCAGCCCATCGACGGGGCGCAAGGGCCATGCTCGGCCACGAACTTGGCCGCAAAACTGTCGGGGTCCGCGTTCAGAATATAGGTGACGTCGCCTTGCTGCCACAGCTCAACCTTGGGCGTGTTGCGATGGTAGCCGACGTATTCAAACCCCATTCGCGCGAACAGATCGCGCAGTTCCTGCGGCTCTGGATGGGCGAATTCGACAAATTCGAACCCATCGGTTCCGGCGGGATTTTCATCGCTGATTACAGATTTCGGGGCGTTGTGTGGGAAAGGACCCATGGCGCGTCTCCTCAGAAAACAGGAATTTCTTTGCTGATTCAAAAATACGCCTTAATCAGCGCTGTTTCTGCGCGTTGTTTTCCTGTAAACTCATCTTAAGTGCGGAGACACCGCATATTCTGAACAAAAGTTGGAGAATCTCCGCACATGCTGGATGCAACAGACACACGGCTGTTGTCAGCTTTGCAGAAAGACGCTCACCTGACGGCGCATCAGCTGGGCGAGATGCTGAACCTGTCGGCCAGTCAGGCGGGTCGCCGCCGGCAACGGCTAGAGGCCGAGGGTTATATCACAGGATACACTGCCCGGCTGGACCCATTGAAACTGGGTCTACAGGTGCAAGGCTTTATTCAGGTGCATCTGGGCACCCATGGCCCCGAACAATCCGCAAGCTTTGCCCGCATGGTCAACACGCGCCCCGAAATTACCAGCGCGTGGACGATGACCGGAGAGGCAGATTACCTGCTTCACGTCTATTGTGACGACTTATCCGCACTCAACAGCTTGCTTCACGAAGTGATCCTGCCGCATCCTGCGGTGGCACGGGTACAAAGCCAAATCGTGATGGACCAATTAAAACGCGACGCGCCGCTCCCGACCTGAGCGGATAAGAAAGAACGATAATGAACGAGTTCCTTTATCAGGCATCGATCTATCTGGCCGCTGCGGTGATCGCAGTACCACTTTCAGCGCGCCTGGGGCTGGGATCAGTTCTGGGATATCTGGCCGCCGGAATTGCAATCGGGCCGGTTCTGGGCCTTGTCGGCGCCGAGACAGAAAGCCTGCAGCATGTCGCCGAGTTCGGCGTTGTTATGATGCTGTTCCTGATCGGGCTGGAACTGGAACCCCGCGCCTTGTGGGACATGCGCGACAAGCTGTTGGGCCTGGGCGGGTTGCAGGTCGGCCTGTCCACCTTCGCCATTGCAGCGGTTGCGTTTTATGCTGGCCACGCATGGTCGGTTGCACTGGCTGTCGGCCTGACCTTATCGCTGTCTTCAACCGCGATCGTCCTGCAAACATTGTCCGAGAGAGGTTTGATGCAAACCAATGGCGGGCGCGCCACCTTCTCGGTTCTGCTGACGCAGGATATCGCCGTTATCCCAATCCTCGCGTTCCTGCCGCTCCTGGCCCTGCCCGCAAGTATCCATATTGAAGATGACGGCTCGATCCAGCGCGGACATGGTGCGGCACAAGGCGCGGATCACCACGCCACGCTGTCGCTGGTCGAAGGGTTGCCCGGCTGGGCCGTTACGTTGGTCACAATCGGAGCGGTTGCCTTTGTCGTATTGGCGGGCATCTATTTAACCCGTCCCTTGTTTCGCTTTATCCACGCCACTCGCCTGCGCGAGATGTACACTGCGCTGGCGCTGATGATCGTGGTGGGCATCTCATTCCTGATGACGCTGGTGGGTCTATCCCCTGCCCTTGGGGCGTTTCTGGCTGGTGTCGTTCTGGCCAGTTCGGAGTTTCGGCACGAAATGGAAAGCGACCTTGAGCCCTTCAAAGGGTTGCTGTTGGGCCTTTTCTTTATCACCGTCGGTGCCGGGATCGATGTGGGGTACTTCTTCGCTGATCCGTTTGACCTGATCGGTCTGGCCCTTCTGGTGATTCTGGCTAAGGGGATTATTCTGTTCATTGTCGGGCGGGCATTCAATCTGCGCGGGCGCGATCACTGGCTGTTCACACTGGGGTTGGCTCAGGCCGGTGAGTTCGGTTTCGTATTGTTGGCGTTTTCGACGCAGCAGAACGTGATCCCCCCGGGCCTTTCGCAGAAATTGCTGATGATCATCGCGCTGACGATGCTGATCACGCCACTGCTGTTCATTCTCTACGATCTGCTTTCGCGCTACGTCGGCGATCACAAACCGCAGGTGGAACCGGACCAGATCGACGAGAAAGGTCCGGTCATCATCGCCGGGATCGGTCGGTTTGGGCAGATCGTAAACCGGCTGGTGCAGGCCAGTGGGTTCAAGACAGTGGTCCTGGACCATGACATCGAAACAATCCAGCTAATGCGCCGCTTTGGGGTCAAGGGCTTTCTTGGTGATCCCACACGCCCCGAACTGCTACGCGCGGCAGGGATCGACAAGGCCGCTGTCCTTGTCGCGGCCATGGATGACTATAAACAGGTCACGCGACTGGTCGGCTATGCCCGCCGTCAAAGGCCCGATCTACACATCATCGCCCGGGCCCGTGACCGCACTCATGTCTACGAGCTCTATCAGGCTGGTGCCAATGATATCGTGCGCGAGATGTTCGACGGATCGCTACGCGCGGGGCGCTATGTTCTGGAAAACATCGGTCTCAGCGAATACGAGGCTGCACAGGCGGAGCAGACGTTCTATCACCATGATCGTGGATCGGTCCGCGAATTGGCCGAGCTGTGGATACCCGGCATGCCAACCGCCGAAAACAAGAAGTATATCGAGCGGGCTCGGCAACTGGAAAAAGATCTGGAAACCGCGCTGCTGGAATTGGCGGAAGAGCACGCAAAAAAATCGGCGTGATCCACCACTTATCTTTAGGCGTCGCCTTACCAGGCTAGAGCGCGCTCTAGCCGCGTCTTCTGTTCAAAAGTACCTCGGGTGGGCCACCCGCTGCGACCGAGGCCGCGACCCCTCTCTAAGCTTCAGCTGTCCGAGACCCCAGCCTCAGCAAAGGTAGCCATGCCGGAATGACAGGCCACCGCGCTTTTCAGGATGTTGATTGCCAACGCACCGCCCGATCCTTCACCTAACCGTAGGCCGAGGCTCAGCAACGGTTCTTTGCCAAGCTTGCCCAGCATCGCCGCATGCGCGCCCTCGGCGCTTTGGTGGCCAGCAACGGCGTGATCGAGAGCCGAGTCAGATACCTGTGCCAAACAAGCCGCGGCAGCAGTACAGATGAAGCCGTCCAGAATTACCGGAATGCGCAACACGCGGGCCGCAGCAATGGCCCCCGCCATGGCAGCAATCTCGCGCCCGCCCAAACAACGCAGGACGTGCAGCCCGTCGCCTTGCCCGTGCAGGGCCACCCCTTCCGCAACAACCCGGGTTTTGTTTGCCAACCCGGCATCATCCACCCCGGTCCCACGTCCGGTCCAGTCAGCGGCGACACCACCGAACAAAGCGCAGGCGATTGCCGCCGCAGGTGTTGTGTTGCCAATCCCCATCTCTCCGACAACCAACAAATCAGCTTTCGGATCAACCGCTTGCCATCCTGTGCGGAGCGCCTGCAGCAGTTCTTCTTCGCTCATCGCCGGACCTTGCGTGAAATCCGCAGTTGGGCGATCCAGTTCAAGCGCATGAACATCCATCTTTGCGCCTGCAGCCTTGGCCAATTGGTTAATTGCTGCGCCGCCATGTTCGAAATTCATAACCATCTGCACTGTGACCTCAGGTGGAAATGCAGAAACCCCCTGCGCCGTGACACCGTGATTGCCCGCAAACACAATAACCTGAGGCGCACTGATCTGAGGCCGCGCGTTCCCGCGCCAGCCCGCATACCAAATCGCCAAATCCTCGAGCCGCCCAAGCGCACCGGGCGGTTTGGTCAGTTGGCCATTACGCTCTTCCGCGCCTTGCGCGGCAGATGTGTCCGGACCGGTCGCGCCGGTCAGCGCGTCGCGGAAACTGTTCAGATCGTTGAATTCAGGCAGCATTGAAAGCCTCGTTGCATCAGAGTGGTCCTGCGTGTTTAACCAAACTTGTCAAAGCAACAAGACCCTGAAAGGCCTGGGAGTGACCAAAAACGACACCACCCCTATTTCCATGTGGGATATTCCCGTGGCCTTGGTCCTGCTGACCCGGTTGCCCTTGCCGCGCTTGCCCAAAGATGCGTTTGCCCGACAGTCGCGCGCCACATGGGCTTTTCCCATCGTGGGCATCATCGTTGGTGCACTTGCATGCGGTATTGCGTGGATTGCAATCTGGGCGCAATTGCCCACCTTTGCGGTCGCAGGCCTGATCGTTGCCGCGCTGATCATCACGACAGGGGCCATGCACGAGGATGGATTGGCCGACACAGTCGACGGGCTTTGGGGAGGGTTCAAGGCAGAACGGCGGCTTGAGATCATGAAAGACAGCCATATCGGTACCTACGGTGTGCTGGCATTGCTGCTATCTCAGCTTCTGCGGGTCACTGCCATAGCAGCCCTTGTTGGTGCTGAGCTGATGACAGGTGTGCTGGCTGCATGTGTATTTTCCCGAGCCCTCATGCCTGCTTTGATGAACATGCTTGAAAATGCCCGGCATTCAGGGCTGAGTCATTCGGTTGGCGCGCCGCCAGTATCTGCAGTTCTGATCGGTTTGATGTTGGCGGCAGTGCTTGCCTTGGGGTTGTTGGGTGGCCTCGCGTTGTTCCCTATGCTTTTTGCAATGATCGCCTGCGGGATTGTGGCCAAGATCGCAAAAGCCAAGATCGGAGGCCAAACCGGTGACATTCTGGGGGCCACACAACAGGTCTGCGAAATTACATTTCTGCTGACGCTAATCGCACTGATTTAACCAGCACCACCCGTTTCGATCCGCAGCGTTGCGCCACAATGTTTGCAATGTACAGCATCTGGATCATGCCGGAACAAACCGCAACTAGGGCATTTGTACCGCACTTTCTGTGGCATAAAGATCGCCTGCGCCAGTCGCACGAACAGCGCCACGCCAACGACCATGATGAAAACCGAAAACAGCTTTCCCGCCGGGGTCGCCAACGTGATGTCGCCAAACCCGGTAGTCGTTAGGGTCGCCATCGTGAAATACAGCGCGTCGATATAGGGCGTCTGAGTGTCCTCGGGCGTGAAAAAGACAAGCACTGCGGTAGCGGTCGCAAAGACAAAAACCAACAGGTTTATCGCGGCAATCACCGCGTCTTCATGGGTTCGGAAAAACCTGCTGTCCCGTCGCAAATCCCGCAGCAAATGGTACGAGTGGATCAGGCGCAAAGCGCGTAGAATACGCAGAAACGCCAGGTTACCGGTCAGGAACGGATCGAGGAAAAGTGACACGATAACAACGATGTCTGCCATCGTATAAATCTTGCGCAATAGCTTCCAACGATCTTTCGCGATCCAAAGACGAGCCGAAAAATCCATGAGAATAAGAAATCCGACGCCAAAACTGGCCACCGTAATTCCCGGGCCGTGCGGAATATGCGCGGTTGCGACAAAGAACACGATGGTCGCGATGTCGAACAGGATCAGGCCATATCGAAACCAGACCGAAATCGGGTCGTGGCTGATGTATAAGAACTTAACAGCCTGCTTCATCCTAAGCTCGCATCCCCTTATTAATGATAAGAAATACCCCTAAACCGGCGGCATACCAAGCGTCAGCTTACAAAAAAGCCGCCCCGGTTACGGAGCGGCTTTGAAATTGGTTGCACCTTTGGTCAAGCAGCGGCGCGCGAGGTCAGTACCTCGTCGACCTGCTTGGCCGCCGAGATTTCATCCGCGCCTGAAACAGCAGCGACCTCTCGCGTCAGACGCTCAAGCGCTGCCTCATAAAGCTGACGCTCGGAATAGCTCTGCTCGCGCTGATCATCGGTGCGGTGCAGGTCACGAACCACTTCGGCGATCGAGATCAGGTCACCCGAATTAATCTTTTGCTCATACTCCTGCGCCCGTCGCGACCACATGGCGCGTTTGACCTTGGCCTTACCCTTCAGGGTTTTCATTGCCTGGCTGATCACATCGGGCGAGCTGAGCGAACGAAGACCGGATTCGGTTGCTTTGTTGGTCGGCACACGCAGTGTCATCTTGTCTTTTTCAAAGGAGATCACGAACAGCTCAAGCGAGAAGCCAGCGACTTCCTGCTCTTCGATCGATACGATCTGACCTACACCATGAGCCGGGTAGACAACATAATCGTTCGGGCGGAACTCAAGCTTTTTCGATTTCGACATTCAGATTCTTCCTTGGTTACGAGACCGGGCTGCGAGACGACAAAATACCCATCCGTGGCCTTATCTGGCCCCGGCAGGTGGCTGTTTTGTCAATAATTTAGAACTCCAAAGCGAGTATACTTACGGAGCACATCCCAATCTCAGTCATCATTCAGGTATTGAGTATATCACAAAACTGAGACACTCAAAAGACCGACCCCCACTAAGCGGTATAATATCCATCTACTTCAGGATGATACGAGAACGTGTTGTACCAAAATCCGGGTGGGGTAAAGCCGAATCGCTTATCCGCCTTCGCCGGGCGCTTCGGAGAAATACTTCTCCATTTTACCCTCTTCACCATCGCGTTCTTCAGCTCCGGGCAACGGGTCTTTCTTGGTGATAATAACCGGCCATTGCTCTGAGAATTTGCGGTTGAACTCGACCCATTGCTCCATTCCCGGCTCAGTGTCGGGGCGGATCGCGTCGGCAGGGCATTCGGGTTCGCACACGCCGCAGTCGATGCATTCGTCGGGATGAATGACCAGCGTGTTTTCACCTTCATAAAAACAATCCACCGGGCATACCTCGACACAATCGGTGTATTTACAGGCGATGCAGTTTTCGGTGACGACATAGGTCATGGTTGGAATTCCCGTTTGCGCATTTGGGCGTCTAGCTAATTCAGTCTGGCCCTCTCTTCAAGGTGGGATCAGTCATCTTGCGTACGAGAAAGATCAAGCGCACGGCGATCTTTCTTGGTTGGACGACCTTTTCCCTCAAATCCGGGGTTTCTGGGCGGTGCGTCCTGCTTTTCCGTCATATCGAAGTACAACGTTTGCGCTTCGGGTGCCGGGCCGCGGCGTTCGCCCAGTTTTTCGATGCGAACGACCCGAACGATCCGCCCCTGAGGGAAAGTCAGAACGTCCCCGGGCGCCACGGCTTGCGCCGGTTTTAGCACCCGGTTTCCATTCAATCGGACATGACCGCCGCTGACCTGTTTGGTGGCCAGGCTACGGGTCTTGAAGAACCGCGCCTGCCATAACCATTTGTCGATCCGCAGCTTGGCCTCTGCCATGGGCGATCAGTTGCCGTCCTTCAAACCCATCAGTGCCGCAGCAAACGGGTTGTCGGGATCGATAGCCTTTTCCTTTTTCGGAGGCCGCGACGAGAAGGATTTGGCCCCTTGTGGTTTGCCCCCCTTCTTGCCCTGCGGTTTGCGCCCGTCCTGAGGTTTACCGCGCGGCTTGCCTTTGCCCTGCCCTTGTTCGCGACGCGGACCACGGTTCTGCTGGCGCTGGCGACCCCAGGTGAAGGTGAAGAACACCTCGACCTCGGGCTCGTCCGATGTGGGTTCTGATGCAGGAGCCTCGACTGTCGCCTTGGTGCTTTCAGTGGCCTCGGCTGGCGCCTCGGCGGTCGCGACAACCTCATCCGTCACACTGTCTGTTGCCAGGGTTTCTTCGGCGACAGAGGCTTCCGGCGCATCAGCAGCAGGTTGTGTAGCCACTGCGGACTTTACCTTTTCCCGCTCGCCGCGTTCAGCCTTATAGCCCAGCCCTTGCATCAGGTCGGCAAACTGTTCCAGCGTCATACCCGTAATCGAAAGCATGTCGGGCTTGGCTTCAAAGCCACCCCGGCTGTCCTCGGACCGCAGCATATCAGCCAGACGTTCCAGCATGTCGATGCGGATCGAACGCTCGCCCGCATCACGGTAGCCACACATGGTATCATACCCTTGCGGCGCGTCCTTGGCGACGGGAACTGTGACCAGACCCGGAGGCGGTGCATCGGGGAATTCCTGCAAACCGCCAGCCAGCGCCCACAGCACCAGACGCAGGCGCGTAGGTGCGGGTTTCAGCAGCAGCGGCATGAATATGGTGAATTGACCGAAGCGGATGCCGTGTTTGCGCAATGCACCACGGGCGTCCTGATCCAGATCCTTGACCTCTTGTGCGACAACAGCGCGGGGCAGCACGCCCAGCGCCTCGACCATGCGGAAGGCAAAACCTCTGGCCAGACCAGTCAGTTCCTCGTCCCGAGACAGGTTCAACAGCGGCTCAAACAGTGCGGCAACTTTGCGGTCGATGAAATGCTGCAGGCGGCGCTGCACTTTCTGCTCGACATCGGGCCCTGCGGCCTCATCCACAAAAACCTCGACCATCGGGTTGAGAGGCTCAGCGCCGGCAACCAGTTTGCCGACGGCATATTCGCCCCACATCAGGCCACCCTGATCAGTGAAATCAATCTCGGTATCGGGCGCGTTATAGAAGCGATCCGCACGCAGATGGAATTGCGGCGCAAGTGCTTGCAGCGAGGCCGATTTCAAAGCTTTCGCCTCGGTTCCCTGCGCGGCTTTGTCCGGCGTGAACCGGAACCCTTCCAGACGACCGACGAATTCGCCTTCGACGGTCACTTCACCCTTGTCATTTACTTCGGCCAAAAGGGCCTCCTTCTGTTTGAGCCGGCGCAGCAACACTGACGTGCGCCGGTCCACAAATCGTTGGGTCAAACGGTCATGCAGAGCGTCCGACAGCCTGTCTTCTACAGTGCGCGTTTCCTCGCGCCAATGGGATTCGTCACGCACCCAGCCGTTTCGTTGCGCAACATATGTCCAGGTGCGAATATATGCCAACCTTTTGGACAGCGCATCAATATCTCCATCTGTCCGGTCGATTCGGCGGATTTGCCGCGCCAAGAAATCATCCGGAATATTCCCCCGCTCGTGCAGGTGGCCATAGATCACTTCAAGCAGGCTGGCATGTTCAGCGTGGCTTATGCCGCGAAAATCGGGGATTCGGCAGACATCCCACAGCAATCGGACCGATGGAGCGTCGCTGGCGCGAGCCATGACTTCGGTGACCTGAGACAGAGATTTCAGCGCATTCAGGTCGTCAGCGGGCCGCGCTTTGATCAGGCTTTCGTTGTCTGGGCTGACCTCAAGCGAGTCGATCAGCGCCTCGATCGAGCCGAACCGCAAAGCGGCATTCCGCCAGTTCAGTTTCTTCATTGGCGTAAAACGGCTGTCCATGATTGCCTGAACGACACCATCGTCCAGCGGTGGGGCCTCACCCGTTACACCGAACGTGCCGTCCGCCATGCCGCGCCCTGCCCGGCCTGCAATCTGTGCCAATTCGTTTGGGGCCAAGGGGCGCATGCGTCGGCCATCGAATTTGGACAGCGATGAAAACGCAACATGGTTCACATCAAGGTTCAAACCCATGCCAATGGCATCGGTTGCCACCAGATAATCAACCTCGCCATTCTGGTAGAGGTCCACCTGCGCATTCCGCGTGCGCGGGCTGAGTGCCCCCATGACCACCGCCGCCCCGCCCTTTTGACGGCGCAGCAATTCGGCGATGGCATAGACATTGTCGACCGAGAACCCAACAATCGCACTGCGCGCGGGCATCCGACTGATCTTTTTGGAGCCGGAATAAACCAGCTGCGACATCCGTTCGCGCCGAACAAACTGCGCCTCTGGCACAAGCGCTGCAATCGCGCCGCGCAGAGTATCGGAGCCCAGAAACAGCGTTTCATGCGTCCCGCGCGCGCGCAGCAGTCGGTCGGTGAACACATGGCCGCGTTCGGGGTCCGTACAGAGCTGAATTTCGTCAATCGCCACAAAATCCGCGCCCATCCCTTCGGGCATCGCTTCGACGGTGCAAACCCAATACTGGGTGCGCGGTGGTACGATACGTTCCTCTCCGGTCACCAGCGCGACGACAGAAGGGCCGCGAATGGCGACGATCTTATCATAGACCTCGCGCGCCAGAAGACGCAGCGGCAGGCCAATGACACCAGTCCGGTATCCCAGCATACGTTCGATTGCGTAATGGGTTTTGCCTGTGTTCGTCGGGCCAAGTACGGCCACTACCCGGGATGACCCGTTCACCTTTGCCCCCTGCGCCCTGAGACCTACAGCGCCTTGCCTTCAACCTGAGGCTTCAGCCGATTCACGGCATTGGTTACTTCTTCGTGATGGGGATGTATAGCCAGCGCGCGCGAATAGGCGTTGAACGCCTGTTCAGGTTTGCCCACGATCTCGAAGATCAGTCCAAGGCCGTAAATCGCCTCATAATTACTGGGGTTCAGGGTCAAGGCGTGTTCCAGATCAGCGGCAGCCATACCGAACCGTTCGATCCCAAAGAAGGCCGAGGCACGTACATGCCAGCCCTCGGCAAACTCGGGCGCGTGATCCGTTAGTGCCGTCAGATGATCAAGCGCAGCTTCGACATCACCGTCCTCAAGCGCTTCGCGCCCACGCTCCAGCAGTAAATCCGCCGAGGCTGATCCCGACTGCGCCCACAGCGCCTGCAACTGCCGGTCCAAACCGATGGACTGCGCGGGCGTGGATTGTGCCAGTTGCTGCAACAGCGTCGCTTCGTCGCGCAAATCCGCCTGCTGCGCAGCGCAACTGGTGGAAAACGTGACTATCGCAGCAAGTGCCGCGACGGTATCTTTGAGATTGTTGATTGCAATACCCATAACAATGCTCAGTGTAGCGTAGCGACCGGGGATGTCCATTCACGGCGCATGAACAATATGAGGAAGACCATGAGCGATATTCTGGAAAAAGCCGCGGCGGCATTGAATGAAAAACTGTCGGGTGGCGATTTTGACGCATCGGCCAAATTCGCAATTGCCGATCTGGGGTCAATCATTCTGGATGCAAGCGGCGCACGGGTCAGCGACGAAGAGGCTGATGTGACCCTTAGCGCTGATGCGGATACGTTCGAACAGATCCTCAGCGGCGACTTGAACCCGACAGGCGCGTTTATGTCCGGCAAGCTGAGCGTGGATGGGGATATGGGAATTGCCATGAAACTTGCTTCGGTGCTGGCCTGATGGAGTACACGCCGGCCCCCTTGTTCGAAGACGTGGCCGGCGGCCCTGCCGGTGGTGCAGCGCATTGGCTGACCACCGAAGACGGCAAACGCATTCGGGTGGCGCATTGGCTGCCCAAAGGTGACGCACGCGGTACGGTGATGCTGTTCCCCGGCCGTACGGAATATGTTGAGAAATACGGCGACACGGCTAAAGAGTTCGTGAACCGTGGCTATGCCAGCCTGTCGGTTGACTGGCGCGGCCAAGGGCTTGCAGACCGCCCGCTGGATGATCCCCGCATCGGTCATGTTGAACAGTTCACCGACTATCAGCATGACGTACGCGCCGTACTTGAACTGGCCGGGCAATTGGACCTGCCCAAACCGTGGTATGTGATCGGCCATTCAATGGGCGGAGCGATTGGGCTGCGTGCCGTTCTGGAAGGGGCCGATTTCGCGGCCTGCGCCTTCACGGGTCCGATGTGGGGCATTTTCTTCACGCCGATCATGAAACCGCTCAGCCAGTTGACGGCCTATTGGGGGCCACGTCTGGGTCTGGGTGAGAAAACACCCCCTACAACATCTCTGGACAGCTATGTGATCTCGCAACCGTTCGAAGGCAACGTGCTGACCCGCGACCCCGAGATGTACCAGATGATGCGCGATCAACTGGCTGCGCATCCGGAACTGGCTTTGGGTGCACCGTCGACGATCTGGCTGCGCGAAGCGTTGGATGAATGCGCCTGGCTGATGGAACAGACCGCACCTGATATCCCTACGCTGACCTTCCTTGGCAGCCATGAACAGATCGTGGACCGCAAGGCAATCCGTGCCCGCATGGCGAACTGGCCCAGCGGCACTCTGATCGAGATACCCGACGGCGAACACGAGGTTCTGATGGAAGGACCCGAAGTTCGCGGCCCGGTCTTCGACCAACTGGCCACGCATTTTGCGGCAGCCACGGCAAAGCCCAAACCTGAACAGTGTCACTAGGGTCTGATCAGACAGGCTGCTTGTGATCCGGGCGTGCCGCGCCTAAATGTTTGCCAACACAGTTTATTCGAGGTGATCCATGCGCGACCTTCCCTTCCCCGTCCGTGACGTAAACGCTGGCGGCGGTGCCGATGATCTGGGCAACTTGCCAGAATGGGATTTGACGGATCTCTATACCTCGGAAGACGCCAAAGAGCTGTCGCGCGATCTGGACTGGCTGGAACAGGAATGTGCCTCTTTTGCCGCCGATTACGAAGGCAAGCTGGCCGAACTGGATGCCAATGGCCTGCTGACTTGCGTGCATCGCAATGAAAAAATCAACGCCATTGCCGGGCGCATCATGTCTTTTGCAGGTCTGCGCTATTACCAGCTGACCACAGATGCGGACCGCGCCAAATTCCTGTCGGATATGCAGGAAAAGATCACTGTCTTCACCACGCCGCTGGTGTTCTTCACGCTTGAGATCAACCGTATCGATGATGACGGGCTGAATGCTCATTTCGATGCCAATGCTGATCTGGCCCGGTATGAACCCGTCTTCCGCCGCATCCGTGCAATGAAGCCTTATCAGTTGTCGGACGAGTTGGAAAAGTTCCTGCACGATCTGGGCGTGGTCGGTGACGCGTGGGAGCGTCTGTTCGATGAAACCATCGCAGGGCTGACCTTTACCGTCGACGGAGAAGAGCTGAACATCGAAGGCACGCTGAACCTGTTGACCGAGCAGGATCGCACCAAACGCGAAGCCGCCGCGCGTGAACTTGCTGAGGTATTTCAGCACAATATCAAAACTTTCGCGCGCGTTCACAATACGCAAGCGAAGGAAAAAGAGATTGTAGATCGCTGGCGCAAAATGCCAACTGCCCAGACCGGTCGCCATCTGTCAAATGATGTCGAGCCAGAAGTAGTCGAAGCCCTGCGCGAAGCGGTTGTGGCCGCTTATCCCAAGCTCAGCCACCGGTATTACGAGTTGAAACGCAAATGGCTGGGTCTGGACGTGATGCAGGTCTGGGATCGCAACGCGCCCCTGCCGATGGAAGATACTCGGATTGTCGGTTGGAACGAGGCCGAGAAGACTGTGATGGACGCATATGACGCGTTTGACCCTCGTATGGGTGAAATCGCAGCGCCCTTCTTTTCAAAAGGGTGGATCGACGCGGCGGTGAAACCAGGCAAAGCGCCCGGCGCCTTTGCACACCCCACCGTCACCGATGTTCATCCTTATGTGATGCTCAACTATCTGGGCAAACCGCGCGACGTGATGACACTGGCACACGAACTGGGTCACGGTGTGCATCAGGTACTAGCAGCCGATCAGGGTGAGATGCTGTCATCCACCCCGCTGACCTTGGCCGAAACCGCCAGCGTGTTTGGCGAAATGCTGACCTTCCGAAAAATGCTGGATCAGGCGGAAACCCCGCAGCAGCGTAAAGTACTGCTAGCCGGGAAGGTCGAGGATATGATCAACACCGTCGTCCGGCAAATCGCCTTCTACGACTTCGAATGCAAGCTCCACGCTGCCCGCCGCGAAGGTGAGTTGACACCGGACGACATCAACGCCCTGTGGATGAGCGTTCAGGCCGAAAGCCTTGGCCCCGCGTTCGAATTCATGGACGGGTATGAGACCTTCTGGGCCTATATCCCCCATTTCGTCCATTCACCCTTCTACGTTTATGCCTATGCCTTTGGCGACGGCCTCGTGAATGCGCTCTATTCGGTTTACGAAAGCGGTGCCGAAGGTTTCGAAGACAAATATTTCGAAATGCTGCGCGCCGGTGGCTCAAAGCACCACAAGGAATTGCTTGCGCCGTTCGGGCTGGATGCCAGCGATCCGGAATTTTGGGACAAAGGCCTGTCCATGATCTCGGGCTTCATCGACGAGCTGGAGGCGATGGAGCGCTAATTGATCAGGGGCAGCCGACAGGGGCTGCCCTTGCTAGGTTCGGGTTTTTTTCAATGTGGTCAGGAAGATGGCCGCAACGATCAAAAGTGCCCCAACAACAGCAGGTGGTGTAATGGTGGCCCCCAGAAACAGCGCCGAGTTTATGAACGTAAATACGACCGACGCGGCGAACATCAACGTCGCCGTCAATGTCGAGACCCGTGCTGCCGCCTCGTACCAGAGGTAATAGGCCAGCGCTGTTGGAAATACACCCAGCAGGATCAGGAAAACCACGTCAATTGCGGTGGGTATCTGTAGCGAAAACGCCGCCAACGGCACCAACAGAATGCCGGAACACAGGAAGATGCCGAACAGGAAATTCAACCGCTCGGGCGTTGTTTTCGACGTCTGCATCGCCCGACTGCTTGAAATCAGAAACACGGCCCAGCTAAGCCCTGCCCCAATTTCCATCAGATCGCCGATCAAGGGTTCCCCGCCACCCTCAAAATCCTGGTAAACCGTCAGAAAAACGCCGAAAATTGCCAGCAAAGTTGCAAGAATTTCGGTGCGACCAATCATTGCATCTGCGAAAAAATACAAGAAGATCAGAACGAAGAATGGCGCGGTATTCTCTAACACCATCGCATTCGCAGCGCCTGTGTGCTCAAGCCCAATATGGAACAGGATGTAATTTACGACCGTTGACAGCACAGCAAGGCGGAAATTCCAATCTCTGAACCGGATCGAGATCCGCGCATCCATCACACGCAACATGCAGAAAATAGCAAGTGCGGCTATGAACAAGCGCGAGACGGCAATCTGTAACCCACCGAGATCACTGGTCAGGTAACGCACGATGACACTGTGCGTGCCCCAGAGAAACGCAGCCAGAAACCCAAGGACCAACCCATTGTGCAGCAGTGATAATCTCTGCGGTTGATCCTGCACCAGATGCTCCTCGCGCTACTTTAACTGGCTGTCTTTCGAACCGCGCCGATTGATCCCACCACGTATCTTAAAGTTACCGTCCCGTTCCTGTTGACACTCCAGACACAGTTTTACCCCCGGCAAAGCGGTGCGGCGTTTTTCAGGGATCGGCTCTTCGCATTCGGCGCAGTGGGTCAAGCTTTCGCCTACGAGCCGCTTTTTCGCCTGCATCCGCGCCAGTTCATCAGAGATCGACGCTTCGATTTGTTCACTTACCGCGCCGTCACGCGCCCAACCGCCCGCCATTGAACCCTCCTGATCCGGTCAGAACAGGTTAATCGAGACACCACAGGCGTGGCAAGCTAGAGCGAAGTTGCGCTGTCAAACACGCGATCAATTACTTCTTGCGTGCCGCGTGCAAATTCAAGCGTACAGGGATAGTCGTCCCCGTCGCGGACCGAGCGGCAAAACGCCTCGACCTGTGTCTTATAGTGGTCATCCCCTGGGAACCGCGTCACCTGCACTTCAAGTCCAGGTCGGTGCAATTCAACCCGTGCCTCGCCAAATACACGCGCATTGAACGGAGCGGTCATGCGGATAACGCCGCCTTCGCCATGAAACACCATCTCCTGATGGGGGTGCATTCGGGTCGACACGTAAGTTGTGTAGGTAAAGCCGGGAAACTGCGCGCTAATTTCAGTGAAGACGTCGACGTCATTCTCCCATCGGATCGCACCACTGACCGAGGTCGGCTCTTGCCCGGTCGCAAAGCGCGCGCTTCCTATGACGTAAACCCCAATATCCCGCAGCCCTCCGCCGCCGGTTTCGGGCCTATTGCGAATGTTGCCCGTATCGGCGCGATTGTCATAGCTGAACGCGCCGGTCACATGCACAAGTTTTCCAATCGCGCCATCGGCGATCAATCTGCGAACCAGTTGCCATTGGGGGTGGTGCACGATCATGTAGGCCTCAGCCGCAAGCAAGCCGGTTTGATCGCGTTTGGCTATCAACGTGTCAAACTCGTCCGCGCGCATCGTCATCGGCTTTTCGCACAGTACATGCTTGCCCGCATCTAACGCCCTAAGGCTCCATTCCACATGCAGGTGATTGGGCAGCGGGATATAGACCGCTTCGATAACTGGATCGGCCAGCAAATCGTCATAACCTTGATAGACGCGGACATCCGGGCAGAACTGTTGAAAGGGTGCCGCCTTGGCCGAATCTGACGTGGCCAGCCCGGCAAGCCGTGCGCCATGGGCGGCGTGTATGGCTGGCCCCATTTGCTGAGCTGCGAATTTCGAGGCACCCAGAACACCCCATTGAACCGGTTTGTGCATGATTGTCTTCTTCCTGCTTGTTAGCGCCACCACCCACTTACCAGCGCAAGCGTGGCCTGTCATACCCCAAGCGCAAGAAAAAACCGGCCTGACAATGGTCAGACCGGTTCTGGAAACGGCATGATGGGTTCAGCTTGATCCCAGCATGCCTTTTTCGCGCGCCAGCTCGCGCATCTTCTTCTGCAGTTTTTCAAACGCACGCACTTCGATTTGGCGAATGCGTTCACGGCTGACATTGTATTGCGTGCTCAGTTCTTCAAGCGTGACAGCCTGATCCATCAGACGTCGCTGAGTCAGGATATCTTTCTCGCGGTCGTTCAGAACATCCAAGGCAGCAGAAAGCAGCTCGCGCCGGGCTTCCAATTCATCGCGCGCCTCGTAATCACCAGCCTGATCGGCATCTTCATCTTCCAGCCAATCCTGCCATTGCATCGTACCTTCGCCTTCGGACCCGACGGTCGCGTTCAGCGAGGCATCGCCACCAGACATCCGGCGGTTCATACTGATCACTTCGGCTTCGGTTACGCCCAGATCGGTGGCGATCCTCGCCACGTTCTCGGGACGCAGATCACCCTCTTCCAGTGCTCCAATGCGAGCTTTGGCCTTGCGCAGGTTAAAGAACAGCTTTTTCTGCGCCGAAGTCGTACCCAGTTTCACCATCGACCACGACCGCAGGACATATTCCTGGATCGAGGCGCGAATCCACCACATGGCATAAGTCGCCAGCCGGAAACCTTTTTCCGGGTCGAATTTCTTGACCGCCTGCATCAGGCCAACGTTGGCCTCGGAAATCACCTCGGCCTGTGGCAGACCATAGCCGCGATATCCCATGGCGATCTTAGCTGCCAGACGCAGATGAGACGTGACCATCTTATGCGCAGCCTCGGTATCCTGTTCCTCGACCCAGCGCTTGGCCAGCATGTATTCTTCTTCCGGCTCAAGCAGAGGAAATTTGCGAATCTCCTGCATATAGCGGTTCAGCCCACCCTCGGGTGTTGGCGCTGGAAGAGTTGTGTAATTTGCCATCTATTTCCGCCCCTTGGACAAATGTTTAAGCCCTTAACATGGGATATGGGTATCTGACCCGATACATTCAAGAGGATCAACTACCAGTCTGAAATTAACCTGATGTAAAGAAAAGCTGAAACTGCCACATTCACAAGCCTTTGCAGATTATTTCATAGGCCTTCTAAGGCTTTCCAGCAGTGCGGTCATATCCTGCGGCAGCGGCGCTTCAAACCGCAAAGCCTCGCCCGTGACCGGATGCTCGAACCCAAGCACCGCAGCGTGCAGTGCCTGCCGGGGGAACGTCCGCACCGCATCAGCGGCCTCGGGCGTGAACGCACGCGCGGCGAGCTTGCGCCGGCCACCATAGACCGGGTCCCCGACAAGACCGTGACCGGCATGGGCCATATGGACACGAATTTGATGCGTCCGACCGGTCTCAAGCCAGCATTCGATCAACGACAGGCCGCCGGGGGTGCCGAAAACCTCGACGATCCTTGCCCGTGTCACGGCATGACGGCCACCGTGAAACAGCACAGCCTGCCTTTGACGATCCGTCTTGTGCCGCGCCAATTGCGTGGTCAGACGCATGATATTTCCCGGCTCGAAACTGACGCCCTTTATCCCGCGTAACCGAGGATCATTGGCATCGGGAACCCCGTAGCACACAGCGCGATAATATCGCTCGACACTATGCGCTTCGAACTGGGCAGCCAGTCCGTGATGCGCCGCGTCCGACTTGGCGACCACCAGCAAACCGCTGGTTTCCTTGTCGATCCGGTGCACAATCCCCGGGCGTTTGACGCCCCCGACGCCCGAAAGGTCATCGCCACAGTGATGCAGCAGCGCATTGACCAGCGTCCCGTTCGGAGACCCCGGCGCCGGATGCACAACCATCCCCGCAGGTTTGTTGACAACGATCAGATCGTCATCCTCATGGACAACCTCAAGCGGGATGTCCTCGGGGCCGATATGGCTGTCTTCGGCCTCGGCCACCGCGATCGCGACCTGCGCGCCCTCGGCTATCCGGGCTTTGGGATCGTTGATGACCGCACCATCAACCATGACAGCCCCTTCGCCGATCAGACGAGCCAGCCGGGTGCGCGATAGGCTCTCTTCCGCTGGCACATCCCGCGCAAGCGCCTTATCAAGGCGAGAAGGCGGCGCAGCCGCGATTTGAAACTCTATCAGGCGGGTGCCCATGACTGTCCCTTCCGAACCTCAGGAACCGCAGGAAACACCGCAGCTTCGGTTGCTGCGGCGCATGGTCATGCTGTTGACCGCGGTGATGATTGGCGGGGTTCTAGTGACATTCGCTTTGATTGTCATCCGCCTATCGGATCGCACCCCAACGCTGCCCGATCAGATTGAGCTACCAGATGGTGCACGCGCGCAGGCACTGACCATCGGCAACAACTGGTATGCGGTTGTGACCGACGACAATCGGCTTCTGATCTTTGACAAGACAACCGGAAAACTAAAGCAAGAGATTGCGCTGAACTAAAGTTACGTCTTGCCCGACAGCCTGTTCAGCTGATTCGTAAACCGTTTGTAGGGCGGATAGAGGTCGCTCGCTTTCTCAAGATAAGGCCGGGCCTTGTTCTTGTTCCCACGCCGCATGTGTATCTGACCCGCCATACCCTGAATGGCGACGGTTACCTCATCCTGATCCGCAGCTTGCAAGATCAGGCTCTCGCCCTTCCCGGTTTTACCCGACCGCTCTAGCATGCGGCCCATTGCAAACAGAAGAAACGGGCTTTCCGGGTCGCAAGCCAATGCCTCGGCCATTGTTCGATGCGCGGCTTCGGTATCCCCTTCTGCTTCATAAAGCTCAGCAAGACGTTTTTGATACAGCGTGCTTTCCGGTACTTCAGCCACGATCTGACGGGTTGTGTCGATGGCTTGGCCACTGGAAATTTCGCCCAGATGTTTTTGCAGAATTACCCGTGCCCCCAGTAGACGCGGATCATCTGTTGGCACGTCCGGCAGATCATCCAAGGCCACATTCAATGCCTCCAACCTTTTGCGTTGGTCAAAAAGCCGTTTAGCGCGTTGATCCAGCGCCAGTTCGGCCCAATCCAGCAGGATGAAATCAAAGTTGCACGGACGCCATGAAACCACCTTGTGCTGAACCAGATACAGGTTGTTGAACGGTGGAAAGCGTCGCTGCCGCACGATCCGTTGCAGCGACCAGTCCACAGGTGGCAGCAGCCTGAGCGCCAGATGAGAGCGGTAGAGCATTCTGGACCCAAGTACGACAACATCAGGTCGTAACGGTTTGGCCCAAAACGCTTTTGCAAAATGACGCGTCGCGGCCCAGCGCTTGCCCTGCACACCCAGAATGGCACCACGCAAGGCACACATGACGGCGTAATCCTCGGGCCAGAGATGCGGGTTTTGCAACCCTTCACTGGCAAGCGTTTCGCTTTCCTGCCACATCTCCAGGTAAAAGCAGTTCAGGGATTGAAGCAGCGGCATAAAGGCGTTGTCGGCCCCAGCATCCAGAATGGGTTTCGCGCTATCATAAGCCTCATCGCAGCGGTCCTGCGCCGCGAGGTATTGTGCCGCCTTTGAGTATATATGAGCGGCCTCGGAAGGGTTCAGAAACGCGTCTGGCCCTCGCGCAACGCGTTCAATGACCCGTGCATTGGCCTCCTTCAGCTCTTCCTCGGTCAGGACATCACGAAACACCTTACGCTGCTGCCCCGATATCCGGGCCGCTGCCATCGAAAAGGCGGAAATGTAAGGTGCAATGACCTGATCCGCCCGCGACATCGCATAGAGCTCTAGAAAATCCCGTTGCGCACGCGTCAAATTCGACAAGTCAGCAATATCCGACATTTGCATGAGCTGCGGAAACCGTTTTTTGAAGCGAACAATCAGCTCAGGCTGGTCCGAGAACATGATCGCCGTCAGGCCCTCGGATTTCTCCAGATGGGCTTCATAAAATTCCTCAGGCTCGACTTTGGCGGGCCAGGTCGAATGCTTCCACGGTAGCCCGTTCAGGATATCACCGCGCCGGATATGGTAGGCAGAAACGCCCTGCCCCGAGAGTTTCTCATCTGCACGATCCATAATCTGGCGTATCGCGTCTATAAACCCGACGCTGCGGATGAAATCGCGGTATCGCGGGCGTATGGCTTCGATATCTTCCCAAGGAAAGGCCAGAACCTCGAATCCCTCTTCTACCAGAACCGAACGGCCAGACGCCAAATGATCAACCAGCCGCTCTGGCGAAGGGTCATTTTGGAAGGCCCAAATCGGCAGGGCGGTTTTGTTCAGCTTGTCGAACTGTGCCTGATCAAGGAAATGCGCATCCATCCAGTCAGAGGTGAACAGCTCATCTGGCTGATCCAGTTCCGGCGCATCCGCACCCTGCGGGAACCAGTTCACCTTGTAGTCGGTCCCAAAATCTTCAGCGAGACGTATGCAAGTCAGGATCATCAGCAGGCGCGCGCCCATCCGATCCTTGCGCTGACCGATGAAGACCCCGCGCTTTCCGCTCATAGCGACATCCGGGCCATCGATCCTAAACCGACTGTGCCAATCACCTGAAACATTAGGGCATTCCCAAACCGCATTCGCCTAATGTCATACACAACCGCAGCAGCGGCGACGAGGTGTGAAATGCGCCACGCTTCGAGATTTGCACCAAACGGATGTCAGATCGACACGACGGGACAGGCCCGTGACAGGTCCGGGGAAA
The DNA here is from genome assembly GCF_947500045.1 of uncultured Ruegeria sp. Classification (GTDB taxonomy): domain Bacteria; phylum Pseudomonadota; class Alphaproteobacteria; order Rhodobacterales; family Rhodobacteraceae; genus Ruegeria. The sequence goes on along the minus strand of NZ_CANMQQ010000005.1, from coordinate 93,068 downwards.
TTCGAATAGCTTGCGAGATCATGTTCAGGCGCGAGATCGGGTTTTGTGAAATAAGTTCTGCCGGAATGCGCGTGGCCGCCGCCAACGCGTCAGGCAGCGAAACACCCACGTTCTTCGTCAGAACGCGCAGCGCTGTGGTCAGGTCAAGATCAGCCCCGGCCAGCGTTCCATCCTGCAAGGTCAACCTGCCGTTTTCACGCTGAATGATCCGCCCTTCCAAGCTGAAATCTTTCAGTTCCGTTCCGGCGACAGCCATCGCATCACTGACCAGAAACAGGCACCCGGGACCCTGTTTGGAGGCAAAGGCCGACCGCATCGTCTGGGGATGAACATGGATTGCATCCGCGATCAGTCCGGCAGACATGGCCCCGTTCGACAGGACCGCGCCCACAAGACCGGGCTCTCGATTGCCCAACTGGCTCATGGCGTTGAACAAATGCGTGGCACAATGCGCGCCTGCTTGGGCATAGGCAACGCAGGTTTCGTATGCAGCATCGCTGTGCCCCAGCGAAACCATCACCCCTGCATTGGCGAGCGTTTCAACCTGAGCGATCGTGACACTCTCAGGTGCAAGCGTGACCATCAGCGCAGGCAGCGCCTTGGCCGCATCCAACAACTGCGCCAGATCGGCATCTTCCATCGGCCGGATCAACGCAGCATCATGAGCCCCCTTGCGCCGCTCGGACAGATACGGCCCCTCCAGATGCAGGCCGACAATCCCGGGAACACCGCGCTGGATGGCCTGCATGGCAGCCGCGATGGCAGCGGTCGTCTTCTCTGGTGTGTCTGTGATCAGCGTCGGAAGAATAGAAGTCGCGCCCAGCCCGCGATGTGCCCCGGCGATACACTGTAAGGTTTCTACCGACGGATCATCATTGAACATGACACCTCCGCCGCCATTGACCTGCAGGTCGACATAGCCGGGGCTAAGGATATCGCCCGAAAGATCCTCGACCGCTTCACCCGAAGACAACTGAGCTTCGGGCAGAATTGAATCCAACATACCATCGACGAAACGGACGGCCTGACCGTTCAGCAATGTCTCGCCGTCAAAGATCGGTCCACCGGTGAAAGTGATGGTTGTGCCGGTCATACCGTTTCCGTCACTTTCCGCAGGTGGCGTGGCGCATCTGGGTTAATACCCCTGCGGGTGGCAACCGTTTCGACCAAACCGTAGAATGACGCGATCGAGGCCACCGGGTCTGTCATCCAATGTGATGTGCGCACATGCGGCAGCGATACGGCATCTGAAACCTTGTTGGTCGTCGCAAATACCATTGCGCCCTTGGCCGCAAGCGCATCTGCGACCTCGGCAATGTTGGCCTCGGCCGCGTCACCAGACGCAAAGGCAATCACCGGAAAGCCCTGATCGACTATTGAAACCGGACCATGCAGCACTTCGGCCGAGGAATAGCTTTCAGCGTGGATCTGGCAGGTTTCCTTGAATTTCAGCGCCGCCTCATTCGAAATTGCCCAGGACATCCCCCGCCCCAACGTGAACAGGGATTGTCCGTCAACGGCTTCCACGACGGCACCCCAGTCGCATGTGATCGCCTGCGCCAAAGCTTCTGGCAATTTGTGAACCGCGGACAACAATTCATCATCGCCTTTAACTTCGGCCAGCAGCCATAGCCCGGCAATCAGTGAGGTCACGAAGGTCTTTGTGGCCGCCACACTTAGTTCGGGGCCCGCATGAATCGACAGCGCCGATGAGGCTGCATTGGCCAATGCCGAACCCGTGTTGTTCGTGATTGCAACCGAATATGCGCCGCCTTCTGTTAAGGACTGCGTCAGTTGCACAATGTCGGGGCTTTGGCCCGATTGCGACACCGAGATACACAGTGCGCCGGGGCAGCGCATGTCCACGCCGTAAATCGATTTCACACTCGGCCCGACCGAGGCCATGGGCAAGCCCAGCAGCAATTCGGATGCGTATTTCAGGTAGCTACAGGCATGATCCGACGATCCGCGCGCGACTGAGATCAGAAAGCTGGGATCGTGCGCGCGTACCGCGCTTGCTGTCTTTGCAATGGTATTGGCGCCATCGGTTAGAAGTCGTTCAACAGCAAGAGGTATCTCGTTGATTTCTCGCCGCATTTGAGTGGTTTCGGTGGACATTTGTCCTGCCTTTCAGGTTGACAGACGCAGCTCTGCCACGAAATCGTAGGCCTCGCCGTGATAGATGGATCGGGTTAGTTCAGCGACACGCCCGCTTTCAAGATAAGACGTGCGCTGAATGCGCAGCCCTGCCGTGCCCTCGGCAACGTCCAGTAGACCTGCCTCGGTCGCCTCAAGATTAATGGCTGAAATCTTCTGGATCGCGCGTACAGGGCGGTGCCCGGATTGTTCGAGAAACGCATAAAGCGACCCGGTGACTTCGGTGGGATTTGGCAGGATATCCAGCGGTAGTGCAGCGCGCTCCAGTGCCATCGGCCGCCCTCCGGCTGCACGTAGACGGTGAATGCGGGCGACCTGATCATTGGCTGACAATCCCAGCGCAAGCATCTCATCAGGCGAGGGCAAAAAAACCCCGCGTTCCAACCATGTCGAGGTCGTCTCGAACCCCCGCCGTTCCATGTCTTCGGTGAACGAAGTCAGATGAGAAAGCGATTGCTCGACCCGTGCCACAGGCTGGCGCACGAACGAGCCCGACCCCTGTCGCTGTTCGATGGCGCCCTTGCGTACCAGTTCCTGTATGGCCTTGCGGACTGTCACACGCGACAGATCGGTCAGCTCGGCAATCTCACGCTCGGGTGGAAGTGAACTGTTGGGGGGCAGAATGCCCTCTTCGATCCCTTTCTCAAGCCGTTGGCGCAGTTGCACGTAACGCGGCCCGGCGGTCTGACCCAGCCAACCCTCGGGTCGCAGGAAGTCAGCAACGCTCATGTTCGATCTCCTCTTGAAACGCGCGGGCCAGCGCGATTGCACCATCTAACGGATCGCCCAATGGTTTGGTCAGGTCCTGTTGCATGACTTCTGGTAAATACGCGGCATAGTGTGGACCGATGCCACCCGTCAGGCAGATCGATTGACCGGGCACCCACCCCATCGCTTCCATTTGACCCGCCAGATACCGCGTACTGGCATCCATGATCGAAACTGCAAGCTCATCCCCTCGCCCTGCATGAAGCGTCACGACGGGTGCCAGCGCACCAAAGTCAGTCGGAGACATCCCGGACGCAGCTTTGACAACGCCCGCGGCGTCACCAAAGCGTGACAACAGATCCTCCGCCATCACAGACACCGGCCTTAGATCATCAACGCAATCCAGCGTGCGCGACAGAGCCAGTCGCCCGACCCATTGTGCCGAGGCCTGATCCCCAAGGACCGGCCCCCATCCGCCTGCAAAGATCCTTTGATCGCCCAGCTGTGCCGCCAGAAATGACCCCGTTCCACAATGCGCAACAAACCCGTCTTGCGACCCCAGCGCACCGCGCAAGGCGGCAGGCCTGTCATCTTCGATGCGCACATGATCAAACGGCAGCACAGCCGCCAGACGATCTGCAATTGCTGATCCGGTAACTCCGGCCAATCCCAAATAGGCTGGCGCACGGGCGATCTGCACCGCATCCAATCCGCAATGTTCCGTCAAACTGGCAATACCGCGATTCAACTCGGCGCAGGCCGCGTCGAAATCGGTCGAGACATTCGCCGCTCCGACCTCAAGCTGTTGCGCGAGCGCGCCGCCAGAAACAGCGATACGGCAACGCGTACCGCCGCCATCAACAGCCACAACAATGGTATCAGTGGAACGACTCATGAAGATACCTTTATAATACCTATCTAAGATTTAGAAGAGCCAATTGTACATAAACTTAAGAATTTCCGCTCAATTATTGAAATATACTGACATAAAAAGAAAATGGTAGACTAATGGTATCTAAAAGGTATGATATCTGAAACCGGGGGAGAATCACGTGACAACGCCAGTAACGGAACAGCTACATCAGGAAGCGATCGGGCTTGATGCCCGCCCGCTGACCGAGGTTGCGAATCTACTGGCCCGGTCACAATCCGATGCGGCAGCCGCCCCCCTTGCCTCACTCCCCTCTATTTGCGCCGGCGCAAAGGAAATGGCGCAAACAATCCGCTCTGGTGGGATTCTGCACTACCTCGCGGCAGGCTCGTCTGGTCTTATGGCGGCCGCGGACGCGCTAGAGCTTGGTGGGACATTCTCGATACCGGCAAGCCAGATTCGCATTCACATGGCAGGCGGCTTGCCTTCCGGGGTCGAGATGCCCGGCGATACGGAAGATGCAACCGGCACCCTTGCCCACGATCTTGCCGATCTATCGCCCAAAGACACCCTGATCACCGTTTCCGCCAGTGGAAGCACGCCCTACACGGTCGCTGCAGCCCGTATCGCGCGCGACAAAGGTGCGACGATCATCGGGATAGCAAACAACGACGGCACCGACCTACTACGGTTATCCGACCACTCGATTCTGCTTGCCACACCGCCCGAACTGATTTCGGGCTCGACCCGCATGGGCGCGGGCACGGCGCAGAAAATCGCGCTGAACATGCTGTCTACGCTGATGGCGGTAGAGTTGGGGCATATTCAGGACGGCATGATGATCAACCTGCGCGCTGACAATGACAAACTGCGCGCCCGCGCCAACGGGATTGTTTGCCAACTGACACATGTGAGCCCCGAACAGGCTGCTTCAGCCCTGACTTCAGCAGGTGGAAACCTCAAATGCGCGGCTCTTTTGGCGGCAGGCGCCCAAACGCTGGCGCAGGCGCAAGCCTTGCTGCACGAGACTAACGATCACCTCCGCCCTGCACTGGAGCGGATTAAAAACAAAGAAACAATCAACCTGGGAGACACTAAATGACACGCAAAGTATTAAGCATTGCTTTAATGAGTACGGCGCTCGTCACAAGCGCCTATGCGCAAGAAGCGACGTTAACCATTGAAAGTTGGCGCAATGATGATCTGACCCTGTGGCAGGATAAGATCATTCCAGCGTTCGAAGCCGAACATCCCGGCATCAAGGTGATTTTCTCACCCTCTGCCCCGGCTGAGTATAACGCCGTGCTGAACTCCAAGCTTGAGGCCGGTTCGGCTGGCGATCTGATCACTTGCCGCCCGTTTGACGCCTCGCTCGCACTGTATGACGGGGGTCACTTGTCAGATCTGTCTGATCTTGAGGCCATGGGCAATTTCTCGGATGTTGCCAAATCCGCATGGCAAACAGATGACGGCTCGGCCAGCTTCTGCGTCCCGATGGCGTCAGTGATCCACGGCTTCATTTACAACAAGGATGCCTTCAACGAGTTGGGGATCGAAGTCCCAAGCACCGAGGCCGAGTTTTTTGCCGCTTTGGACAAGATCAAAGAAGATGGCACCTACATTCCAATGGCAATGGGCACCAACGACCAATGGGAAGCCGCCACCATGGGCTATAACAATATCGGCCCGAATTACTGGAAAGGTGAGGAAGGCCGTCAGGCGCTGATCAGGGGTGAACAGAAACTGACCGATCCTCAGTGGGTTGCACCCTATGCGACGCTGGCCAAATGGGCGGATTATCTGGGTGACGGATACGAAGCACAGACATATCCCGACAGCCAAAACCTGTTCACGTTGGGCCGCGCAGCGATCTATCCGGCAGGTAGCTGGGAAATCGCAGGCTTCAACACGCAAGCCGACTTTGAGATGGGTGCCTTCAAGCCTCCGGTACAGAATGCCGGTGACACCTGCTATATCTCGGACCATACCGATATTGGCATCGGCCTGAATGCTGCGAGTGAGAACCAAGAGGCGGCGCGCACCTTCCTGGCCTGGGTTGCAAGCCCGGAATTTGCCAGCATATTCGGCAACGCCGTTCCGGGTTTCTTCCCCCTTTCCAATGAACCGGTTGAGTTGGAAGATCCGCTTGCCAAGGAAATCGTCGGTTGGCGCGATGAGTGCGAAAGCACGATCCGCTCGACCTATCAGATCCTGTCACGCGGGACGCCGAACCTTGAGAACGAAACCTGGGGCGCATCCGTTGCTGCCATCAAGGGTGCCGAGACACCCGAAGCACTAGGTCAGCAACTGCAGGACGGTCTGGCCACCTGGTATGCACCGCATCAGTAACACCTAGGCCACTCACACCGGACGCGGCCAATCGCGCCGCGTCCGGCACTTTTCCCCGGAGATTCCCATGCAAACCCGCCGCATCCGCTGGCACATCGCCGTTTTCCTCGCCCCTGCGGTGCTGGTCTACACGGCGGTGATGATCTTCCCCTTGTTCAACACGCTGCGCCTCGCATTGTTCACCGAGGTCGATCAAACACGCGTTTATGTCGGGTTGCAAAATTTCCGCACCCTGTTTTTCGATCCGATCTGGTCCGAGCAGTTCTGGAACGCTTTGGGCAACAACTTCTGGTTCTTCCTGGTCCACATGCTGGTACAGAACCCGATTGGTGTTGCGCTTGCGGCGATCCTGTCGCATCCCCGCCTGCGCTTTGCTGCGCTCTATCGGTCGGCGATCTTCATCCCTACGATCCTAAGTTTCGTGATCGTGGGATTTGCCTGGAAACTGATCCTGTCGCCACTGTGGGGCATCGCCCCCTCGATGCTGGATGCCGTTGGTCTGAAGTCGCTGTTTGCGCCCTGGCTCGGCAAGGAAGAATACGCGCTAACGACACTGGCGCTTGTCTCGGTCTGGCAATTCGTCGGCATCCCGATGATGTTGATCTACGCCGCCCTGCTGTCGATCCCCGAAGAAATCCTTGAAGCTGGAGAGATCGACGGCATCACCGGAGCCTCTGCTTTCTGGAAGATCAAACTACCGTTGATTCTGCCTTCGATCGGGATCATCTCGATCCTGACATTTGTTGGCAATTTCAACGCGTTTGACCTGATATATGTATCTCAGGGCGCACTGGCGGGGCCGGATTTCTCAACCGATATTCTCGGCACCTTCATGTACCGCACCTTCTTTGGCTTCCAGTTGCAATTGGGTGATCCGCATATGGGATCGGCCATCGCCGGGGCCATGTTCGCGATCATCCTCGTGGGTGTCTGCATCTACCTCTTTGGCATCCAGACCCGGATGCGCCGGTATCAGCTGTAAGGGTATGACGATGAACAAAGCACGCCAAAACCCGCTGAACACAGCCGCCATGCACGGGGCGCTGATCCTATATACACTGATCGCCCTGTTCCCGGTCTTCGTGATTATCATCAACAGCTTCAAAACCCGCCGCGCCATCTTTCGTGAGCCGCTCGCCCTGCCCGACGCCGAGAGCTTTTCTCTGATCGGTTACCAGACAGTGATGAAGCAAGGGGACTTTTTCCTGTACTTCCAAAATTCACTGATCGTCACTGTTGTATCGCTGGCGTTTGTCCTTCTGTTCGGCGCCATGGCCGCCTTTGCGCTCAGCGAATACCGATTCAAGGGCAACATGATTATGGGCCTCTACCTGGCGCTTGGCATCATGATCCCGATCCGCATCGGCACCGTTGCCATTCTGGAAATGATGGTCGCGACTGGTCTGGTGAACACACTATGGGCCCTGATCCTCGTCTACACGGCGCAAGGCTTGCCTCTGGCGGTGTTCATTCTGTCTGAATTCATGCGACAGGTCTCGGACGATCTAAAGAATGCGGGCCGCGTCGATGGCCTGTCCGAATACACGATCTTCTTCCGCTTGGTCCTGCCCCTCGTGCGCCCCGCCATGGCGACCGTTGCTGTGTTCAACATGATCCCGATCTGGAACGACCTCTGGTTCCCACTGATCCTCGCCCCGGCTGAGGAAACCAAAACGCTGACGCTGGGCAGCCAGGTGTTTATTGGCCAGTTCGTGACTGACTGGAATGCGGTTCTGTCGGCGCTCAGCATGGCGATCCTGCCGGTACTGGTGCTCTATGTCATCTTCTCGCGCCAGTTGATCCGTGGCATCACTTCAGGAGCTGTCAAATGACCAAAGTTCTGATCGCTGGCCTTGGCAATATGGGGCTGAGCCACGCGTTGGCCCATCACCACCACCCGGACACGCAGATCGTAGGACTGGTGAACCGGTCTGGTCGCGTGGACCATCCTGATCTGTCAGGTTACCCAGCCTATTCGGATTTTCAGGCCGCTCTGGCCGCGACAAACCCTGATCTGGTCGTGGTCGCCACCTACTCCGACAGCCATGCCGACTTCGCCTGTGCGGCGATAGAGGCCGGGGCCCACGTCTTCGTCGAAAAACCACTCGCCACGACTGTAACAGACGCCAAACGAGTCGTCGCGAAGGCGATCGAGACGAACCGCAAACTGGTGATTGGGTACATCCTGCGTCACCACCCCTCATGGATGCGCCTGATTTCCGAGGCACGCGACCTCGGCGGGCCTTATGTCTTCCGCCTGAACCTCAACCAGCAAAGCAGCGGGGCTGAATGGGAAACGCATAAGGCCCTGATGCAAACCACCTCGCCCATTGTTGATTGCGGCGTACACTATGTCGACGTGATGTGTCAGATCACTGACTCTGACCCGGTTCGCGTCCATGGCATGGGCCTGCGCCTGAGTGATGAGATCGCCGAAGACATGTATAACTACGGCCAGTTTCAGGTGATCTTCGAGGATGGCTCGGTCGGCTGGTACGAGGCCGGTTGGGGCCCGATGATCTCTGAGACCGCGTTCTTCGTGAAAGACATCGTGTCGCCCAACGGCTCGGTTTCGATCACCGACGGCAACAAAGGTGCGTCGGCCGATATCGATGGCCACACCAAAGTCGGAGGCATTCTGGTCCATCGCCCCGAGGGCGACGAGACCATCAACATGCCGTGCGAGCCCGGCCATCAGGAGCTCTGCGACGCCGAGCAAGCCTATATGCTGCGCGCCATAGCCGAAGACATCGACCTGACCCGCCACATGAACGACGCCGTGCAATCACTGGCCATCTGCCTCGCTGCAGATGAAAGCATCCGCACCGGCCAACCCATTTCGCTGAAAGAGGCACGCACATGACCGCCCTGACGCTTACGAACGTGAACAAGTCCTTCGGCACGGTCGAAGTTCTTAGGGATATCAACATCGAAGTCGAAGATGGCGAGTTCGTCGTATTCGTCGGCCCCTCGGGCTGCGGCAAGTCCACCCTCTTGCGTGTGATCGCGGGGCTCGAGGATGTGACATCAGGCGAAGTACGTATCGGCGGAGAGCTGATGAACCTCACGCCCCCCTCTAAACGCGGCATCGCGATGGTGTTTCAAAGCTATGCGCTTTATCCGCATCTGAATGTGCGCAAGAACATGTCACTGGCACTGAAACAGGAAGGCCAAAGCAAACAGGTCATCGAAGAGCGCGTCACCAAGGCGAGCAGGATGTTGAATCTGGAGCCTTACATCGACCGCTACCCGTCCGAGCTGTCTGGCGGTCAACGCCAACGCGTCGCCATCGGTCGCGCCATTGTGCGCGAGCCCAAACTGTTCCTGTTCGACGAACCGCTGTCCAACTTGGACGCAGCCCTGCGCATGAATACACGGATTGAAATCGCCAACCTGCACCAGCAGCTTGATGCCTCGATGATCTACGTCACCCACGACCAGACCGAAGCGATGACGCTGGCCGACAAGATCGTCGTCCTGCGCGACGGACGCGTCGAACAGGTCGGCAGCCCTATGGAGCTGTACAACAACCCCGCCAACCAGTTTGTCGCTGGTTTCCTTGGCGCACCATCGATGAATTTCTTCCCCGCCAGCGTGATCGGAGACAGCGCGGACACGACTCTCGGTATACGCCCTGAAGACCTGTACCTGACCGACGAGGGCCCCCTGACCGCGAACGTAACCCATGTCGAGCATCTGGGCGGGGACACCAACGTGATCGCGATGATGCAAGACCACCAGATCACCGCGCGCCTGTTCGGCCAACACCAGGTCAACGCAGGTCAGGCTGTCCAGTTTGGCTACGCCCAAGACCGAACCTATCGTTTCGACCAGCTCGGCGCGCGCCTTGGTTGATAAAACACGTATCAATTTTTTGGGAGTTTGGTGCGGTCGAGAAGACTCGAACTTCCACGGGTGTTACCCCACAGCGACCTCAACGCTGCGCGTCTACCAATTCCGCCACGACCGCACTGCCAATGACTTGGTAGAAGGGCGTATAGACGCTGATCCGCGCGATGTGAAGAGGCAAAAATACAAGCAATTGAATTCGTGTGTCGCACCCATATCTAAGTTCAACACGAAGACTATCTGGAGCTGCGAATGCCCTCGCCCGATCCCCGCCCCACCCTGCAAATCGATGTGGTATCTGATGTGGTTTGCCCCTGGTGCATTGTTGGCTTTCGCCAGCTTGATGCGGCCCTGAAGCAAGAGAATGTGCTAGCCCAACTACGTTGGCACCCTTTCGAACTGAACCCGACCATGGGCCCTGAGGGACAAAACCTGCGCGAACATATCGCTGAGAAATATGGCTCAACCCCGGACCAGAGTCAGCAGGCGCGTGATCGGCTGACCTCTTTGGGGGCCGAACTTGGTTTTGCTTTCAATTTCAACGATGACAGCAGAATCGTAAACACCTTTGCCGCGCATCAACTGCTGGATTGGGCGGAAACACAGGGGCGCCAACACCCGCTGAAGCTGGCCTTGTTCGAGGCCTATTTTACCAATCAGTTGGACGTCTCGGATCCAGAGGTGTTGCTGGGTGCGGTCGCGGCAGCCGGACTAGATCCGAACACGGCCCGTGCCGCGCTTGTATCGGGTGCACATGTCCAGCCGGTGCGGGAGAAACAACAGTTCTGGACCAGCCGGGGTATCTCGGGTGTGCCCTCGATTGTATTCAGTGGGAAATACCTGCTAACCGGTGCGCAGGGCACCGACACCTACGCACAGGTCCTGCAACGCTGTCTGGCTGAGGCCGCCTGACCTCTTCCCCCTGCCCGGAAGACGGTCTAAGGAATTGACATGGAATGGAAGACCACTGACAGCCTTGTCGACTACGAAGACGCCACTGCATTCATGGAGGCGCGCGTCGCTGCGATTGCAGCGGGTGACGCGGATGAGTGCATTTGGCTGGTGGAACATCCACCGCTTTATACTGCCGGGACCTCTGCAAAGCGTGAAGATCTGACCGATCCGGATCGCTTTCCTGTTTACGAAAGCAAGCGTGGAGGTCAGTACACCTATCACGGACCCGGCCAGCGCGTGGTTTATGTTATGCTGGATGTGGGTAAACGTGGCCATGATGTGCGTCGCTTTGTGCAGCAGCTTGAGGAATGGGTGATTGCTGCCCTGGCCGAGTTCAATGTCAACGGAGAGATACGTGAAGGTCGCGTTGGTGTCTGGGTGCAGCGGCAGGACAAACCCCTGACGGTGACGGACCAGCCTGCCGAGGACAAGATCGCGGCAATCGGGATACGCTTGCGGAAGTGGGTTAGCTTCCACGGCATTTCGATCAATGTGGAGCCTGATCTGTCTCATTTCACCGGCATCGTGCCCTGCGGCATTCAGGAGCATGGGGTGACATCATTGGTCGATTTGGGCTTGCCGGTGACGATGGATGACGTCGACATCGCATTGAAAAAGACATTTGATGATGTGTTCGCAACCGAAGGTGTCTGACGAATAGGTGATTCCACGTAGCGGAAGCGATGCGAGGAAAACGCCCAAACAACAATGCCGAGATTCCGGGCACTCTGTTTCGCTATCCCAGCGGAGATTTCCCTTGAATCACCCCAATTCGTCTCAAATTCAGGGATTCTTCACATCCGCTCCTTACAAACGCCATCCAACCACATAGTATGTAATGACCGTTCATGAGTGAGTGGTGTGTTAACCGGTGATCGCAGGGCTGCCCAGCGAAATCCGTGATTGTGTTTGGTTACGAGTCTGCCGTTCCGACCCCATAATCGGAACGGCAATTCTCGTTTTAGGGCACCCCTATTCCTGCTGATGGCCAAACCGGGACAATCCAACGCAGGCATGATCCCTTCCTTCGATCTCCAGCGTGATATGGCCAAGACCGAATTTATCGCGCAGGGCCTGCTTTACCGAGATGCGGATATCCTCGGCCTGATCCCAAGCGTCAGGCGCAATGACCACATGCGCGGTCAGGGCTGGCTCGCGCTCCTGCATGCTCCACAGATGGACATGGTGCACCCCAGCGACGCCAGTGATGCGTTCGATGGCACAGGCCACCTCTTCCGGGTCAAGTTCCGGGGGCGCGCCCAACATCAGGACACGAACCGTTTCACCGATCTCGGATTTGACGTGCCATAGAATATAGACTGAAATCATGATCGTGACTGCGGGGTCTACCCATGTCCAGTTGAACAGGATGACAGCCGTACCTGCGATGATCACGGCGACAGATCCCAATGCATCGGCCACGTTGTGCAGGAAAGCCGCACGGATATTCATGCTGTCCTTGGCCATGGAATAGGTCAGAGCAGCGGTGATCAGGTCAACCACAAGGGCGATCCCTGCAATCCAGACGACGATCCAGCCGTTGACCGGCTCGGGCTCGAAGAACCGCATCACGCCTTCGTACATCAGATAGACCGACAGGACGACCAGTATCGTGTAATTGACAAGCGCCGCGACCACCTCGGCGCGGCCATATCCGAAGCTCATGCGTGAGTCGGCAGGACGGCGGGCGATCTTGCGGGCAAAGAACGCGATGACCAGTGCAACCGCATCCGACAGATTGTGCAGCGCATCTGCGATCAGGGCGAGCGAGCCGGAAAGAACCCCGCCAACGATCTGCGCCAACGTCAGAAACACATTCACGGCAATGGCCCAGGCAACACGGACATCTCCCGCCTGCGGGTCAATGTGGGTGTGACTGTGCCCGGAATGAGAATGCTGATGTGCCATGTGAATCGCCGTCCTTGTTTTGGTTCACAATGCAAAGTAATTCCTCTAGTCACTAGAGGTTCAAGGGGGGCTGCCGAAAAATGTATTCGATCGGAGAACTATCCCGTCAGACTGGCGTCAAAGTTCCCACCATCCGGTTTTATGAGGATAAAGGGCTGCTGCCCAGACCAGCGCGGACTGCAGGTAATCAACGCCGCTATGACGGGGCTGCACTGCAGCGCTTGCAGTTCATTCGACACACGCGTGATTTGGGTCTGCCGCTTGCGGATATCGAAGCGCTGCTAACGCTTGAGGGCGCGCAAGGGGACGATCTGAACCGAGCCCACGAAATTGCCGAGCAGCAGCTGTCCGAACTACGCGGCCGGATTGCTCGGTTGAGAAAGCTGGAAAAAGAACTGGCCCGTATCGCCAAAGCCTGCAACGGGCAGCACGATCACGTCTGCGCCGTACTACATGCATTTGCCGATCACGGCACTTGCGCGGGGTCGCATTAACCTCAGGCCAGCGCCGCCCGAATTTTCTCGGCATGTTCGGCAATCAAATCAAAATCGCCCATATTCCCGGGAGGGCGCATTGAAATGCCTTCATGCCGCGGCAACACATGGACATGCAGGTGAAACACTTCCTGCCCTCCTGCAGCCTCGTTGAACTGCTGGACCGTGACGCCATCCGCGTCAAATGCTGATTTCACCGCATGCGCCATTTTCTGGACCGTCGCCATCACCGCCGCCAATTGTTCTGGCGAGGCATCCAGTATGTTGCGGCACGGTGTTTTCGGTATGACCAGAACGTGCCCGTCGGAACGCGGCATGATATCCATGAGGGCGACGGTATGATCATCTTCATAAACCCGATTTGACGGGATTTCCCCGCGCAAGATCTTGGCAAAGACGTTTTCGGGATCATAGGCGGTCATCTGAGGCCTCCGGTAATGTGACTTTCTCTTGTTCTGATCCTCAGTCCAGAGGGGGTCAAGCGGGTTTCCCCTGGCGACACTTGAAATCATGGATAGAACACCCGAATCCTTCGCATCTGAGATTAGATCGTGGCGCAACACAGCCTGCCCGCGACAATTAATCTTGATCCAGATCAAACTCGACCATTGAAGGTCGCCCCTACGCCCTCTAAAACCAGCAGGAATCCCGCGCGTTGGAGAGGTCCGACTGCGCGGTGCAGTTGCAACAGGAGGCACCTAATGGCAGACGCAGCCATTCATGGTCATGATCATGAAGACCAGCGCGGGTTCTTTACCCGTTGGTTCATGTCGACCAACCACAAGGATATCGGGATTCTGTACCTGATCGTTTCGGCTATTGTCGGTCTGATCTCGGTTCTGATGACCATAGTCATGCGGATCGAGTTGATGGAACCGGGGGTGCAGCACATGTGCCTGGAAGGATTCCGACTGTTCGGCAGCGGTGCCGAGCTTTGTACGCCCAACGGGCACCTGTGGAACGTGATGATCACCTACCACGGTGTTCTGATGATGTTCTTTGTGGTCATCCCTGCCCTATTTGGTGGATTTGGCAACTATTTCATGCCGTTACAGATCGGCGCGCCGGATATGGCGTTCCCGCGGATGAACAACCTGTCCTTCTGGCTCTATGTTGCTGGTACGTCGCTGGGTGTGGCCTCGCTGCTCAGCCCCGGTGGTAACGACCAGCTTGGTTCGGGCGTGGGTTGGGTTCTGTACCCGCCCCTGTCCACGACCGAGGGCGGCATGTCCATGGACCTTGCGATTTTCGCTGTGCACGTATCGGGCGCCTCCTCGATCCTCGGCGCGATCAACATGATCACCACCTTCCTGAACATGCGTGCCCCGGGCATGACCCTGTTCAAGGTCCCGCTGTTCAGCTGGTCGATCTTCATCACTGCATGGCTGATTCTTCTGTCGCTGCCGGTTCTGGCGGGTGCCATCACCATGTTGCTGATGGACCGCAACTTTGGTTTCACCTTCTTTGATCCGGCTGGTGGCGGCGATCCGATCCTGTATCAGCACATCCTGTGGTTCTTTGGCCACCCGGAAGTGTACATCGTGATCCTACCGGGATTTGGCCTTATCAGCCATGTCATTGCTACATTCTCACGCAAACCGATCTTTGGCTATCTGCCGATGGTCTGGGCGTTGATTGCGATCGGTGTTCTGGGCTTCGTCGTATGGGCGCACCACATGTACACCGTTGGCATGTCGCTGCGTCAGCAGGCCTATTTCATGCTGGCGACGATGGTCATCGCGGTTCCAACCGGAGTTAAGGTCTTCTCTTGGATCGCGACCATGTGGGGCGGCTCGATCGAGTTCAAGACGCCGATGCTGTTCGCCTTCGGCTTCCTGTTCCTGTTCACCGTTGGCGGTGTGACCGGCGTTGTGCTGTCACAGGCCGGTGTGGACCGTGCCTATCACGACACATACTACGTGGTTGCACACTTCCACTACGTGATGAGCTTGGGTGCCGTCTTTGCGATCTTCGCGGGCGTGTACTTCTACTTCTCGAAGATGACAGGCCGTCAGTATTCCGAGTTCTGGGGCAAGGTTCACTTCTGGCTGTTCTTCATCGGCGCCAACCTGACCTTCTTCCCGCAGCACTTCCTGGGCCGTCAGGGCATGCCACGTCGATACATCGATTACCCTGAGGCTTTCGCCCAGTGGAACTATGTATCGTCGATTGGTGCATTTATCTCGTTTGCTTCGTTCCTGCTGTTCTTCGGCATCGTGATCTACGCCCTGCTGCGCGGCGCGAAAGAAACACGTCCGAACCCGTGGAACGAATACGCAGATACACTGGAATGGACCCTGCCCACCCCGCCGCCTGAACACACGTTCGAGCAGCTGCCCAAGCAGGAAGACTGGGACAAGGGCCACGCCCACTGATCCCACCAACCAATCCGAATACATCAAAGCCCCGACCCGCGCGGGGCTTTGTGCTTGAAAACGCGCAGTTTCAAAATTGCTGTCCGGTGATCGTGGACAGGCAAAAGAACGGGTCGCTAATATCCCGGCATCCGCTTTCTGATCCTGATTGTTTATGAAGACCCACATCCCATGATACTCCATAACGGCATCACCATCCGGCAAATGGCCAAAGGGTCTGTTGGCTTCATCTGCATTGTTCTGGTGTGGATATTCCTGCTCGAACTGCTGGATGCACTCACGCAAATTGATCTGATTTCCGGCTCTAGCCCTCCGGTCACGGTTTTGGGTTTGGCGGTGGCGTTCTTTCTGGGCTTCAAGAACACCTCGGCCTATGGCCGTTGGGTCGAGGCACGCAAGATTTGGGGGGATCTGGTCAATGCCAGCCGGGACTGGGGCAATACGATCAGCAATCTGGTGCAGACCGACGGAACACCGATTGATGCCGAAATCCGCCGCGAACTGCTGGAACGTCATGTCGCGTGGCTGAACCTGTTGGCGTTTCAGCTGCGCCAGCCCTCGGCAACAGGCCGAACCCGCAGGCCGTGGATGTTCGGGCACAAGCCCGTCGCGGACAAGGCCGCGCTGCATCAGGACCCCGATTGTTGGCGCAGCAGCCAGCTTGCCGCCGACCTGCCGAGGCTTGAAGGGAAATCCAACCGCGCGACCTATCTGCTGTATCTGCAGGGCGAGCGTATCTCGACCCTGGCACAATCCGGCAAGATCGATTCCTACTGGCACGTCGCGCTGATGAATCGATTGGCACGCCTTGCAGACGATCAGGGCCAGAGTGAGCGCATCAAGAACACTCCCTTCCCCCGGCAGGTGGCCGAGGTGGGCCGAATCTTCAGCTATGTCTTCATCTTCCTGCTGCCGCTGGCGTTCAACGACGAACGCTCGATCACAATCGGGTTGGACCTGCCGGTGATGCAATCGGTGCTGCTGGACTGGCTGGTCTTTGCTCCTGTGGGCGCGTTGGTGTGTTGGATTTTCTTCGTCACGGAACGGGTCAGCGCCTCGATGGAGGACCCGTTCGAGGGCGACGTGACCGATGTGCCGATCTCGGCCATCTGCCGCATGATCGAGATTGACCTGCGCCAGATGACCGCATTCGGTACCGCACCGCCACCGGCAAAACCCATCGACAGGGCGCTGCTCTGACCACCTGCATCGGGCAAAGATCGTAAAAACCTCCATTTTGCTGTATTCTGGATGGCAACGCCCCTTTTGACAGGAGCTTTGTTATGCCCGAATTCAATTTTTGGTACTCAATTGGCAGCACTTATAGTTATCTGACGGTCATGCGTCTGGATGACTGGTGCGAAGATAATGATGCGACGGTGGTCTGGCGACCGTTCAATGTGCGCACAATAATGTCAGAACAACAAAACATCCCGTTTGCGGGCAAACCGGTCAAATCGGCCTATATGTGGCGCGATATCGAGCGGCGGGCGGCAAAGTACCATATCCACGCCAAACTGCCTGCCCCCTATCCAATTTCGGATCTGGCTCTTGCCAATCAGGTGGCTCTGCTCGGGATGCAAGATGGTTGGGGTAAAGCGTTCACACAGAACCTGTATCGGATCTGGTTCGAAGACGGTCTCGAGGCTGGCCATGAGAACGCCATGTCCGAGGCGTTGCATCGCTGCCAGCAGGACCCGCGACTGGTTTTATCCCGAGCCCGAAGCCCGGAGATTGCGACAGCGCTTGAGGCTGAGACGAATACAGCGATCCAACTAGGCGTTTTTGGCGCACCCAGCTTTGTCGTCCGGGATGAGGTGTTCTGGGGCGATGACCGGCTTGACGACGCCCTTTCATGGGTCCGCGTCGGCCACGTTATCTGAATGTTTTTTGCTTAGACTTCAGCGCTTGCTGCGCTAGGTTCCGGCCATGCCCTATCGATGGACACAGAACTCGGATGCTGAACAGGAGTTGCGGCTCTGGCCGCACAACTCCCTTCCTCCGCGCGGCGCTATGATCGTGATCCTGTCGGTGTTCCTGTTCGGGCTGATCCCACTTCTGGCTATGTTGGGCTCGGTCGTGCTGTGGGGGCTGCTGCCCTTCCTGCTTCTGACAGTGCTGGGCCTCTGGCTGGCGATCCAAACAAATTATCGCGCGCGCAGTGTGTTCGAAGTGCTGACACTAGACCAGACGCAGGCGCGTCTTGTGCACCACCATCCGCAAACGGGGGATCAGGAATGGACCTGCAACCGCTATTGGGCCCGCCCCGAGATGCACACAAGCGGCGGGCCGGTGCCCCACTACGTAACACTCGTCGGTGACGGACGTGAGGTCGAAATCGGTGCATTTTTGTCCGAAGACGAACGGATCGCGCTGTTCGATGATCTCAACCAGAAACTGCGCGATCCGGCGTGATCAGCCGCCGTTCGAGGCCGCGCACAGATGGTCTTTGACCATCGGTCCTACCTTGCCGAAATCCATCTGACCGGTATAGCGCGTTTTCAGTTCGCCCATCACCTTGCCCATATCGCGGATCGAGCCCGCTCCGGTGGACGTGATGGCGGTCAGAATGGCTTTACTCACCTCGTCATCATCCAGCTGTTTGGGCAGGAACTCCTCGATCACTTCGACTTCGCGCAGTTCCCGCTCGGCCAGATCCAGGCGTCCGCCCTCTTCATAGGCGCGCGCGCTTTCCTTGCGTTGTTTGGTCATTTTTCCAAGGATCTCAAGCACCTCGGCATCGCCGCAGCCCTTGACCTCTTCATTGTCAGACGCGCGTGAGGCGATGTCACGATCCTTGATCGCTGCATTGATCAGGCGCAGTGTCGACAGGCGCTCGGCGGCTTTGTCTTTCATTGCTTGCTTCAGGGCGGCATTCACCCGTGATCGCATATCCATATGGTCTGTCCATCCCCATGGCAAAGGAACCCCGACCATATCGAAACAAAAAGGCGGGCACAACAGCGGCGATTACTGTTAAGTCATTGATTTTTAACGGTAGCGTAAAAAATTGAACAGGCTTGACCCGGGCCTGTAACCCCCTTAGGTATGCGTCCGTTTACCTTGCAGGAGAGTCGCGCCATGGCCCAGAACGCCCAGTCCAAGCCCACCGCATGTCTGGCATTGGCTGATGGAACACTGTTCTACGGTGCTGGCTTCGGTGCAACCGGCCAAACCGTGGCCGAGCTGTGCTTTAACACCGCCATGACCGGCTATCAGGAGATCATGACCGATCCGTCCTACGCGGGCCAGATCGTGACCTTCACTTTCCCCCATATCGGTAATGTCGGCGTTAACCCCGATGATGATGAAACCGGTGATCCGGTTGCTGCCGGCATGGTCGTCAAATGGGACCCGACTGAACCGTCCAACTGGCGCTCTGCAGAAGAGTTGAAAACATGGCTGGCCCGTCGCGGCCGGATCGCAATCGGCGGCATTGACACGCGGCGCTTGACCCGCGCGATCCGCCAGCAGGGCGCGCCGCATGTTGCGCTGGCCCATGACCCCGAGGGCAATTTCGATATCGAGGCGCTGGTCGCCGAAGCGCGTGGCTTTGCCGGGCTGGAAGGCATGGATCTGGCCAAGGAGGTCACCTGCGCCCAAAGCTATCGTTGGGATGAGATGCGTTGGGCATGGCCCGACGGCTACCAAAGACAGGAAGCCCCTGCGCATAAAGTCGTCGCATTGGATTTTGGCGCCAAGCGCAACATCCTGCGTTGCCTTGCTTCGGCCGGTTGCGACGTGACTGTTCTGCCCGCTACTGCTACCGCTGCCGAGATTCTGGCGCATGACCCTGATGGCGTGTTTCTGTCCAACGGCCCCGGCGATCCGGCGGCCACGGGCGAATACGCAGTACCGATGATCAAAGAGGTCTTGGAGACCACCAGCCTGCCCGTCTTTGGCATCTGCCTTGGTCATCAGATGCTGGCGTTGGCCCTGGGCGGTCAAACCGTCAAGATGAACCACGGCCACCACGGTGCCAATCACCCGGTCAAGGATCTGGAGACCGGCAAGGTCGAGATCACCTCGATGAACCACGGGTTCGCGGTCGACGCACAGTCGTTACCCGATGGCGTGGTCGAGACGCACCGCTCACTGTTTGACGGCTCGAACTGCGGAATTCGTATGACAAACCGCCCGGTCTATTCAGTACAGTACCACCCAGAAGCCTCGCCCGGCCCGCAGGACAGTTTTTATCTGTTCGAACGCTTTTCTGCTGCGATGGCAGACCAAAAAGCACAGGCATAAGATCAGTTTACCAGAGTTAACTGTGCGTTAACCTTGTTCAAGCCACCCTGCCGTTCGTTACTTGCGGCAGGGTTTGTTTATGGTCGAATTGAATTTCCAACGCCAGACATCGGCTCTGCCGGTGCCCGGACCTCATTCGCGCAAACCCCTCGGGGCCTGCCTGCGGGATCAAGGCGTGATCTCGGATATCCAATTGCAACATGCCCTTCAGATGCAGGTGCGCCAAAGGGCACCCTTGGGTGAGATACTCGTCGGCGAAGGCTGGACCAGCCGGGCTCAGGTTCTGGCCGCGCTCTCTGAACAGACCGGCCTACAGATCGCCGACCTGGTGGAAACACCGCCCAGTGCCGAACTTTGCGCGTTGAAACCGGTGGAGTTCTGGCTGGCGCATAACGTCCTGCCCTGGATGCGCGTGGGGCCGATCTTGCTTGTTGCCACAGCTCGACCCGATCTTTTTGATCCGGTGGTCAAAGGGCTTGGCAACACTGATCTGACCATCGTACCCGTACTGGCAGGCCCCGAACAAATCGACGCTGCAATTGCGCGCAGCTATGCCAAGCCTCTGGCGTGGGCTGCGGAAACCCGTGTTGATGCCCAACAAAGCTGCCGCAACTGGTCGCCCAAAACCCATACCGTTCCGATTTCCGCCTGTATTCTGATCTGCGGCCTGTTCGCGGCCTTCCCGCACATCGGGCTGTCGGTATTGCTTTGGGCGACGTTAATGACGCTGGTACTATTCCTCATTCTCAGGCTCTCGGGCGTTGTGGCCTTTCTGTTGCCCCGTAGATCCCATCGGTCGGACGGTGCCCCGCCGCCGCTGCCCTGCGTCTCGATCCTGGTGCCACTGTATAAAGAGCGTGAGATCGCGGATGTGCTGATCACACGTCTGCGGCGGCTGAGCTATCCCAAGGCCTTGCTCGATGTCATTCTTGTGCTTGAAGAACAGGATGAGGTGACCAAGGCAGCACTGCACGATGTCGAGTTGCCCAGTTGGATACGCGCGATCGAAGTACCACAGATGGGTGCATTGACCACCAAACCCCGCGCCATGAACTATGCGCTGGATTTCTGCCGGGGCGAGATTCTGGGCGTGTGGGACGCCGAAGATGCGCCCGTGCCCGATCAGATCGAAGCTGTTGTTCAACATTTTGCAACCGCGCCCGAAGATGTGGTCTGCCTGCAGGGTGTACTGGACTATTACAACCCCCGCACCAACTGGCGTTCACGGTGTTTCACCATAGAATACAGTGGCTGGTTCCGGGTCGTCCTGAAGGGTATCGCGCGATTGGGCCTCGTGGTTCCGTTGGGTGGGACCACCTTCTTCTTTCGCCGCGACAAACTGATCGAGCTGGGCGGTTGGGACGCCCATAACGTCACCGAAGATGCCGATCTGGGCGTCCGCCTCAGCCGCGCAGGTTACAGAACCGAGATCGTGAACACCGCCACCTATGAAGAGGCCAATTTCCGCGCCTGGCCATGGGTCAAGCAACGCTCGCGCTGGCTGAAGGGGTTCATGATCACCTATCTCGTCCACATGCGGGCGCCACGGCAATTGCTGCGCGATTTGGGGTTTCTGCGCTTTTTGGGCGTTCAAGCGTTCTTTGTTGGCACCTTGGGTCAGTTCCTTCTGGCCCCGGTCCTTTGGGTATTCTGGCTTGCCTACCTTGGCCTACCTCATCCTTTTCAACCTGTTATGACGCCGGGGTTTTTGACCGCCTGCGTCTATCTGTTCCTGATCGCCGAGGCCGCGAATATTCTGGTTGGTATGCTTGGGGTTATTGCCGGAAACCGACGGTTCCTGCTGCCTTGGGTGCCGACGATGGTGCTTTATTACCCTTTGGGCGTTCTAGCAGCCTACAAAGGGCTTTGGGAATTGGCGGTTAACCCGTTCTTCTGGGACAAGACACAACACGGCCACGCCGCCGAAGAAACCGAGGTTTCTATTTCTCGCGCCGGATCGCATCCTGTTTCAACCGGGTCATGAATGCGACTGAGATATGGTCTTGTAACGCCCGTGCCGCGCCCTCTTCGTCGCGTGCGGCGATGGCATCCACAATTCCCTTGTGCTCACTTTGTGCGATCTCACCCCGCCCTTCTGCCGCAAGGGAAGTGGTTGCCATCAAAGCCATGGTCCGGTGCACCAAATCCAGTTGCTGCACCAAATAGCGATTGTGCGAGGCCAGGTGAATCTGCTCGTGAAACCGCCGGTTGGCGCGCGACAAGGCTGTCGGATCATTCACCAGCGCATCGTCGGCTGCCACCATTTCCTGCAAAACCTGAATTTCTTCTGCGGTGGCATGTTTCGCTGCCAATCTTGCGGCCAGCCCCTCTAATTCGCGCCGCACGACATAAAGCTCTGCCATCTGGTTATGATCCAACGACGCCACGATCAAAGATCGCCCATCGCGTTCCAGAAGGGACTGCGTTTCAAGCCGCTGCAATGCCTCGCGAATCGGGGTGCGCGACACGCCAAATCGCTCGGCCAGTTCGCTTTCCACCAATCTGTCGCCCGGTTTGTAGACGCCCACATCGATCGCTTCGAGTATCAGGCTATAGGCATCCGTATGGGACTGTTTGAATTGGGGCATCGGCTGTCAGATCTCCTCGTTCGGACATGTCTAGCCGCCTCGCACCCCCGCAATCAAGTGCAGCATTGAAAACCACCGCCCATCACCCTAAACCCAAAGCATGGTCAAACCTGATTTTGCTCACGTCACCCAATGGGTGTTCGACCTCGACAACACGCTCTATCCGCCGCATATGCGCCTGTTCGACCAGATCGAGGTGCTGATGACGGATTACGTTGTACGGGCCATTGGTGTCGACCGGCCCGAGGCTGATCGGCTGCGCTCGCACTATTGGCGGGAATACGGCACCACGCTGGCAGGTCTGATGGCCGAGCACGATCTGGATCCCGACCCCTATCTGCACGCGGTCCATCAAGTGGACATGAGCCATATGGAGCCGGACGCGGTACTTGCAGGGCATATCAAGGCCCTTCCCGGTCGGTGCATCGTCTATACCAATGGGTCAGCGCCCTATGCTGAACGTGTTTTGGCGGCACGTGGGTTGGATGATCTGTTCGATGCCATCTATGGGGTTGAGCATGCAGGCTATCGCCCCAAACCGCAAAAGGCCGCGTTTGAAGCCATTTTTGCGCTAGACGGGATCCATGCCCAAAAGGCCGCCATGTTCGAAGACGATCCGCGCAATCTGGCCGCCCCGCATGAATTGGGAATGCGCACTGTTCACGTCGCGCCAGACCCGCATGAGGCAGATCATATCCACCATCACACAGTCGATTTGACCGGGTTTCTGGGCCGGCTGCGCTAGGCTGTCACACTGCGACGATCTGTGCGTTTCGCAGGTGCAGCATTGCCCCCATATGCACCTCAGCGACGAACAGAATCGGAGACCCCAATGACCGCGCTTGAGATGCCACAGCGCCTGCCCCTTTGGCAGCGCCTTTTGTTTGCAGTTCCCCTGTTTGGCTGGATGGCCCGAGATGCGGCCAATGCCGAGGCCGACGATTGGTATTACACGGCGGGCGCAATCTTCAGCATGTGGGGGTGTTCCACCCTGCTGTTCGGCCTGCCCGGCCTTTACATCCCCGCGCTGATGATGGTGCCCGTGATGTTCCTGATCCTCATCCTGATTTCACGGGGATAAGACACGAGACAGGATGTCACTTGGCGGGCGGTGCCCAACGGCACTAGTGTTTGCGGCAACGGAGACTTGCCCCAATGACTGACAGCTGTGACATCCTAATCTCCGGCGGAGGAATCGCCGGTCTGACCGCCGCCGCCGCCTTTGGCGCCGCCGGGTTCGACGTGATCTGCGTTGACCCGACCCCGCCGATCACCGAACGGGATGTGGACGGATCAGACCTGCGTACCACCGCATTCCTGCAGCCCGCCCGTGGGTTGCTGGACCAATGCGGCCTTTGGACCCGGCTCGGCACCCATGCCGCACCTTTGCAGATCATGCGCATCGTGGACGCAGGTGGCGATGTGCCCGAACCCCGGGTGGTGCGCGATTTCAACGCCGCTGATATCTCGGACCAGCCGTTCGGCTGGAACCTGCCCAATTGGCTGCTGAGGCGCGAAATGGTGGCGCGATTGGCCGAGTTGCCAAATGTCGACTTTCGGCCCGGCACTGGCACAGTCAGCCTGTTTACCCGAACCAACGAGGCTCGCGTGGGCCTGAGCGATGGCAGCCGCGTCCACTGCAATCTGGTGATTGCCGCTGATGGACGCAATTCTCCGATGCGCGAGGCCGCTGGGATCACCGTCCGCACTACCCGCTACGGCCAGAAGGCGCTGGCCTTTGCTGTCACGCATCCCATCCCGCATGAAAACATCTCGACCGAGATCCACCGATCGGGCGGGCCGTTCACCCTGGTGCCTCTGCCCGACTGGCAAGGCCAGCCCTCTTCAGCAATTGTATGGATGGAGCGTGGCCCCCGCGCAATTGAACTGCTGAACTTAGATGCCGAGGCGTTTGAGGCCGCGATGACCGAACGGTCCTGCGGGTTATTCGGCCCACTGAAGCTGGCCTCGCGCAAGACGATCTGGCCGATCATCAGCCAGTCAGCGGAACGACTGTCAGGTGAACGGATCGCCCTAATGGCCGAGGCCGCGCATGTGGTGCCCCCCATTGGTGCGCAGGGGTTGAACATGTCGCTGGGCGACCTGCGCTATCTGCTGGACCTTGCGCAGGCCCGCCCCGACGGTTTGGGCGATACTCAAATGCTGGATGCCTATCACAAGGCCCGCCATACCGAGATTGAGCTGCGCGTCAAAGGCATTGACCTGCTGAACCGCGCCTCGATGATCGAGGCGCGTCCGCTGCGTGATGCACGGGCGATGGGGCTGAACGCGCTCTATTCCCTGCCGCCCGTGCGCAAAACGCTGATGCAGATGGGTCTGGGCGTCCGATAAACCATTGGGCGGGCTGTGGCCCGCCCCCGATCAAAGCACCTGATCCAGTACCCGGCTCAACCGTGCGATCGTGGCATCCACATCATAGAGCTTATCGAGGCCGAACAGACCAAGACGGAATGTGCTGAACCCTGCGGGCTCATCACATTGCAGCGGCACACCGGCGGCGATCTGCATGCCTAGGGCCGCAAATTTCTTACCATTTTGAACTTCGGGATCCGCTGTGTAGCTGACCACTACACCGGGCGCACCAAACCCTTCGGCGGCAACCGACATGATCCCCTTGCTTTTCAAATAGGCCCGCACGCCATCGCCCAGGGCCCATTGCGCTGTACGCAGTTTCTCGAACCCATAGTCACGCGTTTCGATCATGGTATCCCTGAATTCACGCAGCGAATCCGTGGGCATCGTGGCGTGATAGGCATGACCGCCATTCTCATAAGCCTGCATAATCTGTCGCCATTTCTTCAGATCAATCGCAAAACTGTCCGAGTTCGTCTGCTCCAACCGCGCTTCGGCCCGTTCGGACAACATGACAAGACCAGCACATGGCGTCGCGCTCCACCCCTTTTGTGGGGCAGATATCAGGACGTCCACACCGGTCGCTTTCATATCAATCCAGGCACAGCCCGAGGCGATACAATCCAGCACCATCAATGCCCCGACTTCATGCGCCGCTGACGCCATCGCGGTTACATAGTCATCGGGCAAGATTACCCCAGCAGACGTTTCAACATGCGGGGCGAAAACGATATCCGGGCGTTGTTCACGGACCGTCGCCACGACCTCTTCGATTGGTGCAGGGGCAAAAGGCGAAGGACTGGCATTCCCGGTCTCGCGCGCCTTTAGAACCGTGGTCGAACCCGTCAGGTCGGCGGATTCGATGATCTGGCTCCAAC
Organism: uncultured Ruegeria sp.; assembly: GCF_947500045.1. GTDB lineage: Bacteria > Pseudomonadota > Alphaproteobacteria > Rhodobacterales > Rhodobacteraceae > Ruegeria. The sequence goes on along the minus strand of NZ_CANMQQ010000005.1, from coordinate 67,316 downwards.
GATAGGAAAACCATCCGTTGCGGACCACCAGAACATTTGCCCCACGGGCGAATTGCCGGGCGACCGCCTCCATCCCATAGGTACCACCGCCCGGAACAATGGCGACGCCATCTGCGTTGTAGACCTCACGCAGCATGCCAGAGATATCGCGCATAACCTGTTGAAAACTGGCAGACATATGGTTTAGCGAGCGATCCGTGAAAACAACCGAGAACTCCTCAAGGCCGTCGGGGTCAACGGTTTCGAGTAATGCGGGCATTATGCATCCTTTCCTATGATCCCTTGTTTCTGCCCTTTCCCGTCCCTTGGGTAAAGGATCAAAGCGCTGGGCTGAGTTGACCTAAAGTCATCTTCAACCTTAAGTTTCACTTCGAGATTTTACATGCAACAATTAGCGGAAATGACGCCAACTAGTGTCAGCCTCTCTTTACACTCTGACGTGTTTCTGACCAGATACACTCACTTTGAACAAGAATGGACTTTTCAACTCGTGACTGCGCAAAAGCGGATTAGTTTTCAGGTCGTCCGGGACGAAGTTAAACGGCGTATTGAATGCCGAACCTGGCCTCAGGGCTCACTTCTACCCACCGAAACCCAACTGGCGGAAGAGTTCAACTGCGCGCGCGCCACGGTGAACCGGGCGCTGCGGGAACTGGCCGAACAGGGCTTCGTTGAACGCAAGCGAAAAAGCGGAACGCGGGTCAAAAAAGAACCACGCAAGCAGGCCAAGATCGAGATTTCGCTTGCACGGCAAGCTGTCGAAAATCAGAACTCTGCCTATCGCTATGCGCTGGTGGAACGGAACGTGGTGTACAGCCCCGGCTGGCTGACCTCGCAGTTGAATGTCGAACCGGACGCGCGCGTTTTGCACGTGATCTGCATGCACTACGCCGACAACCGCCCCTTTCAGCTGGAAGAACGCTGGATCAACATCGAAGCCGTACCCGAGGTTGAGCACGCGGATCTGAACAAAAGTGGCCCGCATGAATGGCTACTGAATGCCTCGCCTTTTACCGAGGCCGAGATCGCCTTTTGTGCAATCTCGGCTGACAATCGTCTGGCCGACTTCATGGGTACGACCACCGGCACCTCGATGATCCAGCTAGAGCGGACGACGTGGAAAGACGGGCATCCGATGACATTCGCCCGCATGACGCATCATCCCGGCTTCCGCATCCGTTCCAAATATTAACCGATCGGACCCGGCAGGCGCTCCTCGCTAAGCAGTACATTGGCCTCGACCTCTCCGGCCCCAGGCAAGGTCATTACGCGCCGCCGGAGAACACGCTCAAAATCAGCGAGATCACGCGCCACGACCCTCAGGCGATAGTCATAGAGGCCCAATACGTGTTCGACCGTCTGAACCTCGGGGATAGCGCTGACGGCACGTTCGAAATCCTCAAGGCTGACCTGCCCTTTGCGCGCCAGTTTCACACCCAGAAACACGGTCACGCCAAAACCCAAGGCCTCAGCATTCAGCCGTAACCGACGCCCCTTGATCACACCTGCATCTTCCAGCCGTCTGATGCGACGCCATGTGGCGGGTTGAGACAATCCAAACTTGCGACCCAGCGCCCCGGCACTTTGGGTCGCGTCCTGCGCCAGAGCCCGCAGTAAGTTTCGGTCAATTTCATCCAGCTCGATCATACCGGCAATGCCTCGTCCCGTTTGACCCGCGCAATATGCATCAGCGCCTCGATATCCGCGATATGAGGCAGGGTGAGGATGCGATCCCGATAGACTTGCTGATAATGCCCCATGTCGCGCGCCAGCACAGACAGCCGCACATCCACGCGGCCCAAAAAGGTCTGAATCTCGATGACTTCTGCCACCTCGCGGGCGGCAGCGGTAAAGTCATCAAAAGCGCGGGCCTGTGTTTTATCCAACGTCACACGCAGCGACACCTCGACCGCATAGCCAAGCGCAGCCCAGTCGATCACGGCCTCCTGCCCTTCGATAATGCCCGCCGCTTGCATCTTCTCAATCCGCCGCCAACACACGCCCGGGCTGATGCGGCAGCGTTCGGCCAGTTCCGCCGTTGTCAGGCTGGGCTCGGATTGGAAATGGCGCAGGATACGCCGGTCAACGTCATCAAGCATGATTATTTCAGTATTTCCCAAACCAGAGAATTATTCTTCATCTTTTTCTTGAATACTCAATCCCTGCGCTATCGCCAATACCAAAGTCTCAGGATAAAAGCACTGCAATCGAAACTGAAAGGACCAGCGAAATGCGCGTCTATTACGATCGCGATTGCGACATCAACCTGATTAAAGACAAGAAAGTGGCAATTCTGGGCTATGGCAGCCAAGGCCACGCACATGCGCTGAACCTGCGCGACTCGGGTGCGAAAAACCTTGTCGTCGCCCTGCGCGAAGGATCCGCATCGGCCAAAAAAGCCGAAGGTGAAGGCCTGCAGGTGATGGGTATTGCCGAGGCCGCAGCCTGGTGCGACGTCATCATGTTCACCATGCCCGACGAACTGCAGGCCGAGACCTACAAGAAATACGTGCATGACAACATTAAGCCGGGTGCGGCAATCGCGTTCGCCCATGGTCTGAACGTGCATTTCGGCCTGATCGAGCCGAAAGAAGGCGTTGACGTCATCATGATGGCCCCCAAAGGCCCCGGCCACACAGTGCGCGGTGAATACACCAAAGGCGGCGGCGTGCCCTGCTTGGTGGCAGTGGACAACGACGCAACCGGCAAGGCGCTGGAAATCGGCCTGTCCTATTGCTCGGCCATCGGTGGCGGCCGTTCAGGCATCATCGAAACCAACTTCCGTGAAGAATGCGAAACCGACCTGTTCGGCGAACAGGCCGTTCTGTGCGGCGGTCTGGTCGAACTGATCCGCTGCGGCTTTGAAACTCTGGTCGAAGCAGGCTATGCGCCCGAGATGGCCTATTTCGAATGTCTGCACGAAGTGAAGCTGATCGTTGACCTGATCTATGAAGGCGGCATCGCCAACATGGATTACTCGATCTCGAACACTGCCGAGTACGGCCAGTACGTCACCGGCCCTCGCATCCTGAAATACGAAGAGACCAAAGCGCGCATGAAGGCCGTTCTGGACGACATCCAGCAGGGTAAATTCGTCCGCGACTTCATGCTGGAAAATGCTGTTGGCCAGCCGACCATCAAAGCGTCACGTCGTGCCAACGATGAACACATGATCGAGGAAACCGGTGCGAAACTGCGCGCCATGATGCCCTGGATCTCGGCCGGTAAAATGGTCGATAAAGAAAAGAACTAAGCCTGACATCTGTCAGCGAAAGGGCGGCCACAGTGGCCGCCCTTTTCATTTCGCAACGGCATTTGCGTAGCATTCGCCCAATACATGATCCCAGCCGCTATCGTAGCCGGTGCGCTTACCTGTTGCCTCCGTTGCCCAAACCTCCCAGCCGGAATGTGTCAATGTCACTTTGGTTTGTCCGTCTCCATGGGTCTCAAACCAGACTTCGACATGCGTTGGTCGGTCTTTGTTTGTGCCGGGGTGCCAGCTAAAGGCCAGCCGGGTACCCTCTTCAAAGACCAACACCTTGCCCCAGTCTACACGCGTGCCGTCGAACATGGTCTCATACACCGCACCGCCAACGCGTGGTTCGATCGTAACCGCCAGCGCAGGCTGACCTTGTGCAGCAGACACGGCGTGCCCGTCCAAAGGCCACCATTTGGCGATCCGGTTTACGAAAATATCAAAAGCGCGCTCTGGCACCGCGTTCACGACAATTGTCTTGATGATTGGATCAATCATGCGTCTCGTCCCTTGTTAACCTCGGCGGCGAAGCTCTCCAATGCGTCCGACCAGTACCGCTCAAGCCAGGTGCGCAACTCCGCCAGCCCTTCGGGCCGTGCCGCATAGATCCGCCGCGTACCTTCGGCCCGGCAAACCACCAGTCCAGCATCAGACAGCACCTTCAGATGTTGCGAGACCGCTGGGCGGCTCACAGGCAAATCCGCAGCCAGATCACCAACGGCCCGAGGGCGATCGGCGACGGCTTCAAAGACCTGACGGCGGGTAGAATCGCCAAGTGCTGAGAACATATTTTCGTAAGTCATGACCTACGGTAAGTCACAGCTAACTTAAAGTCAAGATCAACGCGTGACACCCTTAAATTCGCACGATAAGGGGATGGAATGGTTCAACAACCGACGAAACAAGATTGGAGCGGAGTATTTACGCTCGGCCTCATATGGGGTGGTACGTTCATGGTGGTGGCCATGGCGCTTGAAGGATATGGGCCGGTCACAGTTGCCACTTCGCGAACAACATTAGGGGCCGTAATGCTCCTGATATTGATGCGCCTCACCGGGCGGCGCATCCCTGCGTTGACCCCACCTCTGATCAGTTCAATTTTCTCGATCGGCATTCTGTCGACAGCGGTGCCCTTCATGCTGCTCAGCTGGGGCCAACAATATGTCCCATCAGCCTTTGCAGGCCTGTCTATGGCCGCGATTCCGCTGATGGTGTTGCCACTGGCGCATTTCTTCTCGGACGAACCAATGAACCTGCGGCGCTTGATCGGCGTCTGCCTTGGCTTCTCTGGTGCGCTTGTGTTGATTGGGCCCGGATTGGCGCAGCTAGGTCAAGGTACCCAACCACTGGCGCAACTGGCCTGCGTAACGGCGGCACTGTGCTATGCCTGCTCGTCAATCCTGACCCGTCGGTGCCCACCGATTGACCCGATGGTACTGGCCGCTCTGATGTTGCTGGTTGGTGCCATACTGTTGATTCCCATCATGCTGCTGACCGAGGGTCTGCCATCCTGGCAGGGCACCCGGCCCAGCGTGGCATTGATCGTTTTGGGCCTTGTGCCCACAGCCTTCGCCAACCTGCTACGCGTTTCCATCACCCGCAGCGCCGGGTCGGTTTTTCTGACACTGGTAAACTACCAGGTGCCCATCTGGTCGATGGTCTTCGGGGCATTGGTACTGTCCGAGGCCCTGCCGCTGCGATTTTACATCGCGCTAGCCATGATTCTGACCGGGCTGGCTATCAGCCAGTGGTTCACCTTGCAGAAAATGCTTTTAAGGCGTTAACCGGCGACCGCTTCAACCTCGGCAACGATCCCGTCGACCACTTGGTTCAGCAGATCGGCATCCTCGCACTCGGCCATGACACGGATCAGTGGCTCGGTCCCCGATTTGCGGATCAACAAACGCCCCTGCCCGTTCAACTGCGCTTCGGCCTGGGAAATGGCACTTTTGACTGCAGCCGCCTCAAGTGGTGTTTGCCCGGCGGCAAAACGCACATTCTTCAGCAATTGCGGCACCGTTTCGAATTGCCGTGACAATTCCGAGGCCTTCTTCCCGGACTGGACCATTTCGGCCAGAAAATGCAACCCGGCCATCAACCCGTCGCCAGTTGTCGCATAGTCGCTCATCACGATATGGCCCGACTGTTCGCCACCAAGGTTAAAACCGCCCTCGCGCATCCGTTCAACCACATAACGATCACCAACCGCGGTCCGTTCCAGCCGCAGCCCCTGCCCAGCCAAATGCCGTTCCAGCCCAAGGTTCGACATAACAGTCGCCACCAGCGCGCCACCTTTGAGCTGGTCCGCCCTGGACCACGAAGAAGCCAAAAGGGCCATCAACTGATCCCCATCGGCAACGGCACCTGTTTCGTCGATCACAACCACCCGGTCTGCATCACCATCCAGACAGATGCCGACATCTGCACCGTGCGACACCACAGTTTCCGCCGCGACACGCGGCTGCGTCGAACCGCAACCAAGGTTGATATTTTTGCCGTCAGGTGCGGTGCCAACCGGGATCACATCTGCGCCCAGTTCCCAAAGAACCTCGGGCGCGGTGCGGTGCGCTGCACCATTGGCGCAGTCGATGACCACCTTCAGCCCATCCAGCCGCAGATTACGTGGCAACGAAGATTTTACCCGCTCGCCATAGCGAAACCGTGCATCATCCACCCGGCGTGCGCGGCCAATGTTCTGCGCTTGTGCGGGGCTCACGCCCTCTTCGATCAGCGCTTCAATATCGATCTCTGCCTGATCTGACAGTTTGAACCCATCTGGCCCAAAGAACTTGATCCCGTTATCGATCGCCGGATTATGGCTGGCCGAGATCATTACTCCCAGATCTGCCCGCATCGACCGCGTCATCAGCCCGACCGCAGGCGTAGGCACCGGCCCCAGCAGCAGTACATTCATGCCGGTCGAGGTCAGACCCGCCGTCAGTGCATTTTCCAGCATATAGCCCGACAGCCGCGTATCCTTGCCAATGACCACCCGGTGAACGCCCGAAGCATCCCTGCGGAAATATCGACCCACGGAGGCTCCGATGCGCAATGCCATTTCCGCCGTCATCGGGTGCGTGTTGGCGGTGCCCCGCACCCCGTCGGTTCCAAACAGCTTGCGCATAAGTCGTTCTCCAGTAAATTCCTTGTGCCCGGATTATCGGACGGCAGCCCATAGACGCAAGGCCTGAGCCGTTTCGGCCACGTCATGGACCCGCACAATTTGCACGCCCTGTGACAATCCCGCCAGTGCAACCGCGATTGACCCCGGTGCCCGCGCATCTTTGCGCGGCTCTTTGCCGACCTGACCGATGATTCCTTTGCGCGAAACGCCCAGCAGGATCGGGCAGCCCAACCCGTGAAACAGGCTGAGATTGCGCAGAAGCGTCAGGTTATGATCCGTGTTCTTGCCAAACCCGATGCCCGGGTCGACAACAATCAAATCACGGCTCAGACCAAGCCCCTCAAGATGCGCGATCTGTCCCTCGAGAAAATCGTATACGTCCAACAAAACGTCGTCGTATTGCGGATCATCCTGCATCGTGGCCGGATCACCCTGCATATGCATCACACAGACCGGAGTTCCGATCTGCGCGCAAAATGGCGCAAGCTGAGGATCAAAAGTGAAGCCTGAAACATCGTTGATCAACCCCGCACCCGCCGCGTGCGCCGCTTTGGCGACGCCGACTTTACGGGTGTCTATCGAGATCAGCGCATCTGTTTCGGCCCGTATCGCCTGAATCAGCGGGCGCGTGCGGGCAATCTCTTCGTCTTCGGGCACGAAGTCCGCGCCGGGGCGTGTGGATTCACCGCCGATGTCCAGAATGCTTGCGCCATGCGCCACCATGTTCACGGCAGCGGTCCGAGCAGCCTCAACCGAGTTGTGCAGCCCGCCATCCGAGAAACTGTCCGGCGTTGCATTCAGAATGCCCATGATCTGAGGTTGCGCCATATCTATCCCAGCTATTGCTGCGCGTGGACGGGTCAGACGATCCAATTGTTCACTCGGGATGTCAGCGGCATCCACGATCTGCGGGTTTTGCCCGCGTTCGATCAGTTCGGCCTGCGAAAACCAAAGGTTCTGGCCAGCCAAAGTCATCGATTCTATCGGGCGAACATCCCCATGCTGTACCAGTGGGCGGTAATAGGCGGTCACAGTTGCGCCTGCTCCACCGGAACCGCGCGCAATGGTGTTTTGGGGGATTCTGGCAGGGCTCCGCCAATCACCAGCATCTCGCTGGCTTCAAAGGTTGCAGCAAACCAGGCTGCAAGCGCCACCGCATCTGATGGCGCGGCAGATGGGCCGTCCACGGCATCCAGCACGATTTTGGAAGGGGCCCAGACGCAAATCTGGCCGTTTTTCATCGCCCAATCCAGCTCGGTCCGGGTTGATACCACCACACAGCGATGATCGCGCGCGGCCAAAACCCAAGCGTTCTGTTCAATGGCCAGCAGATTGATCCGGCGCTGCGTCATTGCGTGACCCGTCTGCGGAACATTCAGATCCGAAGCTCCCACGCACAGGATCAGAGGGCGCTGGCGGTTTTCAAGCTGATCGATCCAGCCGGTCAGATTGTCGGAATCAATCGCGCTGTTCGACAGGAAAACCAGCCGTGGATGCGGCCGTTCTTCTTCGGTCACATCATGGTGTACCGCATCCTTACCACGCACGATCTCAACCCCAAGGGCACCGGGACCACGATCCAATTTTTCAATGCGAACAAAGGCCCTTACAGCCTGAGGCTCAAGTAAAATTCTTTCAGCCACGCGGTCGGCCAGTGTCTCTAGCAGGTTCAGACGTTCTGCCGCCAGCTCGAACGCGATCGCTTCGGTCACCCGATCGTAGGACAGAATGCGATCAACATCATCGTCAATGGGATCGCTCAGCGGACGTACCTCGACCACGATGTTGAAGCAAATCCGCTGCGTCGTACCGCGTTCGGCCTGAAACGCACCGATCTCGACCTCAACGATATGATCCCTCAAAGAGATACGATCCAACGGACCAAGAGATGCGGTGGCCTCGGACCGTTCAGATGGGTGCGCAAAGGCGAGGCGGATTTCAGAGCTCATGCGACAGACCTTTTCGGGCTGGGTGGGCTGATCAGCCCAATTTAGGCGATTTGCTGGCGTATAGCACCGCAGCATAGGCCTTTCCAGCTATTGAATGCGGCATAACGGGGATCGGCAACACCCGGCGCTTTAGCAACGTCCGAGCGGCCAAATACACGCCAAAGATGCCATTTCAACGATCAGTTGCTGGCGGTGCGATAGTTGTGCTGGTAAAAGATATGCACGCCGATCCGCGCAGTTTCTTTATAGACACGAGACCAGGACGGACGGACCGCCTTGGTATGATAATGCGTGGCACCCGCAGTCATCTCTTCAGCAACACCATCAAGCGCCGCACGCGCGACCTTAGCGACACGTTCGTAAGCGCGCTTTTCGTTGATCACCTCTTTTTGGCCATCGCAGGTATAGGTGAACTGGCACTGATATTTCTTGCCTGTCCCTTGATTGATTACACCACAGAGCGAGTCCGGAAAGCGACCGCTTTCAACACGGTTCATGATCACTTCGGCAACGGCGAACTGGCCGCGCACGCTTTCGCCGCGCGCTTCGAAATACAGTGCTTCGGCAAGACACCGAAAATGATCATCTCCGGTTGCCTTTGGCTGTTGGTCCAGCCAGGTTTTGGTATATGAAATCTCTGTCTTTTCCAGCGACTTCCGAGGCTTGAACAACTTCAAATAGTCACGGAAATTCTGCGCCGGTAGCTCATTTCTGGCAACCAGCTCAACAGAATTGTCTTCGTCCTGCCTTTCGGCAAAGGACAAATTCGGCAGCAAGGCTGTGGCCCCCACGGCAACAGCCAATATGTAGCGTCTCATCAGATAACCTCGTACAGGCACTTACGCGCCAAACCCTCCCCCGGCGGGCGCGACGAGGCTGATACCTCACTTGGAGGCAAACGTCCAGCTTTCTGAAAAATGCAAGTAAAAAATCGCTCACGCAGTCGATTTTCATCGACAGCGACGCAATTCTTTAGCCACTATTTCTAGGGAGTGGACAGTTAGTCAACCCCCAAGTTTGGAGGAAATCGCCAGTTGAGCGGCAGACAGCCGAGCAACCGGCACCCGGAAGGGCGAACACGATACGTAATCGAATCCAAGCTCCCGGCAAATGGCGATTGATTCGGGATTGCCACCGTGTTCCCCACAAACAGAAAGTGTGACATCTGGCTGTGCTTCGCGCCCACGTTCAGCACCAAGTTTCAAGAGCTCGCCCACTCCATCGCTGTCAAGGACGTGAAACGGATCTTCGTTGAAAACGCCCAGTCGTACATATGCCGACATGAACCGGCCCGCATCGTCACGAGACAGCCCATAAGTCATCTGGGTCAGGTCGTTGGTTCCGAAGCTGAGGAAAGCAGAATGCGGCGCGATCTCATTTGCGCGCAGACATGCCCGTGGGGTCTCAACCATCACGCCCAATCGATAATCGAACTCCTGCCCCTGTTCCGAGGCGACCTCGGCCGCGACAGTATCGATGCGGGCTTTGACCAGCTCAACCTCGCGTTTGGTGGACACCAGCGGGATCATCACCTCGGGCACAACCGGCGCGCCTTCCTTGCTGGCCTCAAGCGTTGCTTCAAAAATGGCGCGCGCCTGCATGTCGTAGATTTCCGGAACGGTTACGCCCAGACGCACCCCGCGCAAACCCAGCATTGGGTTGTACTCGCTCATTGCCTCGACCCGGCGTTCGACGTCCGAAACCGGCAGGTCCAGCGCCTCGGCCAGTTCTCGCTGTCCGGTGCGGGTTGTGGGCAGAAATTCATGTAGCGGTGGATCGAACAGGCGGATACAGACCGGCTGCCCCTCCATGATCCGAAACAATTGCACGAAATCCTGCCGCTGCATCGGCAGTAGGCGCTCCAGAACAGCGGCCCGACCCGATGGCGTCTGCGCAAAGATCATCTCGCGCATCACGGTCAGGCGACCTGGATCAAAGAACATGTGCTCAGTCCGGCACAGACCAATACCCTGCGCTTGAAAGTTCCGCGCCGTCTGTGCATCGGCAGGCGTATCGGCATTGGCCCTGATGGCGATGTCCCGCTCAGCATCGGCCCACCCCATAAGGGTTTGAAAACAGTCATCCAACGCGGCTTCAAGCATCTCGGGCTGTCCGGCCAGAACCTGCCCGGACGTGCCATCAATGGTCATGATATCGCCTGTCTTGAAAATCCGCCCGTCAGGTGCATTCAGCAGCTTTTTCTTGGTCTGAAACCGCATCTCGGACGCGCCGACGATACAAGGCAGACCCAGACCCCGGCCAATCACTGCCGCGTGGCTTGTGATCCCGCCTTTTTCGGTTAGCACCGCCACGGCGGCGTGCATCCCGCGCACATCTTCGGGTGAAGTCTCGCGGCGCACAAGAATACAAGGCTCACCACGTGCGGCGCTGGCCTGCGCTTCGGTCGCTGTAAAGACGATCCGCCCCGTAGCAGCGCCGGGACTGGCGGCAATGGCCGTGGTCAACACATCACGTTCAGCCTCGGGGTGAACCTGACGGTGCAGAAGTTCATTCAGCGAATGCGGATCAATCCGCATCACAGCTTCCTGTGGCGGGATGATCCCGTCTTCGGCCAGCCGCACCGCGATCCGCATGCCCGCCCGCGACCCGCGCGGGACCCGCACACCGTCGAGAATATGCACTTGTCCATTTTGCACCACGAACTCGACCTGCATTTCTTCGCGCAGTTTCTCACGCATCAGCGCGGCGTTGGCCTTGAGGTCCGCGAACGCTTCCGGTGCCACATCCTCCAACGACGCTCCGCGCTCGTCTTTTTCCAGATACAACGCGGCAACACCTTCACCCAGTGCATCGCGCCCCTGACTCTGGCTCAGGTACCGGCCCGTGATCTGGGGCATACCCGTTGCCGGATCAATAAGTTGCAACACGCCCGAGCCGCACTCGCCCTGCCCGACGCCTGGGATCATCTCTTGAATGACCAGCCCAAGCCCTGCATCTGCAGGTGCGCCCTTAGCCTGACGCAACAACCGGGCCGAGGTCCCGTCCCATGCCCGCGCCATCGACCGCAGCACGCCGATCAGCTGCTCACCCCGATCCTGAGGGAACGCTTCGTCGGTTTCATCTTCATAGGCGCGCAAGGACAAGCTCAGCCCTTCGCGCCCGTCGGCCTCGATATCATCGAACACATCCGGGTCCAGACGTGCCACATGCAGCGCATGGCTTTGAACAAACCGCAGGTAAAGTGCCGCCGCCGCATCCGCACCCATGTCTGCCGACAGGTCCAGATAGCGGGCATCGTTCATACCGATATTCAGCACTGCCCCCGGCCCGCCCCAATCGGGATCTTCCGAGCTGGGTCGCACACATAACAGCGCCTCGGCATCGAACTGTTCCAGAATGGCCGCGATGTCCGGCACCTGCCCTTCCGCTATTCGCTGCACCGCGTCAAAGGACAGCGCAACCGTACGCGGCACGGGCATGTCCAGCCGGACCAGCCGTTGCAGGCATTTCGCACGCCCACCATGGGTGTTGGCGGCGATGGGTCCTTGCGAAGTGATAAGCGTGGTATGCGGATTATTCTGCACTGCGGCACCTTTTGATTTCACCGCAGCATAAGCCCCTGCGCCCTTGGCGCAAGGGCGTTATCCCTCGATCCGGGACAGATCGGCAACGCTCGAGCAGACCTTGCGGATCTGGCTCAGCAGATTCAGGCGATTGCGGCGCAGAATGTCATTGTCGGTATTGACTTGCACATCCTCAAAGAACGCATCAACCGGCCCGCGCAGCGCAGCCATGGCGGCCATTGCTGTTGGGAAATCCTCGGCCTTCAGCGCCGGATTGATCTTGGCCTCAGCCGCATCGAGCGCCGCAAACAGAGCCTTTTCGCTGTCCGTCTCGGCAAACTTCACATCGGCACCATAGGAGTATTCCACCCCATCCTTCTCTTCCGCCTGAGACAGAATGTTGTTGGCCCGCTTGAACCCTTGCACGAGGTTTTCCCCGTCCTCAGTTGCAATAACCGCGTTTAGAGCGCGGGCGCGTTTAACCAGCAGGTTGAGGTCGTCATTTCCCTCCATCGCGATGCAAGCATCGATGATGTCATGGCGGATGCCCTCGTCGCGGAGGAAGACCTTGAGGCGGTCGTGGAAGAAAGAAAGGAGATCGTCAAGAAGACTCAATACTCGCTTCTGGTATAGATGTTGATCTTTCTGAAAATCGATTTCCGATAATCCATGTTTAATTGCCGCAATTCTCGCATCCAAGACAGCTTGTTTGACGCCGCTATTACTTGTTTCAGGCAGACTACCTACAATCTTCAGATACTCATTTGATGCGAATGACAAACTCACGACGTGATTCACTAGCGGTCCAACGAAAGCATGCGACATTTTCAGCGGCAGTTCATTCTCCAGCACCAACCGAATAACCCCCAACGCCGCACGACGCAGCGCAAACGGGTCTTTCGACCCAGTCGGCTTCTCATCAATCGCCCAGAACCCGGTCAGCGTGTCTAGCTTATCGGCCAGCGCCACGGTCACCGACAGCGGCGCGGTGGGCACGTCATCCGACGGTCCCAATGGAGAGTAATGCTCCTGCGCCACAGCGGCGACGGCGGCGTCTTCGCCTGCGGCCTCGATGTAATAGCGGCCCATAAGCCCCTGAAGTTCGGGGAATTCATAGACCATTTCCGAGTTCAGATCAGCCTTGGCCAGACGCGCCGCATTCTCGGCCTGATCCGCATCTGCTCCGACCACCGGGGCCAGTTCACGGGCAAGTGCTGCAATGCGGTCGATCCGGTCTGCCTGTGTGCCTAGCTTGTTGTAGAAGGTCACATTCTCCAGCGCGCGGGTCCATTGGGTCATATCCGACTTGGCAACGCGCAGGTCATTCTCCCAAAAGAATTTCGCATCCGCCAGACGAGCTGAAAGCACCTTCTGGTTCCCCGCCAGAATGGTCGCGCCATTGTCGGCGGTCTCACGGTTGGCAACGGTGATAAATCGTTCAATCCGGCCGGTTTTAGGGTTCTTCACAGAAAAGAACTTTTGATGCTCTTTCATCGAGGTTTGCAACACCTCGGGCGGCAGTTCGAGGAATTCCTCGTCAATCTGCCCCATCAGCACCACGGGCCATTCCACCAGCCCCGCAACCTCGGCCAGCAGGCCCTTATCGTCGACCAACTCCAAGCCTGCCGCAAAGGCCATGTTCTGGGCGTCATTCCAGATATGCTCGGCCCGTTCCTCGGGTGACAGCACCACAAAGGCGCGTTTCAGCTTGGCGGCGTAATCCTCGAAGGACGAAACAGAGAACCGGTTTGGGGCCATGAAGCGATGACCCTCAGTCGTGTCGCCTGATGTGATCCCTTCGACCTCAAGCGGAACGACCTGCGTGCCAGCCTCATCCGTCAGGATGCACAGGATCGAGTGCAGCGGACGCACCCAGCGCATTGACCCAGCCCCCCAGCGCATCGATTTGGGCCAGGGGAAATTGCGGATCGTCGCTTCCAGCACTTCGGCCACAATCTCGGCCGCCGGGCGACCCGCCTTCTCGATGGTCGCAAAATAGACCGCGCCCTTCGGCGTTTCACGCTCTTCCAATTGGTCGCGGGTCAGACCTGCGCCGCGCAGGAACCCTTCGATGGCTTTGTCGGGCGCGCCGACCTTGGGGCCTTTTCGCTCTTCCCGGATGGTGGGGCTTTCCGCCAGCAGCCCCTCAATCGCCAGCGTCAGGCGGCGCGGCGTGGTCAGCGCAGCGGCAGAGGCATAGGTCAGACCGCCCTCGACCAAGCCATCCGTGATCCGCTTTTTCAGGTCTTCACCGGCACGGGCTTGCATCCGCGCGGGGATCTCTTCGGAGAACAGTTCGATCAGCAGGTCGGGCATAGTCGGTCCTTAGAAACTCACAATCATCTGAATGACGATGGCATTGGCGATATCCACAAAGAAGGCGGATACAAGGGGCAGTACAATAAAGGCAATAGGCGACGGGCCATATCGCTTGGTCACTGCAGTCATATTTGCAATCGCGGTGGGGGTTGCGCCCAAGGCGAAACCGCCAAAACCCGCCGCCAGCACCGCAGCGCGATAATTTGATCCCATCATCGGGAACAGGACCCAGATCACGAACACCACAGCAAAAAGCGTCTGAGCGGTCATGATCACCGCAATCGCAAGGCCCAGTTCGGCAATGGTCCAGAGCTGCAAGCTCATCAATGACATCGCCAGGAACGCGCCGAGCGCAAACTCCGATATCAGGGCCAGCGACGGCGTGCGCGATACAGGTTTTGCATTCGGGGCGAACGTGGCTCGAATGTTGGCAATCACAATGCCCATAATCAGGCAGGGTACGAACAGCGGCAGCTTCAGCCCTGCGGCGCTGATGGCTTCACTCAGGATCGCCCCCGATATGATCGCGAGATTGAGGTACAGCAGAACCCGCATGATCGTTTGATGATCTATTTCGGATTTCTGGTCGGCCTCGCTGGGCAAACCCACCGTGTGTTCTTCTTCGGGTCGCGCGGGGCTAAGCTTTCGCCCCTCGATCAGCAGCCGCGCGATCGGTCCCCCGACCAAAGCAGCCAATACAAGGCCCAACGTGGCCACGGCGACGCCCAATTCGACCGCGCCATCAAGCCCGGTGGCCTGCGCAACCTCAGGTGCCCAAGCGATCGCGGTCCCATGCCCCCCGATCAACGCAGCAGAGCCGAACAGAACCCCCGCTTGTGCCGGATAGCCGAACAAAGCCGCCCCGGCGGTGCCGATCACGTTCTGCGCGACGATGGTGACAAGCGTCAGAATCAGAAGCAACAGCAAGGGTTTGCCGCCTGAAATCAAATCGGAAAGACGGGCGTTCAGCCCAATGCCCGCAAAGAACAACACCAGCAGGAAGTCCCGTGCAGTCAGACCAAAGGACAGTTCAACGCCGAAGAGCCGATACAGCGCCAACACCACCAGAGAGGCCAGAAGACCTCCGGTCACCGGCTCAGGAATGTTGAAGCTGCGCAAGGGGGCGACACGAGCATTGATCTCGGCTCCCAGCAGATAGACAGCAAAGCCCAGCGTCGCGGTCAGAAAGTCTGGTATGTCGACGACATGCCCCATCTGCATCAGTTCTCGGGTTTGGGTGGGCATGTCTCACCCACCACGGTTCCGTCATAGGCTTTCTCGCCGCAATTGTTCAGCGCGTGCCAGACATAACCTTTGCCATCTTGTGTCACTGCCACGATACGGTCGACGCCATAGTGTATGTTCTTGGTACCCATGAACGCCTTCGCCTGCCCCGCTTCCAACGCATCGGCCAAACCAACCGCATCGTAGCAATCAAACCATCCAGGTGCGTTCAGCGGTTCCGGATTTTCTACTGGCAGAAATTCCACCATTTGATCGGGTACCAGATCAGTCTCAAAACACGCCCTGTAGCGGATCGGAGAGCTATCGGCATCAATCGCCTGAAATGCTGTGTATTCAATCGGCTCGGGCGTATCAGACCCTTGGGCCAGCAAGGCCACATCATGACCCGGTTGCGGCTCGACCTCATAGTAAAAGCCATAGACCTGCAGGTAATACATCCCGACGCCCGCCAACAAGGCTGAAAACAAAAGGATCAGGGCAAGCAGTTTCCCGGTCATTGTCTATGCTGCCTCTTTTAAGTTAACAAAAAATAGGACAGGTTCCCGACCGAAACAGGCAGAAACAAGGCTACAAGCATGGATACCACCCTTGCCGTCGGATTCTTCGGCGCGCTGTTCGCGATCATGAACCCGATTACCAACCTGCCGGTGTTTCTGAGCGTTACGCAAGACCTGCCCACCGCGGATCAGCGCAAGGTCGCGATCAAAACCGCGCTCTATTGCCTGATATTGGGAGGCGCCTTCGCCGCGATTGGCAGTCAGGCACTTGGGTTGTTCGGTATCAGCGTCGATGACCTGCGCGTCGCCGGTGGATTGGTCGTTTTGATGATTGGCCTGAATATGCTGAACGGTAACGAAAGCAGTTCGCACCACGGCACCGACGGGGAAAAGAAATCTTACCCGGCACCCGAGACGGTGGCGTTTTACCCTCTGGCCTTTCCCATTCTGGTTGGCCCCGGAACGATTACAACGTTGATCCTGTACGCGCATCACATCAAAACCCCCGCAGAAGCCATTGGCTATGCAGCAGTTTTCCTCTTCGTCGTAGCCTTGCTTTTGGTCACATTCTGGAACGCTTCGGCGCTGGCCAAACGTCTGTCGGCCAATGCCCGCGTGATCATGAGCCGCTTCATGGGTATGATCCTGGCAGCCATTGCCATCAGCATGATTGCAGACGGTCTCAAGGCGCTGTTGCCGGGATTGGCCTGAGCGCCGCATCAAGCTTTGAGCCCGGCGGCCTCGGTCAAAACGAACGCATCGGCGCATTGTTTGGCCAGTGCCCGGACACGGCCGATATAGGCTTGCCGTTCGGTAACCGAGATCACCCCGCGCGCGTCCAGCAAGTTGAAGATATGGCTTGCCTTGATGCACTGATCGTAGGCCGGGTGCGCCATGATGATACGCTTGCCGGTCTTTGGATCGTCATGTTCCTGTGCCAGAATATTCGCGCATTCAACTTCGGCCTCTTCAAAATGGCGCAGCAGAACCTCGGTATTGGCTACGTCAAAATTCCAGCGGGCGTATTCTTCTTCGGTCTGCTTGAAGATATCGCCATAGGTCAGCGGGCTGGGGGATTGGGGATCATTGAACGGCATATCCATCACATGATCGATGCCCAACACATACATGGCCAGACGCTCCAGGCCGTAGGTCAACTCACCCGAAACCGGTGCACAATCATGGCCGCCAACCTGCTGGAAATAGGTGAATTGGCTGACTTCCATGCCATCGCACCAGACCTCCCATCCCAGGCCCCAGGCTCCAAGGGTCGGGCTTTCCCAGTCATCCTCGACGAACCTGATGTCGTGCAAGTCCATATCGATGCCGATGGCTTCGAGCGAACCCAGATAAAGCTCTTGCAGGTCCGGCGGGCTGGGTTTGATCAGAACCTGGTATTGATAGTAATGCTGCAACCGGTTCGGGTTCTCGCCGTATCGCCCATCAGTTGGGCGGCGTGAAGGCTGAACATAGGCCGCGGCCCAAGCCTTCGACCCCAATGAGCGCAGCGTGGTCGCCGGGTGGAATGTACCTGCCCCGACCTCCATGTCGTAAGGCTGCAGGATCGCACACCCTTTCGAGGCCCAATAGGACTGAAGCCGCAGGATGATCTCCTGAAATGAACGTGGTGCGCTTTTGGGTTCGGTCATGACATTCCCCTTGGGCGCCCCAAGCGCCCGGTTCCGATGGGTTTGGCCCTTCCTATGCAAGCCACCAAGGGGCGTCAACGGGCCAATCGGCTACCTCTGTCTCTGAGCAGCCACACCCAGAATTCCCCGTATTCCGGGCATGGCAATCATGGCTCGATTCCGCGTAATCTGCGGCAAAGTGAAAACACTGCATAAAACGGGCAGACAATGACACGCGTATTTACAGTTATTACATTCTTTCTTCTTTTCGGCCTGCGCGCCGCTTTCGCCCAACAGGACGCTGGCGTCTGGGTTCAGATCGAGGCGCAGCCTTCGCTGCGCCAAGCGCAAGATCGCGCTCAGGCCTATGCAAACACGCTGCCCGACGTGAACGGGTTTCGCCTGAACTCGGGCTGGTATGCCATTGTTGTTGGACCATATCTTCGCGATGATGCCGAGCAGGTTCTGCGGGTCTACCAGGCCGAACGCCAGATACCATCGGACAGCTTCATCGCCTTCTCCAGCGCTCTGGGGCAGCAGTTCTGGCCGGTTGGGGCCAACATCCTTGATCGGGGCGTGATCAATGCACCTGTCCAGCCAGAGCAACAACCGGAACAGTCACTGGCTGGTCTGAGCCCGCAAGACGCAGACGAAACCCGCGCACAAGCCCTGCAGGGCGAGCGTCTTCTGACAGCACAGGAACGCAAAAACCTGCAAACTGCTCTGCAAGCGGCTGGTTTTTACAACTCGACCATCGACGGAGCGTTTGGGCAAGGCACCCGTCGCTCGATGAGCGATTGGCAACGGTTCAATGGGTTCGAGGCAACGGGCGTTCTGACCACGCTGCAGCGTAAGACCCTGATGGATAACTATAACGCCCCGCTGATCAGCGTCGGGATGGAACGGTATTCTGACCCACAGGCCGGAATCGAAATGGATATGCCGCTGGGCGTTCTCGCGTTTGATCGCTATGAGGCCCCGTTTGCCCATTTCAAACCCACCTCCGATGTTGACGCCAAAGCACTGTTGATCAGCCAGGATGGAACTCCGGCCACGTTGCGCGCGCTGTATCAAGTGATGCAATCGCTTGAGATTATTCCGCTGGGCGGAGAACGTGCATTGCGGGGCAACAGTTTTACCATCGAAGGGCGCGGCAAGGGGATTGTATCGTATACTCAGGCCGCTCTGAAAGATGGTAAGATCAAAGGGTTCACTCTGGTCTGGCCGGATGGAGACGAGGCCCGCCGCGCCCGTGTTCTGGCCGCTATGCGCGCCAGCTTTACCCCCACCGACGCCGTGCTGGATGCTGGCGCTGGGGCGGATGCGGACCAACGTATTGATCTGGTTTCAGGCCTGCAAATCCGCAAACCGCGCCTGTCGCGATCCGGTTTTTTTGCCGACGCCAGCGGCACGGTTCTGACCGTCGCAGAGGCTGCTGAAAGCTGCACCCGCATGACGCTGGACGGTGGTCAAGAGGTTCAGGTCGCATGGCAGGATACCGATCTTGGCGTCGCCGTCCTGCGCCCCCGTCAGACACTGGCCCCGATCAGCGTCGCCGAGTTCCGTGCAGACGTTCCGCGCATTCAGTCCCAGATTGCCGTTTCGGGCTTTTCCTACGAAGGCGCGCTGGGTGCCCCCACCCTGACCTTCGGTGAGATTGCCGACATTCGCGGCCTGAATGGCGAAGATGGTGTCAAACGCCTGGCATTGGCCGCCCAACCCGGTGATGCAGGCGGGCCGGTCTTTGATGACAGTGGCAACGTGGTCGGCATGCTGCTGCCCAACCCTGCTGATGGTCGCACGCTCCCCGGGTCGGTCAGCCTCGCGGTAAATGTCGAACGCCTGTCCGACGTTTTGACAAAGGCAGGTGTTTCCGGTGTCTCCGCGCAGTCTTCGGCCCAGATTTCGCCAAACGAGCTGAGCCGTCGCGCCAACGGGATGACAGTTCTGGTTCATTGCTGGGACTGATTTCTGACATCAATGCAAAGGCGCTGTACCAAAGTGCAGCGCCTTTTCGCACAGCTTACAAAATATCCGGCGTGATCCGGATCAGAGTCGGCCCGTCGGCCTTAAAGGCATCACGAACAGCGACCTGCATCTCTTCCAGATTTTCCGGCTTTGCCGACTGGGCACCGAACGCCTCGGCCAATTTGCAGAAATCCGGGTTGCGCGCGATCACGGCTTTGGGCGCAATCTGACCGCGCACCATACTGTCTTCGATTTCTTTCAACTTGCCATTGTCCCAAAGGATGATGGGCAATGACAGGCCAAGTTCCACTGCCACGCCAAGCTCTTGCATCGTGTAGTGAAACCCATGATCACCGGCTATCACTGCCGTGGGCTTACCACGTCGTGCGACTGCCCCGCCGATACCTGCGGGCACGGCATATCCCAGCGTGCCAAACCCTGTCGGGTGGTGCCAGTGATAAGGATAGTGCATGTTCCAGATCTCTTTTGCGACATAGGCGAACTGCGTCATGTCCGAATAGATCATGGTCTCAACCGGCATAGCCTCACGCAGCGCGTCTATGACCGGTACAATACCGGGGCGCTCGGCATCGATTTCCGCCCGCCAGCGTTTGCGCGCCTCACTCACTTCGTCTTCGGACCATCCGCTTGCAGATTGGATTTGTTCAACCGTGTTCCACAACGCGTACGCAAAGCTCTCGCCATCGGCCTGTAGCTTAACGGTCGCCCTATGGTGGTCCGACAAGACCTCAGGGTCGAGATCAACGCGGACAAGTTGGGCGGAATGGCCCAATTCATCACGCCACAAATCGACATCACCCAGTTCTGCCCCCACAACGACCACAAGGTCGGCTGAGGCGATGACCTCGGCGCTACCTGGACGGGGTAGCATGGAACCGAAATCCAATGGATAGTTGGCCCCGACAAGCCCGCGCCCGGCATAGGTCGTGAAACAGGCGGCACCTAGCTCCGTCAAAATCTGCCGCCACAGGTTCGACCGGCAGCCACCACCCAAAATAAACAACGGTCGCTGCGCGATATTGAGTAACGACAACACCGGAGCCACGTCCGGCGGCGACGCCTTATTGCGCAAAGCGGGTTGGTTGGGAAATGGTGCGGGCTCAGCTTCGCTCACAAGTTGGGCAATCGGGATCTGGATATGCTTGGGGCGCGGTCGCGACATTTCGAAATCTTCGAAGGCCCGTTCGACCAACCTGTAGGCCGCCTGCGCATCCTGTGCCTGACAAGACCAGTCCGCGACGGTTTCCGCTGCTGCGCGTTGATCTTTCATCTGGTGCAACTGCCCGCGCCGCGACTGAACATCGTCAAGGCACGAGGACAACACCAGCATCGGTACCGAATCCGAATAAGCCTGCCCCATCGGTGTCATGATATTGCACAAGCCAGGTCCCGTGATCACATACGCCACCCCCGGCTTGCCCGTGGCGCGCGCATACCCATCGGCCATGAAGCCAGCGCCTTGCTCGTGACGGGCAAGAACATGCATGATCCCGGCTTCTTCGATGCCGCGATACATTTCCTGATTATGAACGCCAGGAATGCCAAAGATCACATCGACGCCGCGATCTTTCAACATGTGCGATATCTGCGCACCAAGCGGTCGCTTCATCAGCCTCTCCAGAATTGAACGGTAAATATTGCGTATACGGCCAACAACTCCAGCCGCCCGACAAGCATGCCTATGATCAGCATCCATTTCGCGTTATCGTTAAGTCCGGCAAAGTTTCCGGCAGGTCCGATCTGATCGCCCAGCCCGGGCCCCACGTTGGCCAACGCGGTCGCAGCACCGGAAACCGAAGTGATAAAATCCAACCCGGTCAGCGCCAGGGCCCAGGACAGCACGCCCATCGACAGCGCAAAAAACATGAAATAGCTCATGACCGAGGTCAAAACATCTCGACCTATGGCGCGTCCGTCATAACGTGGCACGAACACACCATGAGGCGACCGGATACGGCGTATCTGGGTTTTGATCGAAGCAAACAAAAGCTGATAGCGAAAGACCTTGATAGAGCAAGCCGTAGATCCCGCGCAGCCCCCAATCAAGCCGATCAGGAAGAACAGCATAACCGGAAAACTGCCCCAGCCCATGTAGTCGACACTGGCATAGCCTGTGCCAGAAATGATCGAGGTTATATTGAATAGCGACTCGCGAAAGGCCTGTTCCCAGTGGTGCGGAAAAACCGATGTCAGGAATATCGACATGATGATCACCAGGATCGCTATCGTGGTCAAAAACGCCCTGATCTGGCTGTCTTTCCAAAGCGAACTGGTATTGCCATTGGCAAATTGCACGTAGCGTACAAAAGGCAGTGCCGCGAGGATCATAAAGACGGCGGCGGCATATTCCGCAGGCCCCGAGAATGTCCCGAACGACGCGTCATAGTTGGAAAATCCGCCGGTGGATATCGTGGTCAGCGCGTGCACCAAAGCGTCAAAGAAACTCATCCCGAGGCCTGCGTAAACCATGATGCAGGCCAACGTGAGGACTATGTAGATCAGAGAAATCTGACCTGCAATCTCCTGCGCACGCGGAAGGATTTTCCCCATGGTTTCAAACCCCTCCGAGCGGAATATCTGCATCCCGCCCACGCGCAGTTCGGGTAAGAACACCATGGCGACAACAATAATGCCAATGCCGCCCAGCCATTGCAGCACACCGCGCCACAAAAGCAGGCCTTGAGGCAGATCATCAAGCCCAGATATTACAGTCGATCCGGTGGTTGTCAGGCCCGACATCGCCTCGAAATAGGCATCGACAAAGCGCAGCTCGGTCTCGCCAAACAGAAACGGGATGGCGCCGAAAACCGGCAACGCCACCCACACGCCGGAGGTCAGTAAAAAGGTCTGACGGATGGTCAGACCCTCTCCAACGCCGTTTGCACAGCTCATCGCAAGCACGCTGCCGGTCAGAACGGTGAGGACCGCGCTTTCCAGGAAAACATGCCACTCACCCCGCCCTTCGATCAGGTCGGCAAGCATCGGCAGCAGCATGGTCGCCCCTAGAATGGCGACCAGCAAGCCAATCACATATCCGACCGGGCGAAGATCCATCATGACGGGCAGCGTTGGCGCGCCAACCCGAAAGTGTCAAGCAGATGATCCGTCTTACGTGTCGGATTTCGCAGCGGCAGTCGGCATTACAGGTGGTTTTGACGGCGCGCGCGTAGCACCTGCAGCCGTCTTGGCCTGCGCTGGATTTGCCGCAGCAGCTGGGCTGGGAGGCGTGATTTTGGTTGGCGCCGGCATGTCCGGAGCGGCCTTTGCCTGCACCGGTTTCGCCGCTGCGGGTTTGACCGGAGCAGGCTTCGCTGCGGCCACTTTCGGGGCCACCGCTTTGACCGGAGCTGCCTTTGTGACCACAGGTTTCACCTTGGGTGTGGCCTTTACCTTTTGGGCCACTTTGGGCTTTGCTGCTGTTTTGGGCTTGGAGGCTACCACCTTCGGCTTTGCCGCTGGTTTTGCCTTCGGTGCCGCAGGTTTCGCCGCTGCGACCTTGCGAGCCACAGGCGCAGGCGCACTGGACGGCGCCGCCTTTAGCGTAGCCATTGGCAGCTCAAGCGCTGCGCGGGTCATGATCTGCATGATCTCCATCTGGCTGACCATCGCATAACCGGCCATACGGATGGCTGCGGCCTGAAACTCAAGCGGTTGAGAAATCGGGTTCATTGCATGTCTCTCCTGATAAAACCGAAGCAGCCGACACAAGAATACAGGACCCCGCCTGCCCCAATCGTCTGGACAGGTTTGCAGGTCCGCGATCCAAGGCATCGCACGTCCCGGCTTCCTTTCGGGCCGCGTCCCCTGAAAATTCGGTCACGCAGCAGCTGCACTCGGGCCGAGTTTAGCGCGAATCACAACGCAGGTGCAGCATTTCTTGCTGCATTGCGGCAATAAAGCGCCCATGCGAGAATTTTGGTTGTTTTTCCAGCAGCTTCCGCAGGGGCAATCAGCCTACATGGAACAAAGTCGTGAATAATCGCGGGTCCAGACTGGCGGAATCGAATGTGGGGCCTTGGGTCAGAATCGATACCGCATCATGGCTGTGCAGGCTTTCCTGATGGCTCGCGATTACACGAAAATCACCGACGTGATGGTCCGCCTGCAACTCGGCACAGAACAGACGCGCGGCATCCTCAACAAAGATCGGATTGGCAGCGTTCAATTCGGCAAAGGCCTGTTCATCCTCACGTTTGACCATCACCTGAGTCTCGGTCGGAACCGCACGGCGGCACAGTGCGATCAGATCTTCGAACCACAAGCAATCCGCATTGCAATCGACCACAACCGAAATTCGGGCAACCGAGCGCTGCGAATGCGGTGTCGCCAACTGCCCGCGCGTCGCGCGTGCATGTTCGCTCAGTTCCAGTGAGCAGGGACAGGTCGAGGAATAGACATAGTCCAGATGCATGATCTTCAGACGCTCACCCCCGCGCTCTACCAGCTCCAACGCGATATCATAGTACTGATACCCGCTTAGGCTGGAACGCAGGCTTTCGATCCGATCTGGATAAGAAAACCGCATCTGAATGCGCGCATCAAAGCTGTCCAGATCAGTCATGTAATCGCTAAGCGCAGATTCCATGACCTCAAAGCTGAACGTACGCTCGGCGTGTTTATAGAACGAACGCATGATGCGGGACATGTTGATGCCCTTCTTTTCGGCCTCAAGACTGACTGAACCGGTGATCGAAGTCTCAAGCGTCAGGTCCGCCCCGTCCTTGCGATGGAACCGGATCGGCAGGCGGAAATTCGAGATGCCAACATGCTGAATCTGCTGTTTCGCCCCCCGGATCAGGCTGGATGGCCCATTTTGCAAATCGGGCAGCGTGGCCCGGTACTCTGCATCAGCCTTAAACCCTTCGGGGTACTCGCGCGACAAGGCAGGATAGTTTGATTGCGTCAGGCCCGGAACCAGCTGCGCCACTGCAGGGTCAAGCTGGCTGATTTCCGCAGCCGTGGCCGTTTTCGCCCACTCACGCAAAACCTTCAGGGCCTCGGCGGCCTGATCGTGATCAGGGGTGTCGTCGATATCGCGCGGATGAACATTCATTGGCACGTGTCCCTTTCTAGGCCGCAAGACTATATACGACCAAGCTTATTTTTCCAGCCCAAGGTGATGCGCGAGAATAGCAGCCCGGATCGAATTTTGGGTGCGAAAACCGCCGTTTTTCAACCAAAATCGTCCGACCAAGCGGTTCAGCGCCATCTGGCCACACTTCATGGCAACGTCTCTAACCCTGAGAGGTCGCCAATGCGCGTTTAATATCCGCCAACAAATCGCCCGCATCTTCAAGCCCAACAGACAGCCGGATCAGGCCCGGAGTGATGCCCAGCTCATCCCGTTGTTCGTCGCTCAGGCGCTGATGTGTGGTCGTGGCCGGATGGGTTGCAATCGACTTGGAATCGCCGAGGTTGTTTGAGATCACCGGGATGGTCAACGCATTCAGGAATGCAAACGCCCCGGCTTTGCCGCCCTTGATATCAAGCGACAGCACAGTCCCCCCATTGCCGCCCAGCTGATCCTGCACCAACGCGTTCTGCGCATGGGTTTTCAAGCCGGGATACAACGTCCGCGCAAGCGCTGGATGCCCTTCAAGCGCCTCAGCAATCTTCTGCGCGCTCTGCGTTTGTGCGTTCACGCGCAGGGCCATGGTCTCAATCCCCTTGAGCATGATCCAGGCGTTAAACGGGCTCAGCGCGCCGCCGGTATGTTTCAGATAAGGTTCGACCGTGCCGCGAATGAATTCTTTGGTGCCGATGATCACGCCGCCCAGCGCACGGCCCTGCCCGTCGATGTGCTTGGTGGCCGAATATACGACCACATCCGCGCCCTGCTCGATAGCGCGGGAAAACACTGGCGTGGAAAAAACGTTATCCACGACGACAACGGCGCCAACCGCATGGGCAATTTTTGATACAGAAGCAATATCGATGACTTCAAGCGTCGGATTCGACATGGATTCGAAGAACACGGCCTTGGTATCGGGCCGCATCGCAGCTTCCCAGGCGTCCAGATCGGTGCCGTCAACAAAAGTCACCTCAACGCCGTATCGGGTCAGGATATTCTCAAGGATATACAGGCACGATCCGAACAGCGCTTTGGCTGAAACAACGTGGTCCCCCGCTTTCAGCATCGATGTCAGCGCCCCATTCACCGCAGCCATGCCCGATGCGGTTGCAAAGGCGTCCTCGCCCCCTTCCAGGGCCGCGATACGCTGCTCGAACATTGAAACCGTGGGGTTGCCATAGCGGGCATAGATGAACTCATCTGGGCCGCATTCCAAAAAACGGGCTTCGGCCTGTTCGGCATTTTCGTACACAAAACCTTGCGTCAGAAAGATCGCCTCGCTGACTTCGTTATACTGGCTCCGGCGGATGCCGCCATGGATGGCTTGGGTGCGTTTGTTCCAGCTCTCGCTCATGTCATTCCTTTCAGCCCCGCTTGGGAGGCAAACAAAAAACCCCAGACGCGGCCAAGCGAAAGGGGTCTTTCATCCTGACCTTTTAGCGGTGTTGTTTAACGTGGCCCGCAATCCGGTAACAAATCGCCACTTGATGAGGATGCATTTACGCCCGGTCCCAGATCACGTCAAGACCGGCTGCACCAAGGTCACGCTTTCGTAACACACCTGCGCGCCCTCTTGCCGAACGCGCTGAAACCTCCATGATCGCGTCCAGTTTGAGGAGATGACATGATCGACTTATATTTCTGGCCCACGCCCAACGGCTGGAAAGTGTCCATCGCTTTGGAAGAGATGGAGCTGCCCTATAAAACCCACCTGATCAACATCGGCCAGGGCGACCAGTTCGCCCCCGAGTTCCTTAAGATCGCCCCCAATAACCGGATGCCCGCCATCGTCGATCCAAATGGACCCGGAGGGACGCCGGTATCTGTATTCGAAAGCGGCGCGATCCTGATGTACCTCGCCCGAAAAACCGGACGCTTCTATGGTGAAACTGAACGTGACCGGATCGCTGTCGAAGAATGGCTGATGTGGCAGATGGGCGGTGTCGGCCCGATGGCGGGACAAGCGCACCATTTCCTGAAATACGCACCCCAGCTGGACCCGCCGCAAGACCTGCCCTACCCCAAGGATCGCTATCGGGCCGAAGTCGGACGTCTTTACGGCGTTCTGGATCGCAGGCTGGCCGAGAACGAGTATGTGGCGGGAAATTTCTACTCCATCGCCGACATGTCAATTTGGGGCTGGGCCAGCCTTTGGGAAGGGCAACAACAGGTGCTGGAAGACAAGCCTCACTTTACCCGCTGGTTGGAAACCGTAAGCTCCCGCCCCGGTGTGCAAGCAGGCCGCGCCTTGCACGCTGAATTGCGGGGCGACCATCGGGATAAACATGCTCAGGGGTTTTTATTCAAACGATAAATGTTATCAACATCCATTGGACATTTCCTACCAAGGTAAAGGAACTGAGTACCCGACATGCTGCGCATCGTCCTGATCTTCGCCATCACAGCGATTGGCATATTGATTTGGGCAAACCCCAAATCCCTGATGTCCTCTCCAGGTTTCGAACCAGGAACCCTGCGCCTAGAAGACATGACCTGGCCCGAGGTTCACGCGGCAATCGAGGCTGGCTACCGGACTGCAATCATTCCCACCGGAGGAACCGAACAAAACGGCCCACATGCGATTCTGGGCAAACACAATTATGTGGTTGCCCACACCAGTGACCGGATCGCCCGGACGCTGGGGCATACTCTGATCGCGCCCGTCATCGCTTATGTACCGGAAGGCGAGTATGGACCGAACCCTACAGGCCATATGAAGTGGCCCGGCACCTTGACCCTGCCTGAACCCGTATTCGAACAGGTGTTGGAAGCCACCGTTCACAGCCTTGCCACCCATGGTTTCAACGAAATCCTGCTACTGGGTGACAGCGGTGGGAATCAGCGAGCACAAGCCAACGTCGCCGCATCGCTGAACCATAACTTCGCCGAAGAAGGCATTACCATACGCCATGTCTCGGACTATTACGGCAACAATGGGCAGGCTACGTATCTGCTGCAGAACGGCTTTGCCGAAGCCGAAATCGGCGATCATGCCGGGTTAAGAGATACATCTGAATTGCAATTCACCCACCCCGCCGGGATTCACACCGAAACGACTCCCGTGCCACCCAAGTATGTGGCGGGGCATAGTGGCAGACCTGATCTGGCAACCCGCAGCCTTGGCGAAATCATGATCCAATTCAAAATAGACGCGGCCCTTGCTCAAATCTCACTTATGCGCGCAGCCGCGCCCTGATCGCGCATGAGACCAAGTCGTATCTGGAATTCTGCACGGAATGCGCATTCACAACATCTTTGATCGCAATTCCCACTGGAAACACTCAACGCCCTTCACTAAGGAAGAAATCGACAATCGCAAAAGGAAGACGCACGCAATGGCAAAGATCACCTATGTCGAGCATGGCGGTACCGAACATACAGTCGAGGTCGCCAACGGACTGACCGTCATGGAAGGGGCCCGTGACAACAATATTCCCGGCATCGAAGCCGATTGCGGCGGGGCCTGCGCCTGCTCAACCTGTCATGTCTACATCCACCCGGATTGGGTCGAGAAAATCCCGGCAAAGGACGACATGGAAGAAGACATGCTGGATTTCGCCTACGAGCCTGACCCGGCCCGCTCGCGCCTGACCTGTCAGATCAAGGTCACCGACGCGCTGGAAGGTTTGATCGTTCAGATGCCGGAAAAACAAATCTGATGCCTCTCAAAGCGCCGCGTCTGCCCATCCACCTAAGGCAAGGTTGGGCACGCGGCGCGCTATTGGCGTTTTGTCTATGGATGGCGGGATCATGGCCCATGGCCAGCGCTAACACCATAGTATCCGCCCGTTTCACCGAACCGACAACACGCTATACACACGGCGTTCTGGGCGACGCCATCGAATACGGTTCCTTGGAAATCATCGTCGACACTGAATCTTCTCTGAGCACCTCACGGACAAACGCGATCTCGAATCGTTCGGTTATAACCATTCATTTGCCCGAAGACCGTGTGTTCGAAGATCTTTCACCTCGTTTGGCCGACGTTGATCAGGATGGATTGCCAGAGATCATCGTGGTGGAAGCACACCAACAAACCGGTGCACAACTGGCAATCTACGACACCAGAGGTCAAAAAATCGCCGCCACGCCGCATATCGGCACGCGCAATCGCTGGCTCGCCCCCATCGGCGCCGCCGATCTGGATGGCGACGGCCATATCGAAATAGCTTATATCGACCGCCCGCATCTCGCCAAAACCTTGCGCATCTGGCGCTACGATAATGGCGCACTCACTGAAATCGCCAGTTTACCCGGTCTCACCAATCACCGGATCGGAGAGGATTTTATCTCCGGCGGCCTACGCCTGTGCGAAACGACCCCCGAATTGATCCTGGCCAACTCAGACTGGTCGCGGATCATCGGCATTTCGTACAATAATGCCTGGCAACGCAAAGACCTCGGCCCCCTCAACGCCCGCCAAAACCTCGCCTCTGCACTAGAGTGCTGATCCGCACTTCATCTGGCTAAAAATACCTTGGGGGTGAGGCCATGGCCGAGGGGGCAAAGCCCCCTACACCTGAAATTTCAAGGCAGGCGCAGCCCGGCAATCAAATCACAGAGCGCGCCAACCAATATCGCGCCGATAGAAACCTTCGGGCCAATCCACCCGGTCGACCATCGCATAAGCCCGGTCGCGCGCCTCTTGCAGAGTGTCGCCACGCGCGGTCACATTCAGAACGCGGCCACCCGAAGCCTGAATCTGCCCATCAACCGCCTTAGTCCCTGCATGAAAAACCATATTGCGGCTGTCCTCGACCAGCCCATCCAGCCCATTGATCACGCTGCCTTTTTCATAAGATCCGGGATAACCCTTTGCGGCCAACACAACGGTGATCGCGTGATCATCAGCCCAGTTCACGCGCGTTTCAGCCAATCGGCCCTCAGCCGCAGCATGCAACAGATCCATGGCCTGCGCCCCCAACCGCATCATCAGAACCTGGCATTCCGGATCCCCAAAACGCACATTGTATTCCACCAACCGTGGTTGACCATCCTTGATCATCAGCCCTGCATAAAGCACCCCCTGAAAAGGGGTGTCACGCCGCTTCATCTCGGCCACTGTCGGGCGTACGATCTGGTCCATTGCAAGCGCCTCAATCTCGGCACTCAAAACCGGGGCAGGAGAATATGCCCCCATACCGCCGGTATTCAACCCGGTATCTCCTTCACCGACACGCTTATGATCCTGAGCAGTGCCAATCGACAGGATATCCTCACCATCACAAAGCACGAAAAGCGAAGCCTCTTCGCCTTCCATGAACTCTTCTATGACGACCTCAGCCCCAGCACCGCCAAAGGCACCGCCGAACATATCGTCAATGGCATCCAGCGCGGATTGCTCATCCATTGCGAC
Source organism: uncultured Ruegeria sp. (assembly GCF_947500045.1). Classification (GTDB taxonomy): domain Bacteria; phylum Pseudomonadota; class Alphaproteobacteria; order Rhodobacterales; family Rhodobacteraceae; genus Ruegeria. The sequence goes on along the minus strand of NZ_CANMQQ010000005.1, from coordinate 37,358 downwards.
AATCACGCCCTTGCCGGCGGCCAGACCATCAGCCTTGACCACAATCGGGGCACCTTGTGCACGGATATAGGCCTTGGCAGGCTCTGCCTCTGTGAACCGGGCATAAGCTGCCGTCGGTGCACCTGACGCGTCACAGATTTCCTTCGTGAAACTTTTCGAGGCCTCCAGCCGCGCGGCCTCGGCGGACGGTCCAAAGACCAAAACGCCCGCTTCGCGCAAACGATCGGCAACCCCCGCCGCCAAAGGCGCCTCGGGGCCAACGATGACGAAATCAATGGCGTTTTCCTCGGCAAAGCTGACGACCGTCCCACCATTCTCGATATCCAGCACGGCGCACTCCGCTATCTGGGCGATCCCGGCATTGCCCGGTGCCACGATCAGTCGATCACATTTCGGGTTCTGCATCACTGCCCAAGCCAGGCTGTGTTCGCGTCCACCGCTGCCGAGGATGAGGATATTCATGAAACGCTCCGATCTGCTTGGCCTTGCCGTCGCGGCGTTCTAAGCTGCGCAGACATCTGACACAAGGCGCTGAAATGTCCGACCTGCTCGACGATCCCATTCCCGGCCAAAATACCCCCGAATATACAGTCTCGGACATCTCGGGTGAGGTGAAACGCACGCTGGAAGGCACCTTTGGACGAATCCGTGTGCGTGGTGAGGTCGGGCGCGTGTTCAAGGCACGCTCAGGGCATCTCTATTACGACATAAAGGACGACCGGAATGTTCTGGCCTGCACCACTTGGAAAGGTCAGGTCTCGGCGCTGTCGGTTGTCCCTGAAGAAGGGCTCGAAGTTGTCGTCACCGGACGCCTGACCGCCTTTGGAGCCCAATCAAAGTACAATTTGAACGTCGATGAGGTCGCGGTTGCCGGGCAAGGCGCGCTGATGGCGTTGCTGGAAAAGCGTAAGAAACAGCTTGAAGCCGAAGGTTTGTTTGCACCCGAGCGCAAGCAACCCCTGCCCTATTTGCCGCAAATCATCGGCGTGGTCACCTCGCCCTCTGGTGCGGTGATCCGAGATATCCTGCATCGCCTGCGTGATCGCTTTCCGCGTAAGGTCCTGATCTGGCCTGTCGCGGTTCAGGGTGCAAATTGCGCCCCTGAAGTGACCCGTGCCATCGAAGGGTTCAACCAGCTGACCCCAGGAGGGGGTCTTCCCCGACCGGATTTGATCATCGTCGCGCGCGGAGGCGGCTCGATCGAAGACCTGTGGGGATTCAACGAAGAAAGCGTCGCCCGTGCCGCTGCAACCTCGGATATCCCACTCATCTCAGCCGTGGGCCACGAGACCGACACCACCTTGATCGATTATGTCTCGGACCGCCGCGCACCGACACCAACCGCCGCCGCCGAACTCGCTGTGCCCGTCCGCATTGAGCTGCTTGCGTGGACCGGCGAACAAGGTGCGCGCTTGTCGCGTTCTGCTACGGACGCCGTGCAACGCCGCAGCCAGCGACTGCGCGACTTGTCCCGCGCATTGCCGCGCCCTGATACATTGCTAGAGAACCCACGCCAAAGGCTCGATCAAATCTCGGAACGCCTGCCCAACGCGCTGATCCGGGGTGTTCAGAACCGCCGCGTCAAATTGCTGGACAGCGCGGCCCGCCTGCGCCCCGCGACGCTGCGCAGCTTCGTCGAAACTCGCCGCGACCGCTGGCGCAACCTGTCCTCACGCCTGTCGCTGCGTCCGATCCAGCGCGAGGTGGAAACGCGCCGCGATAGCCTGAACCGGTTGACCGAACGCTTGAACGCAGCGCAAACCACAAGGCTGGAACGTCTGCGCCAGCAAATTGAGGCCACCGATCGTTTGCGCGAAACGCTCAGCTACAAAGCAACACTCGGGCGTGGTTACGCCGTCGTACGCGCCGAGGGCGAGGTTATCACCACCAAGTCTCAGGCCGCGGGCCACACGGTGCTTGAGATCGAATTCACCGATGGTCGCCTCCAGACCGGAGCGCAGGGCAAAACACCATCCAAAAAAACCAAACAAGCACCACCAGATCAGGGGTCGTTGTTCTGACCGATGCTGACAATCTGGGGCCGCAAAACATCATCCAATGTTCAGGCCCTGATGTGGTGCGTGGGTGAGCTTGGCCTTGAATACCAACGCCACGATCTGGGCCACCGGTTCGGTGGTCTGGACAGCCCCGCGTTTCAAGCTCTGAACCCAAATCGAACCATTCCTGTCCTGCAGGACGGCAACAACGCACCACTTTGGGAAACCGGAGCCATCCTGCGCTATCTGGCTGCCCAATACGGCGATGAGGTCTTCTGGCCATCTGAACCCCCGCGCCGCGCCGAGATCGACAAATGGGCCGAGTGGGCGAAACTCAACATTGCAATGGCGTTCACCGTACCGGTGTTCTGGCGTTTGGTCAGAACACCCACAGCACAGCGAGACGAAACAGCAATCCTGCAAGCCGTCACTGATTTGGAATCCAAGTTGAAGATCGCGGACGCACAGCTGGGTGAAACGCGTTATTTGTCGGGTGACGAGTTTACTCTGGCAGATATTCAGCTTGGCCACATTCTTTACCGATATTATGACATCGACATAGACCGCGCTGCCCTGCCTCATCTTCGTCGGTACTACGAAACACTGACCGAAAGACCGGAATTTCAGCGCCATGTCATGATTGAATATGAAGAATTGCGACCACGCGAATCCTGATTTCAGACCCCGACATCCGGCCCATAACACAGCATTTCTTCCCCGACATCCTCGGCCTCATACAGTTCTGTTGCCGTGGGATCGCCCTCAAACTGTGCCGTCAACCCGCCACCGGATTGCGAAAACACCCAACATTGCGGGTCCAGCCGATCCTCGTACAGGAAACAAATCTGGTTTTCTTGTTCATACCAGACCCCCTCAACGCAATTGCCATCCAGAAAAGACCAGATGACACGGCGATTGGGAAGATACCGCTCGACCCCATAGACCCGCCCGTCGAACCCGTAAAACAAGGTCTTTCCGCGCGTATACGCATCGAACTCGGCGCCAGACAAAGGCGACTGCGCCGCAACCGGTTGCGTGACAAGCGTCAATAGAATCAAAGCAGTCCTGAACATGCTCATATTCTGTCAGATGCTGCCCCCCGGTGCCATTCAACCTTTCAGGATCCCGCTGTTTCCAGATAACTCAACGTCACACCTTGATGCGCCGCCATGATCACGGCGAGATTGCTGAATAAATATCGTGGGATCATCGGGGACACAGTATGACAACATTCCTCTTCTGGGCCGCAACGGCCTGCGCGCTGGCATACTGGCCTCTAACCGCGCGCCCTGCGGGATCCCTGCGCAGCGCATTGAAAACCGCATCTGTCGCCCTGCTTGCCGGTGTCGCCGTGTTGGGAAACGCCCCATGGCTGCTGGTTCTTGCCCTCGCGCTCTGCGCAATCGGCGATGCGCTCCTCTCGCAGGAAACTGATGCCACCTTCATGGCAGGCATTGGCGCATTCGCCACAGGGCACCTGGCCTATGTCGCCCTGTTCCTCACCTACCCCGACAGCAACCCCACCCTGATCTTCGATCAGCCTGTGATCTTCTGGTCGCTCATCGTTTTGGGCATCGTGATGGCCACACTTCTGGCCCCCCGCGCCGGAGACCTCAAGGCCCCCGTCCTTGCCTATATTCCGATCATCCTTGGCATGGGCATCACGGTTCTGGCCCTTCCCGATACCGGCGCGTTACGCTGGGCGCTACCCGCGGCATTGGCCTTCATTGCATCAGACCTGATACTCGCGACCGAAAAGTTCCTGCTGCCCGCCGATCACCCGTCCCTGAAACTCACGCCTTACATGGTCTGGCCGCTTTATTGGGGGGCACAAGCCGGGTTCCTGATCGCCTTCACCTGACCCTTTGCAACTGCCGCCATTCCGCATTAGGTGAGGGGAACACCTGCGGAGACCAAAAATGGCGTTTTTCTCAAAGCTCAAGGACAAGCTGTTCAAATCTTCATCGCGCCTCGAAGAGGGGTTGGATGCGATTATCGAAGACGGCGGCGAGGAAACCCCAACACCCGACCCGGTGATCCCCGAGCCAGAGCCCGAACCGCAACCGGTCCCCGAAGTGCCAGTGCCCGCGCCCGCGCCACTACCGGTCGAACCTCCCACACCTATCCCGGCTGATCCCACACCACCTCCACCACCGCCAGAGGTTTCGGATTCCAAGGGTTTGCTGGGTCGACTGTTCAGCCGAAACGAGTCCAAATCCGTTGTCCGCCGCACGCTGGACGACGACATGCTGGAACAGCTCGAAGAGCTTCTGATCGCATCCGACATGGGTGTCGATACCGCCTTGCGCGTCACCGCCAACATGGCCGAAGGACGCTTTGGCCGCAAACTCTCGACCCAGGAAGTCAAACAGTTGCTGGCACAGGAAGTCGCCCGCGTGATGGAGCCCGTGGCCAAACCGATGCCCATCTATCCCAAACGCCCACAAGTGGTGCTGGTTGTCGGCGTCAACGGCTCGGGCAAAACCACGACCATCGGCAAACTCGCCAGCCAGTTCAAAGCCGCAGGCAAAAAGGTCGTCATCGCCGCCGGAGATACCTTCCGCGCCGCCGCCGTCGAACAGCTACAGGTCTGGGGCGACCGCGCGGGCGTGCCGGTTCTAACCGCCCCCGAAGGCTCTGACCCAGCCTCGCTCGCATTTGACGCCCTGACCAAAGCGCAGAACGAAGGTGCCGATCTGTTGATGATCGACACCGCAGGTCGCCTGCAGAACCGCGCCGATTTGATGGAGGAGCTGGCCAAAATCGTCCGGGTCATCCGCAAGGTCGACGACACAGCCCCCCACAACACTTTGCTGGTTCTCGACGCGACCACTGGCCAGAATGCCCTCAGCCAAGTTGAAACCTTCCGCAAACTCGCGGACGTCTCGGGCCTCGTGATGACCAAACTGGACGGCACTGCCAAAGGTGGCGTGCTGGTAGCGCTCGCCGATAAGTTCGGCCTGCCGATCCACGCCATTGGCGTTGGCGAACAGATCGACGACCTCGCGCCCTTTGACCCCGAAGAATTCGCCGCTGCCCTTACTGGTCTGCAAACCTGATCCGACACTTCATCTGGCCCAAAATACCTCAGGGGTCGCCAATGTTGCGCCATTGGTTCAAGAAACAAGGGCGACGGGCAGAGCCCCCGGCCTCTCCACCCAAGCGAAGGCCCTGATTTGAGCGACTGGCTAATCTCACTAGAAGGTACCGAATCCGGTCACCAACTCGCTCTCGGCCTGGCGCTGATGGCCGCCTTCCTGCACGCCGTCTTCGGCGCGCTGCAAAAGGGCCGTCACGACCCTTGGATGTCACGTGGCGCCATCGACGCCTGCTATTGCCTGATGGCCGCCCCTTTTGCGTTCTTCGTTGTCCCGTGGCCCGAACCTTATATGTGGCCTATCTTCGGCGTCGTCTGGGTGATCCACATTGGCTACAAAGTCCTGCAGGCCATGGCCTACACCAAAGGCTCTTATACCGTCGTCTACCCGGTCGTCCGCGGCACCGGTCCACTGTTCACCGTGATTGGGGCCTACCTGCTGTTCGGCGAAACCTTTTCAGCCGTCCAATGGCTAGGAGTTGCAACGCTGCTTGCAGGTATCTTCGGGCTCGCCGCCTATAACTTGCGCTATCTCGAAACCAACCGCGAAACGCTGCACATCGCCCTGTTGCTGGCCCTCGCGACCGGCCTCTTTGTTGCGCTCTACACCACCTATGACGCCTATGGCATTCGCGCCACAGCCGACCCATTCACCTTTCTTGCGTGGTTTTTCATGATCGACGGGGCTGTCATGCCGATCTATGCCGCGCTCAGATATCGCGCCATGACCCACCGCCCCGCACTCGGCCCGCTCATGCTACGCGGGCTGGCAGGTGGCATTATCGCCCCGTTGTCCTTCGGCTCCATCATGCTCGCCACCCGGCTCGACAAAGTCGGAGAGGCGGCGGTGCTGCGCGAAACCTCCACCGTCTTTGCCGCCCTCATCGGCTGGTTGGTACTGAAAGAAACCGTCGGCCCCAGACGCGTCGCATTGATGGCATTGATTGCACTCGGCGCAGTAATAGTTGAAATGGGCGGGTAAACAGCAGGTCGGAATCATGGCAGAGAAAAAAGACATCAACCCTTTCCTCAAACAAGTGTTGGAACTTGGGCCTCCGCTCGCCTTCTTCTTCATCTACCTGCGCCTGCGCGATGACACTTTCGTGATCGGCGGCACCGAGTATTCGGGTTTCATCGTCGCCACAATCCTGTTCGTACCGCTGATGCTGGCCGCAATGGGCATCCTGTGGTACCTCACGGGCAAGCTCAGCCGGATGCAGATCTTCACCGCGTTCATGGTGATTTTCTTCGGCGGCCTTACCGCCTGGTTCAATGACGAGCGGTTCTTCAAGATGAAAACCACCCTGGTCTATGGCTTCTTTTCCATCATCCTCGGCATCGGCCTTTTACAGGGAAAGTCCTACCTGGCTTACGTTCTGGACGAAATGCTGCCTATGCGCGATGAGGGCTGGATGATCCTCACCCGTCGCCTGAGCGCTTGCTTTGCGGTGCTGGCCGTCGCCAACGAGCTTGTCTGGCGCACGATGTCGACGGACCTCTGGGTCAAGATCGAGACATTCGGCTTTCCCATCGCGCTGATGGCGTTCCTGATGATGCAGTTCAACGTGCTGCAAAGCTACATGGATGATCCCGATCAGCAATAAGCACCCTGCCTAAACGTAACATGCGAACAAAATTTCTTGGCATAAAGGTCAAGCTGTGGAAAGCTGGGTCACCACCCACACCACTCAACTACCGGAGACGATCGCCCGCATGATGGCCTTTCCCAATAGTGGTTTCCTGTCCGAAGCCTCTGAAGAGCTGCGCGCAATGCTGGCAGCCCTGGCCACCGAGGTCAAACTTGACCGAGCCCAAACACTGTTTGAACAGGGCGATGAAGGTGACGCACTTTATGCGATCCTCGGAGGCACACTTGAAGTTTCTTTTCTTGCCATGAGTGGGCGGAAACTGTCGCTCAGCCTGATGCGCCCCGGTGAGGTTTTTGGGGAAATCGCCCTTTTTGACAACGGCCCTCGCACCGCAACGGTAATGGCTGCCGAACCTGCCGAGGTGCTCAGGGTCAGGCGGCGGGATGTGATGGCCCAAATCCGGCAGCATCCTGACCTTGCCGTCGATCTGATCCGGCTCGCTGGGGTGCGCATGCGATGGATGGGTGGTCAATTGAACGAGCAGGTATTCCTGCCCATGCCCATCCGACTCGCACGCAAACTGCTGCATCTGGTGGGGCAGCAGGACACACCCAATGCACGGATCACGCTGTCGCAAAGTGAACTAGCTGAATTCGTCGGTGCGACACGCGAAGCTGTGTCAAAGACCATATCGGCATGGAAACGCGACAATGTGGTCGAGGCTTCGCGCGGAGGGCTGCAGATCCACGACTTCGATGCGCTACGTCAACTGGCCGAATCCGACTTGATCTAAAACCCATGCAGATGTGATCCGCTTCACATACGCGGCTTCACGATTGCCGTAAGGTCAATCCTGTTACCGTAGGAGGTCGGTTTTATCATCCCCGATATCTGTCCACCGACCTCTCCCTGTACAAGAGCCATATGCCTTCCCCGGCATATGGCTTCTTTCTTAACAAAGTATTAAATCGCGCCCAATTAATGTTGGATCACTTCTTCGTATCCTCTCTGTTCGGTCGAATGCGAAAACAGATGCGCCTGTTTCAATCATTTCCGGAAACGCCGTAAAAAAAGGCCGGGGTCATCGCCCGGCCTTTTGATTCCACATGTGTTGTCAGGGTCTATTCTTCCAGACTCAGCGCCACGAACCGAGGTTCCCCACCGCGCCGCACAAGCAGCAGCAGTGATTTGCGACCAGCCTCACGCGCCTCTTCCATCCGCGCTTCAAGATCAGCGATCGAGGTCACCTTCTGCTGCCCCGCCTCGGTGATCAGGTCACCGGCGCGCAGGCCTTTCTCAAAGGCTTCTGAAGAATCATCGACATTGGTGACCACCAGACCCTCGGCGTCAGCATCCAGACCCAGCTCTTCGCGCTGGCTGTCACTTATGGGGGCGATGGTCAGGCCCAGAATATCCTTGTCTTCTTCTGCAGGCGCTTCGGCTTCTGGTTCATCACCGTCTTCTTCGGCACGCTCGGCGTCCTCGCGGCGGCCCAACGTCACCAGTACGGTTTGGGTGCCACCCTCACGATGCACGACGATACGTACGGATTTGCCGACCGTGGTCTCACCAACCTGCCGCACTAGGCCGCGCGTATCTTCCACATCGACACCGTCGAAGCTGATGATCACATCTCCGGCCAGCAAACCCGCTTCCTTGGCCGGGCCTTCAGGCACATCACTGATCAAGGCGCCGCCGGGTTTATCAAGACCCATTGCTTCGGCCATGTCCTCTGTAACGTCCTGAATACGCACGCCCAGCCAGCCACGGCGGGTTTCCCCAAATTCGCGCAGCTGATCCACGACCTTGATCACCACGTTCGAAGCCATCGAAAACCCGATCCCGATCGAGCCGCCATTGGGTGACAGGATCGCCGTGTTCACACCGATCACTTCGCCATTCATGTTGAACAACGGACCGCCCGAATTCCCTCGGTTGATCGCAGCATCGGTCTGAATGTAATCGTCATATGACCCGCTCAGCGCCCGGTTCCGGGCCGAAACGATCCCGGCCGAGACCGAAAACCCCTGCCCCAACGGGTTGCCCATCGCGATCACCCAGTCACCCACACGGGCAATGTCGCTATCGCCGAATTGAACATATTTCAGAGGCCCGTCAGCCTCGACTTTCAGCAAGGCGATATCGGTTTTTTCATCTTTTCCGATGACCTTGGCGACCAGTTCTTCAGCAGGCTGTCCATCACCGGGAAAGAACTCGACCAGAATCTCATCAGCTTCGGCAATGACGTGATTGTTCGTAACGATATAGCCATCCTCCGAGATCACAAAACCTGATCCCAGCGCATTGCTGCGGCGCGGACGGTTTTCGTTATCACCGCCATCGCGATCCTGAAACTCGCGGAAAAAGTCCTCGAACGGAGAGCCTTCGGGCACGATCCCCTGAGGGCCGGTCTGTCCTTCGATCAGAGTGGAGGTGGTGATATTGACCACTGCCGGACTGATCTGCTCGGCCAATGGCGCCAGGCTTTCATTGCGCGCCTGCGCAGCCACGGATTGCGCCAGAACCAGCAGCACTCCCACAAAGGCCAGCCACATAAGCCGCATCATAACTAAAACATCGTCCCGCCGGACGGACACACTGCGCGCTTTCGCCTGCACTTGGGGTCTCCTTGTCGACAATTCTTTTGCGGGCGACCAATTTTCACCCTTCTTGGCAACCAATGTAGTCAGTTTGACCCAGCCCGCAACTCGGGATCGCGGGGAAATCACCGGCAAGTGAAGCACCTGCATCAAAATCCAACCTGATAAGCACCCCACAGCAGGATCAGCCCGCTGATTACACAAAGCAGCCCAGCCAGGCGTCGCGCCTGTTCCGGCAGGGTCCGCAGTGCTTCTAACATGCGTTCAATAAGCGAAGGGGCCAGCGCATAGGCCAGCCCCTCGACAATCAGCACCAGCCCAAAGGCCAGAAGGATCATTCCCATTACTCAGATACCGGGGCCGCAGCCCGCCCTGTGGGCGATCCAAGATAGTTGAAGAACTCTGAATCCGGGCTCAGTACCAGCGAACTGTTTCCGCCCTGCAGGGCATTTTCGTAGGCTGTCAGCGAGCGGTAGAACTCAAAGAACTCGGGATCGGCACCGTAAGCTTCGGCAAAGATCGCGTTCCGTTCAGCGTCAGCCTCACCACGGGTAATCTCAGCCTCACGCCGCGCATCCGACACCAGTTCGACCACGGTCCGGTCGGCCTGCGCACGCACACGCTGCGCCGCCTCGTTACCACGGGCACGTTCGTCTGTCGCTTCACGCTCCCGCTCGGCCTTCATACGGTCAAAGGTCGCTTCAAGGTTGGCCTGTGGCAGATCAGTTGCCTTCAGCCGCACGTCGATGACGGTCACACCCAGCGCGCGTGCCTCGGCAATCGCGCTATTACGGATACGCAACATCAGCGCGGCCCGGTCAGAGCTCAGGATATCGCGGGATGAAACCGAACCCAGCACTTCGCGGGTTTCGGCACGCAGAATGCGATCCAGACGATCCTCGGCCACCGAGATGCCGCCGACACCAACGGCTTGACGGAACTGCTCAAGATCCGAAATCCGGTAGCGTGCGAAGGCATCGACCACCAGACGGCGATCATCAAGCGGCGTGACCTCCAGCGGCTGCACGTCGATAGATAGGATACGGTCATCATAGCGGACAACTTCCTGAATAAGCGGAAGCTTGAATGCAAGTCCCGGCTCTTCCTTGACCGCCACGACCCGACCAAATTGCAGAACCAGAGCACGCTCGCGTTCGTCCACAATGAAAATCGAGGACAAGAGACCGACGATAGCGATGAAAACGATCGGTAGAATAAATGTCGCTTTACGCATCAGTTCCCCTCCCCGGCTGAGTTACGACGCAGCTCGTTCAGCGGCAGATAAGGCACGACGCCCTGCCCTTGACCGCCCGAGTTCTGGTCCAGAATAATCTTGTCGACGTCACCCAGAATCTGCTCCATCCGCTCCAGATACAGACGCTTTCGGGTCACATCTGGCGCTTTGGAATATTCTTCGAGAACCGCGCTAAAGCGGCTGGCCTCACCCTGAGCACTGTTGATCTGCTGGGCACGATACCCTTCGGCTTCTTCCAGAATCTGTGCCGCTTCACCACGCGCCTCGGCCAGCACGCGGTTGGCATAGGCGTCAGCGACGTTTTGCAGTCGGTCACGTTCTTGCGCGGCGGCCTGAACATCCCGGAACGCAGCAATCACGTCCTGCGGTGGATCAGCTTTATCAAAGTTCACGCGGACAATGTTTACGCCAGAGTTATAGCTGTCCATTGTGGACTGTATCAACTCTTGCAGGCGCTCAGCGATGATGCCGCGATCTCGGTTGAGGATCGGTGCCAGCTCACTTTGCGCGATAATTTCGCGCATAGCTGATTCCGACACGGCCTGGATCGTAAGTTGCGGATTACGCAGGTTGAACAGATATTTCGCTGGATCGTTGATGTTCCAGACAACCTGGTAATCGATATCGACGACGTTTTCATCACCTGTCAGCATCAGGCCATCGTCGCTGCCGCGCGCACCACCCATATCTTCGTTTCGTTCACTGGTCACCGCGATAACCTCGGCGGTCACAAGCGGCCACGGCGCGAAGTTCAGACCCGGATTTCCAACGGCCGAGAATTCACCCAGGAACAACTCAACCGACTGCTCTTCAGGCTTGACGGTATAAAAACTCGCCAGCCCCCACAAACCGGCCGCTACAAGCAATCCGATTGCAATGGTCCCTTTAGTAAACGCCGGACCACCGCCGCCGCCCGAACCATTGGTGCCTCGGCCACCGCCGCCACGACCGCCCATCAGGACGCGCAGCTGCTCTTGGCCTTTCTTCATCAGCTCATCGATCTCGGGGATCTGCGGGCCATCGTTTTCAGGGGGCTTGCGCCCATCCCCGTTGTTACCCCGATTTCCTCCGCCACCAGAAGAGCCTCCGCCCCCCCAGGGGCCGCCGCTGTTGCCCGCCATTTGTGTCTTTTCCTTTGTCTAGGCCCGTGTGATCACGGGGTCCCTTGTAACGTGTGTGCGCGCGCTTGCAAATCAAGCCGTGCGTACAGGTTGCCGCATTGTCACCAGTTCTTCGGCCATCACCGGATGAACCGCAACCGTACGATCGAAATCTTCCTTGGTCGCGCCCATCTTAACGGCGATACCGGCCATCTGGATCATCTCACCTGCGCCAGGTGCCACGATATGACATCCCAACACCTTGCGCGTCGCCTGCGACACGATGAGCTTCATCAACACCCGCTGCGAGCCGCCCGCAAATGACTTTTGCATAGGCTTGAACGATGTCGCATAGACCTCGATCGGTTCCTGCGCCGCAGCCTCTTCTTCGCTCAGACCCACGGTGCCCATTTCCGGCTGGGTGAAAATCGCGGTTGGGATTAGTTCGTGATCCACTGGTGTCGGATTGCCTTTGAAGACGGTTTCAACAAAGGCCATGCCTTCGCGGATCGCGACCGGTGTCAGGTTCACCCGATCCGTCACATCACCAATCGCATAGATCGAAGGTACGCCGGTCTGGCTGTACGCATCCACGATGATCTCGCCCTTGCGACCGCGTGCAACGCCCAAGGATTCAAGCCCCAGATCATCCGCATTGGGTGCGCGACCCGTCGCATACATCACCACATCGAACCGGTCTTCGCTGCCATCGGTGGCTTTGACACGGACTTTGTCGCCGTCCTTGGCCATCTCAACGACGTTGGTTTCCAGCCGGACATCGATGCCATTATTGCGCATCTCATCGCAGATCAGGCCACGGGCCTCTTCGTCAAAACCGCGCAGGATTTGCGTGCCGCGATAGAACTGAGTGGTCTTCACCCCCAACCCATTCATGATCCCGGCAAACTCACTGGCGATGTACCCGCCACCAACGATCAAGATGGATTCGGGCAGTTTCTCCAGATGGAAAATCTCATTCGAGGTGATCGCCAGGTCCGAGCCCGGAAATTCGGGCACAACCGGGCGTCCGCCGGTGGCGATCAGAATGTGTTTGGCGGTCTTGCGGGTGCCATCAGCCAATTCGACAGTATGCGGATCAACCACGCGGGCCCGCTGATCAAAGCTTTCGACGCCATTGTTCTTAAGGATATTGCGATAGACACTTTCCAGCCGGTCCAACTCGGCCACCAGCTTGTCGTGGAAGATATTCCAGTCGAAGGCGCCGGCCCGGATGTCCCAGCCAAAGGCCTGTGCATCGCCAACCATCCCGGAAAATTCGCTGGCAAAAACCATCAGTTTCTTGGGCACACACCCCCGGATCACGCATGTTCCGCCGTAACGATCCTCTTCCGCCAGCGCCACCTTGGCCCCGTTCTCGCCCGCCGCCACGCGTGCCGCGCGGACCCCGCCCGAGCCACCTCCGATGACGAACAGATCATAGTCAAAGCTCATACATACGTTCCTTTATTTACCGCTTGGCAATATTTCATTGGATATCTGGGCGCGAAATCCAAACAGCCAACCCCCCAAGGGTCGAAATAGCGTTTTTTCTTCCGCTGCTTACCGCAACACTTGTTCCAACCCTAGTCCGCCAGATCAGAAAACAGGTTGTCCCCGCCTTCACCCGGCATATCTGTTAGAACGGTGCCTTCATTAAGGTCGCGGAGCTCTACCCGACCATCACCATAGCCGACAATGACCTTGTCACAGATATCGATGAACAACCCGTTCTCAACCACGCCAGGGATCTGGTTCATCACCAGCGCCAACTGCCGCGCGTTGCCGATCCGCTTGAGATGCAGATCCAGAATGTGATTGCCTTCATCCGTGACCTTGGGGGCCTCTCCATTCATACGCAGCGTGACCGAAGTGCCAAGAACATCCATCGTGTCCAGTGTCTCTTCGATCAGCGTGCGTGTGGTCTGCCAGCCAAATGGGATCACCTCTACCGGTAAGGGGAACGCGCCCAGCGTTTCCACCTCTTTACCTGCGTCGGCGATCACCACCATCTGATCACTGGCCGTGGCCACGATCTTTTCCTGCAGTAACGCGGCACCGCCACCTTTGATCAGGTTGAATTCCCCATCGAACTCATCCGCGCCATCGATTGTCAGATCCAGCCATCCGGCCTGATCCAATGAGATCACCTCGATCCCCTCTTCCCGCGCCAATTGTGCTGTCGCGGTCGAGGTTGGAACACCTCTGATCGTCAACCCCTCGTCGCGCACCCGCTCACCCAGGCGCTGAACCAGCCATGCAGCGGTCGATCCGGTCCCCAGACCCACGCGCATTCCACTTTGAACAAGTTCAGCAGCGTGGCAGGCCGCAACGTATTTCGCTTTGTCGATGGGCGACAAATCCTTGGTCATAGCAGCTTCCCCTCAGAATACTGACGGACTTATACGGAATGCCCAGCACAACTGCGAGAGGCAATTCACCCCGCAACTGCGCAATCATGTCGCTGAGCGACGAGTTTCCTATAGGAAACGTCGCAATCAGCCCCTATACTGCGCATCAAACACCCTAGATAGACGCCATGGATTCGCCTTACCGCCTTCATTATGCCCCCGACAACGCCTCGCTGGTGATCCGACTGGCGTTGGAGGAGATGGATTTACCCTACGAGACCGCGCTGGTCGATCGTACCCTTAACGTACAGGACAGTGTGGCCTACCGCGCCTTGAATCCCAACGGGCTGATTCCTGTATTGGAAACCTCGCAGGGACCGCTTTTTGAGACTGCCGCAATCCTGCTGTGGCTGGCCGATGCCCATGGGGCTATGGCACCCGCTGCAGGCAGCCCTGATCGGGCGGCGTTCCTGAAATGGCTGTTCTTCGCTTCCAACACGGTGCACGCGGATTTACGTATCCTCTTCTACCCTGAGAAATACGTCGCCGCAGCACAGGCCGAGACATTGCGCGCCGGAATTCGCCCCCGGTTGCGCCAACATCTGCGTCTGCTGGATGCCCTGGCCCAAGAGGCACCTGATTGGTTCAGTGCGCAGCAGCCCTCGGCTCTGACAATATACATTGCCTGCATGATGCGCTGGATGGCGCTTTATCCGACGCAGGCTGATCGCAGCTGGTTTCAACTGGCTGATACGCCGTATCTGCAAAAAATACTGCAGCAACTTGAAATGCGCCCGGCAACCCGCGCGGCCATCGCCGCCGAGGGGCTGGGGGTGACACCCTTCACTTCTCCGACTTACGCCAATCCTCCAGAAGGTTCAGCTACCTGACATGTTTCTCTCTGTATTCGATATGTTCAAAGTGGGCATCGGCCCGTCCTCGTCACACACCATGGGCCCCATGGTGGCTGCCGCGCGGTTCCTTGACCTCATGCGCGCCTCGCCGTTTGAATTCGCGGGCCTGCGCGGGTCGTTGCACGGCTCGCTGGCCTTTACAGGTGTGGGGCACGCCACAGATCGCGCCACGATACTGGGGCTCGCCGGATTTGTTCCCGATACCTATGACAGCAACAAAGCTGAGGCCGCGCTGGCTGCAATAGCCGAGACGCACACGGTGACACCCGAAGGTCTTCCAACCCTGAGCTTCGACCCCAAGACCGACCTGATCTTTGACTACGATACCAACCTACCCGGCCACGCCAACGGCATGATCCTGATGGCCACCGACGCGCAGGGCGATGTCATCCTACGACAGGTCTACTACTCGATCGGTGGCGGATTTGTCCTGACCGAAGAAGAACTGGCCGAAGGTAAAGCGACCGAAGAGGGCGATCCGATCCCTTTCCCGTTCAAATCGGCTGCCGAAATGCTGCAGATGGCCAAGGACACCGGCAAGTCCATCGCGCAGATGAAGCGCGAAAATGAAATTGCACGCGGGTGCCCGGACAGTTTTGCCAAGGGCTCGGCCCGTCTGTGGCAGGTCATGAACGATTGCATCGAACGCGGCCTGAAAACCGATGGCATCTTGCCCGGAGGCCTCAGCGTGCGCCGTCGCGCCAAGGGGATTCACGATGCCCTGCTGGCGGAACGTGGCATGAACCTGAACGCGCCACACACGATCAACGACTGGATGAGCGTCTATGCGATGGCGGTGAACGAGGAAAACGCAGCCGGCGGCCAAGTCGTCACGGCACCTACCAATGGTGCAGCGGGCGTTTTGCCATCGGTTCTGCGGTATTATCTCGACCACGTTCCGGGCGCATCTGAAAACCATATCGAGGACTTCCTGCTTACGGCGGCAGCCATTGGCGGGTTGGTCAAGTTCAACGCTTCGATCTCGGGGGCCGAGGCAGGATGTCAGGCCGAGGTCGGCAGCGCCTCTGCCATGGCGGCGGCTGGTATGTGTGCCGTCATGGGCGGTACGCCCGAGCAGGTGGAGAACGCCGCTGAAATCGCGCTGGAACATCATCTCGGCATGACGTGCGATCCGGTGGCGGGTCTTGTGCAAGTGCCCTGTATCGAACGCAACGGCCTTGGCGCGATCAAAGCTGTCTCGGCGGCATCGCTTGCCTTGCGCGGTGATGGCAAGCACTTCATGCCGCTGGATTCTGCCATCGAAACCATGCGCCAGACCGGCGAAGACATGCACAAGAAATACAAAGAAACATCGTTGGGTGGTCTGGCCGTCAACGTGCCGAACTGCTGAACTTAGCTGATACTTAGATATTTTCAGGCGTTGGGCACGCACCTTCAGTGCGCACCGCCTGAGCATCGTTTCAATCCTTTCCACCTTGCCGCGAAACCGCTAGCGTCGCGCGCATGACACAGGATCGTCCCGTTTTTGGCATCGTCTTGATGCTTGGTTTTTGCGTGCTCGCACCGCTTGGTGACGGGATGGCAAAGCTGTTGGGCGAAACCACGGCCTTGGGCCTGCTGGTCCTCGTTCGGTTCGGGATACAGGCGGTAATCCTCATTCCGCTGATCGCGGCTACCGCCAGGCCCTGGCGCATGACACCGCGGCTTGTGCGATTGATCGCGATCCGAACGGCCCTCCACATCGTCGGGATCGCTGCGATGTTCACAGCACTCAGGTACATGCCATTGGCTGACACTGTTGCAATCGCCTTTGTCATGCCATTCATCATGCTGTTGCTCGGAAAATACGTGTTGGGAGAACAGGTCGGTCCCCGTCGGCTGGCCGCTTGCGTTGTTGGCTTTGTTGGCACCCTGCTTGTCATCCAGCCCAGCTTTGCAGAGGTGGGCGCACCTGCGCTGCTGCCCCTGATTGTTGCGGTCGTCTTTTCCCTGTTCATGCTGGTAACTCGACAGATCGCCAAAGAAACTGACCCGATCTCGCTTCAGGCTGTTTCCGGCGCAATGGCAACCGCTTTCCTGCTGCCGATCATTCTTTTGGGATCGTGGGCTGACTTGCCGGGGTTCTCCCTGTCCATGCCATCAGGAGACACGTTCTGGCTGTTGCTGGGCATCGGCGTACTGGGCACCGTTGCGCATTTGCTGATGACGTGGTCGCTGCGCTATGCACCGTCGGCCACATTGGCACCTATGCAGTATCTTGAAATCCCGGTCGCCACCCTCATCGGTTGGCTGATCTTTCACGACCTGCCCAACGGACTGGCAGCACTTGGCATTGGTATCACAATCGCCGCCGGTCTTTATGTCATCCTGCACGAGCGGGCCAACGCCCGGTCTGGCCCGACTGAAACGCCTGCATGACCTGATCCAGCGCGGCGCGCGGCAGAATCGTCAGCAGGCCCGGCCCGTCCACCTCAAGCGTGACGGAACCCAGCGCCCGGTTTGAGGTTCCAACCTGCCCGTCAGGCATCAACACCAGATCGTCGATCGACCATTCCAACCCGTTGCTGCGCCCGGTCACCCGGCGCAACGGGAACAGGGACACCGTATTTCCGGCAGTCAGGTCCAGACTGATCCGAGGCGGTGCATGAAAAATCACCTCGCGTGCGCCCAGCAAAATGCACGGCCGGTCCTGCAATCGAACCAGCGTGCTGAATGCGGCCAACTGATGATCGACGCGCGCGCCCAGAAACCCGGCGGCCAGCACTACGGGTGAACAGATGCTACGCAGCGCCTTGTCAAAATCTGTGCTGTTCTGCTCGGAAATCGGGAACAGCCGATCACACGGAATTTGCGCCCGATACTCTGCCGTAATCGAGTCGAAATCGCCGATCACAGCGTCCGGAACCCGACCCGAATCAATCAGCGCAGCCGCGCCTCCATCTGCTGCTACGGCGCATTTGACGCGATTCAGCACCAGATTCACGTCCTCAGAGTTGATTTCACCGCCGCCAAACAGCCCAATTGGCTCGTTATCCCGAACAATCACCCCAGATTTCACAAGATTGACCATAATTCCCGGTTTTGGACATAATGAAACCACAAAATGGTAGCTTCATGGCTAGAGTTTCGAGTCGGTTGCTGCTGTGTCTGGCAGTCGGCTTGGTAGTTTGTAAAGGACATGCGTCTGATGGTACAGAACAACAAGGTGCTTACCGTTTCATATGGAACCTTCTCGTGCACCCTCGAAGGCTTCGACGATTCATTTGAAACGATGAAAGCCATTGCCGAGTATTTCCGGGATCTTGCGGCGGATGACCGCTATTTTGGTTCTGAACCTCCGCAGCCCGATGCCGAAATGCTGACCCGCATCGCCCAGCGCGATGTCGCACGCAAGGTGGAAGCCAGCCAGCATGATACCGGCCTGCTGCTGCGAGCCACTGAAACCAATGCGCCCTCAGCACCGACCCCCGCCGCGGTCGCGCCCGCATCAAAGCCCGCGCCCGTTCAAACCGCCGATATGGTGCCCCCTACCCCTGCACCGGCCGAAGCTGAACCCGCACCTGCGGCTGACAGTATCGCGGCCAAGCTCCAGCGCATCCGGGCTGTTGTTTCGCATTCCGATGAAGCCCCGGCTGCCTATTCAGAAGACGAAGACACCAGCTATCTGCAGCCAGTGAAACCGCAGGTTGATGCGATTTCTGCCGCGTTCGAGGCAGGCGCGCTAGACCCTGCTGATCTGGAAGAAACCACCGAGGCCGAGGACAGCATCCCGACGCCCGAGCCCGACCTGACAACCGAACCGGAGCAGGCGGAAGACATTGTCGAACCGACAGCTCTGGAAGAAACGCATGTTGCTGAGTTTGAGGCCACCGATGTCACTGACGAGGAAATCGAAGATGATGTGACTGCTTTGGTTGCTGAGGTCGATGCTGAAGACAGTGCCGAAGAAACCGATGCGGCAGAGCCCGCCGCGGTCGAGGTCACAGAAAACGACGTGCTGTTTTCGGACCTTGATGAAGAAACAGCCGAAACCCAAGAAGAAGACCCGTCGAACATTCTTGGTGAAGATGACGGCAACGTCACGACCGAGGCTTTGGACGGCTTGGATCATGGCATCATCTCGGTTGAAGAAGAAGCGCTTTTACTGGATGAGATCGCACTGGTCGAATCCGAGCTGGAGGCAAACATCGCCGACCTGCCCGATATCTCCGAACCAGATCAGGACGTCTCGCGCCTGATGGACAAGGCGGAAGTTCAACTGGACGATCCCGCGACAACCGATCAGCGTGAAACATATTCGCATCTGCGCACGGCTGTTGCTGCGACCGAAGCGGAACGTGCAAAAGGTGGCGACGAGACACAGACGCCAGAGGATGAGTATCGCGGCGATTTGGCCTCGGTCGTCAATCCGCGCCGTCCCGCAGTCGAAGTCACCAGCAAGCGTCCAAGCGCCGAATCGACCGCTCCTTTAAAGCTGGTTGCTGAACAGCGCATCGATACCGAGGATGCTGATACCGGCCCTGTCACTCCGCGTCGCGTCACCTCAAGCGAAGATGACCCGGCCGGAGAAGAAGGTGGTTTTGCCACTTTCGCGCAGGAACAAGGCGCACAATCTTTGCCGGACCTGCTGGAGGCCGCCGCTGCCTATCTCTCCTTCATCGAAGGTCAGGAGCAGTTCTCGCGCCCGCAGCTGATGAACAAGGTCCGCTCTCTCAAGCAAGACTCGTTCAATCGCGAGGAAAGCTTGCGCTCATTCGGTCAGTTGCTGCGCGATGGTAAGATCGAAAAAGCCGGAGGTGGCCGTTTCGCCGCCTCAACCGAAATCGGCTTCCGCCCGAATGACGACGAACGCGCCGCAGGCTAACGCCGGGCGCACCCAATCCCCCCTCGAGACGCGACAGGGCCAGAGAACACTCTGGCCCTGTTTCTTTGGGAATAAGCACAACCATTTTTCCTTGGCTCATCTGTATCGCGTTTCGCGTTCAACCGAACGAAGAGACAGCGATCAAGCAAGCCAACCAAAACCGCAAATGCGTTAGTTCTGGTTCTGGTCCGGATCTTCCTTGCCAACACCGCGGAAGACGAACTTGAACGGCAAGGCCCAAAGGACGCCCAACACGACGTAGACCAGTAATTCCAACCAAATTGGCGGGCGATCCAGCCAGTTCACGATTGTCACAACCGCAACGATATAGGCTGGCAATCCGATCAACAGCAGCACCAGCGACCAGCGCCGCCGCGCCTTGTAGCTGAGGCCGGGTTTATCGCCGCTCATCAGTCTGCAAACGGGTCGGTCACCAGAATGGTATCCTCCCGCTCCGGGCTGGTGGACAACAGGGCCACCGGGCAATCGATCAGTTCTTCGACCCGGCGTACATATTTGATCGCATTGGCAGGCAATTCCGCCCAGCTGCGCGCGCCTTCGGTAGATTCGCTCCAGCCTGGCATCTCTTCGTAGATGGGTGTGCAGCGTGCCTGCTGGTCGGCAGCGGTGGGCAAGTAATCCAGACGGGTGCCATCCAATTCATAGCCCACACAGATTTTCAGCGTCTCAAATCCATCCAATACATCTAGCTTGGTCAACGAAATCCCGTTGACGCCGCTTGTAGCACAGGTCTGGCGCACCAGGCAGGCATCGAACCAGCCGCAACGGCGCTTTCGGCCCGTCGTTGTGCCAAACTCATGGCCACGCTCACCCAGGCGCTGTCCGTCCGCATCATCCAGTTCGGTCGGGAACGGCCCCTCACCCACACGGGTGGTATAGGCTTTGACGATCCCCAGCACAAAATCGATCGACCCCGGCCCGATCCCGACACCGGTCGAAGCTTGCCCTGCAATCACGTTCGAAGATGTCACAAATGGATAGGTCCCGAAATCAATGTCCAGCAACGCGCCTTGCGCGCCTTCAAACAGGATACGTTTGCCCGCCTTGCGCTTCTCGTTCAGTATCTTCCATACGGGGGCTGCGAAGGGCAGGATCTGCGGTGCAATCTGCTGCAACTGGGCGATCAACGCATCCCGGTCAATCGGCTCCAGCCCCAGACCATTTCGCAGAGCGTTATGGTGGACCAAGGCCCGGTCCACTCGCAATGCCAGCGTCGCATCATCCGCCAAATCAGCCACCCGGATCACACGGCGGCCAACCTTGTCTTCGTAGCATGGGCCGATCCCACGACCGGTCGTCCCGATCTTTGCCACTGAATTCTGGCTCTCTCGTGCCCGATCCAGCTCGCCATGGAACGGCAGAATCAGTGGGGTATTTTCGGCGATCATCAGCGTCTCAGGTGTGATCTCGACACCTTGTGCGCGGATCGTGCCGATCTCTTTCATCAAATGCCACGGGTCGAGAACGACGCCATTGCCGATTACACTCAGTTTGCCACCACGCACAACGCCCGAAGGCAGAGCGTGAAGCTTGTAAACCTCACCATCAATGACCAGCGTGTGACCGGCATTATGCCCGCCCTGAAAGCGCGCGATCACGTCGGCGCGCTCGCTGAGCCAGTCGACGATCTTGCCTTTTCCTTCGTCACCCCACTGGGCGCCGACAACAACCACATTGGCCATATCCGGTCCTTTTGCGCTGAGTATTCAAACCCGGCTCGTATAACGAGGCTCTGACCGCAGGGAAACCGATATTTCGCCGCAGATGACAATCGCGCCAAGGCGCGATGCCTCCGGCGGAGGTATTTGTAGCCAGATGAAGCACGGACCACCTGTTCATCTGGCTCAAAATACCTCGGGGGAGTCGCCCGGTACGGGCGGCGGGGGCAGCGCCCCCTCTACTCTTGCCTCAAACGGACAGGTTTTCCGTGTGACGTGGTCAGATAAGCCTCTTCCCACGCGTTGCGCAGGGCACTGATGCGATCAGGCGATGCTTCACCCAACTCGATCAGCAACGCCTCAAGCGTTTCCAGCCAGGCGGTGAAGTAATCCTCACCACCGTCCAATTCCCGGCTCAGGCCGTGACGCTTTAGCGTTTTGGAAAACCGCTCGGCCCAATCGGGCCAATCAAACCGGCCTGCTTCGTTCAGCGCAACCGTGACTGCAAAGACCTGCGCGTGCCAGGGCTCGGCAAAAACCGGTTCGGGGGCCGCATATGTGATGCAATCGTTCATGCGGGTTCCAGATAGGATTGCCAAAGATCCAGCACGACCTCGTCCGCCGGATTCTCAGGGTTGGCCCAAAGCTCCGAGGCCGGAAACACTACCGCGTAGAGCGGTTCGGGGGCCTCGCCCAGCCCATGGGCGTTGGAATCCGGTAACACATGAGTGCCATGCAGCCTGAGGATGCGCCCGTTGGCACCGGCAGCATAGATCGGTAGGCGGGTGTGACCGCCATCGACCAAACGGTTCGCCGTAGACCGTAACGTGCGTACCGCCTGCCCGGCTTCAAACCGTACTGCGACATTCGAAGGGCGATCCGCAGGCCCGCCCTTTGCCAATGCGTTCGCAACCGCCTCGGCCTTCAATGCACGCTCCGCCAGTGGATGCGCGCTTTCTCCGCCTGCCTCGCCCAGGTCATCCAAAGTCAAAACTCCCCTATCGACAAGAAGATCGGCCAAGCCGGATATCCATTTTTCATAGTAGGAAAACCGCGTGTAGTCCGTTGGCGACAGTTTTTCCCGTGCATGACGCGAAACATCGATATTCCATTGCCCCAGAAACCCCGAGGCCAGAGTGACCGCCAAAGCGCGGGCATGCCAATCTTCAGCAAAGACCGGTGCATCCTGGGGTTCCGGGTTTACCGGGCCATCGCCAAAGCGCCCGCCCATATCATGAACCCGCGTCATGCGGGCACCTTGGGCAATCCGGTGCCAATCATACTGTCGCGCGTGACCAGAACGGCGAGTTCATCCTCACTCATGCCTTCGGAACCCGCAGGGCGCATTGGCAGGATGAGATAGCGAATCTCGGCCGTCGAATCCCACACGCGTACGGTAGTGGTTTCGGGCAAGGTGACGCTGAACTCGGCCAGAACTTTGCGCGGTTCACGAACGGCGCGGGCGCGATAGGCATCAGATTTGTACCAACCCGGCGGAATACCCAGCAGCGGCCATGGATAGCAGCTGCACAAGGTACAGACGACCATGTTGTGCTGTTCCGGAGTGTTTTCGACGACCACCAGATGCTCGCCCTGACGCCCGTAATAGCCCAATTCAGCCACGACCGAGGTGGCATCTTCCAGCAAGGCCGCCTTGAAGGCGGGATCGCTCCAGGCTTTGGCAACGACATGCGCGCCGTTCTGCGGGCCGATCTTGTTTTGATAGGTGTCTATGATCTCATCCAAGGCGGCCGGATCGATCAGACCCTTACGGGTTAGAATCGTTTCGAGCGCTTTGACGCGCAGCGCGGGTTCGGGGGGCAACAGGGCGTGCGGGTGGTCGTGATCATCATGTGGCATGAGGCATAGCCTGCGCGACAGAACTGCCCCCTGTCCAGTCTCTTTGGTGTGATATGAATTATCACCGCATTTGATGCGAACTCCTGACTTGCCCCCGCTGGCAAACTTGCATAAGTACCACGCGATACACGCCACGCTGTACAGGACCACCATGGAAAACGTCGTTCTTATCATCCACCTTCTTCTGGCTCTGGGCCTGATTGTCGTTGTGCTGATGCAACGCTCGGAAGGCGGTGGCCTTGGAATGGGCGGCGGCGGTGGCGGTGCCATGACCGGACGCGCAGCAGCGACCGCTTTGGGCAAACTGACCTGGATTCTGGCCGCGTGTTTTATCGTGACGTCGATCACGCTGACGATTCTCGCCGCTCAAAAATCTTCGGGCAGCTCGGTGATTGATCGTTTGGGTGTGCCTGCCCCAGCCCCGGCTGAGGAGAGCGCACCGGCGGTTCCGTCAGCGGATGAATTGCTGCCGCCCTCACAGGGTGACAACGCTCCGCTGATCCCACAAGCTGCCGACTAGGCCACAAAACCTAGAATTTCGGAGGAGAACTGCAACAGCATCTTGCGGTTCTCTTGCGCTATGCGCGCGAATCCTTTATATGTGAAGTCCCGTGATGCAGCGGTTTTTTGTAAACCGCCGGGCACTGATTTTGACGTCTCACGGGAGCAGCCGAACAACATGGCGCGTTTTATATTCATCACTGGTGGTGTGGTTTCATCCTTGGGTAAAGGACTGGCTTCGGCGGCTCTGGGATCGCTGTTGCAGGCCCGGGGATACTCGGTGCGCTTGCGCAAGCTAGACCCCTATCTGAACGTCGATCCGGGCACGATGTCGCCCTTTGAACATGGTGAGGTGTTCGTCACCGATGACGGGGCCGAAACCGATCTGGACCTAGGCCATTACGAGCGTTTCACCGGTGTTGCGGCGCGCAAGACCGACTCGGTTAGCTCGGGCCGGATCTATTCCAACGTGCTCGAGAAAGAACGCCGTGGCGATTATCTCGGCAAGACCATTCAGGTGATCCCGCACGTCACCAACGAGATCAAGGATTTCATCGCCATTGGCGAGGATGAAGTTGATTTCATGCTGTGTGAAATCGGCGGCACCGTTGGCGATATCGAAGGCCTGCCCTTCTTTGAAGCGATCCGCCAGTTCAGTCAGGACAAGCCGCGCGGTCAGTGCCTGTTTATGCACCTGACCCTGCTGCCTTACATCAAGGCCTCGGGCGAGTTGAAAACCAAGCCGACCCAGCACTCCGTGAAAGAGCTGCGCTCGATCGGTCTGGCCCCCGACATTCTGGTTTGCCGCTCTGAGGGTCCGATTCCAACCAAGGAACGTGAGAAACTGGCGCTGTTCTGCAACGTCCGCCCCGACAGCGTGATTGCAGCGCAGGACCTCAGCACCATCTACGACGCGCCACTGGCCTATCACCGCGAAGGTCTGGATCAGGCGGTTCTGGACGCGTTCCAGATCAGCCCTGCCCCGAAACCTGATCTCACCAAATGGGAAGATGTCAGCGATCGCATCCATAATGCTGAAGGCGAAGTAAAGGTCGCTATCGTCGGCAAATACACCCAATTGGAAGACGCCTATAAATCAATCGCCGAGGCGCTAACCCATGGCGGCATGGCCAACCGGGTCCGCGTCAAGGTCGAATGGGTCGATGCCGAAGTGTTCGATACCGAAGACGCCGCCCCGCATCTGGAAGGTTTTCACGCAATTCTCGTACCGGGTGGGTTCGGCGAACGCGGCACCGAAGGCAAGATCAAAGCCGCGCAATACGCCCGCGAACACAAAGTGCCTTATCTGGGCATCTGTCTTGGAATGCAGATGGCTGTAATCGAAGCGGCCCGGAATGTGGCAGGCATCACCGAGGCGGGATCAGAAGAATTTGACCACGAGGCCGGTAAAAAGCGTTTCGAACCCGTGGTTTACCACCTGAAAGAATGGGTGCAAGGCAACCACAAGGTTGAACGCAAAGTGGGCGACGACAAAGGCGGCACCATGCGTCTGGGCGCGTATGATGCCGTTCTCGCCGACGGTTCGACGGTGGCCGAAGTTTATGGTGGCACAGCGATCGAGGAACGCCATCGCCACCGCTATGAGGTCGATATCAAGTATCGCGACAAACTGGAAAAAGCGGGCCTGAACTTCTCTGGCATGTCGCCGGATGGCCGCCTGCCGGAAATCGTCGAATGGTCAGACCACCCGTGGTTCATAGGCGTTCAGTACCATCCGGAGCTGAAATCCAAGCCCTTCGATCCACATCCCCTGTTCCGCGACTTCGTGCGCGCCGCTAAAGACACCTCGCGTCTGGTCTAAGTCACCGCAAAGTGAGGGCCGCTGTGAAAAAAACTGTACGCGGCAGCCTCTGACGCGGATAACTGTCGGAAACAACTTACAGGAGCCCGGCCATGACCGACCAAATCACCCAAGCTGAATCCTTTGCTGCCCTGCACAAAAAGGGCGATCCGGTCATCCTCTACAATATCTGGGACGCGGGCAGTGCCGGGGCAGTACGCGACGCAGGTGCCAAAGCAGTTGCCACGGGCAGCGCGCCGGTTGCGATGGCACAAGGCTTCACCGACGGGCAGAACATCCCGATGGAAGCCGCACTGGACAATGCGCGCCGAATCGTCGAGGCGGTCGACCTGCCCGTCACACTGGATTTCGAAGGTGGTTATGCCGAAACTCCTGTCGATATCGCAACCAATGCGCAGCGCGCGTTGGAAACCGGTGTTGTCGGCTTCAACTTCGAAGACCAAATTGTTGGCACAAAAGAGCTTTATGACATTGAGACACAAGCCGCACGTGTCGCCGCCCTGCGCGAAGGCTGCAATGTTGCGGGCGTCCCCGCCTTCATCAACGCCCGCACCGATATCTTCCTGAAAGCCGTCCCCGACACCCATGACGAGGCGATGCTGGATGACGCCATGGCGCGCGCGCAGGCCTATGCCGATGCCGGGGCCAGCGGGTTCTTCGCCCCCGGCCTTAAGGACGAGGCTATGATCAAGCGCCTTTGTGACGCCACCGACCTACCGGTCAACATCATCGCCCTGCCCGGCACACCCGATACGGCCACTCTGGCCGGGCTTGGCGTGGCGCGGATCAGCTACGGCCCGGTGCCCTATCGGCAGATGCTCGCTTGGCTGCAGGACAAGGCGCGCGAGGCTTTGCAATCCGGCGATTGATCCACTTTTAGGGGATTGCATTCTGAGACATTCCTCCGCACCTTGCGCGTAACACCGCAGGAGGATGCATCGTGGCCAAAGGATATTGGGTTGCCCATGTCGATGTAGACGACATTGAAACCTATCAATCATATATCGATGCCAACGCGGCCCCATTTGCCGAAAACGGCGCAAAATTTCTCGTACGCGGCGGTGAACGGGTCGAGGTCGAAGGCAATGCCCGCGCCCGCACCGTTGTGATCGAGTTTCCAAGCTATGAGCAAGCGCTGGCTTGTTATGACAGCAAAGACTATCAGGCCGCCAAAGCGTTGCGCGATCCGGTTTCGACCGGCGATCTTGTGATTATTCGGGGCTATGAAGGCTAGCACCGCTTGGCGCGCTTCGAAATACGGAATATCCTGTCACTATGTTGAAAAAACTCTTTCAGGCCTTTCGGCCACCGCAACATGATAAGTTGCCCGACCCCGATGCTGAATTGGCCTTGGGTGCGTTACTGGTGCGCGTCGCGCAGGCGGACCGCGACTATAAGCTGGAAGAGATCAGCCTGATTGATCGCATCCTCGCGCGACTATATCAGCACAACGCGATCGAGGCCGCCAAAGTCCGCGCCACGTGCGAGAAACTGCACGCGGCCGCCCCCGAAACCGATACGTTCGGCAAACTGATCCGCGAAACCACCAATCTGAATGAACGTCTGGCAGCGCTGGACGCCCTGTGGGAGGTGGTGCTGGCCGACGGCGACTCGGATGAGGGTGAAGTCAAGATCGTTGAAGAAGCCCGCATTGCCATGGGCCTCAGCTTCAATGACAGCAAGGCCGCGCGCGCGCGCATACAAAGCCGTCTGGAAGCGACTTGAACTTAAGCTTAGGGCGCGCAATTTAACCGAAAACCGGTTCCCACTTTTCGGATCGCACTTCAGGTAATTGACGCGCAATTTAGACCGAAAACCGGTTCCCACTTTTCGGATCGCGCTCTATATTCCTGACCATGTTCAGTGATTTCCTTTCCCGGCTCACGCAGCCGCAGCCCGACCCGCTTGTCGAAGACGATGCCCGTTTGGCCCTGACCGCCCTGTTGGTACGTATCGCGCGTTCTGACAACGATTATGCCGATACCGAAATGGCCCGAATCGACCGCATCTCGGCCGAGCGCTATGACCTGTCCCCGTTCGAGGCCGCCGCCCTGCGCGCCCGTGCCGAAGATCTTGAAGCCGAGGCCCCAGACACCGTCCGCTTCACACGCGCCATCAAAGAGGCAATCGCCTATGATCACCGTCTGGCGGTGGTTCAGGCGATGTGGTCAGTCGCGCTCGCTGATGGACAGCGAAGCGGCGAAGAAGACTCGCTGCTGCGCCTTGTGGTCAGCCTGCTGGGTGTCAGTGATGTGGATTCAGCGATGGCGAGGCAGAGGGCGGCCAAGGCCTGAGCCAATTACACCAAATCCGAGCGGAAAACCTAGAACCAACCTGCTCGAGAATTTTATGTGAGCCGTAGCGGCCTAATGTCGGCTTCGAGCCCTTTTTGACCAATGCTGCGCGCGCCACAAATGGGGGATAAGTTCACTAACCTGCCATTTTCAATCAAACGAACGAACCTTGGCCGCCCTTCTCGACTTTGCGATGTAGATCATTTCTGCAAATGCGTCAGCGTAGAGCCTGACGCATTCAATGGCGATCGAACCCCGAGCATCGAGTCATCGAATGGTCCTAATCCAGGACCACTTCCAACGTTGGGCTTTGACCTGCCAGTTCCCGAACCACGTCGCGCAAAACTGTTTCAAAACGGCAAAGAGCTTCAGTTCTGTCCTGCGAGACGGGGTACAACAAGCCGAATGTCATCCATTTTTCGGGAACAACCGGCACCAGGACCAAGTTCTCAAGGCCGATCTGAGCCGAGACCAATTCATCTGCGATTGTGATGCCCGCCCCTTCCGCAACAAGCGAGCAAGCCAGTTGGGAAGACGCAACTTCGCAAGACTGGCCGGGAGAAACGCCAGCGGAATGAAAGATGTCATCCAGTTGATCTCGAAGTAACAACCCCTGCATCAAACGGATGATAGGTTCATTCACCAGCTCGGTCGCTGCAAGTTCCTGCCGTTTGGCAAGTTTGTGATCAGCAGGCAGGATCGCCTGTGCCCGAACTCTCAATAACGGTTGTGTGCGAATGCCCGGATGTTCAACGGGCAACGCTCCAATACCGATGTCGTATTCGCGCCCTGCTAACCACTTTCCAGCTTCGCGCCGTGCCCGGACATCCAGGCTGATGTTGACGTGGGGATTTCCCTTGAAGAACTTTGCCACTGCGGGTGCCGATAAGGTTTGGGCAATTCGTGGCATCGTGACAATGCGCAGCGATTCCGTTCGACCAGCACGAATTTCCGCCGCGATCCTGGGCACTTCATCCAGATTTTCCAGAATTCGCCCTGCCTCGCGGTAGAATGCGAACCCTTCTGGCGTAGGGGTAAGGTTGCGGCCGCTTCGATCAAATAATGTGAGCCTTAGTTCTGCTTCCAATCCCGATATCAATCGGCTGACAGCTGGTTGGCTCAGGTGCAGGATTTCCGATGCGGCAATCAGAGAGCCTTCGGACAAAGTGATACTAAAAGCGCGCAAGGCTTTGATGTTCATCGCTACTGACTTTCATATTTTGCAAGAGTAAATGCTATCTTTGCATTTTTTTCAATTCCCAAACTTGGATAGTCTAGGATCGAATTTATGGGAGGACCCGATGAAACGCAGAACTTTACTGAACACGGCCATTGCCGCCATTGCCGTCGCCACTACAGCAACGGCCAGCTTTGCCGCCGACTGGCCTAAGCGCCCTATCAATCTGATCGTGCCATACAAGGCGGGTGGTGGCACAGATGCCTATGCCCGCGCCATCTCGGCGGCGGCGGAAGGCATTTTGGATGTACCGGTCGTAGTTGTGAACAAGCCCGGCTCGGGCGGCTTGAACGGTGCGAACTCTGTCGTCGGTGCACGCCCCGATGGATATACGATGATGATGACGTCGGGCGGGTCGTTTCTTTTGTCGACCATGACACGAGACACAGACATTGACGCGCTGGACAGTTTCAATTTTGTCGCTCAGGTCGGTCAGTTGCAGACATCGCTGATGGTGCCAAAGGATAGCCCATTCGAAAGCGTGCAGGACGTAATCGATGCGGCAAAGGCTGATCCAGGATCCCTTCGTTGGGCGCATTCGGGACGCGGCGGGTTTCACCATGTTGGCGGCCTGGGCTTTCTGGCCAGCAACGGCATTGAAGCACAGGATGTACCTTTCAAAGGTGGTGGCCCGACCCGTGCAGCGCTGATTGGCGAACAAGCTGATTTTGGCTTCCTCGGTGTACAACAACTAGCCGGGTTTGAGGATCAGCTGCGCGCGCTGGCAGTCAACAGTCAGGACCGCGACGGGATCATGTCGGATGTGCCTTCGTTCGGTGAACTAGGGATACCTTTCGCGGCCGTATCGTCCCCGGTGATTGTATTCGCGCCAAAAGACACGCCGCCCGAGGTGGTTGCGGCCATGGAAGCCGCGCTGGAACAGATCGCAGCAAAACCTGAGTTTGCCGAACTTCTGGCCTCGCGCGGGACCGGCCCGGTCTATCAAAACGGCGCAGATGCCAAGGCAACACTTTCGGCGATGAAAGAAGACGCCGCGCCTTTGGTGGATAGCCTGACGAACTGAGACTGACAGGATCAGGTGGCGATATCGCCACCCGATCTCTCTCAATGACCAATGTGTGACGGAGGGAATTATGCGTGCTTATGCCGAAGGACTGGTTTTGGCAGCCATTTCATGTGTTGCCATCTGGGGTGCCTGGCAAGTGCCAGCGGCCTCGCCCGGTGATACATGGGCTGGCATTGTGCCATTTGCTGCAGCTGTTGCGCTGCTTGCTCTGTCCGGATTCCTGATCATCGGGGCCACACGTCAGAGCGCAGGTGAAGCGCAAAGCGACCCTGACAATGGGGCCACACTTGAGATCGTCGGCCTTTTCATCATTGCACTGATCTATCAGCAATCTTTCCGATGGTTCGGATATCTTGTTCCGACCGCGATTGTTGCTCCGCTGGTTCTCTACATTTTTGGCGTCCGTAGTCGGATCGGATTGGCGCTGTCAGTCATTCTGTGCCCGCTGGTCTTTCACGTCATCTTTTTCGTGCTGCTCGGCGTATTCCCACCCTATGGCGAGGTCTTTGATCTGCTGAACTGGATTCAGGGGTAACAAATTATGGAAATCTTTCCCGCTCTTCTTACGGTGATTACAGATCCGATGCTGCTTTTCGCCATCGTATTGGCGGCGTTTGTTGGCATGATCGTGGGTGCGACCCCCGGATTGACCGCATCAGCCGCCATCGCAATGCTGTTGCCGATCACATTCTATATGTCGCCCCTTTTTGCCTTGGCGTTTCTTTACGTGATTGGCAAATCCGGGCGCTATGGTGGGTCTATCGCGGCCATTCTGTTCAACACTCCGGGCACCGCCGCCAGTGCTGCCACACAGATCGATGGCTATCCATTGGCGCGCGCTGGCAAGGCGGGAAAGGCGATGAAGGTTGCCACCATCTCGTCGATTATTGGCGACCTGATGGGCGATATCCTGTTGGTCATCGGTGTTGGTTTCATTGCGTCCATCGCACTAAAACTGGGTCCGCCGGAGACGTTCGCAATCTACTTTGCCGCCTTCGTCGTGATCGGATCGGTCATTGGCAAATCCATAGTCAGAGGATTGGCGTCGGCCCTGATGGGAATTCTGGTCGCAATGGTTGGGCTCGATCCGATTTCGAGCGAGGAACGCTACACCTTCGGGTCGTTCGATTTGTCCAATGGCATCGGACTGGTTCCCCTGATGATCGGCGTCTTTGTATTGGGTGAAGTCTTTGCCCAGTTGGAAGACCGTCGGAAAAACCCGGGCGAAACCAAAGAGAACGACAGCTCACAAGACGGGAATAATCTGACCTGGGATGAATACAAACCTTGCCTGCCGCACGCCTTGCGCGGTGGGTTCATCGGCGCAGGTATTGGTGTCTTGCCGGGGCTGGGCTCAGCGATTGCCGCTTTCATTTCCTATGGTGAAGGGAAACGCCGGGCGAAAAACCCTGATCAATGGGGCAAAGGCGCGTTGGAAGGTGTTGCCGCACCCGAAGCGGCAAATAACGCGGTGTCCGGCCCTTCGATGGCACCGCTGTTGACGTTGGGCATTCCGGGGTCGACCATTGGCGCCATTCTTCTGGGTGTTTTCCTGATCCATGGCATTCAGGTTGGACCAACACTTTTCCTGACCGACAAAGAATTGGTCTACAAGCTGTTCGCCTGCGGCATGCTGGGGATCATTGCGTATGGCGTGATCGGCTATTTCGGGGCGACGCAAGTGGCCCGGTTGATCCTGAAAATCCCGACCAACGTCCTCTATCCGATGATCTTCATGACCGCCTTTGTCGCCGCCTATTCTGCACGCGGGTCGATGTTCGACGTGACCGTGATGACCGTGGCGGGGTTTGTTGGTTGGCTGATGCGAAAGCACGACTTTAATATCGCCGCATTTGTCATCTCATTTGTGCTGGCAAAAGGCGCCGAAGAGACCTTTCGCCAATCGCTATTGATGTCGGATGGGGGCGCTCTGATTTTTGTAGAACGCCCAATCGCGCTGGCTTTCATAATCATCGGTGCAGGCGCGATAGCGTTCCGTGTCCGGGGTGTCCTAAAAGACCGAAAGCTTGCGGCGGGAGGGCTGGGTGATGCTTGATTTCGGTCTTTATCGCGACTGTTTCTCGACCAGCGACATGCGCGTCATTTGGTCAGAACACAGCACGATTTCAGCGTGGTTGAAGGTTGAACAAACCCTGGCTCGATGTCAGGCCGAGGCGGGACTTATTCCTAATGATGCAGCCTGTGCGATTGAGGCTTTGTCGCCCCAGATGCTCGACAAGGACCAAATGCACGCGGACATGTTGATTGTGGGTCGACCGATTGTTGGGCTTATTCAGCAGATGCGCGAAACGCTTGGCGATCATGCGAAGTACTTTCACTTTCGTGCAACGACGCAAGACATCATGGACACGGCTCTTGCAATGCAAATGAAGATCGGACTCGCAGAGATCGGTCTGGACGTGCAGCGGCTCCTTACATTGCTGGATCAGCAGATCGATCGTCATGGGGGCACGATGATGATGGGGCGCACCAACGGCCAGCACGCCGTTCCGATGTGCTTCGCCACCAAGCTGCAGGTCTGGAAATCCGAGCTGGTTCGTCGACAGAACGCAATTGATGACGCTGTGCTGCGAGGGGTGAATGTTCAAATCGGAGGACCAGTTGGGGATCTGAGAGCCTATGACAATGATGATGGGTCACAGATCAAACGTACTGTTGCACATGCGTTGGGACTGGGCGTCATCGACCCGCACTGGCAAAATGCGAGGGATGGAATAGCAGACATCGTGACAGCGCTTGGTGCGCTGTGTGCAACCATTTGCAAAATCTCACATAACGTGAATTTGTTGTCCTCAACCGACATTGCCGAAATCGCGGAAACTCACGAAACGGGTCGGGGTGCCTCATCTGCAATGGCGCATAAGCAGAACCAACGGGCGTCAGAATTTGGCGAGGCTGTCGGAAGACTGGGACGTCAACGCGCCGAGCAGATTGGTGAATTGACTTTGCACCAGCATGAGCGTTCCGGCGGTGTCTGGATTGGCGAGTGGATTGTGGTGCCAGAGGTTTTTCTTTTGACATCCGGGGCCGTCCATTGGGCCGGAAAACTATTTGGCAAACTTGAAGTCGACACCGATTCAATGCGGCGAAAAATACCGGAAGCGACAATAAACACTGAAACCTTAGTGCATTGAAGTAACCTCTCAGGGTTGTGGGCGCACCGACTCTTGCAGAGATTTATTAATTGTCATTATTGACAATATACTTTGAATGGTTATTTGTCAGATGTGACAATAAACGAGAGAAGCGATGCCCCGTCCCAGCCTCAAAGACCAGCGCTCAGAACAGATTCTTGATGCATATCTCACATGTGTGTCCCGTTTCGGATTGGAGGGGGCCACCCAAGAGCACGTCGCGACTGAGGCTGGTGTCAAACGACCCATCCTGCGTCACTATTTGGGCAACAAAGACCAGATGACCGGGGCCCTTATAAGCCATGTTGTAGACAGGTTTGCGCGGGCGACAACTGCCCTTCAGGACGCATTGGAACCAACGGGCACACCCGCTGATCTGATCGATCTGTTGTTTGATAAATCTGTCCCTAATGATCCGCGTGTAATGCTGGCCTACCAGTCGCTTGTCACATCTGTCGCCAATCACCCGTCAATGCGACAACCCCTTGTCAACAGCTTGGAACAGTTCTTTGAAGTGATCGAAGCCGTGTTGAAACGCGCCTTTCCGAACGCCCCGGCGGACCAGATCCGTGCGGTTTCGCAGGGGATTTCCGCAACATATGTGAACCTGGATTCGCTGACCCCGCTAAATCCGCCCGAGGTCTGGCGCGCGGAGCTGAAACAGGCTGCAACGATCCTTGCCGCCAGCTTGGAGGCGACCGCATGAACAACCGGCGCCTAGTCAATTATATCGCGTTACCAATTCTTTTGGTTGCGGCTGTGCTGGGACTCTACTGGGTTTGGGGCATGCTGTTTCTGTGGTGGTTGGTGCCATCAGTTATGACGGGCCAGACTGCACTTGTATTTGACATCCAACGCGAAGACGATCCGATCCTTTTCTGGGCAGTAGCGATCCTTTGGGCTGTGTTCGGCCTGATGATGATCGCGGCCAGCCTGTTTCCGACCTACGCCATCTGGCTTGTTTAAGAGGTTGACATGACCCAAATGTACCACCGCCTTCCCGTTGACGCCTATACGTCGCAAGACTGGTTTGATCGCGAACAGCGGCTGATTTTCTCACGCACTTGGCGCTATGCAGGTTTGGCTGAAGACGTGCCAGAGCCCGGTCATTTTGTTTCGGTGCAGGCCGGGTTGAACAACATCTTTATCGTGATGGGGCGCGATCACCGTCTGCGGGCGTTTCACAACATCTGCCGTCATCGTGGCACCCAGTTGATCCGGGCGGTCGGGAAAACGCAAAAGGCGCTGACTTGCCCCTATCATGACTGGACCTATGATCTGGAGGGCAACCTGATTTCTGTTCCGGATGAGGCAAAGGAATACCCCAATGGTGTCGACAAATCCTGCCTTGGCCTCAAACCCGCCAGTGTGGATATCTGGCGCGGTATGCTCTTTGTGCATCCTGATCCAAATCCACCAAGTCTTGCTGAGTGGTTTGGTGCGGTTGATCCGCTGTTGGGGCCACACAAACCGGAAGACCTGGTGGAATATCCCGATGCGCGACAAAGCTATGAGATCAAGGCCAACTGGAAGATCGTGGTCGAAAACTATATCGACGTCTATCACCTGAGCCATCTTCATTCGAACACGCTGCACATGTATGATCATGCGCGGGCGGAATACGGCTGGAAAGGTCCGCACTATCACTTCTGGGAACCGCCCGCGCCCGATTATGCCAAGGATTTGGAGAAAAACCTGCCTACACCACGGGCTATACCAGAACCCCATATTGGGGCCTGGGTGCCAATGCTGTTTCCCGGTATCGGGCTTGGCGCGGGCGAAGATAGCTGGAACATCTTCATTATCACGCCCTTGGGTCCTGATCTGACGCGCGTGGAGAACCGCACCAAACTGGCGAATGCCTCAGGGTGGGAATTTCAGAAACAGGAATGGAGCAGTTGGAGTTTCTGGAAGGATTTCGGCGGTCCAAAATATCCGGACAGCGACGCAATCGGCGAAGATGATCCAATGGCGTCGGGTGATTTCACAGCCGAAGATATTTACGCCTGTGAGCAACAGCAGAAATCACTGACCAGCCCGTTTTTTGAGGTCGGCCCTGCCGCCAACGGAGAAAGCCCGGTTGTCAGACACCAACAAGCAATCCTGGACTTCCTTGCGACACAAGAGGCCGGAACTTAGCCAGATGCCTTGGTCAATATCGGATCACTCCTTCAATTTCCCGGTCGTACACCTCCATCCACTCCGCCAAATTTGGAAAGTAAATGAAACGCATTCTTGCAACATTGATCGGTACGATCCTGGCAACCGGACTGGTCTTGGCCAGCCCGTCAGACGAACCCGAGGACCTGGCGGCGCGCTATATCAATGCAACAGATGAGACAGCAATCGCCGCGACGTGGAAAGACTGGCACCCGAAGGCAGTACATACTGTCACAATCAAATTCGGGCTTGGGCAGCCAGATGAGAGGTTTTCCTATCCGGTGGCCGATTGGGAAACACTTCCTGATTGGCATCAGGATCCCACATTGGCCGACGCGATGCAGGGATACAGGGAAACAAGGCGTGGTGCGCCCACGTTTTCCTCGGAATTCACCGACGGCGGCACGCGTGTCACCGCCAAGACCCGTGTTGATTACATCTGGGACGACACAACTGGAACGATGAACCAGACGGATAGGTTTTTCATCGCCCCGCAAGCTGGTCAGCTGGCAATCCGAGCTCTCGACACCACGTTTGATTATCGTTGAGGAAACCATGAACCCAGATTTCTTTTCCCTGAAAATTTCTGAAATCCGGCCTGAGATCAAAGGCAAAGCCACAAGCGTGACCTTTGATCTACCGACCAGTCTGGCAGAAACCTTTTGCTGGCAAGCCGGTCAGCATGTCACTCTTCGTTTTCACCTCGACGAGAAAGAGCAACGTCGCAGCTACACTATTTCTAACCCGCCAGGTGCCCCTTTGCGCATCACGGTAAAACGGGTGGCCAGTGGGCTGGTGTCCAATCATATCGGGGACCACCTAAAGCCCGGCGATACGATTGATGTCATGCCGCCATTCGGTCAGTTCTCCCTGACGCCGGATCCGCTGAAACGCCGCACCCACTATTTCTTTGGCGCAGGCAGCGGCATCACGCCGCTTTTTGCAATGATCAACGCGGTCCTCGGAGAAGAACCTCATTCAGTGGCTCATCTGATTTATGGCAACGCCGATGGCGAAAGCATCATCTTTGGCGAAGAACTGGACAAGCTGAAAACTGATCATGCCGTCCGGTTCACATTGCGCCATGTCCTGTCTGCACCCGCGCTGTGGAGTTGGTCCAGCCCGTGGCGAAAAGGGCGCGTGGATGCAGATGCCATAAAGGTCGCCGTGATGGGAATCCCGCCTGTGGCGCAAGATGTCCAATATTGGATTTGCGGACCCGGAGCTATGAATACGGACGTGAGCAACGCGCTGTTGGCACTGGACGTACCTGCGAACCGAATTCATATGGAAAGCTTCGGCGGGGCTACAGTCACAGCTTCCAGCGTGACGGGTATCGCCGCCAATGCACGAGTTGAATTGGGCGGGGCGACATACGAGGTTCCTGTTGCCGCAAATCAAACCCTCCTGAATGCAATATTGTCGGCTGGCTTAACACCACCTTTCAGTTGCCAATCCGGAGTATGCGGCGCTTGCAAAGCGCGTCTGAAAAATGGTCGGGTTCACATGCATGCTCGAATGGCGCTTGAAGATAACGACGTCGCCCGTGGAGATATACTATCCTGCCAGAGTGTCGCTGCTTCGGATGAACTGAGCATTAGATTCGACAATTAGAGGCGTGGTTCTGGTATTAAGCTTGCTACAAATTTCGATAAAAAACTTAACTTGAAAGCAGTAAGTTCATCCGACGTCGACTTGAATAAACACCGGGTAACCCATTTCGAATTGAACGAAGTGATTGGCCTGTATCCAGTTTTGCCTCGTTCTCTTTGCGACAGACACGATGCGTAAATAGCCGCCAATGGGACACGTGCAGCGAAAGTCAGCTGTGAGCCGATTCTGTTGAAAAACAACGTGTTGCTGACGCAGAAAGTGATGAGCTGAACAGAGCGCGAGCG
>NZ_CANMQQ010000004.1 GCF_947500045.1 uncultured Ruegeria sp. | reverse complement strand
AATGTTTGCTCAACGATCAAACCTCGTCAGGCTCATAACCTGAAAGCCAAACGCTCAAACCCTACTCCCAAACCGAACACAGTCGAACAATGTGTCGAACAAGCCGCCACTGGACTACCTTGGAGGCCCCCTTACTGCTAGGCGCTGAATCCGGGGTGGGATGCAACGCTTACAATTGGCTCAGAGTTGCAGCAGGTTAAAATACTGATGAACCAAGGCATGTCTCCATACTCCTGTTTCAAGCACGCTCCTCAAATTGACTGCTCACGACATATTGACAAAATTAACGTAAAAATGACGATCAACGTATATGTGTCGTCAAGATAACCCCTGCGAACCGGACAAATCGTGCGCCATACTTAAAGAAACAAAGTGTGGAGGCATATCTTGAGCTGGAATATTTGCGTAGTCGGCGCAGGCAAGATTGGTCAGATGATCGCGACCCTGTTGAAAACTTCGACTCACTATTCGGTAACCGTTGCGGATCATGATCTTGCAGCCCTGTCCGCCTTCAACAAGCGGGGAATTTCCACGCGGCAGATTGATGCCCGCGATAGCACCAATCTGGAACAGGGCCTCAAGGGGTTTGATGCTGTTATCTCGGCTGCTCCATTTTTTCTGACGCCTGCGATCGCGCGTGCGGCCAAGGCTTCTGGTGCGCACTATTTTGATCTGACCGAGGACGTTGCCGCGACAAATGCCGTGCGCGAGATGGCGGAAAACAGTGATACGGCGTTTATGCCTCAATGTGGGTTGGCCCCCGGATTTGTTGGAATTGCAGGCGCTGCATTGGCCGCAGAATTTGATGAACTAGACAGCTTGCACATGCGGGTCGGGGCGCTGCCGCTCTATCCGACAAACGCCTTGAAATACAACCTCACCTGGTCAACAGACGGCCTGATCAACGAATATTGCAATCCCTGTGATGCCATCGTGAACGCTGAGCGGGTAAAGACTGCGCCGCTCGAAGATTATGAGCTGATCGGCCATGACGGTGTGGAGTATGAATGTTTCAACACGTCGGGTGGGCTAGGTACGCTGCCAGAAACGCTTGGGGGCAAGGCGCGGGCTGTATCGTATCGGTCAATTCGATATCCCGGACATCGCGATATTCTTCGGCTGTTGCTGAATGATCTGGGTTTGGAACGTCGTCGCGACCTGTTGAAAGAGATTTTTGAAACAGCGTTGCCGCGCACTGACCAAGACGTGGTGCTTGTCTACTGCACCGCCAAGGGGATGATTGATGGCGCGTTGCGCGAGAAATCCCTGATCAACAAGTCCTTTGCCCGCACCATCGATGGGCAGGTTTGGAGCGCTATCCAAATCACCACCGCAGCCGGAGTGCTGGGTGTCGTCGATCTGATGCGGACGGGTGCGCTGCCGTCCAAGGGCTTTGTCCGACAAGAACAAGTGAAGCTTGTTGATTTCCGGAGCACTGAATTTGGCCGGCTCTATCGCGCCGGTGATGTCACCGAACAGAACAAGGCGGCCTGAGGTATGAAAGACGTTGTGATGACTGCAGAAAACACTCTTGCGAAACTGGATCTGACGGTTGCGGACCTGACTGGCGGAACTTTGCGCGTGACCTCTCCCATTGATGGCAGCGTGCTGGCCGAGGTGCATGAGACGCCCGTCGAAGCCATGGACGCAATCTTTGTGCGTGCCAAGGCCGCATTCAAAGCCTGGCGGGTTGTGCCCGCACCACGCCGGGGCGAGCTTATCCGCCTGTTGGGAGAAGAACTGCGTTCGGCCAAGGATGATCTGGGGGCGCTGGTCAGCTGGGAAGCGGGCAAGATCACCTCGGAAGGGTTGGGCGAAGTGCAGGAGATGATCGATATCTGCGACTTTGCCGTGGGTCTGTCGCGCCAGCTATATGGCCTGACGATTGCATCTGAGCGTCCCGGTCATCGGATGATGGAAACATGGCATCCGACGGGGCCAGTCGGTGTGATCTCGGCCTTCAACTTCCCGGTGGCGGTCTGGTCATGGAACGCAGCGCTGGCGCTTGTCTGCGGTGATCCGGTGATCTGGAAACCGTCCGAGAAAACACCTTTGACCGCGATGGCGTGTCAGAAGATCTTTGAGCGCGCTTTAGCTCGGTTCGGCGATGCGCCCGAGGGTCTGTTGCAGACCCTGATCGGAGGCGCGGCCCTGGGTGAGACGCTGGTCGCCAGCGAGGATGTACCGCTCATCTCAGCCACCGGTTCGACCCGGATGGGGCGCGCGGTTGCGCCGATCGTGGCACAGCGCTTTGGCAAGTGCATACTGGAACTTGGCGGCAACAACGCAATGATTGTTGGTCCTTCGGCGGATCTGGAAATGGCGGTGCGGGCAATTGTGTTTTCAGCGGTCGGTACGGCGGGACAACGCTGCACCACGCTGCGCCGTCTGATCGTTCATAACTCTATCCGTGAAGAACTGGTGAGCCGTCTGACAAAAGCCTATGCCGGGCTGCCTATCGGTAATCCGCTGATCGACGGAACTCTGATCGGTCCGCTGGTGGATGAAGCCTCGGGTGCTGCAATGACAGCGGCGCTCAATTCGGCTGAGGCCGAAGGTGGGACTGTATTTGGCGGCCAGCGTGTGACTGACGGCGTTCCGGGTGGCGTCTATATGGAGCCCGCCATCGTCGAGATGCCAAGCCAGACCGCAACGGTGAAAACGGAAACTTTTGCTCCTATCCTGTATGTCATGGGATATGACGAATTCGCCGAGGCGCTGGAAATCCAAAATGATGTCCCGCAGGGCCTGTCATCCTGCGTCTTCACTTTGAACATGCGCGAGGCGGAACAGTTCCTGACCGCAGCCGGGTCAGATTGCGGGATCGCAAACGTCAATATCGGTCCGTCGGGGGCCGAGATCGGCGGTGCGTTCGGCGGTGAAAAGGAAACCGGCGGCGGGCGCGAAAGCGGCTCGGACGCGTGGAAGGCCTATATGCGCCGTCAGACCAACACGGTGAACTACTCGGCTGAATTGCCACTGGCGCAGGGTGTCAAATTCGACATCTAATTCTGCAGACCCGGCGATGTTCCAATATATCGCCGGGTTTCAATCTGCAAAAAGGTAATCCAGCTGCATCACGGATTTGGCCTTTTCAGGGGCAATATCCAGAAATTCCGCGATTGCGTCTTCGTTGACTGAACGATCGGCAGCCTCGCGTAGATGGAACAACCCATCGTTTTGGGTGTCGCGGATCAATTCAGCTTCATAAGCCAAGGCGTTCCGCAGGGTAGGAAGTAGCCGAATAACAGATTCGGCTGCGCTGTTCTGACCGGCCAGTCCGACGCGACGGGCGTGTCCGGCAAGATATTCGTCAGAGTAATCGCATTCGATTTCCAAGACCCGCGTCTTAGCCTGATCGGCACAGAAATCTTGAATGACGTCCAGATTTGCCGGATCAATGCACAAAACCAATTTGTCGCTATTGAAATGATCAAACAGCAGTCGCGCGACCGCGCGACGATGACGAGTCCGCTTGGTTAGCGTTGATTCGATGCCACCCAGATCTGGAAGCGGCGTGTCCCGCTCATCATACAAGTATTCGATACAGGGAATACTGGTTTCCGAGGCGATCTGATCAATCAGCCGTTTGGCTACGTGCCATTTTTTGCAAACAATCAGATATACCTCGCGTTCAGGTCCCAGCGTGTTCCCAGCCTCCCAGAACCGTTGTGCGAACCGCCGCCCGACACGTCCACGGCTGGTCAGGAAGTGGTATAGATTGCGCCCTTCGCCAGAAATGCTGAACTCGATTCCCTCGTTTGCATATAGCTGCCCCAGACGTTCCTTCAGTTCAAACGCTTCGGGGCTGATTTTGCGCGCGAAGAGATAATTCTGACCCAACAGCATGTCATAATGGTCGTTGTAGAAGGTGACCGGCATGCCGTAGTCGGAAAACATCAGGAAAGTCAGCGTCCGGTTCTCGATCTCTTGCTTTGGGATCAGGTGACGAACGAGAGTTTGAAAGAAGGTCTCATCCGGAATCCAGGTCGTCGCGAAAAACCGGATCACATCTCGGCGCTGGCGCAGGAATTCCAGGATCATCTCAACGGTGCGACGGCGCAGGCACCACCATTGGCTGCCGATCATGATCTGTAGATCTGCCGGGATATCACGCGTAAGGCCAAGACGCTTTTGCATCTCGTAGGCGGTGTAGAAAAGGCGCGGTTGATTGCGTTCGTTGAAATAGTGGCGATAGATCAGACGGTCTTCTTTCATACCGGTCTTGATCCAGTTGCTTTCAAAGAAGTCATGGCTTTCGATGAAATCCATGTCGTTCTCATCAAGAAAGCTGTGCACATACTCGGCGGTCTTGATCGCCATGCAATCGCCAGACAACATGTAGAAATGGGTGGCTCTGGGGAACTGATCCACTGCCGCTTGAAGCGCATGCAGCGTAGCCTGGACCAGGGACCATGCGCCCCACCCGCATTTGATACGCTTCTTTGCAAAAGTGACGTTGGGATTGTCGCTCAGGGTCTTACGTATATGCGCATAGTCCGCGTCATTAGCGCGCGCATCAAAATGGATCGCCATGCAATCGCCGGCGGCTGTCAACTGTCCAGCCTGAGCAATGATTGCTTCAGGGTCTTTGTGACACAGCAAGATATAGGCGATCTTTGCCATTTGCGTTTCGTAATTCCCCGTTTCTGCCCATTTGCAACCGTGATACTGAGGATGAGCGATTGAATAAACAGAATATTTTTGGTTCTTTGAGCCAATAAGCCAGAGTATCAACGTGATAACTGGCGAAGGAGGCACGGCCGATGGGTTTTCCCGGAACATGGATGACCGAAAGTCAAAGCATGGTCTACCGTGTTGTGCCGAAATGCGCCTGTTCGACCATTGGACAGATCATGTATTTTTCGGATCATGGTCGGTTTTTTGATGGTGACATTCATGACGCCAAGGACGGGATGCACAAGTGGGCCTTTAACGCCAGCCAGGATCCGATTGCCAGAAATGTTCAATCGCATGGATCGTACACTTTCACCTGTGTGCGCAATCCTTATACGCGCATCCTCAGTTCGTTTTTCGACAAGATCTGCGGTATTCAACGTAACGGTAAGCGCTATCGCGGAAATCTGGTGCCGACGCTGATTTACAACTATGGCATCGAAGTCGGCGGCGATGACGGTAAAGGCGAGTTTGACCAAATCGCAAGTTTCCGTCGTTTCCTTTTATTCGCCCGAGACACGATCCGTTGGCGGCGTCCGATGGACCCGGACATCCACTGGTCCGCTATGTCTGGCCATGTCTCGACCCTGATTGCGAATGGTGGTCGGTATGATCGGATATTCTGGACCGAAAAATTCAATGACGGCATGCAAGATGTGCTGGAACATCTGGATACCGCGCATCCCGTTATCCTGACCGATATCCCGCGCTTCAACGAGTCCGAGGGTCATGGACCTAAACGTGCACATCCGGTTGAGGATTATTTTGACGACCTGTCGATGCATCTGGTCTATGAAATCTACAAACAGGATTTTGAACTGTTCAAATACGATTTCGAGAATCCGGCGAACAAGATGCCAATCGCCGAGATTGATCTGAACGAAATCCACGCAAAACTGGGTGATTAAAGCCCACCCAGAAGCTGCCGCCCATCGTCAACGTCTCTGACGAGACGCCTCCTCTGGTTGGGCCCGGCGCAGCGCAAAGCGTGGCGCCGGGCCCAAGTCCGCAAGGGGGTATTGGCGAAGCCGATGGCCCGCGCGGGCGCGGGAGAACTCCCCAATAGGCAGGATCAAACCTGTCGTACTGCGCCTTTTGCGGCACTGGTCGCAAGTTTGGCATATGCCTTAAGTGCCGTCGAAACTTTGCGTTTACGCGGCTCTGCGGGCTGCCAGCCTTTTTCATCCTGTATCTCGCGCCGGGCCGCGAGATCTTCGTCAGACACCGCGAGGTGAATGGTGCGGTTGGGGATGTCGATTTCGATCTTGTCGCCGGTTTGCACCAGACCGATCTCACCGCCTTCGGCGGCTTCAGGTGAAACATGGCCGATCGACAAACCCGACGTTCCCCCCGAGAACCGCCCGTCGGTCAGCAAGGCGCAGGCCTTGCCCAGTCCTTTGGATTTCAGATACGAAGTAGGATAAAGCATCTCTTGCATCCCGGGGCCGCCGCGTGGCCCCTCGTAGCGGATCACCACCACGTCGCCTTCCTTGACCTTGCCGGTCAAGATGTCGCTCACCGCCTGATCCTGGCTTTCGCAGACATAGGCCGAACCGGTGAATTTCAGGATGTTCTCGTCCACACCGGCAGTTTTTACGATGCAGCCATCTCGGGCTATGTTGCCGAACAGCACCGCCAGACCGCCATCCTGACTGAACGCGTGTTCTTTCGAGCGGATTACGCCACCTTCGCGGTCGGTATCCAGTTCCTTATAGCGGTTCGACTGGCTGAAGGCCTGCGTAGTGCGCACGCCTCCGGGCGCTGCCTTGAACAAATCCTGCGCCTTGGGATTGTTGGCAATCTTGAT
The DNA here is from genome assembly GCF_947500045.1 of uncultured Ruegeria sp. Lineage (GTDB taxonomy): Bacteria > Pseudomonadota > Alphaproteobacteria > Rhodobacterales > Rhodobacteraceae > Ruegeria. The sequence goes on along the minus strand of NZ_CANMQQ010000004.1, from coordinate 367,307 downwards.
GTCCCAGTTGGCGATCGCCTCACCCATCGTACCTGAATGCACCGTATTGCAGCCTTCGTGCAGCAGGCTCGCGCGGCTAAGCTCGCCGAGGATGGAGAAGATGCCCCCTGCGCGGTGGACGTCCTCCATATGCACGTTCTCGGTGTTCGGAGCGACTTTGCACAAGCAGGGCACCTTGCGGCTGAGGCGGTCCATATCGGACATGGTGAAATCAACCTCGCCCTCATGTGCGATGGCTAGCAGGTGCAGCACAGTGTTCGTTGACCCACCCATCGCGATATCCAGACTCATCGCGTTCTCGAAGGCATCGAAGGTGGCGATTTCGCGGGGCAGGAATCCCTTTTCGTCCAGATCGTAGTGCCGCTTGGTAATCTCGACGATCCGGCGACCGGCCTCAAGGAACAGCTCTTTTCGGTCCGCGTGGGTCGCCAATGTCGAACCATTGCCCGGCAGGGCCAAACCCAGCGCCTCGGCCAGACAGTTCATCGAGTTCGCGGTGAACATGCCGGAACAGGATCCACAGGTGGGGCAGGCATTTTCTTCGATATGCTGGACCTGTTCGTCAGTGAACTTGTCGTCAGCAGCAGCGACCATCGCATCCACAAGGTCGATCTTCTTGGCGTCCAGATCGGCGATATCGATTTTGCCAGCCTCCATCGGTCCGCCCGAGACGAAGATCGCGGGGATATTCAGGCGCATTGCGGCCATCAGCATGCCGGGGGTGATCTTGTCGCAGTTCGAAATACAGACCATCGCATCTGCGCAATGGGCATTGACCATGTATTCCACCGAATCCGCGATCACTTCACGCGATGGCAGGGAATACAGCATGCCGTCATGGCCCATGGCGATGCCGTCATCCACAGCGATAGTGTTGAACTCTTTCGCGACACCGCCTGCGGCCTCAACCTCGCGCGCGACCATCTGGCCCAGGTCCTTCAGGTGGACGTGACCGGGCACAAACTGGGTAAACGAGTTCACGATGGCGATGATCGGTTTGCCAAAATCATCGTCGCCCATTCCAGTGGCGCGCCACAGGCCACGAGCACCGGCCATGTTTCGGCCATGGGTTGAGGTTCTGGATCGGTACAATGGCATGATGCTGTTTCCCTATTACCCAAGCTGCGATATTGGGTGTGTACGTTATAGCGCACGTATCATATGTACGTTATAACGCACAAGACAAATCGCAAGGCCTGGGTATGGATTCGGACGAACTAACACTGAAACTCAGGGATGTTCGCGCAGCGTCAGGGCTGAGCCTGTCCAAGGTGGCCGAACTTACCGGGGTTAGCAAAGCCATGCTGGGTCAGATTGAGCGCGGCGAATCAAGCCCGACGATCGCGACCTTGTGGAAGATCGCAAAAGGCTTCCAGCTTCCGCTAAGCGCTTTGATCGGTACCGCTGCAATGCGCAATACAAAGGATACCGGCGTATTTAGCACTGTAACTTTCCCGGGCAGCATCGAGGTCAAGATTGTCTTCCCCTTTGATCCCGCGTTGGGGGCCGAAACATTTCACGTAGATCTGTCGCCGAATCAAAGCCATGAATCGCCCGCCCATGCAGCAGGCGTGACCGAAGAGGTTTTTGTACTGAACGGAACGCTGGACGTCCTGCGCAATGGAAACTGGGTTCCACTGCAAGCCGGTCAGGGGTTGCGGTTCGCCGCTGACGTGCCACACGGGTACCGCGCCGGTGATCTGGGCGCGGCCTTCCTCAACATGCACCACTACTCGCAATCGGCCGAGATTTTGGAACAGGACCGAACACTTCAATGACCGCATTTTTTGACAACCTGACAGTCGTCGATGCCATCGGTTCCTTCGGGGCATTGATCGTGGTTGCGGCTTATTTTGCCACCCAGATGCGAATGATGAACTCGGATGATCTGGCTTTTCCGGTGGTGAACCTGATCGGCTCGGTTCTGATCGTGTTTTCGTTGATGCAGAACTTCAATCTGGCGTCGATGCTGATCGAAGGGTTCTGGATTATCATCAGCGTCATCGGGATCATTCAGTATTTTCGCCTGCGTCGGGTGCAGTAAATCCAGAACGACTTGGGCGCTAGCGCTATCCAGCCTTGAACCAGCATCCCACCAAGTATAGGGAAAACCCAAGCTCGCTTAGGGGAGGCTTTGATGCAGGACGATCCAAAAACCCTTGTTTCTACCGAATGGCTTGCCGCTCATCTCAAGGATCCGGATTTACGGATTCTGGACGGGTCTTGGTATTTGCCGCAGCAAGCGCGGGATGCGAAGGCAGAATATGACGCGGCCCATATCCCGGGCGCACGCTTCTTCGATATTGATGAGATTTCAGACCATCGCTCGGACCTGCCGCATATGGCACCTCCGGTCGAGAAATTCATGTCCCGCCTGCGGGCCATGGGCGTTGGCGATGGCCATCAGGTAGTGGTCTATGACGGCGCCGGGCTGATGTCAGCGGCTCGCGTCTGGTGGATGTTCCGCCTGATGGGTCAGGAAAACATCGCTGTACTGGATGGTGGTTTTCCGAAATGGCAGGCTGAAGGGCGCGAGATCGAGGACCTGCCGCCGGTGATACGGGATCGTCATATGACTGTTCGGGTGCAAAACCATCTGGTTCGCGATGTTACGCAGGTCTCAGCCGCGGCCAAGCTGAATGATCATGAGATCATCGATGCCCGCGCAGCTGCCCGTTTTGCGGGGGCCGAGGCCGAACCGCGTGAGGGTCTGCGTTCGGGCCATATCCCCGGCTCGCGCAATGTGCCTTTTGGAATGCTGCTGAACAAGAACGGCACGATGAAATCGCCCAACGATTGCCGAGCAGTGTTCGAGGCCGCAGGCGTGGATTTGTCAAAGCCTGCCATAACATCTTGCGGGTCTGGCGTGACCGCCGCGATCCTCAGCCTTGCGTTGGAACGCATCGGAAAAAAAGACCATTCGCTTTATGACGGCTCCTGGGCTGAATGGGGTGCCTTCCCGACCCTGCCCGTCGCAACCGGAGAGAACTGATGTTCGAGAACCTTAAACCGCAGCCTGCTGACAAGATTTTGGCTCTGATGCAGATGTACCGCGAAGACCCGCGCGATCAGAAGATCGATCTGGGCGTAGGTGTCTACAAGAATGCCAAAGGCATAACCCCGGTGATGCGCGCGGTGAAGGCTGCCGAAAAGCGTATTCTCGAAGAGCAAGAGAGCAAGGCCTATACAGGTCTGGCGGGTGACCCGGCTTTTGCGGATGCAATGATCGGCCTGATCCTCGGGAATGCTGTGCCTCGCGCCAATATTGCGGCCGTCGCCACCCCCGGCGGCACCGGCGCGTGCCGTCAGGCGTTCGAGATGATCCGCATGGCCAATCCCTCGGCCCGTGTTTTTGTGTCGAACCCGACCTGGCCGAACCACCTGTCGATTCTGAATTATCTGGGGATCGAGACGGTCCAGTATCGTTATTTTGATGGCGAAACCCGTGGCGTCGATTTTGACGGCATGATCGAGGACCTGAAAACTGCCAATGCGGGTGATGTGGTTCTGCTGCACGGCTGCTGTCACAACCCAACGGGTGCCAACCTGAACATCGTGCAGTGGCAGGAGGTTGTGAACCTGATCAACACCCGCGGCCTCGTTGCGATGATCGACATCGCCTATCAAGGCTTTGGCGACGGTCTGGAGGAGGATGCGCAAGCGGTCCGCCTGGTGGCCTCGTCGGTCAAGCGTTGCCTAATTGCGGCGTCTTGTTCGAAGAATTTCGGCGTTTACCGCGAACGTACCGGCCTGCTGATGGCGATCAGCGACGATGCGGCGCAGACGGCGCTGAACCAGTCCACGTTGGCGTTTCTGAACCGCCAGAACTATTCGTTCCCGCCTGATCATGGTGCTCGTGTTGTTACGACGATCCTGAATGACGATGCCCTGCGCGCCGACTGGGCGACTGAATTGGAAGAGGTTCGGCTGTCCATGCTGGGTCTGCGTCAGCAATTGGCTGACGAATTGCAACGCCTTAGCGGATCGGATCGTTTCGGCTTTGTCGCGCAACACCGCGGCATGTTCTCGCGCCTTGGCGCGGCCCCGGAACTGGTCGAGAAGCTGCGCGTGGATCACGGCATATACATGGTGGGCGACAGCCGCCTAAACATCGCCGGATTGAACGCAACAACCGTGCCAATTTTGGCGCAGGCCATCATCGACGTTGGGGTGTAACGTCGCCCCCTGAACTCAGGCCAACCCAGCAAAGCGACGCAATATGTTGGCCCCAATCCCCAATATAGATCAGCATCTTGGGGGATTGGGGCGACTACGGTGGACTAGACGACGCGCTTGTATATTGGGTTTGCAAGATGCACGAGCGTTCAACCAGTTACTTTTGAGCAGTCTATGGAATTCAGGCGTTTCAAGTCCGATCAACTCGTTGACTTTCAGGTCTTTGGTGAACGGCGTTCAGGTACAAATTTTCTTTCTGCCCTCCTGGCAGAGACGTTTGAGCTGGACGAAACCTTTTCCTACGGCTGGAAGCACGGCGTACCTGTCATGCCCTGTATCCAATCTAGCAGCCTAATCGCCGTTATTGTTCGTAATCCCCTTGATTGGGTTCTGAGCATGCATGCCCGGCCATTCGCAAGCCCGGCGATGACGGATCTGTCGTTTTCCGAGTTTATCCGAACGCCTTGGCAGTCGAACTACAGGCCCGGCGTACTTGGTCGCGTGAAGTTCGGACTTCGGGGATTTCCGGTGGCGCGGAACACACCACTTCAATACGACCGGCATCCCATTGAAGGGCGATGTTTTTCGAACGTATTCGAATTGCGCACGATCAAAATGAAAGCCCATATTGAATTTCTTGAGCGCGACGCCAATGTCGCTGTGGTGCGATACGAGGACCTCGCGGCCGATGCGGCCGGGTTTTTGAAGGCGATCTCGAAGACCTTCGATCTTCCGATAAAATCGAATGCCACCTTGCGCGTTGGCAGAGTTGGGCCAAAAACGGGGTCAAAGCGTTTGACGCCTGCAGATATCAGCAGTGAGGACATGTGTTTCATGAACGACCAATTGGAGCAGACATTTGAAATGCGGTTTAGCTATGATGAAGTGTTTAACCGATAATCGGCACGAAACTCTGAACAGGTTTGCTAATGAAAACTGGCCCTGCAATATGCAGGGCCAGCCAGTGTTTGAGGTTTTGGTGTAAGACTGATCCGGTGTGGATCCGATCGACGTCTATGGCTTAGCCCTTTGAGAACTCCGGATAGGCCTCCATACCAAGCTCAGCCATGTCGAGACCGTTGATCTCGTCCTCTTCGCTGACGCGGATGCCCACGGTTGCCTTCAGAACTGACCACAGGATCAGCGCGGCGACAAAGGTGAACACACCGTAGGCAATGATGCCGGTCAGCTGGGTGATCAGGCTAACCTCACCATAGAAGATCACGGCGATGGTGCCCCAGATACCGGCGAACAGGTGAACCGGTATCGCGCCAACAACGTCGTCGATCTTGAACTTGTCCAGCATTGGAACTGCGAAGACCACGATGATACCACCCACCGCACCAATCCAAAGTGCGCCAAACAGGGTCGGGGCCAGTGGCTCGGCGGTGATTGAAACCAGACCGGCCAGCGCGCCGTTCAGCACCATGGTGAGGTCCGGCTTTTTGTACAGAACCTGTGTCAGGATCAGGGCCGCGACTGCGCCCGACGCGGCGGCCATGTTGGTGTTGGCAAAGATGCGCGACACGTCAGATACGTCGCCCACAGTGCCCATCGCCAATTGCGAGCCGCCGTTAAAGCCGAACCAGCCGAGCCACAGGATAAACGTACCCAGCGTCGCCAGGGCCAGATTCGAACCGGGCATCGGGTGAACTTTGCCGTCTTTGTACTTGCCAATCCGCGGCCCAAGGATGATGGCACCAGCCAGAGCTGCCCAGCCACCGACCGAGTGCACAACAGTCGAACCGGCAAAATCCGAGAAACCGCGCGCGTCAAGCCAGCCACCGCCCCATTTCCACGAACCAGAAATCGGATATAGAATACCTGTCAGGACGACCACGAAGGCAAGAAACGGCCACAGTTTGATCCGCTCAGCCACCGCGCCGGACACGATCGAAGCGGTCGCTGCAACAAAGACCAACTGGAAGAAGAAGTCCGAACCGATCGAGGCGTAGTCGAGTGCTGCATCTGTGGGTGCAACGCCTACCGGATCAAGCGTGGTGACCGAGAAGAACGGACCCAACCAGCCCGATATGGTCCAGCCATCACCGGGGTACATCAGGTTAAAGCCGATCAGCCAGTACATGATCGCCGCGATCGAAAACAACGCAATGTTCTTGATCATCTGCATCGCGACGTTCTTGGACCGTACCAGCCCGCCTTCGAGCATGGCAAAGCCTGCAGCCATGAAGAACACCAGAAACCCGCCCATCAGGAAGAGTAACGTGGTGAAGATGTACTGGGTATGCAACGCGGGTTCGCCTGTGGCGGCCTCTTGCGCAAGACTCATCTGCGGCAGCGCGACGATCGCTACGGCAGGGATGAGAGATTTCATCAGGTTCATGTGTTTTCCTCGAATGATTATGAGTGGGCGCGCCTTACAGCGCGTCTTCGTTGGTTTCCCCAGTCCGCACGCGCAGGGCCTGCTCGACATCGAGGACGAAAATCTTGCCATCACCGATCTTGCCGGTTTTGGCGGTTGTGGTGATGGTCTCGACGATCTGGTCGGCCATGGTGGCGGGCACCACGATCTCAAGCTTGATCTTGGGAACGAAATTCACGGCGTATTCGGCGCCGCGATAAATCTCGGTGTGACCAGATTGTGAGCCAAAGCCCTTGATCTCAGTCACCATCATGCCGCGCACGCCTGCGTTGGTGAGTGCCTCGCGCACCTCCTCAAGCTTGAACGGTTTGATTGTCGCAATGATCAGTTTCACATCTTTCCCCTCTGCTGCTCCGGGCAGGCCGGTTTCTTTTGCACCTGCAGAAAAAGAGCGCGGCGATCGGTGATAGGGAACGATTCCGAGGGGGTAGTCAGAGGAGAAAACCTAAAAAATTGCACATTTTTTGCACAAATTGCGCCCAGCGGTGAAAAAATAGGCGAGATTGCGAGGGGAAATACCGGAATTTCACACCTCTACATGGCCGTTCCGGCGGGGTATGGTGCCCCAAAAGCATAACGGGCAGAGTTTGAGCATGACTGAGTCCAAGCGCCGCAAACCGCGTCTTGTCGCGGACAAAAGGTACCCGTCCAAGGCCCGCAAGCCTGCGACGACCAAGCGGGCTGCAAAACCGGCGGGTAAGAAAGCAACGGTCCGCAAAGCCGCCCCACGCAAGACGGCGCGCAAGAAAACCCGTCGTAGTTCCGGCGGGAAGGGCGGTGGCATTTTCCGTCGCCTGTTCCGCTGGCTCTGGCGTTTGTTCTGGGGCATCACTTGGCGAGTTGGAGCGGTGGTCGGGCTGTTATTGGCGCTGGCTGTGGGCGTCGTCTACACGTCGTTACCGGATGTGGATGCCTTGCTGGATGGCCGCGCAAAGGGCTCGGTGACCCTGCTGGACCGGGATGGCAAGGTCTTTGCCTGGCGCGGTGATCAGTTCGGCGGGGTGATTACGGCAGATACGGTTTCACCACATCTGAAGAACGCGGTGATCGCCACAGAAGACAAGCGGTTCTACCGCCATTTTGGCGTCAGCCCGCGTGGCGTGGCCAGCGCGGTGCGCATCAACCTGAGTGAAGGGCGCGGGCCATTGTCGGGCCATGGCGGGTCGACCATCACGCAGCAGACGGCGAAACTGTTGTGCCTCGGCGTGCCGTACGAACCCAGTGAATGGGAATCCGAAAAAGCTTATGAGGACGATTGCCGCCAAGGCTCGCTTTGGCGCAAGGCGAAAGAGGCCGTCTATGCAATCGCGATGGAGGTGAAATACTCCAAGGATGAGGTCCTGACGATCTACCTGAACCGCACTTTCCTTGGTGCAGGTGCGCGCGGGTTTGAGGCCGCAAGCCAGCGCTATTTCGGAATCTCTGCAGCCGAAGTCAGCCCCGCTGAGGCGGCGATGCTGGCAGGGCTTCTCGTAGCCCCCTCGCGTTATGCGCCGACCAATAACCTGCAACGCTCTCAGGACCGGGCGCGGCTGGTGGTCGGGCTAATGGAGGCTCAGGGCTATCTGACCAGTGCGCAGGCGAGCGAAGCGCGCAGTCGTCCGGCCCAATTGTCCGAGGCTGCAGCTGCCCGTGCGGGTGGCTATTTCGCGGATTGGGTCATGGCCAGTGGCCCCGAGTTCTTTACCCGCAACACGACCGAGGACGTTGTGATCCGGACCACGCTGGATCCACGCATCCAGACCTCGGCGGAAGAGGCGCTGAAATTCATCTTTCAAGAGAAAGTGCGAGAAGGGTCTGAGGCGCAGGCCGCCATTGTGGTGATGTCCGCTGATGGCGCAGTGCGGGGTATGGTCGGGGGGCGCAAGACCCGTGTGTCGGGTGCGTTCAACCGCGCCACGCAGGCGCTGCGTCAGACGGGGTCGTCGTTCAAACCGTTTGTCTATGCGACTGCGTTGGAGCTGGGATACTCACCTTTGGACACGGTGATGGATGAACCGACCTGCTGGGATATCGCAGGGTCGGGGCAGTGGTGCCCGAAAAACTATACCCACAAGTTCTATGGTCGGGTGACGCTGGCAGACGCGCTGAAGAATTCACTGAACATCCCGGCGGTCAAAGTGGCCGATATCTCGGGTCTGGATAATGTCCGCACCGTTGCCAGTGGTTTCGGCCTTTCAAGTGATTTGGCTGAGGGGCTCGCGTTGGCGCTGGGCGCGTCGGAAAGCACGCTGATCGAGATGACAGGGGCTTATGCGGGTATCTTGAACGGTGGCTCAGCCGTGGAGCCTTATGGCCTGACCGAGCTGAAACTTCTGGGCGAGGCCGATCCTGTCATGGTTACAACAACAGGTATCGGCGAGCGGGTCATCAACGACAAGGCCGCCAAGCAACTGACTTGGATGATGGAGCGTGTGGTCTCAGAAGGCACAGGCGGTCGTGCGAAACTGCCGGGTTGGCAGGTGGCGGGTAAGACTGGCACGACTCAGGCCGCGCGGGATGCGTGGTTCATAGGGTTCACTGCGGACTACGTGACGGGCGTTTGGATGGGATATGACGACAACACTCCGTTGTCAGGCGTGACGGGCGGTGGGTTGCCGGCGGAGATCTGGAAAGAGACCATGTTGCGCGTCACCGAAGGATTGACGCCGACACCGTTACCAATGTTGGCGCCGGACCCACCGGTCAGGACCGCTCAGCCGCAGCAACAGCGCCGAAAGAAAGAGACCGGGTTGGACAAGGCGATCAACAACCTGCTGAATAACATCTTCGGAAACTGACAAACAAAAAAGGCGGTGCGCTGGGCACCGCCTTTGAAGTCTGAGAGATCGCGCGATCAGACGCTTTCGTCCAGCGCCGCCAGAATTGCATCACCCATTTCACTAGTCGAAACCGGCTGAACACCGTCTTCGGCCAGCAAGTCAGCTGTGCGGACGCCATCGGCCAAAACCTTCTCGATCGCTGCTTCCAGACGGCCCGCCTCGGCACCCTGATCGAAGCTGTAGCGAAGCGCCATGGCAAAGCTGAGAATACATGCAATTGGGTTGGCTTTGCCTTGGCCTGTGATATCCGGGGCCGAGCCGTGTACCGGTTCGTACATGGCCTTGGGGCGACCATTGGCCATCGGTGCGCCCAATGAGGCCGAAGGAAGCATGCCCAGAGACCCGGTCAGCATCGCGGCACAATCTGACAGGACATCGCCAAACAGGTTGTCGGTGACGATCACGTCAAACTGTTTGGGCGCGCGCACCAGCTGCATCGCACCGTTGTCGGCATACATATGCGACAGCTCAACCTCGGGATAATCCTGGCCCACACGGGTTACAACCTCACGCCACAGGATGCCCGACTCCATCACGTTGGCCTTTTCCATCGAGCACAATTTCTTATTCCGACGCATCGCCAGCTCAAACGCCGAACGCGCGGCGCGTTCGATCTCGGATTCGGTATAGCGCTGGGTATTGATACCCACGCGCTCGTTGCCTTCCTCAAAAATACCGCGCGGTTCGCCGAAATAGACGCCTGATGTCAGTTCGCGCACGATCATGATGTCGAGGCCCGCAACGACGTCTTTCTTCAACGATGAGAAATCGGCCAGTGCATCAAAACACTGGGCCGGGCGCAGGTTGGAATACAGGTCCATTTCCTTGCGCAGACGCAGCAACCCGCGTTCGGGTTTCAGGCTGAAATCCAAATCGTCATACTTGGGGCCGCCAACGGCACCCAGCAGAACGGCGTCAACCTCTTGCGCCTTGGCCATGGTTTCATCCGACAGCGGCTTGCCGTGGGCATCATAGGCCGCACCGCCCACCAGATCCTCGCTCACGTCAAATTGAAGACCGCGATTGGCGCCGAACCAATCAATGATTTTGCGCACTTCGGCCATAACTTCCGGGCCAATTCCGTCTCCGGGCAGGATGAGGAGCGAGGGGTTGGACATCGACAGTCTCCTTGCGTTTGGTTGCACAGGCCCTAGCGTCTGCTGCGCATCGGGTCAATGAGACGAACCCGCCAATTCACGAGGAAAACACATGCTGACACCCGGAAATCCGGCCCCATCGCTGAAAATCGAAACTGTGGGCCATGGGACGTTTGATCTTGAACGCGACACAGGCAAAAATGGCACGCTGGTGATTCAGTATCGCGGCCTGCACTGCCCGATCTGCATTCGCCAGATGGGCGAGGTCGAGGCGGCGTTGGATGATTTCGCCGAACTTGGGGTTGAGGTGATCATGATCACCACCGATACAGCCGAACGCGCCGCCGAAACGGTCGAAAAAGCCGGGGTATCGATGCTGCGCGTGGGTCACGGTCTGCCATTGGCCGAGGCGCGGGATGTCTGGGGGCTGAATATCTCGGAGGCGCGCGAAGGCAGTGCCGAACCGGCGCTGTTTGCCGAGCCGGGACATTTCTACATCGCCGCAGATCAGACGCTTTATTATGAATGGCAGCAAACAACGCCTTTCGCGCGGCCTGCCATGTCGGACATTGTCGGCGGGCTGAAGTTTACGCTGGCCAACAACTACCCGCCGCGCGGCGCTTACATCGGCGCGTTGTAATCTGTCGCGAAGGCATGCGTGAAGGCGGTGCGCAACCACTCGACGGTGACTTGTACCCGTTTGTAACCCACCGTGTCGGGATTGAGGTAGAGGTACAGGGCGCGGCTGAATTCGGGCCGCCCCTGACCGACGCGCACCAGATCGTCACGCCCTTCAGCCAGACACATGGGCAGCAGTCCCTTGCCCGCCCCGGCGGCGACGGCTGAGACCAGAACGCTGGCATCCGTCGCGGTCAGACGGATTGCCTCGGCCCCGTGGCTAAGGCGATCCATCGCGCGGGTGATGATCGGGCGGCTGGCCTCTTCATCGAAGAAGGCCACCCAATTGTCGGGGTCCGTCGTCAGTTTGGCCGCGCGATAAACCGCATAGGGCACTTGCCCCAGAGTGATTGTGTATTCCGCCGATTGGGGTGGCACCTCGAACCAGATTTGAACCGAGGCTTCGCCCGTCACCTTGGCCGCAGGCGTACGCGTTAGCAGCCGCAGGTCGAGGCCGGGATTTCGCCGTAGGAACCCATCCATACCAGCGCCTGCCAATTGTTGCATTGTCCACGCGTTCCCGATGATCCGCATGGTCCCCACCGCCCCGGATTGCGAGCGCGAAATATCGTCGGTCATGGAGTGGTAACAGGCCTCGATCTCTTCGGCGCGGTGAATGGCGATTGCGCCTGCCTCAGTGGCGACAAAACCCGATTTGGCGCGCACGAATAGAATAGTGCCCAGATCGCGTTCCAGCGCAGTTAACCTGCGCCCCATGGTGGTCGCGTCCACATCCAGCAAGTGCGCCGCCCCGGTCAATGAACCCGCGCGGCTGATTGCCAGCAATATCTTAAGATTGTCCCAGTTCATGACTAAGCACCTTAGATCAAAATCCTGCAAATATGCATGATCTTCATGCAGCTTGACGGCTTTTTGTCCAGATAATTCCACCCTAAAGTCGCGCCACCCATCAGTGTTCGGTCATTTCCGTTATTTCACAATGGGTTAGAAACACACCTCTTCTAGGGGTGATGGGTGATCGCGCGTATGGGTTGCCCAGATCATAAGGAAACATGAATGCCAGATTTCTCAAAGCTCTGGACTGCGACCCTGTGCCTGTCATTTATCGCAGCCTGCAGCCAGACCGAGGCCCCGCCACCGGTACAGGCTGAACCAATTTTTAACAAATATGGCGATGTTGTTGGATGTTCCGACGGCTCCAGCCCTGATGGTGCAGATGCGGCCAATCCCTGCCGGCACATTCCACCACCACCACCTCCACCACCGCCGCCGCCCCCACCGGATGATTGCGTGGAAATATCGACCGGAATTCCGTGCCCTCCTGGGGGTGAAGGAGGCGACGGCGATGACAGTTCAACCAGCGGTGGCGGGCGAGACCCGAGCGACAGCTCAACATCGGGTGGCGCACGCGATCCTAGCGGAAGTTCGACCACAGGCGGTCGCCCTGACCCGACGGGTGGATCTTCGACACCGGGCACTCCACCCGGTTCAACACCCTGATCCCAATGGTTGTTTGTTAACAAGTACGTCTGGTTTTAAAGACAATCCTCGTGACGAAATCGGGCCACCTTGCGGTGGCCCTTTTTTCTGGTCGCTTCAATCGTCAAGCAGATCGACCCAGACAAGGCGATGGCGACTGGCGGCCTCAACGATTGCGCGGGCGGGTAGTGCAGGCCAGTACACACCTGAATCGAGAACCTGCCAGTCGGCCGAGGGCAGGGTGTAGTCCACCCGCATCTCGCCGACGCCTTTCCAGTGAACCGTCGTAGATACGCCCTCTGAGTTAGTAGGGCTTGGGTCCTGCAGCAGCGGATGCGCCAGAAGGCCCTTTATCGCTTCCTTACGACCCTCGCCCCGGTCGGGGTCCTGATTGGCATCTCCGGCGATGATGAACCGCTCTGAAGGCATCGTCCCCAGTTTTCCGTCCAGAAGCAGCGACCAGAGGTGGATCTCATCCCGGTTACGCAGCCCGTTGCGATCTTCTGGGCCGTCAAAGACCGGTGGGCTGGCGTGGAAGGTCATTAGGTCAAGGCGGCCTGCGGGGGTATCGATCGGAACAACCCAATGGGCAGTCGATGACAGCCGTTGGATCGCTTGCGCCTGTGCCGAGGGGAAAGGTGTTCCCTGCACCACTGGCAATGTTGCACCTGGTAGATCCTGCCAGAGCATGGTGGAATAGGATCGTACCTGATCCACTGCAATCGGATAGCGCGACAGCACGGCCAGCCCGCTTTGACCCGTGAAACGGCCCCAGCCCTGTGCGTCACCCGGCCCGCCGGTTTTGCCGTCTCCATCCAGATCAAACGAGGTCTCGATCCCGGAATTGGGTTGCTCCGCGAAACTGTGGGGATAGCTTAGCCCCGCAACCTCTAGCGTCTTTTGCAGAGCTGACAGGGCAAGGCCATCGAGGTCCCAATCGATCCCCTGCAGGGCGACGATATCGGGACGGGTCATCGTCAGAACATCAACCACGGCCTGCACTTGTGGATCACCGCGCTGGATGTCACGCAGCAGAAGGCCAGGCCCTTCTCGGCTGAGTTCCGTGTTATAAGTGGCGACGCGCAGAGTGTCTGCATGCGCCGCAATGGGCAGCAGCAACACAACTAAAGCGCGGATCATGCGATTTGCGTGGCCTCGGATGTGGAATAGGCGCGACGTTTCTCAACGATCAAACCGGCGATTCGCAGTGTTGCCATACCACGCATGATCATGCTGGCAGGAAGAAAGGCCCATGCGCAAAGGGTCCAGATCAGGGTCTGCGGATTGTTGAGTGCGATTGGTGTGACAAATTCGGCTGTCAGTTTGATCACAGCAGGGATCAGGAAAGGCAGCAATGCGCCGATTGCGATGTTCAGCCGTCCGTCGCGTTGCAAACGGGTGACTACATCGCCTCCTTTGGTTGGATCAAACAGGGGCAGATTAGTCCAGACGTTGAACGCGCCATTGCCCGTTGGCCAGCCACGCAGCTTCACGGCATAGGCAAAGCTGGCGATGGTAACCAAAGCGGCGACATAGGCGATACTGGCCGAGATACTGACAAGCTCAATAAGTGGCACGCTGGCGTTATCGGGCAGCATCAGAACTACAAGGCGAACGGGGGAATAGGGGAAATCCACCACATTCGCGACCATCAGGCCAATCGAATAAAACACCTCTGTAAGATCCGAGGGGGCATAAGCGTTCTTACAGATCAGTGTCAGGAAGGTGACCATCGACATCAGGCCGACGAAACGCAACCTGTTCACCGGTGGGGCGTCACGGAATTCGATAAAGCTGGGAAAGGCCGAGTTATATTCCGAAAAGGTCAGGATAAACGCAAGAATCGCCAAAAAGACGATAATCTCAGTCCCGTTAGACGTCGATGTGGGCAGGTACAACGCAGGGGTAAGCACCATTAGTGCCACCAATAATCCACGTATCGCCGCGCCCGTCGTGCGTGCAATCACAATCCGAACCCTTTATTCCAAACCGGAGCCGCCGATTCTGTGTCGACGTAGTTATCCAACTTGTGCTCGCCGCTCGTTCGTTGACGGCTACCTCATAGGAGCCAACTTGGCCGATAAGCGGCATTTCGCTCAAGTCGGAGTGCAGAAAACACCTGATTTCGGGCAAAATGATGGCGCAACTGGTGCGGGATTGCATCATTTTCGACGCAAATCCGACGTGTATCTCAAAGTGATACCTAGATGTAGTGGTTAGAGAGGATTCAACCCCAAGAATGCGAACGGGGCCGCAATTGCGACCCCGTCAGGTTGAGTATCCACAGAATCATCCCCAGGGCTTAGACCCAGGGACGGGCCTGGCTTGCGTGATTCTCGAATTTGTCGATGTGGTGGTCTTTTTCCATCGTCAGGCCGATATCGTCCAGACCGTTCAACAGGCAGTGTTTGCGGTGCGGGTCGACATCGAACTCGATGACCACTCCGTCGGATGTAGTGATCTGCTGATCTTCCAGATGTACGGTCATGCGGGCGTTTTCACCTTTATGCGCGTCATCCATCAGAACCGCGTGATGTTCTTCTTCGACCACGATGGGCAGGATGCCGTTCTTGAAGCAGTTGTTGAAGAAGATGTCGGCGAAGCTGGTTGAGATCACGACCTTGATCCCAAAATCCTTGATGGCCCAAGGCGCGTGCTCGCGCGATGAGCCGCAGCCGAAATTGTCACCGGCCACCAGTATCTCGGTTTGCCGATATGCGGGTTTGTTCAGAACGAACTCTTCATTCTCGCCGCCATGATCGTGATAGCGCATCTCATCAAACAGCACGACACCAAGGCCGGACCGTTTGATTGTTTTCAGGTGCACCTTGGGGATGATCATATCGGTGTCGATATTGATCAATGGCATTGGGGCGGCCACCCCGTGGACTTTTTCGAACTTTTCCATGTCTACACTCCTGCGGGAGAGGGCCGCGCCCATGTCCCGCGAATTATGCCTCTTCGGCTTTTGTTGTTTCGTCCTTGGGTGCGTTCTTGACGAAGAACGCCATGAAAACCAATCCGAACCCGTTGAACAGCATCTCGATGCCCAAAAGGATTCCCAGCAAGCTAAGCAGGGCTGCAGGTTCTGATGCCGCATATGACCAGATGATACCGGCCAGGATGATCGACAAGATGCCCGAGATCATTGTGGGCCAGAAAAACTGCGTACCCTTCATCTGGAACGACAAGATGACCCGCGCGATGCCGCCCGCCATGAACAGGATCAGCATCACGGTCGCCAGCGTCAGCGTGCCTTGCAGCGGGTGATACAGAAAGGACCAGCCCAGAAACAGCATGACCGCACCCATGATGAGTGACAGGATCTTGTTGCCGGCGCCTTCGACCGTGAAGCCACCAACAACCTGCATTCCACCCGCAATCAGCAGCAACACACCAGTCACCACCGTCACGGCAACGGATGCTACGACCGGCGCACCCAGTACGAATATGCCGAACGCTATGGATAGAAGCCCCAGCAGGAGCCATTTGATCCAGTCACTCATGTTTTCAATCCCTCAAATATCTAGATATGAGCGGACCTTACATCAATTCACGGACGTCTGTCAGCCGTCCTGTGATTGCCGCTGCGGCAGCCATCGCC
The DNA here is from genome assembly GCF_947500045.1 of uncultured Ruegeria sp. Classification (GTDB taxonomy): domain Bacteria; phylum Pseudomonadota; class Alphaproteobacteria; order Rhodobacterales; family Rhodobacteraceae; genus Ruegeria. Next base: position 351,107 of record NZ_CANMQQ010000004.1, on the reverse strand, counting down.
GGGCTCAGCAAATGCGTACGCCCACCGCGCCCCTGACGACCTTCGAAGTTGCGGTTTGAGGTTGCAGCGCAGCGCTCGCCCGGTTGCAACTGGTCGGGGTTCATTGCCAGACACATCGAACATCCTGCCAGGCGCCATTCAAATCCGGCCTCCTTGAAGATGTCGGCCAGACCTTCTTCTTCGGCCTGGGCGCGAACAAGACCTGATCCCGGCACGACCATGGCGCGCATCCCGTCTTTGATCTTTTTGCCCTTCAGGATCTCAGCAGCGGCACGCAGGTCTTCGATCCGACCATTGGTGCAGGAACCGATGAAAACGGTGTCGACTTCAACATCGCTTAGCTTCTGACCGGCTTCCAGACCCATGTATTCGATGGACCGACGGGCCGCGTCGACCTTGCCGCCTTCGAAATCCTCCGGGTTCGGAACGGTTGCGGTGATCGGCAGCACGTCTTCGGGGCTGGTGCCCCAGGTCACAACCGGCGCAATATCTTCGCCACGCAGGGTGATAACCTTGTCGAAATGCGCGTCTTCGTCGGTGTAAAGCGTTTTCCACCAGTTCAGCGCGGCTTCCCACTGGGCACCTTTCGGGGCGTGCGGGCGACCATTGACATACTCATAGGTGGTCTCGTCTGGCGCGATCAGGCCTGCGCGGGCACCGCCTTCGATGGCCATGTTGCAGACGGTCATCCGGCCCTCCATCGACAAGTCACGGATTGCTTCGCCGCAATATTCGATGACATAGCCTGTGCCGCCAGCGGTACCGGTCTCACCGATAACGGCCAGAGTGATATCTTTGGCGGTCACGCCCGGCTGCAATTTGCCGGTGATCTCCACCTTCATGTTCTTGGATTTCTTCTGGATCAGCGTCTGCGTGGCCAGAACATGCTCAACCTCGGACGTACCGATGCCATGGGCCAGAGCACCAAAGGCGCCGTGGGTCGCAGTGTGGCTGTCGCCGCAGACAACGGTCATGCCGGGCAGGGTCCAGCCCTGCTCGGGGCCGACGATGTGAACGATGCCTTGGCGAACGTCATGTACCGGGTAGTAGTGAATGCCAAAATCCTTGGCGTTCTTATCCAGTGCTTCGACCTGAATGCGCGACTCCGGGTTCTCGATTCCGTTCACGCGATCCGCTGTGGTCGGAACATTGTGGTCCGGAACGGCGATCGTCTTTTCTGGCGCGCGCACCGGGCGACCGGCCATGCGCAGGCCTTCGAACGCCTGCGGGCTGGTGACTTCGTGTACCAGATGGCGGTCGATATACAGCAGGCAAGTACCATCATCGGCTTCGTGCGCGACATGGGCATCCCAGATCTTGTCATAGAGTGTTTTGGGGGACATCGGTCCTCTCCCGTATGTAATGAGAAATGGCTGGCGAGTTGGCTTAGACCGCAGATAGGCGGGCCAGAACCGTGCGGGCAGCCCCATAGAACCGTTCACGCAAGCGCGCGCGATCTTCCAGATTCTGTTCTTGGGCCACATTGAGTCTCATGCGCCTCAGATATAACGGGGTTTGTCGTCAATCAAGGTTCAATCCGGCAGCGGGCTTGCATCCCTGTACACGGATGGCCAAGCTGGCAGGCATGAACCAGGATTTGCTACCAGATACGCTGTCCGAGCTTTACGGCAATATGGCAGCGGCCTTTTCAGCACAATTTATGAATCTGATCGAGTTGATCGTCACACCAGGTTGGCGACAGTATCAACTGATCATCATCCTGCTTTTGTGGATGCTGGCGTTCCTGCTGAAGTTTCTGACGCAAAACCGCTGGGAATCTTGGGCCCGCGCGCGCACCGGATGGCCGAAATGGCGCCTGCGTATACTCATCCAGCTCATGCGCCGCCTGACGCTGGTGTATTTCGTAGTGATGTCCTGGTCGCTCTATTGGGTGATGCAGAACACGACGTGGCCCTCTCACAGCTACATCATTGGGGTCATAGCGACTTTGGCTGTGGCATGGTTGGCCATCGCGCTCGTGTCACGATTGGTGCGCAACCGAACGTTGCGGCAAATTTTCAAATGGTCGATGTGGATTTACGCAACATTGATCGCTTTGGGGCTGACGGACGATGTGGCGGAATTTCTCGATGGCGTAGCGATTACCATCGGTGACCTTCATATATCTGTCCTTGGGATCATCAAGGCCGTCCTCCTGATTGGTGTATTGTTGACACTGGCGCGGATCGGGGCGCGCACAGCCGAGCGGGGTTTGAAGGGCAACGCGGATATCACGCCTTCAATGCAGGTGCTGCTGGCCAAGGGTATTCAGGTCCTACTGTATGGCGCAGTTTTCATGGCAGCGATCCGCACCCTTGGGTTTGACCTGACCGGTATTGCCCTGTTGTCCGGTGCGATCGGCGTGGGGATCGGGTTTGGGTTGCAAAAGGTGGTCTCGAACTTGATCTCGGGCATCATCATTTTGATGGATCGGTCGATAAAGCCGGGCGATGTGATTTCGTTGGGTGATACGTTCGGATGGATCAACGCGCTGGGCGCGCGCTATGTCTCGGTGGTTACGCGGGACGGGCGTGAATATCTTATCCCGAACGAAGATCTGATCACCAATCAGGTGGTGAACTGGTCGCATTCGGACCGTTTCGTAAGGCTTGATCTGGATTTCGGCACCAGCTACGGCGATGATCCGCATCTGGTCCGTGTAACGGCAATCCGCGCCGTCAAAACAGTTGGCCGTGTTTTGAGTGGTGGCAAGCACGAACCTGTCTGCCACATCACCGGATTTGGCGACAGCAGCGTGGATTATGTGTTGCGCTTTTGGATTAGTGATCCGAACAAGGGCCTAACAAACATCCGCGGAAATGTCTTTCTGGCGCTGTGGGATGCGTTCAAGGCCGAAGGCATATCCCTCCCCTTCCCGCAGCGTGAAGTACGCATTCTCAGCAGTGATCCCGACGACGCAGACGGGCAACAACTCGCCAAAGAGTGACTGGATGTGCAGTGGCTTCCGTGGCCTTTCATTGAAATGTTGCAATCCCCTTGTTACCTTATTAGTACCCCTGCGCCGGGGTTTCACGGCGCGCAGCAAAGGAGGACTATGTCCTGTCTCTACGTACACAGGCGGGTTTGCCCGCCGAAGATGGGGCCTGTGTAATGGCCCACTCTCAGTCAATCAGCGACAAGCTGCTTGAGCGTATCCTTTCCTCACTTTCCGATGACAAGGCCGAAGACGTTGTGCAGATCAACCTGCAGGGCAAATCGTCCGTGGCGGATCACATGGTTATTGCCTCGGGTCGGTCGACCCGTCAGGTCTCGGCCATGGCGGAAAAGCTGACGGATCGCATCAAGCAGGAATTCGGTTTCACCTCGAAGGTTGAAGGCAAGGATGCCGGCGACTGGGTGCTGATCGATACGGGCGACGTCGTCGTTCATATCTTCCGCCCCGAAGTGCGTGAATTCTATCAGCTGGAAAAGATGTGGCAGCCTGCGGGCAGCAGCGCCTCGGCGAACTGAGGCGCCATCCCGGCCCGTATTAAAGGGCCGGAGGCGAGAGAGATATGCGTATCAGCATAGTTGCGGTCGGGCGATTGCGCGCCGGACCCGAGAAGTCCCTGCTTGATGATTACCTGACCCGTTTTGATCGGACCGGCCGTAGCTTGGGCCTTGGGCCAGCAAACGTGATCGAGGTTGAAGACAAGAAAAACGCAGGGACGGGGGCCGAGGCGGCCCTGTTGCGCAAAGCGCTGCCCAAAGGTGCGGTGGTCTGCACACTGGATGAACGCGGGCGTGTTATGTCCTCGCCTGATTTCGCCATGAAACTGGGCGGATGGCGCGATGCAGGGCGACAGGATCTGGCCCTGATCATTGGTGGGGCGGACGGAATAGACCCTAATCTGCGTTCCGAGGCCGATTTTTCCATCTCATTCGGGTCAATGGTCTGGCCCCACATGCTGGTCCGTGTGATGCTGGCCGAGCAACTTTATCGGGCCGCAACCATCCTGTCGGGCGGTCCCTACCACCGGGTTTGACATGACGCAGCTTCTTATCGTTTACCATTCCCGAACCGGTGGCGCGCGACAAATGGCCGAAGCCGCTGCCGAGGCCGCGCGGGCGGAGGCTGATACAATTCTAAAAACCGCCGATCAGGCCGAACCTGAGGATATGTTGGCGGCTGACGGTTATATCTTTTGCGCGCCCGAAAATCTGGCTGCGATTTCGGGTCTGATGAAAGAGTTTTTCGACCGCTGCTATTATTCGGTGCTGGGTCTGATCGAAGGTCGACCCTATGCGCAGATGATTTGCGCTGGATCAGACGGCGCAAACGCAGCGCGTCAGATCGCGCGCATTGCCACGGGCTGGCGACTGAAAGAGGTGCAGCCGCCTTTGATAATCTGCACCCATGCGCAAACGCCTGAGGCGATAATGGCTGAAAAAACCATTCCTGACGATCAAATAGAGACCTGTCGCGAGATCGGTGCCGCATTGGCCGCGGGCCTGAGCCTCGGGGTTTTCTGACCCTCAGTTCAGGTCGATTACCGTAGTATTGTCGCTCCAGCCTCCGACACTGTCGCGGGCCTGAATTTGCACCTGTTTGGTCCCATCCGGGATTACAACGCCGCCCAATGAACGTGTAAAGGGCTGCTCATCGACATGAGGGTGGTGCAGCACGCGCAGTCCAAGTTCGTTCCCTGCCATGTCCAGCACGCGCCAGCCGTCGGCATAGTCATCCCAACCGGTGTCAGGATGACGGATCGTTACATCAAATTGCCAGGTATCACCGCTGGAACGGGCAGAAACCTGTTCGATCGTAGGAGGGTCGGCAAAGGCGGGGCTGGCCAAGAAGGCGCTGAGAATCAGATATCGCATGGCCCGAACCTAAGGCGTGCCGTGTTGTTCTGTCATCATATCTGTGTGTTCTGCGGCGAATGTGTAACTGGTACGAGTTTGCTTGCTATATCTAATAATTGGTAATATTATTTTACCAAATAGGAGGGTCAGCGATGGAAATGCCGCAGCCAAATCCAGATGTGCTGGCGCTCAAGCGAGCATTAGTGGCGCGTTTGCAGCAAGTTCTGCCGCAGGATGCCGTCATCCACGATGAGGCCGAGACCCGGGCCTATGAGTGTGACGCCTTGACCGCCTATAAGTGCCCGCCCATGTTGGCTGTGTTGCCGTCAACCACGCAGCAAGTTTCAGATGTTCTGCGCATTTGCCATGACGCGGGCGTTCCCGTGGTACCACGGGGTGCGGGTACGTCGCTGGCAGGGGGTGCCCTTCCGACCGCAGACTGTGTGATTCTAGGCGTTGCGCGGATGAACGAAGTATTGGAGGTCGACTACGACAACCGGTTCATCAAAGTGCAATCTGGCCGAACCAATTTGAGTGTGACCGGTGCCGTTGAGGCGGAAGACTTCTTTTATGCACCCGATCCATCATCCCAGCTCGCCTGTGCTATCGCGGGGAATATCGCGATGAACTCGGGCGGGGCGCATTGCCTGAAATATGGGGTGACGACCAACAACTTGCTGGGTGTGACCATGGTGATGATGGATGGCAGCGTGGTCGAAATCGGTGGTGCCTATCTTGATGCCGGAGGGTTGGATCTGCTGGGTGTTATCTGCGGATCTGAGGGGCAATTGGGAGTTGTCACAGAAGCGACGTTGCGGATCCTGCGCAAACCCGAGGGGGCACGGCCGGTGCTGATGGGCTTTGATGACAATGAAGTGGCCGGTCAATGTGTCTCTGACATTATCAAATCGGGCATTTTGCCCGTTGCGATCGAGTTCATGGATCGCCTGTGTATCCGGGCCTGCGAGAATTTTGCCAACGCGGGATATCCTGATTGTGAAGCTTTGCTGATAGTCGAGGTTGAAGGTTCGGACGCCGAGATCGACAGCCAATTGTCGAAGATCATTGAGATCGCAAAGCGCCACAATCCGGTTGAACTGCGTGAAAGCCAATCCGCAGACGAAAGCGCGCGCATTTGGCTGGGTCGGAAGTCGGCCTTTGGCGCGATGGGGCAGCTTAACGACTATATGTGCCTGGATGGGACGATCCCGGTTTCGTCGCTGCCTTTCGTCCTGCGTCGAATCGGAGAACTGAGCAAGGAATACGGCCTGCCGGTTGGCAACGTCTTTCATGCCGGTGATGGGAACATGCACCCCTTGATTCTGTATGACGCCAACAAACCCGGGGATCTTGAGAAATGTGAGGCGTTCGGAGCAGACATTCTAAAGCTTTGCGTGGATGCCGGTGGATGCCTGACAGGTGAACACGGGGTTGGCATCGAAAAGCGGGATTTGATGACCCATCAGTACGCGCCACAGGACCTTGAGGCGCAGATGGCGGTGAAAGATGTCTTCGATCCAAATTGGCTGCTGAACCCGGCCAAAGTATTCCCGCTTAAGGCGTCCGCCGTGCGAAGAATGGCGGCGGAATAGGGGGCTTGCCCCTTCGTATCCCAAGTATTTGTGAAAAGATGAAACGCGATGAGACCTGAAACTGAGGCCGAACTTGCAGAATTCGTAGCCGGGCTTAATGGTCCCGTGCGCATCGCCGGAGGCGGCACGCGCGGGATTGTAGGCGCAGAGCCGGTGCTGAGCGTCGCAGGTTTAAGCGGGATTACCCTGTATGAACCTGGCGCTTTGACTTTGGTGGCGCGCGCCGGGACACCTGTCGCCGAGGTTGAAGCCGCGCTAGAGGCTGAGGGACAGCAACTTGCCTTTGAGCCAATGGATCATCGGGAATTGCTTGGCACGACGGGCGAACCGACAATTGGTGGGGTCGTTGCAGCCAACATTTCCGGGCCGCGCAGAATTCAGGCTGGCGCGTGCCGGGATTTCCTGTTGGGTGTTCGTTATGTCGACGGGCTGGGGCAGGTGATCAAGAATGGCGGGCGGGTGATGAAGAATGTCACTGGCTACGATCTGGTCAAGCTGATGGCAGGTTCCTGGGGCACGCTTGGTGTTTTGTCCGAGGTGTCGCTCAAAGTTCTTCCCAAGTCTGAAACGCAGCTAACGCTGGCCATAGGGGTCGCAGATACAAGAGCAGCGGTTGATCTCATGTCGACCGCGCTGAAGTCACCTTACGAGGTGAGCGGTGCAGCATATGCCCCCGCGGATGGTCAGGTTTTGTTGCGGATCGAGGGATTTGCCGACTCGGTCGCATACAGGATTGACCGATTGCGTGAAAGCCTAGGGGGTGAGTGTATCGAGATGGCGAACTCGGTAACACGATGGGCCGATCTACGTGATGTTCGCGCGTTTCGAGATATTGATGGCGATGTCTGGCGGTTGTCAGTCAAACCCAGCGATGCCCCAGGTATCGCTGAACGGATCAGTGCCGACCAAACCCTTTTCGATTGGGGCGGCGGGCTGATCTGGGCGTTAATGCCAAAAGGTACAGATCTACGCGCACGTCTGGGACAATTTGAAGGTCATGCGACCCTTGTACGTGCAAGTGCTCAGACAATGGGTGAGTTGGGACGTTTCCAACCGGAGAACACGCGTATAAAGGCTCTAACACGAGCATTTCGGCAGAAGTTCGATCCACGATCTGTGTTTAATCCGGGTCTTATGGGGTAGACGATGCAGACGACATTTACCGATAAGCAGTTACAGGACCCTGCGATTCAACGGTCCAATGAAATTCTACGGAACTGCGTTCATTGCGGGTTCTGTACGGCAACATGCCCGACCTATCAGGTTCTTGGCGATGAGTTGGATAGCCCGCGTGGACGCATCTACCTGATCAAGGACATGCTAGAGAACGAGCGTGTTCCGGATGAGAAAACCGTTAGGCACATAGACCGCTGCCTGTCCTGCCTTGCCTGTATGACCACTTGCCCTTCGGGCGTGCATTACATGCATCTGGTGGATCACGCGCGGGAATATATCGAAAAGACCTACAAGCGCCCGTTTTCTGATCGTGCGTTGCGCTGGATATTGGCGAGAATTCTGCCTTATCCCATGCGTTTTCGCTGGGCCTTGATCGGAGCCAAGCTGGGCCGCCCATTTCGTTCCCTCATGCCGGATGCCCGGCTAAAGGCGATGTTGGACATGGCGCCAAAGTATATTCCGCCCGTCAGCCGCAATGACGATCCCCAGAGTTTTGCTCCAAAAGGCGCAAAGACCAAGCGTGTGGCGCTGATGACGGGTTGTGCGCAAAAGGCCCTGAACACCGATATCAACGACGCGACGATTCGTTTGCTGACTCGTTTGGGATGCGAAGTTGTCGTGGCCAGCGGGGCAGGCTGTTGCGGGGCGTTAACCCATCACATGGGCAAAACCAACGAAAGTCACGCGTCGGCGGCGGCAAATATCCGGGCATGGGTGCGTGAAATGGATGGGGATGGCCTGGACGCGATCGTCATCAACACGTCCGGGTGCGGGACCACGGTCAAGGATTACGGGCATATGTTTCGGAACGACGCAATGGCAGCCGATGCCGCGCGCGTATCGGCCTTGGCAATGGATATCAGTGAGCTGTTAGTCCAACTGGATATACCAGCCGGGGATAACAAGGATATGGTTGTTGCATATCACGCTGCGTGTTCTCTGCAGCATGGACAAAAGATCACCTCCCATCCCAAAAGCCTGTTAAAATCTGCAGGATTCACTGTGTTAGAGCCTGCTGATAGTCATTTATGCTGCGGCAGCGCTGGAACCTACAACCTCATGCAGCCCGAGATTTCGAGCCAATTGAAACAACGGAAAGTGCGCACGCTTGAAACCAAAAACCCCGATGTGATCGCAGCTGGGAATATCGGGTGCATGATGCAGATCGGTTCCGGCACGGCCACACCTGTTGTTCATACTGTCGAACTGCTGGATTGGGCTTTTGGCGGCCCCGAGCCGCGCGCCCTGCGTGAACGAATGGATGACGTACCGCGGCTGAGTTAACGGTATTGCCAAAAGGTGGCATCAGCTTTGGGTGAACTCAGCCCTCGTGGAAATTGCCCTATTTTCGCCTCACCCCAAGAATATGAATTGTGGTCGGACCTCATGACCGGAGACCCGCGTGCGGAACTGGATCACGGCTATTGTGCTCAGCATGCTGCCTCTGGCAGGGCTGGCGCAGGACACAGGGCTGAAAAGCCTGGAAACCACCGATGCCGGGCGGGATTGGATGGCGGTTGGCCGGTTGGATATCGATGGAACCGGATTTTGTACCGGATCACTGATATCTCCGACATTGGTCCTGACGGCGGCCCATTGCCTGTTTGACAAAGCGACAAGACAGCGGATTGATCCGGCGCGGATCGAGTTTCTGGCCGGTTGGCGCCTTGGACAGGCCTCGGCTTATCGGCCAGCGCGACGAACGGTGGTGCATCCTGAGTATGAGTATGAAGGCAATGTTTCTGCGACTCGGGTACGCCACGACATAGCCTTGATCGAGCTTTGGCAACCGATCCGCAACACTTCGGTCATTCCTTTTGAAACCGGACGCCGCCCAGCCCGGGGCGAGGAGGTCGGCGTAGTCTCATACGCCCATGACCGGGCTGAGGCACCATCCTTGCAAGAGGTGTGTTCAGTCATAGGTCGTCAGGCCGGTATTCTGGTCATGTCCTGCGACGTGGATTTCGGCGCGTCCGGTGCACCGATCTTTTCTTTTTCAGGTGATCGACCGCGAATCGTTTCCGTCGTTGCCGCCAAAGCCGAGATGCAGGGCCAACGTGTCGCGCTCGGTACTGCATTGGATGAATCATTAGAGTTGTTGCAGGCCGAGCTTTCGCAAGGGCGGGGCATGAATGCATCGCTGGATAGCAACACCAAACACCTTGGAGCCAAATTCGTTAAGCCATGACCCGGATATTTCTTAGCATCATTTTACTCGCTTCCGTTCTTGCAACCACATCGCAAGCTCAAAACAGCAACAAGCGCCGCCTGACAGACCGGGATGATCTGTACGGCTGGGAAGCGGTCGGTCGCTTGGATATCGGCGATCAGGGCTTTTGTACCGGCACTTTGATCGCTCAGGATATTGTACTGACGGCCGCGCATTGTGCATTGGACAAGGCAACAGGCAAGCCATACGCCCCCGGAGAAGTGACCTTCCGCGCGGGATTGAGCGACGGAGAGGCATTGGCCGAGCGAAAGGTTATCCAGATTGCCGCACACCCGGATTTTGTGGCGAATGAACCTGTCTCTGCCCCTCGGGTTCGGGTTGATGTGGCTCTAATGCGGCTAGAAGAGCCGATTCCTTATTCAATTGCTGATCCGTTTGCGTTGCACAGTGGGCGGGTTAGCGACAATGAAATCAGCGTCGCATCCTATGGGCGCGGTCGGGAAGATGCGATCCTGCGGCAGCGGTCCTGCCACATCCTGCAGCGCGCGCAGGGATTGATCATCTTTAACTGCGATGTCACTTTCGGATCATCAGGTTCGGCCATTTTGGCCAGGAAAGGACCACGCTGGCAAATATTGTCGGTGGCTTCTGCCATTTCCACAAACGGACGGCAGAAAGTTGGTTATGGTATGGAGCTGTCGGGCATCGTGTCTGAATTGAAAGCGATCCTGCGCCGTGACGCGCCCCGGCCAACGGCGACGATCCGCAGATTGCAGCCGGGATCGGACAAATCCAGCTCGGGCGCCAAGTTCATCAGCGCAGGCGGGTCTTGAACCCGAACCAATCGCATCCCATCTGAGTTCTACCGGATCGCCACAATCGGGGCCCGGATTACATCACCGCCCGTCCATACCGGAGGGCAAATTCGTAAATCGCTCAATGATGAGGATACGACATGCGTACATTTGACTTTGCACCGCTTCACCGCGCCACCATCGGTTTCGATCAAATCGCAGACATGATGGACCGGGTTTTGACCAATGATGTGGCTCAGCCCAGCTATCCCCCTTACAACATTGAAAAAACGGATGTCGATACTTATCGCATCTCGGTCGCTGTTGCCGGGTTCTCCGAGGCTGATCTGTCGGTCGAAGTAAAAGAGAATTCCCTGGTTGTTTCCGGCAAAAAAGCCGCCGAAGATCAGGAGCGCAGCTATCTGCACCGCGGCATCGCCACCCGCGCGTTCGAGCGCCGCTTTGCGTTGGCCGACCATGTTCGCGTCACCGGCGCCAGCCATGAGAACGGTATGCTGAACATCGAACTGAAGCGTGAAGTGCCCGAAGCACTGAAACCGCGCCGGATCGAGATTTCTTCGACAAATGCCATCGAAAAGGATGTGGTTGACGCCAAGGCCGTGAACTAAGGCCTTTGATCACATAGCGATAATCTTCTCCTCCCTGGATTATCGCAACACACGCCCCGCGTTCCTCCAGACGCGGGGCATTTCTATTCCCAAGTCAATCCGCAGATATCTGGCCTGCAAGCGGCGTTGCATCCATGACGCGCGTTCCAGGTTCAGCTCATGTCTGGGTTGTCCTGCCTTTCCTTTCCCGCACGAATTTGTCAATCTTTGCAGGAATTTGGCATCCACAGGGATGTAAATATGTGTAACATTGCCTATCTTATTGGGTAGATAAGAAAAAAAGGAATAGGACAGATGTCGAACCAGCAATTCGAAGCCTTGATTCAGGAAACTCAGACCAAGGTGCGCGAAAGCCAGTCGCAGATTGAAGGGCTGACTTCGCGGATTGAGGCAGCGCGTGCCAAGATTGGCACGGCTGAGGCTGACATCGACATCGAAAACGCCACGCTCGAGGACGTGCATGCCCATACCGAGGTGATGAACGCAAATATCGCCGAACTGATTATGGGTCTGGACGACGTCACCAGCGCGTTTTCGAAGGATTTCGACGAAATGCGTTCGAAATCCGGGTGGGAGAGCTTTGTTGGCATCTTTTCCAAAGGTAAATCCGAGTCGATGCGGCAGGAGCGGATGCGCACTGCCAATATCGACGATAAGCTGCAGGACCTGATCGCCAAATCTGACGTGATCGTAAAGCTGCTGGAAGGGCAGTTGGCCGTGTTGGAGGAACAGCGCGTGAAGGTCGAAGACAACCTGACCGTCACGCTGGATGATCGCGAGGCGACCGTGGCCGAGCTGGAAGCACTGCGCGCTGAGATTCAGGGCATGGACCCGGCCATTATCACGCTGGAAAACAAGATCAGCGTCGAACAGGACGCCGCCGCGCGGACCCAGTTGGAGACTGAATTGGCCGAGCTGAACAAGCAATACAACGCCAAGGTTCAGGAAGAGCAGGTCAAGCTGGCCAAGTCGCAGACGCTGGAACGCTATATCGAAAAGGGCAAGACATGGGTCGATTCATTGCAGAACCAGGCGGCGACGCAGATGGTGCTGATCAACAAGCTGCAGACGGACACGCAGCAGCGCGTGGTGCTGTATGACGCCCTGACCAAATCGCTGAAAACCGCACAGCAGCAAGACGTGGCCCACCGCATTAATGAGATCGGCGTGCAGACCGACCAAGAGGCGCAATCCGCCATGGCCGCCATCGGCACCGCGACCAACCAAAAAATGGCCGACATGCTTGAGGCGCACGAGGACCACATGGTCTTTGCCCGCGACGTGCTGGAGAAAAAGGCGAAGGCGGATGAACGCTTTGCCCGCCGGTTTGCGTCGATTGTCGAGAAGCATGATAAGAATTTATACGGTGGGTGATGTACAACCCTCGAATTAGAACTTGTTTGGCGTTCGGATTGCTTTTCTTTGCGTTGACCTTGCTGACTTTCTCGCTGCCGGCATATTTTTCGGAGTCGGTGAAAGTAGAATACAATATTGGAATCACTGGGGAGTCTGGAGAATACACGGCACCAGGCTCGCAACTTGTTGCATTTCTGGTGGCTTTTCCCGTTGTTTTCGGCCTTTTTGGGGCATTCTTTGGCTGGCAAATACGGAAGCAGCGTCAGGTAACTCTTCTAGCTGCTTCCAATCCGATTGCACCAGATTACGTGAAGAAAAAAAGCAAAACTGGTTTCTTGGATCGACTTGTTTATCGACTGAACCAAGACGGAACGGACTTGTTGGTTAGTGGGTCGAAAAATGACTGACCCCACCCAAGACCATATCGGCTTGACCGACACTTTCGCCTCGCGCCGCTATTTCCGCAAATTCGAGGTGATTACCGTCCATCTCCTGCGCGTGGCCGCGACGATGGAGGCTGAGGGCGCGATCAGCAAGCAAGAGGTGCGGATCGTGTCGCGTTACCTCTCGGGGTTGCTCTACACCTTCCGCGCGCTGTCTATGAAATACCTGCTGGTCGGGCGCGATACGGGGCGGTTCTTTGGCAGCCTCGCCATGGACAAGCGCGACAGCGGGTTTCCGGTGGCGGCCGAGCTGTTAACTATGGCCAACGACGCCCAACAAGCGCAGGTGCATCTGGCCAATATGCCGTCCGAGGACGAGCTGAAAACCGATATGATCCGCACCATCATCAGCGACCGGGAAATCCCCACAAAGCTGCAATTCGCGCTGTCTCAAAGGCTCTACTACGAGGAATTGCTGAAAGGGGAGATGTTCTGGGCGCGTAACGATCCCGAATGCCACTGGATCGGGAACGAAGGCGAACGGCGCAAGTTCATGATCCATTGGGCGGTTTATGACAGTCAGATCAACCTGCCGGTGATCTATCTGATGCAGTTGGAGGACAGCGGCAAAACCGCCTTGCCCAAAGACCAACGCCGCTGGCCCGAAGTGCAGGCGCATCTGATGGCGCAATCCTTGGGTGGGCTGAAACTGGTGACCATCGCCAAAGGCTTCGATCAGGATTTCGACGACCTCCATCCTAAGCACATGCGCCGCATCCATGTGGGGCCGATGTATTCCTCGGCCTATACCGAACAAACCGGCCCGCTGCAGCAGGTGCTGGAAGACGCACAGTCTCCGCAAGGTCAGGACTGGGCGCTGGCCTGGACCACCGAAGAGCTGCAAAGCGAAGAGGTCATCGAAGAACGCGCCGGGTGGTTTTCCACCGTCGAGCGCGAGGTCTTCGCACTCGACCCCTTCGGCGGGCAGGGGGCCGAAACTGGGGCCACGCGCACGCAGCGATCAATCATCCTGCCCCAGCGTCCGTTTCAGGTGCTGGCCGAACGTAACCCACCGGGGTTTGCCGATGTGCGCAAATTCGTGGTCAGCAAGGCCGGGCAGGTGTTGAGGTATTAACACGAGTGGCGGGCTGAAGCCCGCCCGACGGAATTTGAGTAGGCCGGGCTTCAGCCCGGCATTGCGAGGAAAAAGATGAGTTTGACGTCAGATCAGATGGAATTGCGCGAAGACGATATTCGCAAGCATTACCCCGCAGCGACTGCGTTGCTGAACGGGTTTGAACACGCGCCACGGATTGCCAAGGCGGTTGAGGCCACCGTTGAACGCTCTCCGGGTGTTTCGACGGGGCGGCGGTTTCGGTCCACCACCCCGGGGCTGGTGACACGGCGTACCGTGCGCGCCGATGGGGTGCATCTGGTGGAACGGATCGAGGCCTCGGATGATGGCGATGCGCTGGTCTCACCGCCGCAGGCGACGACGCAGCAGGCCATTCGCCGCGCTATCGCCATCGCCTTGGCCGTTGCCGAGACCTATGCCGAACAAACGCCATTGGCCGATCTCAAGCGCGCAAACCTAGCTGGGGATCTGCCCGCCGCCCGCAAGACTGAATTCTCGGAACTGTTGACGGCCGAGGCACTAATCACGTCGCACTCATTTGGCAATGCGCTGGCCTATTTGATGTCCTCGCATCTGGGTGAAACCACCGTCGATATCGGTGAGATCGAAGAGGTTCTGACCGACAACGGCCAACTCGCCCTGCACGGCGCGCTGTGGGAGTTGGACCAGACGCTGGCCAAACATGCCCCCGACGACGCCCATCTGATCGCGGCCACCAGCGCCTATGCCGAGCAGTTGATGGACAAGGCTGCCCTGCGCGCCCAATCCGCGGGCCATCTGGCCCCGTTCCAGAACGCCGCTTGGCATATCGAGGCCGATGATCTGACGATCCGGGGGTTCGAGCCTGCCTCCAAAGCGAAATCCACCACCCTGACCATGACGTTCAAGAAACCGAACGAAGTGGTGGGCAACCATATCGCCAAATATCAGGCGATGAAACTGGCCAAGATGGTGATGGCCTATGATTTCGACCGTCGTCTGAACCCGTTTGCTGAACTCGGCGGGTTCATCTTTACCTTCATGGGGGACGGCAAACCGGGCACCGGCAAGACCACCCTGATCCAGATGATGGCCGGGCTGATCAACGATTATTGCCAGAACGCGGGATATCCGTTCCGCTATCAGAACCTGAGCACCGACAATATCGACAGCTATCAGGGCAAATCCGGCCAGAACGCCAAGGCCTTTATCAACACGATCATCGACCCCTCGGTCATCGGCTTTGGCACGATTGACGATATCGACCAGCTGGCAGGTAAACGCGGCGACCGGCAGTCGTCAGCCGGGCAACTGGAAATCACCGCAGTGCTGATGGAAAGCTTTGCGGGCGCCAACACTGTCGTGCGGGGCAACTGCACCTTTGGCATGTTCTCGAACTACCCCGAGAATGTGGACGACGCCCTGCGCCAGCGGGCAGGCGCGCGGTTCCTTGTGGACGGGCCGCAAACGCGCGAGGACTACATCGACATCCTGCACCTGCTGATGGGCCGCAACCACGACATCCCTCTGGGTGAGCACGAAGCCTATGCCGCGCAGGAAATCAAAAAGGCCGTCGCCGCCAGTTTCGAAAGCCATTCCCGCCCACATGAGGACGCCTTGTTGCAGGTCTATGACCGGGTGTCCGGTGATATCGGCCAGATGGACACCATTGCCAAGATGGGGGCGTATCTGAAGGCGATCCAACAGGCGGATGAGCGCTTTACCGGCCGGGCGATCAAGAACATCACGGACGCGGTCAAGGTCCGCGCGATGGATTTCGAACTGCCCGATGAGTGGATGGAGAACCCCGACCTGTTCCTGTTCTGCGATTACGACACCAAGAAGGCCATGATCGAGGACCTGCGCCAGCCCATTACGGTTGAGATGGTGATTCAGGAGATCAACCGCTACGCCGACAGCGAGTTCCGCTATGCCGACAAGAGCGACGAGGTCGCCATCGAGAACGCCGTGCGTGAGATGGGCCGGATGGAAGAGGCCAAGCGGCGGTATCTGGAGGGGAAATGAACTTTTACTATTGGAGTATCCCTTTTCCGTTCGTCCTATTCGCCTGTGCGGTCGCGATACTCATCCTACTGATATGTGCTGGGGTAAACGTTTCTTCGATTCATAGAAGGTGGAAAGTAGCAAAGTGGCGGTGGAAACGGCTCGACTCATTAGTGAGGACGGGTGCGATTATCACTCTAGTTTTTTTGCTGACCGTAGCTTTTCTCTCAGGTTTACCTACAAACAAAGATACTGAGGAAGGCGTTCCAAAACTCGAAGCTTTCATCAAGTCTAAACCGAATGAGATCGGTGACGCTCTGGCTGGTGTTTCCAGTACGCTAGCGTTTTTTTGGCTAATCTTGACTGTGATGCTGCAGGGAAAACAACTTTCTGCGCAAAAGCGCGAGCTCACTCTCACTCGTCTTGAGTTCAAGAAGATGTCAGAGGCTCAAGAAAAGCAGGTCGAAATCATGGATGTCCAAAAGAACATCTTTGAAAAGGAGCAAAAGCAACGGGAAGAAGTCGAGGCCAAAGAAATTCTTGAGAGCCTAAAGCAGCGACTATTCAAACAATCAGAGTCTCTTCAAGAGGTTTATCTTAGGTGGCATTTGAAAGAACAAGAAGAACGTTGTTACTTACGGATTGAATGCTGGGAGGATGGCATAGAAGAACGGATAGGCGAATTCTGTGCAAGCTTAGCTGCGGCGGAACAGGTTCTAATTCCCACAGAAACCACCAGAGAGCGTGAGTTTTTCGAGAGGCCGAATCTTCCGCAAGAGGCTTCGTTTATTGAAAACACTCTTAGAAAAATAAAGAGTGTTTTACCTAGTCTTTCTGTAGCCGAACGGAACCGGGCACAAGACTTAGGGTTAGACCGAGCGGTCGATGTCTGGTCCGCTTTGGCCCGACAAAGGGATATCTGGAGCGATAGCGAAGCATGATCCGCCTCATCAAAAAAGGCCTGATGTTCGGCAACCTCGTCCATATCTCCAGCCCGGCTCTGGTCGAGCGGTATAACCGTGCGTTGCAGCATCTGGCGGGCAAGACCACGGTGCTGACGGATTTCCATGTCGATATCTCGGGCTATTCGCCTGAGGTGGGGATCGAGCTGGAGGATGAGCTCTACCTCAACCCCAACGGGGTCAACCGCCAGTTCATCCTGCTGACGACCGAACAGAAACGCGCGCCGTTGCTGAACGTCAAATTCTCAACCTCGCGCGATATCCTGCGCGAATTCATCGAGATGAACGAGGCGCAGCTGTTCGCGTTGACCGCCACCGATGCGGTGGCCGGAGAGCTGGTGAACTCGGTCATAAAACTCACCACTCCGCGCGATCTGTTCAACATCCAGAAGATCGAGATCGAGGCCGATACAGCAGGCGGCACTCTGCGCAAGGCCGAGCGGCTGGCGGGCATGGTCGAACGGTTCAAAACCGAAGAGGACGCCTGGTTCGACGACATTCTGATCGCCAAGATGATTGAAACGGCCAAGGAAACTGGCGACGTCACCCGCAACCCCGTCCATCTGCGCCACACGGCGTTCGAGCAGCGAAATTTCTGGACGGCACATTTCGGTGGGCTCTACCTGTTTCCTGATCTGGACCACCCGGCGGCGATTTGCATGGGTGACAAGCCTGACGATCTGCCGATCAAATACGCCTTTGAACCGTCGCAGCGGAACCAGATTGCCAAATTCCTTGAATACAACGATCTGGTCGAACCCATTGTTAAAGCGCGCGGCGTGGATGCTGCAGCGATCCTGCAACAGAAGATGGATTTTCTAACCGTTGCCGCCGCCGCAGATGCCGATGTTGATCTGACCGGACTGGATCGCAGCGACATGCGTCGCCTTGCCCGGAACCACTCGGATCGCCTGCCCGAGGCCTATCATGGGCTGGCGCAGCTATTGCGCTGGGCGACGGATGGAGGGCGCTGGCCGCGCATCACCTCGGATCATGCGGCGTACTTCTATACGCTGCGCGCAGCAAACACGCCAAACCGCGATTTGGTGAACATGCTGCTGGCTGAACTGGCCCCGCTGGACCCGCGTCAGATGTTCATCTGCCATAAGGAATTGTTCTACAGCACCTACTCCAACTGGCCCGAGAGCAAAAAAGCCTATGTTGCCGACTTCCTTGCGCGCGAGTATCAGGTGGACAAGGCCGGTGCGCGCGCCGCGCTGTTCGGGCACGAACCGGATATGAGTGGTGAGGATCATCTAAGCGATGACATCATTGCCTGTGTCGGGCCATGGGGCGCACTGAGGAAGGATTGAGATGTTCGGAGCTATGCGCCTTTTTCTGATCCTGTTGATCGTCCAGACGATTGCCTACTTCGCGCTTTCCTTCTATTCGCGCGGAGTTCGTCGGCGCAAGCTTGAGACGTGGTGGGACGAAAAGGGCAAAAAAGGCAACAAGGAAGCCTTTATCGAGCGCGGGTTGCATGTATATGACAACTCATTCCGGCGCAAATTGATCCTGGGTGTCTATATCGTACCGTGGGTGGCGATTAGCGCTTTGATCTATATCGTAAACTACATGTGAGGGTTACGGCATGGCCTATGTGAAATGGGCATTCTTTATCGTTTTCTGGGGCACGATCGCCGTGATCCTGCAATATTCGTTGCCGCAGCATGACGTGGTGCGCATTGTAAACACTTATGAAGAGCGTCAGGACCTGAACGATTGGACGCGGATTTTTTGGTCCGAACCCGAGGATCAATCCACCAGTCTGTCAAACCGCGATGTGCAGTTCATTCAGGCCGTGCGGGCCAATGGTAAACCCATTGTCTACCGCAACGAAGACACCGGCTGGGGCTGGCCGCCCTACTTCAAGTTCGACACAGCAAACCTCTATACCGAGGCGAATGACGCCAAGTCGACCAAAGAGAACCCGGATTGGGTGGTTGTAACTCATTACGGCTGGCGCAATGAGTTCATGTCGATCTTTCCTAATGCGATTTTTATCCGGCACGTCGAAGGCCCGGATGTACGTATCATACCTTGGTTCAATATCATCTTCCTGACAGTGTTTGCAGCGCTGGTTTGGGCGATCTGGGTCCGTTGGCGCCGCTTCCGGCAAAAGAAAATCGATCCCGTTTTGGAAAACATGGAAGATGGTATCTACGCCGCTGGCGATGCGATCGATGAAAAACGCAAAGGTTTCCGCCGCTGGCTGAACAGTTGGAAATCAAAATAGAGCTACACATCAAAGATGATGCAAGCGGCCAGTGTCGATTGGTCGTTCATCTCACGACGAACTCTGCATGAAGTGCCCCGGCGGCCTTGATGGTTTTTAAGATGTCGATCATGTCACGAGGCGATACGCCCAATGCATTCAGGCCAGAGACCACTTCGGACAGGGTGGTTGCTTCGGGGATTTCGGCCAGCCCGGTTCCTTCTTCCTCTTCGATTCCGGCGAAGGTGCGCGGAACGACGACAGTTTCACCCCGTGCAAACGGATTGGGCTGAACGGCAATCGGGGCTTCTTCGACCGTGAGGGTCAGGTTGCCCTGTGACACCGCCACGCGGGAAATCCTGACGTCCCGGCCCATGACAATTGTCCCGGATCTCTGATCCACAACAACGCGGGCCTTGCTTTCCGGCTCGACAAGAATGTTTTCAATCCGACCTATTGCATGCGCAGTTGACGCCAATCGCGTTGCTTCGACACTTAGTTCGACCGTTCCTGAATCGCGCATCAGCGCAACGGCCCTGTTAAATTCCGTGTTGATGGCCGTCTCGATGCGACTTGCGGTTGTAAAATCCGGCTCCCGCAGAGCCAGTCTAAGTTGCGTTAGATCAGAAAGCTCAAAATCAATCTCACGCTCTACGCGCGCACCCGAGGGGATGACACCCGATGTCGGTACGCCACTTACGACCGAGGCTGCATCGCCTTCGACTGCCGCTCCTCCGGCAAGTACCGTACCTTGCGCCACTGCGTAGATCTGACCATCTGCGGCGTTTAGGGGTGTCATGATCAGCGTCCCTCCAAGAAGACCCTTGGAGTCGCCGATGGCAGAAACGGTTACATCAATCTGGCCACCTACACGTGCAAATGGCGGCAGCGTGGCAGTGACCAGAACAGCGGCGACATTCTTGGGCCGGAAATCTTCGCCGTTCACGTTCACGCCCAGCCGTTCGAGAATGCTGGACATGATTTCTTCGGTAAAGGGTGAGTTTCGCAGGCCATCGCCGGTACCGTTAAGGCCAACTACAAGGCCGTAGCCGACCAGATCATTGCCACGCACACCGTCAAAATCCACCAGATCTTTCAGACGGATGGCGCCAGCATGGGCGATGCAAGGAAGGAACATCAGCAGGAACGCGAGTATTTTCATCTGAGGAAATTCACCAGTGACAGGTTTGCATTACGAACGGTCACGGAATAGAGGCTTTCCAGCTGGAACTGCACAGTTTGCAGCCGCGCCGCGGTTTCATATGGGTCCGCTGCGATCAACTCATTCCGGGCATACTCAGCGCTGGTTTTTGCAGCTGCATTTCTCGTGGCAGCCTGCTCTACGCGCGCCTCAGCAGCGCCAACCTGGGCGCGCAAGTTGACTGTCGCATCTTGCGTATTTGCGAGGCCCACGCCGAGCTCTGTGAACAGCGCTGTTCGCAGGCCCGGGGCCCATCCAAGCGCATCATCCGTGGCCAACGCAGCAACCGCTACATCACGTAGTGCAGCCTTTAGCGCGGGATCAGTTGCGGTGATCGGAAGGGCGATCCGCTCGTCCTCAGAAATCTGCATTGGGGCCAGAGTGTCTGCGCCACCTTGATAAATAACCGTGTCAAAACCTGCCGGATCGCTAAACCAGTCTTCTGCGGCCTGCCGGATATCCGTTGCAGTGGTCAGGCCAGTCAGTTCAGCACGCAGAGCGGCCAACACTGTGTCGGCGGACGACACCGGAGAAACATCGGTTGAGGTTCCGGAATACAGGCTACGCCCCCCTGCGCGTGTATTGAGCGCCGAGACCATTGTATCAAGCTCATTTCGCGCCTGAACCGATGCCTGTTCATGCGTCACAATCTGATTTGCTGTTCCAAATGACAGCAGCGATGCGGACATTTCGGCCACCGAGTCGCTGAACGTTGTCAGGCTGAGTTGCGTCGCATCGGTGAATAGCCGTGCTTCGGCTGTGGCGATGGACAACGCGTCCAATCGTTCCAGACTGCGATCCAGATCCAACAGGTAGGCGTAATCGCCCCCCAGACGGCCCGAAACATCCTGCGTCTTGCCGGTGGACATCTCATAAGAAAGCGTTTCGATTTGTGATTTGATCTCGGTGCTGCGAGAGCGCAGGGTCAGGCCGCGCGCCAGATCGCCGATTGAATTCAGTGTCATGGTCATAACCTCAGCAAGGTGTCCATCAGCTCATCGACGACAGAGACGATACGTGCGTTTGCGGCATAAGCTTGTTCGATCTGCATCAGGCGCTGCAGTTCAGCATCGCTGTCGACGCCTTGTTCGGCGACGATTTTTTGCATCTCCAACTGAGCGGCTGCCGCAAAGCTGCTGCGTTGGTCGGCCGCATGCGCGTTAGCGCCCGCTTTGGACAAGAGCGCTTCGGCGATCTCAGCCGCGCGCATCGATCCGGTCCCGAATCCAGCGCCGGGAACCGGGCGGGCATCAGTGAGAACGGCGCCAAACGCTTGTAATTGACTAGCCTCCCCCGGAGCACCGGGTGTCAGCGCGCCCAGACCGGCGCGCAGTTTCCAGCTGTCACCCCCTGAATCCGAGTCAACGACTGCATTCAACGAGATGCGTGATGCAAGCCCGGTTTCAGCGGTCGGATCAAAGCGGTTTCCGTCGTCCGTGAACAAACCTGGGTCTGTAGCTATCGAGGTGGGGTCAAGCCCGGCGGTTTCAAACCGCTCGATCAAGTCGCGGGCCACGGCGTCCAGATCGGCCTGCGCTTCAACCGACAATTCGTCGCGAACCGAGAACTGCGCCATCAATGCGCCACCTTTGATCTGGGCAAAATCCCCGCTGATGCGGACGGGTTGGCCATTGACCTCAAGCCCGGACAGCAATCCATTGCCCACTGTCATATGCGGCATCGTATCGCCGGTGGTTGTAAACGAGAACTCGGCGGCGGTTCCTTCCAGCAGGATCAACCCGCCATCAGAATAGAGCGAGATCTGATCGTTAGCGCGCGCGATGGTGTTGACGGGTACCAGTTCATTGATCTGATCGATCAGTAACTGCCGCTGGTCAAGCAAAGCGCCAATGTCCCCACCCGAGTTGCGGATTGCGGGAATCCGGGCATTCAGTTTTTCGACATCTTTCAGCGTCTGGTTCAGTGTATCAACGTGCTTTCCAATCGTGCGATCCGCGTCGGAGCGCATGTGCCGCAGACCCTCGGACGCCATGTTGAGTACGCGGTTCAGATCACCAGCTGCACGGGCCGCCTGATCCAGCCGTTGGGCAGAATCGGGAAGGCTGGCTGCGGTAATCAGGCTGCTTTCAAACTTGGCAAGTCTGGCAGCGATCGAGGCGGCGTCGTCGGCAGTACCCACCAGATTTTCAAGACCTGAATGAAATTGCGACACGGTTTTGGCAGCAGCCAAGTCCGCATCGGTTGCGCGGCGATTTGCGATCAAAACCGGATTCTGGTGACGCGTGACGCCCACAACCCGGACGCCATTGCCTGATATGGGGCTGGTGGCCAGTTCCAGCGATCTTCGGGCATATCCCGGGGTCAGCGCATTTGCGATGTTTCCTGAGACTACGGCAGCGCCTCGGCTGGCGGCACTTAGCCCACCCAGTGCGTTGTTCAACGCTGTCGACATATTCATCAGGTGCTTCCTTTCCGCTGGTCAGTCACCAGATCAGCGTTTGATATTGGTGGTTTCCTGCAACATCTCATCCACGGTCTGAATGACCTTGGCGCTTGAGGAATAGGCCCGTTGGGTCTGGATCATCGAGGTCAGTTCGGTGGCTACATCGGTTGTCGATTCCTCGCGCGCGAAAGACACGAGGTCGCCTGTCGGCCCTTCGCCTGCGTTCCACAAAAAGAAGGTGCCGCTGTCACGAGAGGGGGCATAGGTCTGACTGTCCAATGCTGTCAGGCCGTTTGGATTGGGGACATCGGCCAGCGGAATCTGGAACATTCTGCGACTGACCCCGGTATCATAAAACGCATAAACATAGCCATTCTCATCAACCTGTACGCTTGTCATTGTGCCAACCGCCGAGCCGTCGCGCGTGATTGAAACCGGAGCAAAGGTATCCGACAGTTGTGTGATACCGTCCGCGTCCCCGATCTGACCGATATTGATCTCCATTGGTCCACCGGCCACATTGACAACCACGCTGCCAGTTGCCGGATCATAAGCACCACCAGATACAGCGGTGATGCTGGCCAAGGTGCCACCAGCTGTGCGGCTATCGGTAAAGGTCAACGTATACTCACCGATGACTGCACCGCCCGATGCAGAATCGCGCAAGGTCATGGTCCATTCATTACTGCTGCCTGTTGCGGGAACGGTCGGGACCAATTCGATATCGACGCTTTCTGATTTGCCCAGATTGTCGAAATATTCGACCGATAGCGGCTGGGCGTCGCCCGGTGCGCCTGCATCGGTTGCGGTTGCGGGCAGGTTCATCCGCAGATTCATTGATGTCGTCGGCGCGCCGGACAGCTGATTGACACTCAGCTGAATGGGTTCCAGTGCAGCGGGCGTATCCCTCGGGACGCTGGGGATCGAGCCATCCGGATTGGCACGCCATCCCAGAAGGACAAGGCCGGATTGTGTGACCAAATACCCCTCTTCATTTGTGCGAAACGAGCCTGTCGTGGTCAGCAACATCTCATTCGAGCCGGATGCGATCTGCGAGCTAGGACGAACCGGCAGCATGCCCCGGCCTCGCACGGCCAGATCGGTCGAATTGCTGGTCGTTACCAGCGATCCGCGCTGATCAATCAAGCGCTGGCTGGTGGTTCTGACACC
Source organism: uncultured Ruegeria sp. (assembly GCF_947500045.1). Lineage (GTDB taxonomy): Bacteria > Pseudomonadota > Alphaproteobacteria > Rhodobacterales > Rhodobacteraceae > Ruegeria. Next base: position 327,131 of record NZ_CANMQQ010000004.1, on the reverse strand, counting down.
GCCTGCAGAGTAGCTACCACCCTGACCCGATGTAACCATGGAATGAAAATCGGTCTCGACCCGCTTATAACCAAATGTCGAAGAGTTGGCGATGTTGTCAGAGATTGTGGCCAGCCTGTTGGCATTGGCCTTCAACGCCGCGACACCGGCATTCAGCGAAGAGGAAATGGTCATCGGTACGCCCTTTTGTTGCGTCATTCGTTGATGCAACACGTACCGCACTGGCCCTTAACAGCGGGCTAACAGCTAAAATGCGTTCTATCCTTTGGCACTTATGGATTGCGCAGGAAGATGATTTCAATCCGATCATTGCGTATTGCCATCGGGTTCTTGGTGGATAGCTCTCGGTCTGCGTGCCCGGTAACACGGTCCAGCCGCTGTGGTTGGACACCTTTGTTCTGCAGCAATTTGCGCGTGCTTTGCGCCCGTGCGGTTGAGAGATCCCAGACCGGGTTATTCGCCAACACCACCGGCGCAGACCGCACATGCCCCTCGACAGCGATGGAATTTGTCACCAGGTCTGACGATCGCGCCACCAGTTGCACCAGCGCACGCATCATCGGCGTTGGCTTGCCTGTGCCTGATTCGAATAACGGTTGATCTTCTGTCGCAAACAGCTCGACCACCAGCCCTTCGTCTGTAACGCGGGTCACGATATGTTTGAGCATCTTGTCAGACACCAGGCTTTCCCCGGTACGCCCCAGCAATTGGGCCTCGAGCGACGAGAAATCTTCAAACGCGCCTTTGCCGCCGCCTTTCGCGTCCACGCCACTTGATCCGCGCGCCTGTTTTGCCTCGGTGGGGTTTTTGTTGCTGGCCCCCGACCCGTCCATCACCATGGTCTGTTCCGAGAACATGTTGTTGCCGCCAAAGGCGCCATCGCCGCCGCCTGAGACCGGATTGACCGGAATCGTCGGCGAGAAATAGTCCGCCAGACCTTTGCGCTGTGTCTCGGTCGTTGCGTTCAACAGCCACATCAACATGAAGAAAGCCATCATGGCGGTGACAAAGTCCGCATACGCGACCTTCCACGCACCGCCGTGGTGACCATCGCCACCTGATACCCGTTTCTTCTTGATGATGATTGGCGCCGCATTGGATTGCGCACCCATCTCCACCACCTTCTATTCACCCGTCTACCGGGGTAGCAGGGCAGGTCTTAAGGTGGGCTTAACACTTAAAACTGTTCTGAATTCTAGGGCTGCCGCACCGGGTTCGCGCCAGCGCGCCGTAAAATCAACGATAACCGGTTAAAGCTGTTTTCAACGCCTCCCGGATCAGTTTTGGCAAAGAAATCGTCCAATTCTTCGTGAACCCGGACCGCGCGATCCAGCAAGGGATCCGCCCCTTCGGCATAAAGCCCGGCTTTGATCATGACCTCGGACTGCTCGTAACTGCCGACCAGTTTGCGCGTCTCTGTAATCATTTGATTCTCATCCGCACTCGCGGCACCGGGCAGGCTGCGGGATACAGATTTGCTGATGTCAATTGCCGGAAAGCGCCCGCGTTCGGCAATGTCGCGGCTTAGAACGATGTGCCCATCCAGGACACCGCGCAGGATGTCGGCGATGAGTTCATCCATATCCGATCCGGCCACCAAAACGCTGAACACGGCTGTGATGTCACCTTGTTCGTCTGTGCCGGGGCCTGCGCGCTCGCACAGGTTGGCGATAAGAGACGTCACCGAAGGGGGGAAACCGCGCAGCGAGGCCGATTCGCCCATCGCAACAGCGATTTCACGATGCGCTTCAGCAAAGCGTGTGACTGAGTCAGCCAGAAACAGGACGTTCATCCCTTGATCCCGCAGGTATTCAGCCACCGACATGGCAGACCATGCACAGCGTCTGCGGGCGAGCGCCGACTGATCTGAAGTGGCTGCAACCACAACCGATCGCTTCATACCTTCTGCACCCAGCGCGGTCTCGACAAACTCATTCACTTCGCGCCCGCGTTCACCCAAAAGCGCCACCACCACGGCATCGGTTTGCATCGAGCGCGCGAGAGAGGCCAACAGCGTTGATTTGCCAACACCCGATCCGGCGAACAGCCCGATCCGCTGGCCTTGCACTATCGGCAGCATTGTATTGAGAATGGCCAGCCCGGTTTCCATGCGCGAACCCAGCGGTTTGCGCGAAACGGCGGCGGGTGGGGTGGACATAAGATCGCGCTCTTGCACACCCGGCAACAGAGGTTTGCCATCCAAAGGTTTTCCGAACGGATCAATGACTCGCCCCAGCCAGTGCAGGCCGGGGGCGAAGGCGGGCATCTGATTCAGAATCACCTGATCGCCCATGCAAACGCCATCTGGTGCCGCACCGGGTAACATATGAATCTGATCCGCTTCGACATGCAGGACCTCGCCTTGCAGGGTCGCGCCGCTTTGTCGACGCAACGACAGGTGATCTCCGATTCGGGCCTGGGCGGTCAGACCTTCGATTTCGATCACTCCACGCGCGACGCCGGTCACACGACCGACGTGACGCACCGCCGACATCCTGTCGAAATCGCATTTCAGATGTATCGGATCGAGATCGGACATTGCAGGTCCTCCAAATTGGTTTGCTGAAAACGGTTTCTAAAGGAATCGGGGTTAAGCCTTGATTGAAATTGATCGAGGGAGAAGCCCCGATGTTCTATGACCTGAACGTCTTTAAGACAGCGTACGCAATGGCAACCCATGCCGGGCAACGGCAGGCCGTCATCTCACGCAACATGGCCAATGCGGATACGCCGGGCTACAAACCCCGCGATATCGAGGCATTTCAGCAAGCATTCGAAAACTCCGGCAGAGAGGTCGCGATGGCCGCGACTCGGGCGGGGCACCTACATGGCGGCACCCCTGATCAGCCCTGGGCTGAATACACAGCCACCGCGTCGGGTGATCCGAATGGCAACGGCGTTTCGCTGGAACAAGAGATGCTGAAAGCAGTCGAGGTCAAGCGGCAGCATGACCGTGCCTTGGCAATTTACAGATCATCCATAGGCATACTGCGCACCAGTCTGGGCCGGGCGTAAAGGGGTTCAGCATGAGCGATTTTTCCCATTCCCTAAGTGCATCGGCCAGTGCCCTGCGTGCGCAAGCAGCGCGGTTGCGTCATGTATCTGAGAATATCTCGAACGCTGATACGCCGGGATATCGGCGCAAGTCCGTGCCGTTTGAATCAGTCCAGGTTGACGGCAAAGAAACGGTCCAACCGGGACGCGTCAAACTCGACCGTCGCGATCTGAGCCGGATTTATGATCCAGGTCATCCGATGGCGGATGCGACCGGACATTATCGTGGATCAAACGTCGATCTGATGATCGAAATCGCCGACGCCCGCGAGGCGCAGCGCAGCTACGAAGCCAACCTCAAGATGTTCGACCAGACTCGGCAGATGTCGTCGAGTCTGATGGATTTACTCCGTAAATAAAGGAAAGCCAGAATGGATATCCGCTCAATCACTGCCGCCCAGAACTATACGGGTGCGCGCCCCGCTACGCAGGTCGATCCGGATCACCCGGGGATGGCACAAGGGATACGATCCTCGTTTCAGGATTTTGCGACGACGCTGAAACACAGCGAACAGGTGGCACAATCCTCGATGGTCGGACAAGCCGACCCACATGCGCTGGTGCAGGCGCTGGCGCAGACCGAGCTGGCCGTCGAAACCGCCGTGATCGTCCGGAACAAGGTCGTCGAAGCCTATCAGGAAATCCTACGGATGCCGGTCTGAGCCATGCTGAGCGAAGGTCTGTTCTATGACATCGTCCGTCAGGCACTTTGGGTCGCGGTCATCACATCAGTGCCGATTCTGGCAGTGGCACTGGTTTCGGGCCTTACTGTTGGTCTGTTTCAAGCCCTGACCTCGGTGCAAGAGATGACGCTGACCTTTGTGCCCAAGCTGATCGCAATCGTTGTCGTGTTCTGGATGTCGATGGGCTTCATGACCCAGACGCTTGTCACGTTTTTCACCGGGACGCTGATCCCGCTTATTGCAGGAGGTCACTGATGGATACCGCCTATGTCACCTTATCCCGCCAATCTGGTCTGATGAACGAGATGCGGATGGTTGCCAACAACATCGCCAATGCAAACACAACCGGTTATCGCCAACAAGGAGTCGTCTTTTCGGAATTTGTACGGGACATGCCCGGAAATCCTTCGCTATCGCTCAGCCGGGCACAGGTGCGAAACACTTCTTTGCAGCAGGGCATGCTGACAGAAACAGGTGGTTCGTTCGATTTTGCCATCGAAGGTGACGGATTTTTCATGATCGAAACACCTGCGGGGAACCGCCTGACAAGGGCAGGAAGTTTCTCTCCCAACGCCGAAGGTGATCTGGTCACGATGGACGGCCATCGGGTTATGGACAGCAACGGTGCCCCGGTTTTCGTCCCGCCCGATGCCGACACGATTGATGTAGGCAGCGATGGCACGATGAGCGTCAACGGCCAGATCCTGGGTCAAATCGGTGTCTACGGCGTTGCTGACCCGCAGAATTTGGTGCGTGAGGGTAGCACCCATTTCCGCCCCGGCGGACAGGTTGATCCGATGGACGAGCCTGTTGTCCTGCACCGGTTCCTTGAAGGGTCGAACGTCAATGCAGTCGGCCAGGTGACCCGGATGATCGAGGTTCAACGGGCATACGAACTTGGGCAGAGCTTTCTTGAGGCCGAAGATGAACGCGTTCGCGGGGCGCTGAAAGCATTGATGCGCTGATCACCTGAAGGAGAAAACCAAATGCGTGCTTTGAAAATCGCGGCCACAGGCATGACCGCGCAACAGATGCGGGTCGAGACGATCTCGAACAACCTCGCGAACATGAACACCACCGGTTACAATACTCGCCGGGCCGAATTCGCGGATCTGCACTATCAGCAGATGGCGCGTGCCGGTGCGGTCAATGCCTCGGATGGAACGGTTCTTCCGACCGGTATCCAGTTGGGATTGGGCGTGCGACCGGCTGCGGTCACCGTTCAGTTGGAACAGGGCGGGCTCTCGGCGACGGGCAGTGATCTGGATGTCGCCATCGAAGGGCGCGGCTATCTTGAGGTAACGATGCCCAATGGGCAGTCGGCCTATACCCGTGACGGCAGTCTGAAACGATCGGCAGAAGGGCTTATCGTGACCTCCGATGGTTTTGCCGTTGCACCTGAGATTACAATACCGGACGATGCCAGATCGATCTCGATCAATGCTGCGGGCGAAGTCTATGCCTATTTCGACGATACGGCTGAGGGGCAGCTGCTGGGTGAATTCACACTCGCCAGCTTTTCGAATGCCAAAGGTTTGGAAGCCGTAGGCAGCAACCTGTTCAAGGAGACCGAAGCGTCAGGAGCCCCTGTTGTTGGGACGCCGGGCGAGGACGGATTGGGAACGCTGCGGCAGGGTTACCTCGAGGATAGCTCGGTCGATGCTGTGCGCGAGGTTACCGAGCTGATCGAAGCGCAGCGCGGTTATGAGATGAACGCCAAGGTTATTAGCGCCGTCGACCAGATGATGGGCGCTACCACGCAGGTGCGCTGATGCGGTTTTTGATCTTGATCCTGTGTCTGGTCCCATTCACGTCCTTGGCCGAGATAATTGTTGCGACCCGGACGATCCGCGCCAAAGAAGTCATCGCGGCATCGGACCTGGAAATCAAAGCGAGTGAGGTTGCCGGGGCAGTACAAAACCCCGAAGCGTTGATCGGCCAAGAGGCACGCGTCGCGCTTTACCCAGGGCGACCAATCCGTCCTGCCGACATTGGCCCGCCAGCCATCGTGGATCGAAACGATCTGGTGACACTGGTGTTCGACCGCGCCGTGCTTTCGATCACCGCTGAGGGGCGCGCATTGGGTCGAGGTGCTGTCGGAGACCGCATCCGCGTCATGAACCTGGCGTCCCGCACTACAATATCGGGCGTTATTCGTCCGGATGGTCAAATTGAGGTCAACTGATGCCGAGACTTACAAAACCCCTGATATTTGTCGTTCTGAGTGTTTCAGCCTGCGGTCGTCTGGACCATCTCGGCAAGCCGCCCAGCCTGACGCCAAACACGGACTCACCCGAACATGTGGCGATGTTGTGGCCGGGGCTTCCTCTGCACAGTCAGCCGCAGCGAACGGTCGACCAATCCTCGTTGTGGAGTGGCGGACAGCGCTCGTTACTGGGCGATCAGCGGGCCATGAAAAAGGGCGACATTCTTACTGTTGTGATCGAGCTGGATGAAAAGGCTGAAATATCCAACGATACCAACCGCTCGCGTGCAGGGTCTGAAAGCCTTGCAGTACCAGATCTATTCGGTTTGCCACAACGCGCCTCAGACCGCTTGCCAGAGGGGGCCTCGTTTGACGATGCCGTATCGATAGACTCGGCCTCGGTCAGCAAGGGTAAGGGGTCGGTCAAGCGCAAAGAAAAACTGACCTTGCGTGTGGCGGCAACCGTGATCGACGTGCTTCCCAACGGTGTTCTTTCGATCTCGGGCTCGCAGGAGCTGCGGGTGAATTTTGAGCTCAGGGAACTGTTGGTATCGGGCTATGTCCGTCCAGAAGATATCTCGCGCCAGAATGAAATCACCTATGACAAGATCGCTACCGCGCGCGTGTCTTATGGTGGTCGGGGTCAGATCACGGATGTGCAGCAACCGCGCTATGGCCAGCAAATTCTAGACACTCTGCTGCCGTTCTGAGGACTGGAATTATGGGAAAGCTGATACCAGTCGTATTTCTGGTTGTTGGGTTGGCAATTGGCGTTGGCGCCAGACTGATTCTGGTGCCAGCAAAGAAAGAGGCCGATCAAGGTGAGGTCCAGAAGACGTCTGAAAAGGATAAGAAAGAAAAGGCTGACCCCGGGAAAGACGATGCGCCAGCAACGCATGAGTATCTGAAACTCACGAAACAGTTCGTAGTTCCGGTGGTTTCCGAGGATGAGATTTCAGCGTTGGTTGTCCTGTCCCTCAGTCTTGAAGTACGTCCCGGGATTACCGAGGCGGTTTATGAGATTGAACCAAAGTTAAGGGACCGTTTTTTGCAGGTTTTGTTCGATCATGCCAATATCGGCGGGTTCGACGGGGCTTTCACGCAATCAGACAACCTTGCCGCACTGCGCGAGGCATTGTTGGAGGTGGCGAAAAAGGATCTGGGGCAGGATGTATCGCAGGTTCTGATTATGAGCGTTAGCCGTCAGGATACCTGACCAGGTCCACTTTGAACTAAATTCACCGCTTTTGTTCACGCCGCTTAGGGTTTTGATTGGACCACGCGTCGCCTGTCTGCGTGCAGGCGACGTGCCAGTTCGGAAACGGCCTGTTTGCGCCCAAACGCCCCTCGCAAGCTCTCCATCGCGGCAAGCTTTTGCGATCGCAACCTCGCAAGCTCGATGTTCAACTTTCGTCGTGTGGCCTCTTCCCAGCTGTGCCATACCAAGTCAGCGCCGGTAATCTGGTAGCCATCGGTCCCTGCACTGGCTGATTTCATATCCATCGATTGAGCCTCAAGTCGGGACAGCTGCCGGAGTATCTGGGCCTCACGTTGCAATAAGGGCCGGAGTTTTTGGTGTTCTCGTTGAAAAACCGCTTCGGCCACGGTCGATAAAGTGGTCAGGCGATCATACTTCATCCGACCTGCCCCTTGGCCTTTTTGCGCATGGCTTCGGCAAACCGAATTGCTGCAGCAACAGGGCGATAGTGCTCTTCGGCAATCTCTTGGCCGATTTCGACGGTGGCGTGCAGCGCCCGCGCTGTCGGAGGGTCCGAATGAATCGGGACACCGGCGTCTCCGGCTGTCGCGCGGATCGTTGCGGCGACTTCGTCGACGCCTTTGGCGACGCAGACCGGTGCGCTACCGGACGCGCGTGTCCATTTCAAAGCAACCGCGTAATGCGTCGGGTTGACGATTACAACGTCCGCCTTGGGCACATCTGCCATCATCTGGCTGGTCGCAATTTCCTGTGCACGCTGGCGCCTTTGCTGTTTGACATGTGGGTCGCCTTCGGAATCCTTGGTCTCATCCTGGATTTCCTTGCGCGACATTCTATTTTTACGCATGTGTTCAGCATGTTGCCACAGATAATCAACAACGCCGATTGCCAATGCAATCGTGATGACGATGAAAAGAAAGCGCATGAGCAAGTTCATCATCAACAGGATCGAAGATCGTGCCGGCGCTGCGCTGGCCGTTAGAATCTCTGGCAGGTTTGCACGCAAGAACAAGGCGAGGCAGGTCCCGTAGATCAGCAGTTTCACAAAGCTCTTGGCGAACTCGAACAGACCACCCCGGCCAAACTTGTTCTTCGCGTTAGAGATGATCGACAGGCGCGAGGCACGTGGTTTCAGCTTGTCCGGGGCAAAGATCAATGCGCGCTGGGCAATCAGGCTAAGCAATATCGCTGCGGCCGGGACAACGAACAATGCCGCGATCGGAGCCAATGTCGATTTAAGAATGCCTGCCACTGTGGGTGTCGCCGGTCCGACAGTCAGCATAAGTGCAAACTGGTCTGATTGGTCAATCAGCACAACAAACAGGCTTCCCAAATGCTCTGTCACGTATTTTCCTGCGATGAACAGCGCGATCAGCAGCCCCGCATAGGCGGCGACCACCGACAGATCATTGGATTTTGCCACCTCGCCCTTTTTGCGCGCTTTTTCCAGCTTCTGCGGTGTCGCTTCAAACGACTTGTCGCTGTCGTCGTCTGATGCACTCATCGCTGACCACCAAGTGGATTTTGCAGAAAGGCAAAAAGAGCATCAGACCAGGTTGACAAGATCAGAGGTGTCCCGGCGAACAGCAGGAACAGGCCTGCAAAAGTAATTGCTGGCGCACCGACAAAAGCAACCATGAGCTGGGGCATCGCGCGGTTGATTACACCCAGCGCAAGGTTGTAGATCAGCGAGGCGATGACAAATGGCATCGCCAGCGCAAAAGCCAGCCCAAAGCTACGCGCAACCCGGGTGACACCCCACTGCGATAGGTCGGGTGCTGCTGGCAACGTACCCATCGGAAATAGAGTGTAGCTGTGAATCATGAACTGCGCGGCACGAATATGAAGACCAAGCAGCACCGCCAGCGCTAAACCGGCCAATGTCAGCAAATATCCCATTGCGGGAACAGGCTCAGCGGCGGCTCCGCCCAGGATTTGCGATAATGATGTCGCCTGCGCAGCGATAGAGCCTGCAGTTTGCAGAGCAAGGACAAACAGGCGTAATCCGATACCAAGCATAAGGCCGATCAGAATTTCAATACAGATCGACCCCGCCATGTTGGGAAGACCCGGCGAAACCTCTGCCGTAGGAATGGCGGGTACGACAATCAGTGTGAACGCTAGGGCTACTGCTAATTTGACCCGGGTCGGGATGCTGCGCTCGCCAAAGGCGGGCAACAGCGAAACCAGCGCGGACACCCGAAGGAAAACCGCGAAAAGATGCCACAGGTTATGCCCCAGATATGGCAACAGCTCTGCTGGGACCGAGATCACGCGGGTACCGTTCCGACCAATGCGGGCCGTGCCTCAAGCCCGATTTCCTCGAAGGACAGAACCGGGTTGGCGATGCCACGTGCGTGCATGATCGTGCTCAGCAACCGGCGACGACGAGTCGAGGTGACAACAGCCGGGAACAATCCGTGATCTGCTGACTTTGCCACGCTATCGACCACCCCATCAGCAAGCTTGTTGAACAGGTTGGGCGGCAACGCCACGTCCATGCCAGCGTTCGGAGCATCAATCTGGTAAGTGGCAAACGTGTCCTCCCACTCCGGTGCAAGCTGGATCAACGGGATCGAGCCGTCTTCGCGTTTCATGTCGGCGACTAGCTGAAAACCCAACCTCTGGCGGACCAGTTCGCAGATCCCCTCAGGTTGGGTGGTGGTCAGGCGCGCTTCGGCCACGCTTTCAAGGATCAGGGCCATGTTCCGGATCGAGACCCTTTCGTCGAGCAACAGCCGCAAAACCGCGTGCAGCGTGTCAATCGGCACTTTATCAGGGATCAGTTCGTCCAGTAATTTGCGGTTGGCTTCGGCCCGGGTCGGATCGCTGAGCCGCGTCATCTCGGACAACAGGCGGCGCAGGGATTTCAGCGTCAACAGGCGCGAGAAATTCTGTTTGATGATCTCAAGCAAATGGGTTGCAAGAATTTCAGGCGGGGTGACGATCGTGGCCCCGTTTAGCGCGGCGGCCTCTTGATCCTTCGGCAGTATCCAGCGTGCGGGGGCGCCATAGACGGGTTCGGTCACATCGGTGCCGTCGGGCAGAAAATCATGCCCCTCCTGCACCAGTGCCAGCACGAGTTCCGAGTTCAGGACACCACGCGCCTGTTCAACCCCATGCACCTTGATGACATAAGTTCCGGTTGGCAGATCGGCGCGGTCCGTCAGGCGGATCTCGGGCAAAATCAGGCCAAAGCTTGAGGCGACATAGGTCCGCATATTGGCGATCCGCGCATCAAGGCCGGTGCCTGGGTTCAACACCATGCTGACCAGATCGGGTGCAAATTCCAGATGCACGTCGTCCAGATCCAGAATATCGCCGATGGCCTGCGAGACGGGGGTATCAGCCTCGGCCTCAGGTGTCTGTGCTGCAGTCTCGTCTGCGCTGCGTTTCCTGAGACCAGAATAAGCGGCGTAACCCAGTACTCCAGCGCCCAGAATGAAGGGCAAGAACGGCAGACCGGGAACCAAGGCGAACAGCGCCATCAAAACCGCGACAGTTCCGAGAGCAGCGGGATGGCGCCCCAGCTGTGAGAAGATTGCACTGTCAGTCGCGCCTTGGGTCCCGCCACGCGCCAACAACAAGGCAGAGGCGATAGAAATGATCACAGCAGGTATCTGCGACACCAACCCGTCACCGACAGTCAGAATTGCATAGGTTTCGAAGGCAGAGGAGACCGGCATCCCATGCACGATGACACCCATGACCAATCCCATGACGAGGTTGAGCAGCGTGATCAGCAGCCCAGCAACCGCATCGCCTTTGACGAATTTCGACGCCCCGTCGAGCGAGCCGAAAAAGGTGGTTTCCTGCTGCTCGCGCTCGCGCCGTTCTTTGGCCTGTTGATGGTCTATGGCCCCGGCAGACATGTCACTGTCGATGGCAAGCTGTTTGCCGGGCATCCCGTCCAGCGCGAACCGGGCGCCCACCTCGGCCATACGGGCGGCACCCTTGGTGATGACCATGAAGTTCACGATCAACAGCACGCCGAACACGACAAGGCCCAGAAATATGCTGCCGCCCATGACGAATTGCGCAAAGCCCTCGATCACGTCGCCAGCCGCGTTGGTACCGGTATGCCCCTGACCGATAATCAACTTGGTTGAGGACACGTTCAGCGACAAACGCAACATCAGAGAGGCCAACAGGATGGTCGGGAAGGACGAGAAATCCAATGGCCGCTCGATAAACAGGGTCAGGGTGAAGATCAGGATCGCCAGCGCGAACGATGCCGCCAGCCCCACGTCCAGCACCCAGGCGGGCATCGGCAGGATCATCATCACGATGACCGCCATCAGCGCCATCGCCAGCAGCACGGTCGGCGAAAACAACGAGCGGGGATCGATACGGGGCACTGTCTGCTCCTAATTGAAAGCGATGAACGCGGTGGGGGTGTCAGTACCGGGAACCAGAGATCCCAGCGCATTCTGGCCAGCAGGGTTTGCGTTCAGTGGGATGAGCGGGTTTGCGGCGGTGGTAAATGGATCGCGTCCAATGCGTGCGTTTGAACCGCTCAGCTGTGCCAGCACCGTCTGAAAACGGTCGGAATACGAGGTCGCGTGGCGTTGCGTGCGTGAATGGTAAGCGCCGGCGGCGGCGGGCCATGATCCGAGTTCCGCATAAAGCTGCGCCAGAAACCGCGCCGCGTAGGACGCGTTTTCGTCTGGATCGAACATCGCATCGATGGAACGGAAAGCCTTGCCATGCCAGCGATAATTGATCTGAAAGCAGCCGACATCAAAGCTGCGCACACCGGTTTTGAAGATTTCAAACACATATGATTTGGCCTCAATCTCAGAGGCAAACCAATATCCCTGTCCTTCACGATTGACGGTCCATGGCCAGGGTTCCAGCTTCCCGTCCAATGCACGGCCTGTTTCCACGCGGGTAATCGCCCGGAGCACGTCAAGCGGTACACCCTCTGCCTGTGCTGCCCGTCGCGCGGCGCGATCACACAGTGCTGCTATGGATGTCGCGTGCCCGGCCGTTGCCAGAAATACGTGCACCCAAAGCGCCGCGATGAGGAGTCTGTGAATTGGCATTCTGCCGGTCCGGGATTCTGATCAATCCGGGCCAAGCTAACCAACCACTTGTTTACAGAGGGTTAGCGCACCTCAGTTCCTGTCGATTTTCCGACCGAAAACAACGCTGGTATTGGTACGCAACACACCGGGAATGCGCGCCAGTTCATCGACTAAAATATCGAGGTCTTCGATCCGCGGCGCTTCGGCTGAAAGCAGCAGGTCAAATTCGCCGTTGATAGACAGGCAGAGTTTAACTTCGGGATATGCTTCAAGCCGCCTGATGATGCGCGTGGTTTCTTTCTGCTGAACCTCCAGCAGGACGATGATCTGTACCCGAGGCGTGTCTTCGGTTTCGCGCAGCACGACGGAATAGCCTGCGATGACGCCACGCTCTTCCATACGATTGATGCGTTCGTGCACTGTTGTCCGGGCGACGCCCAGCATTGTGGCGATACGCGTCGTCGAGTCGCGCGCATTGTGCTGCAGGGCGGCGATGATGCGTCGATCAAGCTGATCCATTTGAGCTCCGAGTTCGGGCAGTGCTTGTTCCGGTTTAGAGTAGTTCGGTGCCCTGGCTCAAGGCTCCCTCGGATAGCGGGGATGCAAATCGTCAATGACGATCGGATGAGCGTGCGGTTTCGACCCGGAAAGATGCGGGTGATCTTGGGGAAGGTCAGGGTGGTTGTGGATCACCGCCTTTTCGTCGGTGCGCGGCCAAGCCCTGAACACTAGAACAAGGCCCAGGATCGCAGCCGCGGTCATTCCTGCCATGGCAACCGAGACGCCAAAGCGGGTCATCAGCCAACCGGCCAACGGATAAAGTACCAGCCAGCAAGCATGAGAAAGCGTGAACTGGGCCGCAAAGATGGCGGGCCGATCTTCGGCATGGGCAGAGCGGGTCAGTAGGCGGCCCGAGGGTGTCAGCGTGCTGGAATACCCGAAACCAACCAACACCCATGTTGCGGTCAGCAAACCCAGTGTCATTGGTATGGTGATAGAAAGAACTGCTGCCGCTGCCATGGTGCCCGTTGCCAGCAACGCGCCGCTCAGCATGACCCGGCGGTCAGGGAATTTCGCTAGAAGCCGAGGCAGGGCAAAGGCTGCCAGCATCGAACCGCCGCCGAACCCGGCCAGGGCAATGGCCACGGCGCTCTCAGACAGATCAAGATCGCTGCGCACAATTACGACTGTATTGACGATCACCATTGAACTCAGCGCCGCCGCGCTCCAACTCAGTGCCAGCAGACCCCGCAAGCGAGGGGTCTTAAGATATATTTTGATACCGCGAGTGGTGCGGTCATAGATACCGCGCGGCTCGGATGGTTTAGGTGAGGGCAGGGTAGCTGATACCACAAGCAAAGCAGAGGCGACAAAGCCGATACCGGTGCCCAGAAACAGGCTGTTGAAGCTGACGAACAGCAGCAGGGCGGCGGCCAGCATCGGGCTCAGCAGGCTTTCCAGATCATATGCCAGCCGCGATAGGGAAAGGGCTTTGATATAGTCCTGTTCGTCGGTCAGAACGTCTGGGATGGTGGCTTGAAAGGCCGGTGTAAACCCGGCTGAGGCCGATTGCAGGACAAATATCAGCACGTAAACCTGCCAGATTTCGGTAACGAACGGCAGGCAGAGCGCCACGATCGCGCGCACGAGGTCCAACACCACCAGCATTCTGCGCCGGTCCAACCGCTCGGCGAAGGCGGCGGCAAGGGGGGCGACGGTGACATAGGCCACCATCTTGATAGTCAGTGCGGCACCCAGCACCAACCCAGCCGACTCCCTGGCCAGATCAAAGGCGAGTAGACCCAGCGCGACGGTTGCGAGCCCGGTGCCAGTCAGCGCCACGATCTGGGCCGCCAGCAAATGTCGATAGGTGCGGTTTGTCAGGACGCTGAGCATTGGTCAGAGGTACTTGGTTATGGTTTTGAAGTCTTCGATGGTATCCCCATCCGCCCCACCGGACAGGCAGTGCTCAACATGATCATGGATCAGCGTACGCTTGGCATTGGTGATTGCCTTCTCCACGGCATAAAGCTGCTGTGCGATATCTGAGTACGGGGCCTGATCTTCGAGCATAGAGATTACCTTGGCCAGATGCCCATGCGCGCGTTTCAGGCGCGCTGTGATCTGCGGGTGCGATTTGTGGGGGTGTGTCGGCATGCATTATCCTAATCCCCCCCATGGGGATATTGTCAATATGGTCGCCGGTCAAAAACCACATATGAGCCGATAGCGTTGAGTTTGCCTGCGAAACCTCCTATCTCGGGGACGAGACCGCACAAAGGAAGTCGGCGTGGCGAATTACCTGTATAAGAACGATCTGCCCGATGGGTTGGATATGGGCCCGGTTGTGGCCATTGATTGCGAAACCATGGGGCTGAATCCGCACCGGGATCGGTTGTGTGTCATCCAGATGTCGGGTGGGGATGGAAACTGTCACATCGTTCAGGTCGAAAAGGGCCAATCATCGGCACCGAATCTGTGTGCGATGCTGGAAGATCCCAACGTGCTGAAGCTGTTCCATTTTGGTCGTTTTGACATCGCAGCGATGTATCACGCCTTTGGGGCGCTTGCGGCGCCGGTCTATTGCACAAAGATCGCCAGCCGTCTGATCCGCACCTACACGGATCGTCACGGCCTGAAGAACCTGTGTCAGGAACTGCTCGGCGTCGACATTTCGAAACAGCAACAGATGAGCGATTGGGGGGCAGAAACGCTGACCGAGGCTCAGTTGGACTACGCTGCCTCGGATGTTTTGTATCTGCACCAATTGCGTGGCGCGCTGGACGGGCGGCTGGCCCGCGAAGGCCGGATCGAAATGGCGCAGGCCTGTTTTGATTTCCTGCCGACCCGTGCGAAGCTTGACCTCGCAGGCTGGCCCGAAACCGATATTTTTGCACACTCATGACCGATACCGAGCCCTTTCTGAACACTGCCCGCCAGGTCATCACTGATGAGGCCCGCGCGCTGGACGTCCTCGCCGAAAGCCTGGACGAGCATTTCGCCGAGGCCGTTCAACTGATCCTGCAAGCGACCGGGCGCATCATTATCAGCGGCATCGGAAAATCCGGCCATATCGGTCACAAAATCGCGGCCACGCTGGCCAGCACAGGCACACCTGCCTATTTCGTCCACCCGGCCGAGGCCAGCCATGGTGATCTTGGTATGGTCTCGAAGGGTGATGTCGTATTGGCGATTTCTAATTCAGGCGAAGCGCCCGAGTTGGCCAACCTTCTGGCCTTTACTCGCCGGTTCGGCATTCCGTTGATTGGTCTGTCCAGCAAACCGGAAAGCACCCTGATGAAACAGGCCGACGTACATCTGCTGATCCCGTCGATGGGAGAGGCCTGTGGCTTTGGTATGGTGCCCTCGATCTCGACGACGCTAACGCTGGCAATGGGCGATGCGTTGGCAATTGCTTTGATGAAGTATCGGGATTTCAAGCCGGAAGATTTTCGTGCATTCCACCCCGGTGGCAAGTTGGGTGCACGGCTCAGCACGGTGCGTGATCTGATGCATTCGGGAGCAGCACTGCCTCTGGTCTCATCAGACACACCGATGAGCGATGCCCTGATCGAGATCAGCCAGAAAGGGTTTGGCGTTGCCGGAGTGGCTGACGCACAGGGACAGCTGGTTGGAATCATCACAGACGGTGATTTGCGACGTCACATGGACGGGTTGTTGGATAATGCTGCTGCTCAGGTGATGACCAAGAATCCGACCACAATCGCGCCGAACGCATTAGCGGAAGAAGCCGTCGCAATTATGAACGATCGTAAGATCACATCGCTATTCGTAGTCGACCCTGAAGTTCCGGGGCAGGCTCAGGGGTTGATTCACATTCACGACTGCCTGCGCGTAGGTCTGGGCTAAAGAGATGGCTGAGGTCGATCGCCATTCCCGTTGGGTGCAGTTCCTGAAGGTGCTGTTACCGCTCGTGGCGATTTTGTTGCTTTCTTCTGTTTTTCTTCTGTCCCGCAGCATCGACACCAATGTCTCGGCCCCGTTCGGGGATCAGGATGTCGACGACCGGTTGACCGATCAGGTTGTCAGCCGCCCCGACTACAAAGGAGTGACCCGTAAGGGCGAAGAGATTAGGGTCGAAGCACGCCGCGCCAGCCAAAGTGGTGAGGAGGGAACCCCCACCGCCTCCGAGGTTCAGGGGCGCTTTGAGTTAAGCAGCGGTGGCGAGATCACGCTTGAATCTAATACCGGCATGATCCGGCCCGACAAGGGCACCGCGACTTTTGCCGGGGATGTGGTCATCACAACTGCGGATGGCATTCAGGTGACAACCGACTTGTTGAATACATCTCTGGATGAAATCCGTGGCGACAGCCCTGGCCAGATTGACGGAACCGGTCCGATTGGCGACTTTACCGCTGGACGAATGATCTTTGGGACTGAAAAAAAGGACGGGCCCGTCCATATTCTTTTTACAGGCGGCGTGAAGCTGATATACGAGCCGCAAAAAGCAGAAAGATAACTTGTGTTCGATTTACGTGTCGCCGTTTTGTGTTTTGCCGCAGCAGCCGGGGCCATCCCTGTTTCTGCACAGGAGGCACAGGTGGCGTTTGGCTCGGTCAACGCCGATCCGACACTGCCAGTTGAAGTCACGTCCGAGACACTGAACGTCAATCAGGAAGATGGATCCGCCGAATTCATCGGCGATGTTATCGTCATTCAGGGTGAGATGCGCCTAACCGCGGAACGGGTTCTTGTCATCTACAACCAGGAACGCTCGGCCATTGAACGGATGGAAGCGACGGAAAACGTGGTGCTGGTAAGCCCCCCCGATGCTGCAGAAGGCGATTGGGCAGAGTACACCATCGATTCCGGCGTGATTGAGATGAAGGGCAATGTGCTGCTGACGCAGGGGCCCAGCATCATCAGCGGCGATCAGATGATCGCAAATCTGACCTCCGGCACAGCAACCATGTCCGGGCGCGTCAAGACTATCCTGCAGCAAGGTGGCAACTGATGAACCGTCCCGAACTGTCTATCACCGAAGGTTCCTCGGGTCTGAAGATCGAGAAGTTGCGGAAATCTTATCGCAAGAAGACGGTCATCCGCGATGTGTCCATGGAACTGAACCGGTCTGAGGTCGTGGCGTTGCTGGGACCGAACGGATCAGGCAAGACCACCACCTTCTATTCTGTCGCAGGGCTGGTTTTCCCCGAAGCGGGTACCGTCGAGATCGACGGGCAAAACGTAACGACACTGCCAATGTATCGCCGGGCCCGGTTGGGCATCGGATATCTGCCGCAGGAAATGTCGATTTTCCGCGGTATGAGTGTTGAGGATAACATCGCTTCGGTTCTGGATATCACGGTCAAACACGCCCATCGCCGCAAAGAGCGGCTTGAAGAGCTGTTGTCAGATTTTTCCATCGAACATTTGCGCCGCGCGCCAGCCCTGGCCCTGTCGGGCGGAGAACGCCGCCGGGTCGAGATTGCGCGCTGTCTGGCGGCCGATCCGAAATACCTGCTGCTCGATGAGCCCTTTGCCGGGGTTGATCCGATCAGTGTTGGCGATATCCGGCATCTGGTGGCCGATCTGAAAAAGCGTGGCATCGGAGTGTTGATCACGGATCACAACGTCCGGGAAACACTGGAAATTGTGGATCGCGCCTATATCTTGCATGACGGGCAGGTCCTGATGTCCGGCACGCCCGACGAAGTGGTTGAAAACGAAAACGTGCGCCGGGTTTATCTGGGCGAAAATTTCCGTATTTCATAAGGTTGCGCGGAATTGCGCCCGAGGCATGGCGGAAATCACGTATATACACACCTGTTTTGATTGACTCTTCTCTCACCTATTGGCTCAATTGGCATATGGCATTTCTTCGGTTCCAGTCTGGATCTCGATCCCCCTTCGTTGAAGGGCCGGGCCAACGGCAACCACAGAAAATGCCGATCCCCCCCACCCGATAAAAATAAGTCAGTCGCGTTATGCGACGTCAGAATGGGTGTGAATTGTGAAGGAGACCACATGCGTTACCAAATCAGCGGAAAACAGATCGACATCGGTGCGGCCTTGCAAACTCATGTGCAGACCGAACTGGGCGAGGTCGTGGGCAAATATGCCCAGCGGCCAACGGACGCCAATGTCGTCTTTTCCCGTTCGGCGCATGAATATGTATGCGAAACTACTGTACATCTGTCGACCGGCCTGACGGCTCAGGCCAAGGCCCACGCGACCGAGATTTATGCGGCCTTCGAAGGTTGCTGCGACAAAATGGAGACACAACTGCGCCGCTATAAGCGTCGCCTGAAAGACCACCATAAGGATCGGTCCGAGCCGGTTGAACTCTTTGGCGCGTCCTCTTATATCCTCGCCTCTGATGAATCGGAGACCGCTGCTGAGCCCGAATCGCTGCAGCCGATGATTGTGGCTGAGATGGAGACCAAGATTCCATCGCTGAGTGTTGGTGAAGCCGTTATGCAGATGGAACTTGCCGGTGCACCCGTGCTGGTGTTCCGGAATGAGAACAAGGACGGATTGAATGTCGTATATCGCCGTGAAGACGGCAATATCGGCTGGATTGATCCGTAACAGGCAAGGATAAGTGGCCTGCCCCCAACCTTGGGGGCACGGCTCAGGAGCAAAATGATGGAGCTTTCGAGCATTTTGAAGCCCGAAGCGGTGCGTGTACTGTCCGCAGCGTCCAGTAAAAAGCGTTTGTTTCAGGAAATTGGCGATGTTGGCGCCGCGACGCTTGGGCTGGATGCGCATGCGATCGTTGAAGGCCTGCTCGAGCGGGAAAGTCTTGGTCCGACCGGTGTCGGCCATGGTGTCGCGCTTCCGCACGCACGCCTGTCCGAACTCGAATCGGTCTCGGGGGTTTTTGTTCTGCTGGAAAAGCCCATCGATTTCGGCTCGGTCGATCGCCAGCCCGTGGATCTGGCGTTTTCGCTGTTTGCGCCGGAAGAGGCAGGGGTTGAACACCTCAAGGCCCTGGCATTGGTTTCACGTACATTGCGTGAGCAATCTGTTTGCGCAAAATTGCGGGCTAATCCCGACCCGGTAAAGCTTCATGCGATTCTGACCGAAGCCCAATCGATGCAAGCCGCCTGAGAATTATCTGATCAATAAAAAAGCCCCCGATTTTCGGGGGCTTTTTTCAATTCGGTGATCCGTCTGCTCAGCCGCCGGTTCCCATTTCCAGCGTCCACCAGATTTTGCCGCCGTTTTCCTGATGCCAAGCAAAGCCCATCTGCGTGGCCTTGGGGTCCATAATCACGTCGCGTGGACCCGGCTCCTGCATCCATGCGGCCAGTGTTTCGGTTTCGGTTTCATAGGTTTCCGAGATCGCCTCGCCCAGGAAGGTTCCGTAATATCCAACCCGCGATGCCCGATCCAGCGGTGAAGACCCGTCCGATCCGAAATGCCATGGCCGATTCTGACGGGCCATGTCTTTCGAGTGGGTCGCGGCGGCTGCATTCAGCTGCGCGTTCAACTGTACCTGCTGAAGACCCGAGGCCTGCCGCAGGGCGTTAACTGAATCCAGCATGCGGAATTGCAGCTTTTCAGGGTTGCCCCTGATTTTGTAGACGGATGGCAATGGTCTGCCATCGGCACCAATTGTTGTAGTACCCGAATCGGTACATGCCGCGAGCGCGACAAAACAAATCGCCAGAAGAGAAAGAATACGTGTCATGATCGGCCTGAATTTAGTGTCGACAACGGAAATAGCCTGCCTGTACGCCCAGAGTAAACGTACAATGACCCAACCTTGCGTGATTCTGCCGGTTTGATTTGCGACTGAAGCATTCTGGCCATAAAATGTCGTAGAATTTGCAATTTCACATAATGAAGGACCGCCCCGCATGGTCAAGAAACCTATTTTATCCCCGACGCGCCGTGGGTTCCTGGCGGGTGCCACCGCCAGCTTGGCCTCGCCTGCGCTTGCCCAGTATACACCCGGTGATCCGCTGCGCCCCGCGCCCGAGCCCGAACCAGACGTGCGTCGCAATGTGTCCGGTTTCAGGGCGCTGGATTGGCAGCCCTATTTCTCGAACACCAGAAACGGGGCCATTCTGGTCGATACCGTGTCACGGGCGCTGCATTATTGGTCAGATGATCAATCGGTGTACAAACTTTACCCCTCGTCCGTGCCATTGACCGAGGAATTGACCCGCCGCGGGCGCACCAGTGTCATCCGTAAAGTGGAAGGTCCAAGTTGGTCGCCGACACCCTCGATGAAAAAGCGCAATCCCGAATGGCCGGACTATATTCCGCCCGGCCCTGATAACCCCTTGGGAACACACGCTTTATATCTGAGCTGGAAGTATTATCGCATCCACGGTACGCACGATACGCGCAAAATCGGTCGCCGGTCTTCGAATGGCTGCATCGGCTTGTTCAACGAAGACATCGCCGAGCTGTTCTCGATGGCCAATGTGGGCACGCAAGTGTTGCTAATTTGACGACATTTTCGCGCACGAACCCGCTTGTGGAGCAAGTTGCAATTGCAATCCATTGGGATAGCTGATTAGAAAAACTCACGAGGTAAGTCTTAGATGTGCGGTTTCGCTATTGGGAATCGCGCAAATTCTGGAGGTTAATATGAAGAAACTCGTTCTCGCTGCTGCACTGACTGCTGCTGCTTCGACCGCATATGCAGGCAACCTGGAAGAGCCGGTTGTTGAAGCACCTGTTGTTGTCGAAGAAACCCAAGGTTCGTCGCAGGGTATCATCCTGCCGCTGATCCTGCTGGTTGTTGTTGCCGCCGCTGTTGCAGCAAGCTAAGTCGACGAGACTTTAGTCAATTTAAGAAGGCGGTGGTGCAAGCCACCGCCTTTTTTTATGCTTGTTGCCCTGCAGGATCAGTCCAGCCAGCCGCGCAGATTGTCTTCAATCACCTTACTCAGTGCCGAAATATGCGACTCTTCATCGTTGAGGCATGGGATATAGGTGAACGATTCTCCGCCCGCCTCTTCGAAACTTTCCTTAATCTCTTCGTTGATCTCTTCCAAAGTTTCGATGCAATCGGCCGAGAACGCAGGCGCGATCACTGCGATGTTCTTTTTGCCTTCGCGCGCCAGCTCAGCCACATGATCGACGGTATACGGTTTCAACCACTCTTCCGGTCCAAAACGCGATTGAAAAGTCGATACGAGCTGATCATCCGACCAACCCAAACGCTCTTTCAGAAGTCTTGAGGTCTTGACGCACTGGCAATGATAGGGGTCACCCTGCTGCAGATAGCGTTCCGGCATTCCGTGATACGAGCAGACAAGGACATCCGGCTTTGTTTCCATCGCCGCATAAGCACGCTCGACCGAACTTGCTAACGCGTCGATATAAGCGGGTTCGTCGAAATAGGCAGGTACTGTACGGCTGGATGGTTGCCAGGTTTCTTTCATCAAAGCACGAAAAAATTGATCGTTCGCCGTGGCGGTCGTGGCCCCGGCATATTGCGGGTAGAGCGGGAAAAACAAGATCCGGTCGCAGCCCTCTGCCACCATTTCGCGCACTTTCGACGGGGTCGACGGGTTGCCATAGCGCATGCAGAAATCGACCATCACTTGATCGCCATACCGATCCTGCAAGGCTGCGCGCAACTTTGCGGTTTGATCCTTGGTGATCGTCATCAGGGGGCTTTCACCCTTGTCGTGATTCCAGATCGATTTATACGCCTCGCCCGAACTGAAGGGGCGTTTGGTCAGAATGATTCCCTGCAGAATCGGCTGCCACTTCCATGCCGGATAGTCGATCACCCGCTTGTCTGACAGGAACTCATTCAGATAGCGCCGCATGGGCCAATAGGTATAGCTGTCCGGTGTCCCAAGATTGGCCAGCAGGATACCGACACGGCCCGTTTTGACCTTGGGATGGTCTGCGGGTGCATGGGCGGGACGCGTGGCATCAAACATGTAAAGCTTCCTCAGTTATGGTGTCTGGCCTGAGATAAAGGGAAAAGACGGGTCGTCAATCGGGCAGTTTGCCCTCATCCGTGCCCAGCGCTTCGGCAAGGCGCATTTGAGCCGACCCCGGACGCAAAGGTTTGGGTTGGCTGTCATCGGGGGCCCATCCTGTCAGGCAGATCAGCTCAAATGTTGCAGTCAGGTGGCCGTGGGGTGTTTTGAAATGTGTGGCGTAGATATCTTGTGCCTTGTCGAAGACCGCGCGGCGGGTCGGTTGTTTCAGGCGGTTGGTCAGCGCGTTGGTTTCCCCCATCGCACGCAAATCATGTACCAGATGTGTCAGGTCGCGGTATTCGGCGGTCAGTGTTGCCTTGTCGGCAACAGGCAGGGCGAGCCCGGCCCTTTGCAACAGCCCACCCAAATCACGGAGTTCGGCCATCGGTGCAACACGTGGGCTGAGCCCGCCCGAAACTTCGATCTCGGCCTGACCCAATGCCGCGCGCAATTCCTGTAGGGTGTCCCCCCCAAGACAAACGCTCAGCAGCAAGCCATCGGGTTTCAGGGCACGGTGACATTGGATCAACTGGCCAACCGGATCGTTGGCCCAATGCAGCGCCATCGCATGGATAACCAGGTCATGCGCGCCTGGTGTCAGATTCAGGACCTCATCATCCCTGATGATCCGGACCTCGGGCCATAAACCCTCCCATATGTGAGGGAACGGGGTCACGACGGCGGGTGCCTTAAATGATTTGTTAACCATGGACAGACGATCCTGCACTTCGTCAACCGCGGCGCGGTGCAGGAAAAGCGCGTCGTCCCGCACGCGATTGCGGTGAAGTGCGATCACAGCGCGGTCAAACAGAGAGGGTGCAGTGGCGGACGGCAGTTTCATAAGCCGCAAGTATCGCATTCGTCAGGGGATTCAAACCGCTGTCGAGATGATCTATCCCCCCCGCTGTCTTTCCTGCGGTGCACTGACCGAATCAGACTTTGGCCTGTGTGGCCCGTGCTGGCGCGATACACCGTTTATCGGCGGCACAGTTTGCGAAAGCTGCGGCATGCCGGTTCCCGGTGCGCAGGACGGGTACCGGATCGAATGTGATGATTGCCTGAGAATCCCGCGCGCGTGGCATGATGGTCGGGCTGCACTGCGCTATAAGGGGGGTGCCAAAGCGCTGATACTTGCGTTGAAACATGGGGATCGGCCGGAACTGGCGCGCCCCGCCGCGCGCTGGATGGCCCAAGCCGGTTCAGAGATTTTACGCCCGAACATGTTGATCGCGCCGGTTCCCCTGCATTGGTCCCGGCTGATCCGGCGGCGCTATAACCAGTCGGCATTGCTGGCGTATCATTTGGGCCGGGAAACGGGTTTGCCCGTATGCCCGGATCTTTTGAGGCGCACGGTGCGAACCCCTGTTCTGGACGGAAAAACAGCGGTTGAGCGTTCCGCTGCGCTTGCCGGTGCCATAACAACGCATCGAAAACATGTGCACCTGATGCAGGGGCGCGACATTCTACTTGTGGATGATGTCATGACCTCGGGCGCGACGCTTGAGGCTTGCGCGCGTGTCTGTCGCGCGTCAGGGGCAAATCATATTTCCGTGTTGGTACTGGCGCGCGTTGCCAAGGATGCCTAATTCGCGGAAGATTGCGCGAATTCCAAAAGGACGAAGAATGAAATCGGTTGAAATCTATACCTCGCCGCTCTGTGGGTTTTGTCACGCGGCGAAGCGGTTGCTGAAACAAAAAGGCGTCAAGTTTTCAGAAGTTGATGTTCTGGTGCACCCCAAACGCAAACCCGAGATGATCCAGCGGGCGGGCGGCAAACGCACAGTGCCACAGATCTTCATCGGTCAGACCCATGTGGGCGGCTGTGACGAACTGTACGAGCTTGAGCGTCAGGGCAAGCTGGATCGCCTGCTCGCGGCGTGATGAAAACCGCGCTGCTGCAGATCACCGCGTCGGATGATCCGACCGAAAATCTGGACATGGTGCGTGCGATGATGGCCGAAGCTGCTGCTGATGGTGCGCGCTTTATCCTGACGCCCGAGGTGACGAACTGTGTCTCGACCAGCACCACGCGGCAACGCGAAGTTTTGAAACATGAAGAAGATGACATAACCCTGGCTGGCTTGCGCGCGCAGGCCGCTGCACTGGGTGTCTGGCTGCTGATTGGATCACTGGCGATCAAGACTCATAACACCGATGGCCGTTTTGCCAACCGCTCATTCATGATCGACCCAAAGGGTCAGATCGTGGCGCGGTACGACAAGATACACATGTTCGACGTGCAGGTCACTGAAACGGAAACGTTCCGCGAATCAAAGAACTATCGCTCCGGTGAGAAAGCCGTGATTGCCGAGACCGACTTCGGCAAGGTCGGCCTGTCGATCTGCTATGATATCCGTTTCCCGCATCTCTATACCGCGCTGGCGCAGGCTGGGGCGCGGATTTTGACCGTTCCTGCCGCGTTTTCACCGGTTACAGGTGCGGCACATTGGGAATCGCTGCTGCGCGCCCGGGCCATTGAAAACGGCTGCTGGGTGATTGCCCCGGCGCAGACCGGAGAACACCCCAAGACGCTCGGTAGAACGCGTTATACTTATGGTCACAGCATGGTTGTGGCCCCGTGGGGAGAGGTGCTGATCGACGCAGGCACCGATCCAGGCATTCACATTTTCGAGATGCATGATAGTTCTGTGTCCGAGGCGCGCCACAAGGTGCCCTCGTTGACACATATCCGTCGCTTCGACGGACCCTGATCCAGAACCGGACCATGACTGACGAGAAAAATGCCCTGGCGGTCACGCTGTTCAGCGAAATCCTGACCGCGGACCAGCTATTGCGCAACCGGCTAAGCCGGGTGCTGCCCAAGGGCATGGAAATCTCGCATTTCTCGGTGCTAAATCATCTGGTTTTTGTCGGGGATGAGCGCAGCCCGGCGCAACTGGCCAACACGTTCCACGTGACCCGAGGCGCAATGACCAACACATTGGCCAAGCTGGAATGGGCCGGATACATCCACATCCGCCCCGACTGGGACGACGCCCGCCGCAAGATGGTTGCGATCAGCCCCGCCGGACGCCGCGCGCGGGATCAGGCGATTTCCTCGATTGCCCCGCTGATCAACCGCGTGGTCGGAGAACTGGGGCTGGAGCGGGTCCGCAGTACGTTGCCGGTGTTGAGGGATTTGCGGTTGCAGTTGGAGGGCGAGTAGGGGTCCCGACTCACATTAGAGTTGCGAACAAGTTCAATCTTCTCTTCGCAATGCGTCCCAATCGACGTGAGGTCCAAGCTGCTCCAAGAAAGCTGTCTCAACAAATCTGCCTCTTGTAAGCTCTTTTTCGCAGCGCTGGGTGTACTCTATGATGCAGTTGAAGATTTCTTCGTTCGTAGCGTTCGCAGGGATACTGCCTTCAGTAGCGAGTTTGTAGGTCTCGTACAGGAAGACCTTGCGTCTGGTTAGAACCGTACGTTTCTTTTCCGCGCTAAAATACTCGCCTAGAACTTGAGATCCGCGAAAATAAAGTCGGATGTAGCCGACGATTTCGTTGAAATCCCACGTTCCGTACTTCAGCCGTTGATGTTCGACTCGCATTTTGCGGTTTCGCGAAAGGATGTCTTCGGGAATGTCTGATCCAGCAAAGATCTCCATATCGCGGTCAATTTTGGAGCTCAGTTGGTGCTGATACCTATCTCTCGCTAAGCGATAGACTGGAACATCAAAAAACCTTTTGCCCCACATCAATAGGTTTTCCTTTTACAGAATTGCGCTACTGGCTGGGTCCCGACTTCACACTCGCGGTCACATAGTTCACGCTCAGATCCCGGTCCGAGATCGACCAGCTCCACAGGATCGGATTGAATACAAACCCTTTGCGGTCCACCGGGTCCAGACCGGCCTGACGCAGCAGGTCGAACAGCTCATCGGGGGTGATGAACTTGTTCCATTCATGCGTGCCGCGCGGCAGCCAGCGCATGACGACCTCGGCCCCGAAAATCGCCATGGCATAGGATTTCGGGTTTCGGTTGAGGGTCGAACAAACCTCTAGCCCGCCGGGTTTCAGCAATTGCTGGGTGGCGGTCAGAAAGCTGAGCGGGTCGGCAACATGTTCGACCACTTCCATGTTTAAAACCACGTCGAACTGTTCGCCTGCGGCAGCCATGGCCTCGGCTGTGGTGTGGCGATAGTCGATTTCCAACCCCGATTGTTCAGCATGGATGCGGGCGACAGGCAGGTTGCCCTCGGCGGCGTCTGCCCCAACAACCTCAGCGCCAAGGCGCGCCATCGGTTCGCTTAGCAACCCTCCACCACAGCCGATATCCAGCAGGCGCAGGCCTTCGAATGGGCGCGGAACCTTCAGATCACGGTCAAATTCGCCCGCAATCTGCTGTGTGATATAATCCAAACGGCACGGATTCAGCAAGTGCAGGGGTTTGAATTTCCCATGGGGATCCCACCATTCCGCCGCCATCGCCTCAAATTTTGCGATCTCGGACGGGTCAACCGTGTTCGGATGCGCTTGCATTCCTGTCTCCGTGTGCTCTTTTACGCTTAAGGACTATATAGGGCCATAATGGACAAGTACCCGGACCAAAAGCGCGCAGTTCAATATCTGTACCCGCCGATCGATCCTTTTGATCAGCGCATGGTCGATATGGGCGATGGGCACCGTATCTATGTGGAGCAATGCGGCAATCCCGATGGCATTCCCGTGGTGATTCTGCACGGGGGTCCCGGCGGTGGATGCAGCCCGGCAATGCGGCGGTATTTCGATCCTACCGCGTATCGAATGATTCTGTTCGATCAGCGGGGATGTGGCCGGTCGCGGCCCACGGCGTCGGTTGACGGGAACACAACATGGCATTTAGTGGCCGATATCGAACGGCTGCGCGAATTGTTCGAGATTGAGGATTGGATTGCGTTTGGTGGCAGCTGGGGGGCGACTCTGGCGTTGATCTACGCACAGACGCATCCGGATCGGGTCAACCGTCTGGTGCTGCGCGGCGTGTTTCTGGCAACGCAGGCCGAGCTGGACTGGTTCTATGGCGGCGGCGCCGGGCGTTTCTGGCCTGAGCAATGGGCGAAATTCACCTCTTTGCTGCCTGAGGCCGATCTCCAAGATCCAATTGCGGCCTATAACAAACGCCTTTTCTCTGGTGATCGCGCGACCGAGATTCTGTACGCGCGTGCCTGGTCCCATTGGGAGAACGCGCTGGCCTCGATCCATACCAACGGCTCGGTCGGTGAAAGTCCGGGTGAATATGCGCGCACTTTTGCGCGACTTGAGAATCACTATTTCATCAATAAAGCCTTCCTTGAGAAGGACGGGCAAATTCTGGATCAAATGGACCGAATCGCGCATATCCCCGGGCATATCGTTCAGGGGCGCTATGACATGATTTGCCCACCCCACGCGGCGTGGAGCCTTGCCGAACGCTGGCCCAATGCCGAGTTGAAGATGGTCCGTCACGCGGGCCACGCGTTGTCAGAACCCGGAATTAGTGCCGAGTTGGTCCGTATCATGGACCTCGTGGCCGAGGGGGTATCATGACGCGGATCGACCGCCGTGCGTTATTCGCCTCGGGTGCTGCTGCCGCGCTGCTGGCGGCGACGGGGGCCTCATTGGCGGACACGCCGAAATCGGGTGGAACGCTAAGGCTGGCAGTGCCACGGGATAACAGTCTTGAGCAGGTGGCCCGCGGCGCTGTGTTCGATACCCTAACCGAAATCGCGCCCGACGGCACCTTGCGCGGAGAGCTGGCGACAGGCTGGCAAACCGATGCAGAAGCCCGTGTCTGGCGGTTTGTTTTGCGCTGCGATGTGCGCTTCCACGATGGCGCGACACTGGATGTTGCCGATGTGGTGGCAGTTCTGAACGGGTTGGGACGGGCCGAGGCCTTGTCACCCGACACGGTTCAATTGGAATTGGCCGAGGCCGATCCGGGGCTCCCTTTCGTGTTGGCAGATAATCGGTTTGTTATTACGCGCGAAGGGCAGGATGTGACACCTTTGCACACGGCCAATGGCACCGGGTGTTTTCAAGTTGAGCGGGCCGAGGATGGGCGCCATTTTCTGGGGCGCAAGGTTGCTGGCCATTACAAGACCGGTTCCGCAGGTTGGGCTGATGCGGTGGAAATCATTGTGATTCCCGACGCTCGTGTGCGCGCCGAGGCGCTGCGTGATGGCTATGTGGACATCGCGGCCCTGCCAGCGCGTGGTGAACTGAAGGGCCATCGCAGGCTACGTTTTCACCCGGATGAAGCAGATATGGCACTGGCCGTAGCCCCCCATGTGGGGATGCCACGACAGATCGGTGCGGGCCATCCGCTTGATGATGGCCGCATCGCCGAACGGTGGTGGCTGGCGTAAATCCGTTCACGAATTTCGCTGGGGGTTGCAGACTCGGAAACTCCTGCGTATATGCATTTGCAACAGCGGCGCGTTGGACTTCTGGTCCGAGGCTCCACCGGAAATTTCGACGGGCCGCGCGCCCGTTTTTTTGTGCCCGATTGAAGGGTAGAGAACCTGATGACAAACGACCTGATAGCAAAAGCTGCCATCGACCGGCGACTGGCCGAGATCATCACCCCCGTGATCGAGGACCTGGGGTATGAACTTGTGCGCATTCGCCTGATGAGCGGCAAGATGACCACACTGCAGATCATGGCCGACAAGCCTGACGGTGGAATCGAAGTGGACGATTGCGCCGAGATTTCCAATGCAGTCAGCGCCACGCTGGATGTCGAGGACCCGATCCTTGATGCCTACGCGCTGGAAGTGTCCAGCCCCGGGATCGACCGCCCGCTGACCCGTCTCAAGGATTTTGAGATGTTCGAGGGCTATGAGGCCAAGATCGAGACCGCCGAATTGATCGATGGTCGCCGTCGGTTCAAGGGCGAACTGGCCGGGATTGAGGGGGATGAAGTTCTGATCAACATCCCCGAGGGAGATGAGACGATCACAATCGGTCTGCAATTTGACTGGCTGAGCGACGCCAAGCTGGTCCTGACCGATGAACTGATCAAGGAAATGCTGCGCCAGCGCAAAGACGCCGGTGCCCTGAACGAAAACGCTTTCGACGAGATTGAGACCGAAGGGTCCGAAGAGGAGACGAACTGATGGCAATCACCTCAGCCAACCAGCTGGAGCTGCTGCAGACCGCCGAGGCCGTGGCCCGCGAAAAGATGATCGACCCCGGTCTGGTTGTCGAAGCGATGGAGGAATCGCTCGCCCGTGCCGCCAAGAGCCGCTACGGCGCCGAGATGGACATCCGCGTCAGCATTGACCGCAAGACCGGCAAGGCGACCTTCACGCGCGTTCGTACTGTGGTTGAGGATGAAGAGCTTGAGAATTATCAGGCGGAAATGACCGTTGAGCAGGCCAAGCAATACTTGGAAGCGCCCGAAGTCGGTAACGTTTATGTCGAAGAAGTGCCGCCGGTTGAAATGGGCCGGATCGCTGCGCAGTCGGCCAAGCAGGTGATCCTGCAAAAGGTCCGCGAAGCCGAGCGTGATCGCCAGTACGAAGACTTCAAGGATCGTGCCGGTACCATCATTAACGGTGCGGTCAAGCGCGAAGAATTTGGCAATGTCATCGTCGATCTGGGCGGTGCCGAGGCCGTTCTGCGCCGCAACGACAAGATCGGCCGCGAAAGCTATCGCCCGAATGATCGTGTGCGCGCATACATCAAGGAAGTTCGCCGAGAGGTTCGTGGCCACCAGATATTCCTGTCGCGCACCGCGCCGGAATTCATGGCTGAGCTGTTCAAGATGGAAGTGCCGGAAATCTACGATGGCATTATTGAAGTTAAGGCCGTCGCCCGCGACCCCGGTTCGCGCGCCAAGATTGCTGTGATCTCCTATGATGGGTCCATCGATCCCGTCGGTGCCTGCGTTGGTATGCGCGGCAGCCGCGTGCAGGCCGTTGTGAACGAACTTCAGGGTGAAAAGATCGACATCATCCCGTGGAACGAAGATCAGCCGACCTTCCTGGTGAATGCGCTGCAGCCCGCTGAGGTTTCCAAGGTCGTTCTGGACGAAGAAGCTGGCAAGATCGAAGTCGTGGTGCCCGAGGAACAACTGAGCCTTGCAATCGGTCGCCGTGGTCAGAACGTGCGACTGGCCAGCCAGTTGACCAATCTGGACATCGATATCATGACCGAAGCCGAAGAATCGGCCCGCCGTCAGAAGGAATTCGAAGCCCGGACCAATCTGTTCATGGAAACACTCGATCTGGACGAGTTCTTTGCCCAGTTGCTGGTCTCTGAAGGGTTCACCAACCTCGAAGAGGTGGCCTATGTCGAGATTGACGAGCTGCTGGTGATCGATGGTGTAGACGAAGGTACTGCGCAGGAACTGCAGACCCGTGCCCGCGAGTTCCTGGAAGCACAGGCCAAGGCAGCGCTGGATGCTGCGCGGGCTCTGGGCGTTGAGGACAGTCTTATTGAATTCGAAGGCCTGACACCCCAGATGGTGGAAGCGCTTGCCAAAGATGATGTGAAGACGCTGGAAGACTTTGCAACCTGCGCTGACTGGGAATTGGCCGGTGGCTGGACGACAGTCGATGGTGAGCGCATCAAGGACGATGGTGTTCTGGAGCCCTTCGGCGTCACGCTGGAAGAAGCACAGGATATGGTCATGACCGCACGCATCATGTTGGGCTGGGTTGATCCGGCCGAGCTGGAGCAGGCCGAAGAAGACGGTGAAACCGTTGAAGAGGAGGCCGAGGCCTGATCTCAGGCCTCGGGTGGCGCACATGGGTCGCGGTGGCGTCCATAAGGATCGGTCGGAAGGCCCCGAACGCAAGTGCATCGCCACGGGCGAGGTTCAGCCTAAATATGGCTTGATCCGCTTTGTGACGGGGCCGGACGGTCAGGTGTTTCCCGATATCGCGGCAAAATTGCCGGGGCGCGGGGTCTATGTGGCGGCGGATCGCGCTGCGTTGGACAAGGCTGTGAACAAGAAGTTGTTCTCGCGCGGGTTCAAGACGCAGGTGACCGCGTCAAAGGATCTGGTGGGCGAGGTCGAAAAACAAATGACGCGACGGGTGATCGAACTGATCAGTCTGGCGCGAAAGTCCGGCGACGCTGTCGCGGGCTATGAAAAGGTCAAGACGTGGCTGGACCGTGAAGAGGCTCAGGTACTGATTCAGGCCTCAGATGGATCGGGGCGCGGCAAGTCGAAACTCAGCACGCCGCACTTCGGAAAATACATCGGTTGGCTGACCGCTGACGAGTTGGGGGCTGCATTTGGGCGCCAAACCGTGATTCATGCGGCCTTGGCCTCTGGCGGACTCGCCAAACGTGTTGTAGAGGAAGCGCAGCGCCTGCGTGGCTTGCGCGAAACGGATGACGGCGGCAAGGGCCGCGCGGAAGGGTAAGAAGCTTAATGAGCGATAGTGACGGCAAAAAGACATTGGGTCTTCGTGGCGGGGCGCGCCCCGGAAATGTGAAACAGAGTTTCAGCCACGGACGTACCAAGAATGTCGTGGTGGAGACCAAACGCAAACGCGTGGTCGTACCCAAGCCGGGCGCGACCAAACCAAGTGGTGGTGCGACACCCTCGGGTGATCCTTCGCGTCGTCCGGCGGGCATTTCCGATGCGGAAATGGCGCGCCGCATGAAAGCGTTGCAGGCCGCCAAAGCCCGTGAGGCCGATGAGGCCGCGGCCCGTGAGGCACAGGAAAAGGCGCGTGAAGAAGAACGCGCACGCCGCCGTGCCGAACAGGAAGCCAAGGAACGCGAACAGCGTGAGGCTGAAGAGCGGGCCAAAGCCAAGGCCGAAGAAGAAGAACGCAAGCGCAAGGAGGCCGAAGAAACGGCCCAACGTGCTGCCGCTGCGCCAGCAGAACCCAAACCCGTACGCAGCCCGGCCAGCAAACCAGCCCCGGCAGCTGCCCCGCGCAAGCAGGATCGCGAACGCGAACAGCGTGGCCGTGGCAAGGGACGCGACGACAACCGCCGTTCGGGCAAGCTGACACTGGGTCAGGCCACCGGTGGCGAAGGCAATCGCCATCGCTCGATGGCTGCGATGAAGCGCAAGCAAGAGCGTGCGCGTCAGAAAGCCATGGGCGGTCCGGTCGAGCGGGAGAAGGTGATCCGCGACGTACAGTTGCCCGAGGCCATCATGGTCTCGGAACTGGCCAACCGTATGGCCGAGCGTGTGGCTGACGTTGTTAAGTCGTTGATGAACATGGGCATGATGGTCACACAGAACCAGACCATCGATGCAGATACCGCCGAATTGATCATCGAAGAATTTGGTCACAAGGTCACCCGCGTGTCTGATTCGGATGTTGAAGACGTCATTAAAGAGGTCGAAGACAACGATGACGAACTGCAGTCACGCCCACCGGTCATCACCATCATGGGTCACGTTGACCACGGCAAGACCTCGCTGCTGGATGCAATCCGCGACGCGCGTGTCGTCGCTGGCGAAGCCGGGGGTATTACCCAGCACATCGGCGCCTATCAGGTGAAAACCGATGGCGGCACCACGCTGACCTTCCTGGACACACCGGGCCACGC
Source organism: uncultured Ruegeria sp. (assembly GCF_947500045.1). Classification (GTDB taxonomy): domain Bacteria; phylum Pseudomonadota; class Alphaproteobacteria; order Rhodobacterales; family Rhodobacteraceae; genus Ruegeria. Next base: position 294,544 of record NZ_CANMQQ010000004.1, on the reverse strand, counting down.
GGCCTTTACCTCGATGCGATCGCGCGGGGCTCAGGTCACGGATATCGTAGTTCTGGTTGTCGCCGCCGACGATGCGGTGATGCCGCAGACGATCGAAGCGATCAACCACGCCAAGGCCGCCCAAGTGCCAATGATCGTGGCGATCAACAAGGTCGACAAGCCGGATGCGAACCCCGATAAGGTCCGCACCGACCTGCTGCAGCACGAAGTTATCGTCGAGAAGATGTCGGGCGAGGTTCAGGACGTCGAGGTTTCGGCCATTACGGGTCAAGGTCTGGATGAACTGTTGGAAGCCATCGCGCTGCAATCCGAGATTCTGGAGCTGAAAGCCAACCCTGATCGCGCCGCCCAAGGTGCCGTGATCGAGGCACAGCTGGATGTGGGTCGCGGCCCCGTGGCTACTGTTCTGGTTCAGAACGGCACGCTGCGTCAGGGTGATATCTTTGTTGTGGGTGAGCAGTACGGTAAGGTTCGTGCTCTGATCAACGACAAGGGTGACCGCGTCAAGGAAGCCGGACCCTCGGTTCCCGTTGAGGTTCTTGGCCTGAACGGTACGCCCGAAGCGGGCGACGTTCTGAACGTGACCGAGACCGAAGCGCAGGCGCGTGAGATTGCCGCCTATCGTGAGCAAGCCGCCAAGGACAAGCGCGCCGCCGCTGGCGCTGCGACAACCCTTGAACAGCTGATGCAGAAGGCCAAAGAAGACGAAAACGTAAACGAGCTTCCGATTCTGATGAAGGCGGACGTACAAGGTTCAGCCGAAGCCATCGTTCAGGCGATGGAAAAGATCGGCAACGACGAAGTGCGTGTACGCGTCTTGCACTCGGGCGTAGGTGCGATCACCGAAACGGATGTCGGCCTCGCCGAAGCCTCGGGCGCACCGATCCTGGGCTTTAACGTTCGTGCCAATACGTCAGCGCGGAACACCGCAAACCAGAAGGGCGTAGAGATCCGTTATTACTCGGTAATCTATGACCTTGTGGATGACGTAAAAGCCGCCGCTTCAGGCCTGCTGAGCGCCGAGATCCGCGAGAAGTTCATTGGCTACGCCGAGATTCGCGAAGTCTTCAAGGTTACCGGTGTCGGCAAGGTTGCTGGCTGTCTGGTCACCGAAGGCGTGGCACGTCGTTCCGCGGGCGTCCGCCTGCTGCGCGACAACGTGGTGATCCACGAAGGCACGTTGAAGACACTCAAGCGCTTCAAGGACGAGGTCGCCGAGGTTCAGTCGGGTCAGGAATGCGGTATGGCGTTCGAAAACTACGACGATATCCGCGCAGGCGACGTGATCGAAATCTTCGAGCGCGAGGAAGTGACCCGCACGCTGGACTGATCATCCTTGCCTACTAAAACAGGAAACAGCGGCTTGTCTAAGCCGCTGTTTTTCGTTTGCAATGAGGTCAGTCAATGTGCGGGCGGTACGAAGGTTGATCCATGCATTATGATGTCGAAATGATGCATGCCCTGCTGCAAATCAAAGCTGACTGAGTGACCAGCCTTCCGCAGCAGTTCGGCAAAGGTGCGGCTCTGGCGGATGAATTCAGCCGTATCTCTTTCCGCCACTGTCACATGATACCGCGGGCCGGGTAGGGGCAGATTAAGGATTGGTGAAAGATCATGTATTTCAACCGGCGTCAGCTGCAATGGTTCATTTACCGGTGTTTGGCTGATCGGCTCTAGATCGTAGACACCGCTGATCAGAATCACATCGCGGATTCGCAACCCAGCTTTAGCCAAAAGGTCTGATGACGTCGCCATGACCATCGCTGCCAGATGGGCGCCTGCACTATGACCAGAGAGGATGATGTGCGAGGGGTCGAATCCCAGCGTATCGGCCTGAGACGCTAACCAAAGAAGTGCGTTGCGGCATTCTTCGACCATCTGGCCCAGCCGTGCCTCGGGCGCAATCGTATAGTTCAGCGTCGCAAAAGCGTACCCGTTTTCATGCAAGGCCGGGGCCATCAGGGCCGATTCACGCTGACTGAGCGCCTGCCAGTAGCCGCCGTGGATGAAGACATGCAAAGGCGCATTTGGACGCGACGCTGGAAAGAAATCCAGAACCTGCCCCGGAGTGTCGCCAAAAGCGGTGTTTTCTTTCACCTCCAGCTCAGCCCTCGCCTTCGCGCTCAGCGTGGCATAACTGGTCAGATAGGGTGTTATATCACCACCGACCATTGCGCTGGGAGAGTATTCCTGCGCAAGTTCGATCTGGGTAAAGCCGCGATACAGCATGTCTTAGTCCTCGGCGTAAATCAGTTTCGTCCGCATATCATAGAGATCGTGGAAGAACCGTAGCTCAAGGGCTTTACGCAAGAAGGCAACTCCGCTGGAACCACCGGTGCCAGGCTGCATCCCGATCACGCGTTCCACGGCTGTTGCATGGTCGAACCGCCAGCGCTGGAACAGGGATTCCACATCCATCAACTTTTCAGCCAGCGCATAGAGATCCCAGTATTTTTCGGGATTGCGGAAGACTTCGACCCAGATTTTGACAATGCGCGGATCGCCAGAATAAGGCTGGGCGTAATCTCGTTCGATCAGGTCTTGTGGTACATCAAAACCTTGCCGGGCCAGCATATGCAGCACTTCATCATACAGCGATGGTTTGGTGAGTGCCGCGTTCAGCATTTCCATGACCTCAGGGTCATGAGCGTGTACCTTGAGCGTCGAGGCATCCTTGTTCCCAAAGATGAATTCGATCTGTCGATAGCCATAGCTTTGGAACCCTGATGAGTTTCCAAGTGCATGCCGAAAGGTCATGTAGTCGGCAGGTGTCATCGTCAACAGGGTTTCCCACGCCGTAATCAACTGCCGCTGGATCGCCTTGATCCGGTCGAGGTTTTTCATTGCCGGGCCAAAGTCGTCTGCCTGCAGGAAGCGACGTACCTCGAGGAGCTGATGATGCATCAGTTTCAGCCACAATTCACTGACCTGATGGATGATGATGAACAACATCTCGTCAGGTTGTGCCGGGTCCTGAAAAGTTTCTTGCAGGTTAAGCAGAGTTTTCAGTTGAAGAAAATCACCATAGCTCTTGCGATGCTTCTCAGCGAAATCGGTGACCAGAGTGTCCTCGATCCCACGTTCCAGCAATCGGTCATCTTTTTTGCTGCCCATCTTGGTCCTCCGGTAGGTCGCTTGCACCCTGTTTAGAGGCCAGTTTTGCAATTTTCCAGCAAATCAGGTCCAGTCCAGAACAACCTTTCCTGACAGGCCCGATTTCATCGCTGAAAACCCTTCGGCAAAATCGTCAACGCCAAACTGATGTGTGATCACGCGGCTGACGTCCAAACCGTTCTGCAGCATGGCGATCATCTTGTACCAGGTCTCGAACATTTCTCGGCCGTAGACACCCTTGATGGTGATGGCTTTGAAGACAATGCGGCTCCAGTCGACGGGGGACTGACCGGGCGGGATGCCCAACAGTGCGATCTTGCCGCCCATGACCAGCGCTTCGACCATCTGATCCAAAGCGGCCTGCGAGCCCGACATCTCCAGACCCACGTCAAAGCCTTCTTTCATCCCCAGTTCGGTGATGACATCGGGCAACTCTTCTTTTGTGACATCCACCGTGCGTATCGATGGGGCTACATGTTCTGCCAGTTTCAGCCGTTCGGCATTGATGTCAGTTATCACCACATTTCTCGCCCCGGCATGGCGTGCGACTGCGGCCGCCATGATGCCGATCGGGCCTGCACCTGTGATCAGGACATCCTCGCCCAGCAGGTCGAAACTCAGCGCCGTGTGCACGGCATTGCCCAGCGGGTCGAGGATCGCTCCGATCTCATCCGGGATGTCATCCGGCAGCGGAACGACGTTGAAAGCGGGCAGCTTCAGATATTCCGCAAACGCCCCTTGTTCATTTACTCCGATGCCGCGCGTGCCTGGGTCCAGATGGAACTTGCCTGCACGGCTCTGGCGGCTGTCCGTTCCGATCAGATGCCCTTCGCCAGAACATCGCTGTCCGATCTCGAACCCGGCTACATTTCGCCCAATCTCGACGATTTCACCAGCGAACTCGTGGCCGGTGATCATCGGAACAGGTACCGTTGCCGCAGCCCAGTCATCCCAGTTCCAAATATGGATATCCGTGCCGCAGATGCCGGTCTTGTTGATACGGATCAGAACCTCGTCCGGGCCAATCTCGGGTACAGGGGCCTGAACCATCCAAAGCCCTTCCTGGGGCTTGGACTTTTCAAGCGCTTTCATCGTGTTCGCGCGCATCAGATTATCCCCAGTTCTTTACCAACTTTGCCAAAGGCTGCCAGCGCCCGGTCCAGTTCTTCCTTGCTCAGGGCTGCATTCATCTGCGTTCTGATCCTTGCCTGACCACGCGGCACAACCGGGAAGAAGAAACCGGAAACATAGACGCCCTCATCAAACAGCCGGGATGCCATCTCTTGGGCCAATGTAGCCTCACCCAGCATCACCGGTATGATCGGATGTTCACCGGGCAGCAGGTCGAAACCCAGTTTCTCTAACCCTTCCCGCCAGTATTTAGCATTGCCGAACAGTTGTGCGCGCAGCATGTCACCGGCTTCGACCAGGCGGATCGCTTCCAGACCTGCAGCGACGATAGAGGGCGGCAGCGAGTTTGAAAACAGATAGGGCCGCGCCCGCTGCCGCAGCAGGTCGATCACTGGCTGCGGCCCGGCGATATAGCCGCCGATTGCCCCCCCAAGTGCTTTGCCCAAGGTCCCCGTCAGAATGTCCACATCAACTCCGAAATGATCCGGTGTGCCCGCGCCGTTCGGCCCCATGAAACCTGTGGCATGACAATCATCGACCATGACAACGGCGTCATATTTGTCGGCCAGTTCGCGGATTTTCGGCAGGTTGGCCAGATAGCCATCCATCGAGAATACGCCATCGGTCGCGATCATGATGTGTCGCGCACCGTCCTCACGCGCCTGTTTCAACCAGACTTCGAGGTCGTTCATGTCGTTGTTCATGTAACGATAGCGCTTGGCCTTGCACAGCCGCACCCCGTCGATGATCGAGGCATGATTCAAGCTGTCCGAGATGATGGCGTCTTCTGGTCCGAGCAATGGTTCAAACAACCCGCCATTGGCATCGAAACAGGCTGCAAACAGAATGGAATCGTCTTTGTTCAGGAACTTGGCCAGGCGCTGCTCAAGCTTGCGGTGAATATCCTGTGTGCCGCAGATAAAACGAACCGAGGCCATACCGAACCCTTTGGGTTCCATCGCGTTCTTGGCTGCATCGATCAGGGCAGGGTGATCCGCAAGACCCAGATAGTTGTTAGCACACAGGTTTATGACCCGGCGTCCGCCGACCGTGATTTCACCGCCCTGAGGCGAGGTGATCATGCGTTCGCGTTTATACAGACCTTCGGATTCGATCTGCTCCAGGGTGTCCGTGATGTGGGACAGGAATGCATCTGCCATGGCGATCTCCTTGCTCTGAGTCGCGTATCTAACATAACGGATGAAATTCCCAAATAGGGGATTTACAGAATTACGGAAAAATTTCCGTGAAGGCGGAATATCGCCGAACTTAAGCGTTTTTCACGATCAGGAAGACCCGTGCCGGGGCTCTGGCAGAAATGGAATGTACCACGTCAGCGGCGTACCGGGCGGTGTCCCCTTGTCTCAACTCGGACACAGCCGTGCCGGAGGTGACACGCACCGCACCTTCCAACACAGTCAACTGTTCCTGTGCACCGCGCGCATGCGGTTGGCTGTTCAGGGCACCGCCCTGATCGAGCTGGATATCATAAACCTCGTGGCCGCCAGCCTCTTCCGGTGGAGAAAGGATGCGGATTCGGCAGCGTTCGCCCATGTTGTCGATGCTGGGCACCTCGGAGTTTCTAAGGACTTCAATCTGGTCAGCAGTTTTGGAGTCCTCCAACAACCCGGCAAAATCCACCTGCAGAGCGCGCGTCAGATTCCACAAGGTCGAGATTGTGGGGCTGCTTTCACCCCGCTCGATCTGGCTGACCATGGAGCGCGATACACCACTGAGGTTCGCGACCGCTTCAAGGGACAGGCCTTGGGCCCGGCGCGCCTCTTTCAGGCGTGCGGGGAGGCGTGTCAGGATATCGTCCGTTTTGTCCGTCATGACGGAATTTCATGCGTGTTGTACATGCAATTGTCAATTCCGTCTGTGACGGGACGTCTCAGGCGACAGAGGGTTTCTGCGAGTGCATACTGCCGCCAACCTCAGGAGGAGTGATCCATGACCGATATCGTTATTCTGGATGGTGCGCGTACGGCCATCGGTACATTTGGTGGTGCGCTGGCCTCGACCGCGCCGATTGATCTGGCAACCGTCGCAACCGAAGCCGCGCTTGAACGGTCGGGTGTCGAGGGTGGGCAGATCGGGCACGTGGTGTTCGGTCATGTGATTAACACCGAGCCGCGCGACATGTACCTTTCGCGCGTTGCCGCGATGCAAGCGGGGATTCCGAACGGGACACCGGCGATGAACGTGAACCGTTTATGTGGATCGGGTGCGCAGGCGATCGTGTCGGCAATGCAATCCCTGATGCTGGGGGATGCTGACTTCGCCATCGCCGGGGGCGCCGAGAGCATGTCGCGCAGCCCCTATATCGTGCCGCAGGCTAGATGGGGGGCTAAGATGGGTGATGTCACCTCGCTCGACATGATGCTGGGCGCGCTGAATTGCCCGTTCGGAACCGGTCATATGGGCGTGACGGCTGAGAATGTGGCCGACGAACATCAGATCAGCCGTGAGCAGATGGATGCGTTTGCGATGAGCAGCCAGACACGAGCGGCGGCAGCGATCGAAGCCGGATACTTCGAAAGCCAGATCGTGCCTGTGCAGGTAAAGATCAAACGCGAGATGGTCGACTTCAAAGTGGATGAGCATCCAAAGGCCACAACCGCAAAAGCGCTGGCTGGCCTTCGCGCGGTGTTTAAGAAAGACGGGCGCGTCACGGCGGGCAATGCTTCGGGTATCAACGACGGGGCTGCGGCGATGGTCTTGGCGACGGCAGACGCGGCAGAAAAGGCCGGATTGAAGCCAAAGGCGCAGATTTTGGGATATGCCCATGCTGGCGTGCGCCCAGAGGTCATGGGGATCGGGCCGGTTCCGGCGGTGCAGAACCTGTTCAAGAAGACCGGATTGTCAGCGGCTGATTTCGATGTGATCGAAAGCAATGAGGCCTTTGCTGCGCAGGCGCTGGCCGTAAATCAAGAGCTTGGCTTGGACGCAACCAAGGTCAATCCGAATGGCGGCGCAATAGCTCTGGGGCATCCCGTCGGGGCAACCGGGGCAATCATAACCTTAAAAGCACTGTACGAGCTGGAGCGCATCGGCGGGTCCAAGGCGCTGATTACCATGTGTATAGGGGGCGGACAGGGGATTGCCATTGCCATCGAGCGGCTCTGATTGAAACCTTGTAGGGGGGCTGTCTGCCCCCCATCGCGCTTTTGGCGCGATCCCCCCGAAGATATTTAAAGCCAGATGAAGCAGGCGGATTGACGTCAGCCGAACGTCATAGCGGCAAGAGTGGCTGCTATTCCGGCGGCAGCACCAATGGCGGCAGGCAGCAGCATGGCAATTTTGCCGGATGTCTGTTGATCATCTTTCCCGGTTTGCGCCATTAGGGCGTTTTCGACAAGTGTTGGCAGGCGTGGGCCAAAACGGGCCAATACCATGGCCGTCTTGCCGAAGTCCCGCAAGGCCGCGCGGGGGCCTATGGACTGCTTGATATAGTCCTCGACGACGGGGCGGGCGACTTCCCAGATATTCATGTGATCGTCAAGTGATCGGGCGACGCCTTCCACGACCACCATTGTGCGTTGCAGAAGGATAAGTTCTGTCCGGGTCTCCATACCAAAGCGTTCGGTGACTTCGAAAAGGTAACTCAGAAGCCGACCCATTGAAATATGGGCGGCATCCATGCCGAAGATCGGCTCGCCCACCGCGCGCAGGGCGCGGGCGAATTCGTCCACGTCCTGATTGGCAGGAACATACCCTGCCTCGAAATGTACTTCGGCCACGCGCTTGTAATCGCGGCGGATGAAGCCAAAGAGAATCTCGGCATAGACCCGGCGTGTGTATTCGTCGATATGGCCCATGATGCCGTAATCATAGGCGATGATGTCCCCGTTCGCGGCAACCTTGAGGTTGCCCTGGTGCATGTCAGCATGGAAATAGCCATCACGCAGGGCGTGCAGCAGAAACAACCGCAGGACGCGTTCCGCCAGATCGCTGCGGTTGTGCCCTGCAGCATCCAAGGCGGTATTGTCGCCCAGCGGGATGCCATCGGCCCAGCTGAGCGTCATCACCCGGCGCGCGGAAAGGGACCACACCACGGGTGGCAACCAGAATCCGGCATCGTCCTTGGTGTTGGCGGCATATTCCGAGGCAGCGGCGCTTTCGAGGCGCAGGTCAAGCTCTCCTCGGACGACTCCGTCGAAATGCTCAATCACCTCCATGGGGCGCAGGCGGCGCGCGCCAGGTGCGAACAGATCGACGATTCGGGCGGCAAAATAGAAGGCGTCAACGTCCTTGCGGAAGGCACGTTCGATGCCCGGGCGCAGAACTTTGACCGCAACATCTTCCTGGGTGCTGACCAGCTTGGCCTTGTGGACCTGAGCGATCGACGCAGCGGCGATGGGCTCGCTGAACTCACTGAACATCTCGGAGACGGGCTGGCCCAATTCCTTTTCGACTTCTGCTATGGCCTCGGCCTTGGAGAATGGAGGCAATTTGTCTTGCAGCACGCGCAGCTGTTCGGCCAATTCGTCCCCGACCACGTCGGGACGGGTCGAAAGGATCTGTCCAAACTTGATATAGGCCGGACCAAGCGCCGTCAGGGCACGAGTCGCGGGTGGCATGTCGGGATCGCCCTTATACCCCAACCACTGGAAGGGTTTGCCCAGCGTATGCGCCAGGATGCGCAGCGCACGGGGGGCCTCGAACGCGTCCAGTACGACATTCATTGCGCCAGTGCGTTCCAAAGTGGCGCCTGTGCGGATCAGGCGAATGATGTTATGAGGGCCGCGCATCTAGATTTTCCAGCCGGAATGCAATGCGGCAATGCCCATGCTCAAGTTGCGATACTTGGCGTTTTCGAACCCAGCGGTCCGGACCATATTCAGGAATGTCTCTTGATCAGGAAAATTGCGGATCGATTCGACCAGGTACTGATAACTGTCGTAATCATTGGCGATCAGCTTTCCCATGCGGGGGATGACGTTGAAGCTGTAGAGGTCATACAGCTTTTGCAGCCCGTCATTGGGCAACTGGCTGAATTCCAGCACCATCAGGCGGCCGCCGGGTTTCAGCACGCGAAAGGCCTCATTCAGGGCCTCTTGCGGGCGGGTCACGTTCCGGATGCCGAACGAGATGGTGTAGACGTCGAAGGTGTTATCCTCGAACGGTAGAGACATTGCATCACCCACCACCCAGTTCAGGCTGTCGGACATCTGGTCCGCCTCGGCGCGTTGGCGTCCTTCGACCAGCATCGGTTCGGTCAGATCCAGAACAGTGGCGTGGCCGTGACCTGCGCGCTTGAGAAACCGGAATGAAATGTCCCCTGTGCCGCCAGCGACGTCCAGTAGCCGCTGGCCGGGACGCGGGGCGAGCCAATCCATCATCACATCCTTCCAGACCCGGTGAATGCCCATCGACATGACATCATTCATCACGTCATATTTTGAGGCGACCGAATTGAACACGCCCTGCACACGCCCGGCCTTATCGGCCTCGCGTACGGTTTCGAACCCAAAATGAGTGGTCTTGTCACTGTTATCGGACATTTGCCTTGCCGTTCGTCGAATTTCGCCTCTGTTATAAGGCCATAAGAGGTGGGCACAATGCGGCCCTTTGGAATAGGAGCCATGTAATGCCCGAATTGCCCGAGGTCGAGACAGTAAGACGCGGCCTGTGTCCAGCGATGGAGGGCGTAGTGATCGAGCGGGCGGAAGTGAATCGACCCGATTTACGCTGGCCGTTCCCGGATCGCATGGCAAAGCGTCTGACGGGACAGCGGGTAGACCGGCTGCGACGGAGGTCGAAATACATCCTTGCCGATTTGAGCAGTGGTGAGACGTTGCTGATTCACCTGGGCATGTCCGGACGGATGACGGTCTCGGGTGATCCGCTGGGTCAATTCGTGCATGACCATCCAGCGAAGCAAAAACACGACCACGTCATCTTTCACATGGCCAATGGCGCGCGCATCACGTTCAACGACCCGCGCCGATTCGGGGCGATGGACCTGTTGTCGACAGCAACGGCTGAAGATCACAAGCTGCTGACGGTTCTTGGGCCTGAACCACTGGGCAATGATTTTCACGAGCAGCACCTGATCGATGCGTTCAAAGGTAAGAACACCCCGGTCAAATCGGCGCTTTTGGATCAGGGAATCGTTGCCGGTTTGGGAAATATCTATGTCTGCGAGGCTCTTTATCGCGGCAAGGTGTCGCCACGTCGCAAAGCCGGGCAGATTTCTGTGCCGCGTATCGCCGCGCTGGTGCCGATCATTCGGCAGGTGTTGCAAGAGGCCATTGAGGCGGGTGGTTCATCCCTGCGCGATTTCCGCCAAGCCGATGGAGAACTTGGGTATTTTCAGCACAGCTTTGATGTCTACGGACGCGAGGGCGAGCCCTGCAGGACCGAAGGGTGTGGCGGTGAAATCAAGAGAATCACCCAGTCCGGTCGCTCATCCTTCTATTGTGCGCAATGCCAAAGATAGCTTGATCCAGCGAAACCGCGTGATAAGGAATCGTATCTGAACGGAACAACCGGAAGCTTACACCTCATGGCTTTTGAGACGATCATCGTCGAAATCGAAGACCACGTCGCCCTTATCAAGCTCAATAGACCCGACGCGATGAATGCACTGAACACCCAATTGCTGGGTGAATTGTGCGACGCGCTGGAAGATGCGGACGGCAATGACAAGGTGCGTTGCATCGTCATCACCGGCTCGGACAAGGCTTTTGCTGCGGGCGCGGACATCAAAGAGATGTCCGAGATGACTTATGTCGATGTGTTCAACATCAACCTGTTTGCGGATGCAAATGACCGGATCACGGCCATTCGCAAACCGATCATCGCTGCTGTTTGCGGATACGCGCTGGGCGGTGGGTGTGAACTGGCGATGCTGTGCGATTTTATTATCGCCGCTGATACGGCCAAGTTTGGCCAACCCGAGATCAATCTGGGTGTCATTGCCGGGCTGGGTGGCAGCCAGCGCCTGACCCGCTTTGTCGGAAAGTCCAAATCGATGGACATGAACCTGACAGGTCGGTTCATGGACGCCGAAGAAGCTGAGCGTGCCGGACTGGTCAGCCGGGTTGTGCCAGCCAAAAAGCTGATCGAAGAAGCAACAAGTGCAGCGCAGAAGATTGCTGAGAAATCACAGATCACGGCGATCGCGGCCAAAGAAGCTGTGAACCGCAGCTACGAGTTGCCGCTGAGCGAAGGCATGCTGTTTGAGCGCCGGGTTTTCCATTCGATGTTTGCGACGGAAGACCAGAAAGAAGGCATGGCGGCATTTCTGGAAAAACGCGCGGCGCAATTCCGCGACAAGTAAAGCGCGAAACGTGTCGTAAGATGGGCGGGCAAGTCCCGCCCTTTTTCGTGCCGCGAACCGAATGCGAGAATCAGCTTGGCAAAGTCCGAAAACTTAGTTAGAGACCGCCGTCATACATGCGCGTGCGGCCCGCTCTGGCCCGATTCACATTCGTGATCTCGATCTGGTGCGGATAATCCCGTGGCGCGCAACCCTAGATAAACGTACCGAACAAAGGTCAGAGACACATGGCTAACTCGCCCCAGGCAAAAAAACGCGCGCGTCAGAACGAAAAGCGCTTCGCTGTTAACAAAGCACGTCGTTCGCGCATTCGCACCTATCTGCGCAAAGTTGAAGAAGCAATCGAATCCGGTGACAAGGACGCGGCCACCGCAGCCCTGCGCGCCGCTCAGCCTGAGTTGATGCGCGGCGTCACCAAGGGTGTCTTCCACAAGAACACAGCGTCTCGCAAAATGTCGCGCCTGTCGGCGCGCGTCAAAGCGCTGGGCTGATTCTTCGGGAAAACGCGTCAAGCGTTGATTTGCTAAAAAGGCGTCGCGTACTGCGGCGCCTTTTTCATTGTTGCCGGAAAGCCGCGCCTTCACGAACCCGAGAGATTCTTTCGGCCAGAACCCCGAGTCAATATCAGAGTTTCGTTGCCCGAACCCTTGGGCTCTTGCTACGACTTAGTCAGCGATTCACTCGCTTGGGGGGACAGGCTGTTCCTGAGATCTGACTGACGGGCATCAGCAGGGTTCAGGGGCGAATGTTCGAAAGCCGGCTTCGGTCGGATCGACGATCTGCTCATGGTCTCGGATTTTCCGATGATCTTGGCCCTGTCGAAAAATTGGATTGTGACGCGCCACCCGGTTTTCTGGGTCGTTCCGGCCATGGGACAACATGGTTTCGGATTGCGCTGATCTTATAGTACCCGCCAGATTCTGGGATCGGGCGCAGGGTATCCTTGTGGGTGGACGCAATACAACCGGGGAACCGGACTATTTTTGATAAGGCCGTCAGGCCAATAAAGAATGGGATGCGTGAGGCGCCGAATGACACAAGAGAAATGGGGACAACTGCGGAACAAGTTGATGAAGGCTGTTGGAAAGAACAACTTCACGACCTGGATCGAACCTTTGGAGTTTCAGGAGTTGCAGGACGGGGTGGCGGTATTTTCTGTGCCAACCAACTTTATGGGCAACTACGTAAGTCAGAATTTTGCCGACCTTATTCTTTATGAATTGAACACCGCTGGTGAACCTGTAAAACGCCTGGCCTTCCGCACCGCAGCCAATTCTCCGGCGCGTCCTGCGCAGACCGAGGCGCCAAAACCCCAGATTGCGACACAGCCTGTTATGACCGAAGCAAAACATGATGCGCTTGACGCGCTACAGGCCGCGCCGCTGGATGCGCGGTTCACATTTGACAGTTTCGTTGTCGGCAAGCCAAACGAGTTGGCCCATGCCGCTGCGCGCCGTGTTTCTGAAGGCGGGCCGGTAACCTTCAATCCCTTGGTTCTATATGGTGGTGTTGGTCTTGGTAAGACTCACCTGATGCATGCGATTGCGTGGGAGTTGAAGACCAAACATCCCGAGTTGAACGTGCTTTATCTGTCGGCAGAACAATTCATGTACCGCTTCGTGCAGGCCCTGCGGGAACGCCGCATGATGGATTTCAAGCACCTGTTCCGTTCGGTTGACGTTCTGATGGTGGATGACGTGCAGTTTATCGCAGGCAAGGATTCGACGCAGGAAGAGTTCTTTCATACCTTCAACGCTCTGGTCGATCAAAACAAACAGATCATTATTTCGGCGGATCGTGCACCGGGTGAGATCAAGGATCTTGAAGATCGTGTAAAATCGCGCCTGCAATGCGGTCTTGTGGTTGACCTGCACCCCACCGATTACGAGCTGCGGCTGGGCATCCTACAGACCAAGGTTCAGCAGTATAGCTCCACCTATCCTGATCTGACAATCTCGGATGGGGTTCTGGAATTCCTCGCTCATCGTATTTCGACCAACGTGCGTGTGCTGGAAGGCGCGCTGACCCGGCTCTTTGCCTTTGCCTCGCTAGTCGGGCGCGAGATCGACATGGAGCTGACGCAGGATTGTCTGGCCGATGTGCTGCGTGCGTCCGAGCGTAAGATCACCGTCGAAGAGATCCAGCGCAAAGTCTCGGAATACTACAACATTCGCCTCAGCGACATCATTGGCCCAAAGCGGCTGCGGTCCTATGCCCGCCCGCGGCAGGTGGCGATGTATCTGTGCAAGCAATTGACCAGCCGGTCCCTGCCTGAGATTGGCCGCCGCTTTGGTGGGCGTGACCACACCACGGTCATGCATGGGGTCAAACGCATCGAAGAATTGAAACTGACCGATGGTCAGATTGCAGAAGATGTCGAGATGCTGCGCCGGGCCTTGGAAGCCTAAGCCAAGTTTGCTTTAGAAATGCCCCGTGTCCGCCTGGCCGGGGCATTTTCATGTGCGCAATAATCCACGATTTCGGGCGAACTGGCGAAGGGTTGGCCTGCGGGCCTTGACGGTTCGAATAAACCAACCCAGAAAATCATAAAAAATCCTTGTGCCTCAGGGCTGAACCGCTAACTTGCCAGTCCCGCCCATGTAGCACTCAAGTCAGAGGAACTGAGGGTATGAAGATCAGCATCGAACGCGGCACGCTTCTCAAGGCCGTTTCGCAGGCCCAATCCGTTGTGGAACGTCGCAACACCATTCCGATCCTGGCCAATGTGCTGATCGAAGCCGAAGGGGATCAGGCGCAGTTTCGTGCGACTGATCTGGATATCGAGGTTGTCGACAAAGCCCCGGCACAGGTTGAGAAGGCGGGTGCGACGACCGTTGCAGCCACCACCTTGCACGAGATTGTTCGCAAGCTCCCTGACGGGGCGCTAGTGACGTTGACCGCCGACAGCGCGGCTGGGCGACTGACTGTTGAAGCTGGCCGGTCGAATTTTTCGTTGGCAACGCTGCCGAAAGAAGATTTCCCGGTCATGGCGTCCTCAGAATACCATTCGAATTTCACCGCGTCGGCGGCGTTGCTGCGCCGGTTGTTCGACAAATCGAAATTCGCGATTTCGACTGAAGAGACACGGTATTATCTGAACGGCGTTTACATGCACGTGGCGGACGGCTCTGAGGGCGGCAAGGTGCTGCGCTGCGTGGCCACCGACGGGCACCGTTTGGCGCGCATTGATGCGGATTTGCCTGATGGTGCGGCGGATATGCCCGGCGTAATCGTGCCGCGCAAGACCGTTGGCGAACTGCGCAAACTGCTGGACGATGATGAGATGGATATTGCTGTATCCGTCAGCGAAACCAAGGTGCGGTTCGCGACACCCGACATCACGCTGACCTCGAAGGTAATCGACGGGACGTTCCCGGATTACACCCGCGTCATCCCGCAAGGAAATACGCGCAAACTGGAAGTGGACGCCGCCGAGTTTGCACAGGCCGTGGATCGGGTAGCGACGGTTTCGTCGGAACGGTCCCGCGCGGTGAAACTGCAACTGGATGCGGATAAGCTGGTTCTTTCGGTGAATGCGCCGGATAGCGGTGCGGCAGAAGAAGAGCTTGCTGTTGCGTACGGGGATGAACGGCTTGAGATCGGCTTTAACGCAAAGTACCTGCTTGAAATCGCGTCTCAGGTGGATCGTGAAAATGCTGTGTTCATGTTCAACTCGGCAGGGGACCCGACTTTGATGCGGGAAGGCAATGACCAGAGCGCGGTTTATGTTGTCATGCCGATGCGCGTCTGATCGCGCTGACGCGCGATGCCTTCGGCGACCGTATTTTTGACAAGAAGAAGGGAGGGGTCATGAGATTGGCCCTGACCGAGCTTACCGTTTCGCATTTTCGGTCTCACAAGCTGGCGCAATTGTCCTTGGACGGGCGGCCGATTGCGATTCACGGCCCGAACGGGGCTGGAAAGACCAATATTCTTGAGGCTGTATCGCTGTTCTCTCCCGGGCGCGGGATGCGGAGGGCAAGTGCGGCCGAGATGACCCGGCGCCCTGAGGCGCTGGGCTGGAAACTGTCCGGGCTGTTGAACGTGCAGGGGCAGAATTATGAGATCGAAACATGGTCGGAAGACGGGGCTGCGCGTCAGGTTCGGATTGACGACAAAGCTTCAAATCAGATCGAGTTGGGCAAGCTGGCGCGGGTGGTCTGGCTGATCCCTTCAATGGACCGATTGTGGATTGAGGGGGCCGAGGGGCGACGTCGGTTCTTGGACCGGATAACGCTGAGTTTTGATCCGTCTCATGCTGAAGCCTCGTTGACGTATGAAAAGGCAATGCGCGAGCGTAACCGGCTGTTGAAAGAGCAGGTCCGGGACGCCCATTGGTATGCGGCATTGGAAGGTCAGATGGCCGAAATGGGGAGCCGCATCCATACCGCACGCCTTGCTGCGCTGGACCATCTGCGCGCGGCACAAAACCAGGCAGAAACGGCTTTTCCTTCGGCAGAGCTGGAACTGGTGCAAACTGAAGGCGCGATGCCAGAGACAGCGGGCGATCTGCGCGAGGCGCTGAACGAAAGCCGGTTTCGGGATCTGGCTGCAGGGCGTACTCTGGTAGGGCCGCATCGGTCGGACCTGTATGGGGTTTTTGCAGCCAAAGGCGTTCCGGCCAAGGATTGTTCAACGGGCGAGCAGAAGGCGCTGCTGGTGTCCTTGATCCTGTCGAATGCACGGGCGTTGGCCGGGTTGGTGGGCGCGCCTCCGATTGTGTTGTTGGATGAGGTGGCCGCGCATTTGGATGCCGGACGGCGCGCCGCACTTTATGACGAGATCTGCGCACTGGGCGCTCAGGCCTGGATGACGGGCACCGGGCCTGAGCTGTTTGCGGAACTGGGGGATCGGGCCCAAACGCTGGTTGTCACCGACGGGGATGCGGGCTCGGTCGTGAGCGCTTAAGCGGGTTCGTTTACCTTACGCTCCCACAGAAAGCCGCGCATAACTTCGTCGACCGGAGTTTTGGCCATGTGGTTTATGTAGTTCGACATGGTTTTCTGCGCCAGACCAAGGACCACGTCCAGTACGGCACGGTGCGTGTAACCGGCATCAAAGAACGCCTGCAGCTGCTCCTGGCTTGGGTTGCCGCGGGTTTCCATCACTTGCAGCGTAAATGTGCGCAGCGCTTCGAGCTTGGCAGTCGGCAGTGGAGTTTCGTTGCGCAGGGCCTCGGTAATCTCGTCGGATACCTTCATCATCTTAGCGATACCGGTGTGTGCAGGTACGCAATAATGGCATTCATTTTCCACGTTGATGGTCTGCCATACGACGGTTTTTTCGTCATTGTCGAAATCGGTTTGCAGGAACAGGCCATGCAGAACCTGATAGCCTTCAAGATGCTGAGGGCTTTCTGCCATGACCTTGTGCAACCCAGGCAGGCGGCCAAAGGCGGCTTGGGATTTTTCCAGCAGTGGTTTCGATCCTTCGGGGGCGGTTTCGAGGTCGTGGGAGGGGAAGTGTGCCATTTTGTAACTCCGGTTTTTGGTGTGACAGTTCGGAAATAGGGTTTATTGAGCGATCACTCAAGTATATATTTGAGCGAACATTCAAGAAATGGCGAAAGCAATGCCGAGAAAACCAGAATATGACCGGGATGCCCTAATTTTGCGTGCCAGAGATTTGTTCTGGCGCCAGGGCTGGGCGGGGACGTCTCTGAAAGACCTTGAGCGTGAGCTAAAGTTGAAGCCCGGCAGCTTTTATGCGGCCTTTGGTTCCAAGGATGCGCTTTATGCGCTGGCGTTGGAACGGTATGCGGCGGACGGCGTGACACGGATGACCGCGTTGGCGGATGACATCGGGCCCAAGGCGGCGTTGCAAACGCAGCCACGTCTGGTGGCGGAAGGGGCTGAAATGCCAACTAAAGCCTGCATGTTGGCAAAGACCTATGCGGAATTGCAGGCGAAAGATCACGAACTGGCTGATAGGGCATGCGCCCATCTCGCTGAGATGCGTGCGTGCTTTGCCGAACTTTTCCGCCGCTCGCAAGAGGCAGGCGAAATCGGGCAGGCGCATGACCCGGATCGGTTGGCCGCGCGGTATCAATCCGACCTTTTGGGGCTGCGTTTGTCGGCTGAACGCATTGACGTCGATGCCCTCGCAATCGCCGAGGATATCGCAGCTGACATCGACCGTCTCTGACCTGCACGAATTTGCTGAAACACACACAAAATATTGGGGGATTGCGTGACATTCCCCACCAGAGAACGTATAAGTTACGAAAATAATATAGGTACTGACTGAATGTCCGACGACGCACAGGCACCCCAGGAATACGGCGCTGATTCCATCAAAGTTCTCAAAGGCTTAGAGGCGGTTCGCAAGCGCCCCGGCATGTATATCGGAGACACGGATGATGGCTCAGGTCTGCACCACATGGTGTATGAGGTTGTGGACAATGGAATTGATGAGGCGCTGGCCGGTCACGCCGACCATGTGACCGTTAAGATTCACGCGGATTCCAGTGTCTCGGTCAGTGACAATGGACGTGGGATTCCCGTCGATATTCACCAGGAAGAGGGTGTCTCGGCCGCAGAAGTCATCATGACCCAACTACACGCCGGTGGTAAGTTTGACAGCAACTCATACAAGGTGTCTGGCGGTCTGCACGGAGTGGGCGTTTCGGTCGTGAACGCGTTGTCCGATTGGCTGGAATTGCGCATCTGGCGCGCAGGTAAAGAACATGTTGCGCGCTTTGAGGGCGGCGAGACGGCGGAGCATCTTAAAGTCGTAGGCGAATGCGGTGATCGCACCGGGACCGAAGTGCGGTTTCTGGCCTCGACCAGCACGTTCTCGAACCTTGAATACGTGTTTGAGACGCTGGAGAAGCGCTTGCGCGAGTTGGCCTTCCTGAATTCGGGTGTGCGGATCATCCTGATCGACGAACGCCCCGCCGAACGGCTGGAAACCGAGCTGTTTTATGAAGGCGGCGTCAAGGAATTCGTCAAATATCTGGATCGGTCGAAAACCCCGGCGATGCCAGAGCCGATCTATATCAAGGGTGAGCGCGACGAGATCGGTGTTGAGATCGCGATGTGGTGGAACGACAGCTACCACGAAACGGTGCTGCCCTTCACCAACAACATTCCACAACGGGATGGGGGTTCGCATGTGGCGGGCTTCAGGGGGGCACTGACCCGGACGATCAACAACTATGCGCAATCCAGCGGGATTGCTAAGAGGGAAAAGATAAGCTTCACCGGTGATGACGCGCGCGAGGGCTTGACTTGCGTGTTGTCGGTCAAGGTACCCGACCCGAAATTCTCGTCCCAGACCAAGGACAAGCTGGTGTCGTCCGAAGTCCGCCCGGCGGTCGAAGGTCTGATGAACGAGAAACTGGCCGAGTGGTTCGAGGAGAACCCGAATGAGGCCAAGAGTATTGTTGGCAAGATCATCGAGGCCGCTTTGGCGCGCGAGGCCGCGCGCAAGGCGCGCGAGTTGACCCGTCGCAAGACAGCGATGGACGTAAACTATTTGGCGGGGAAACTGAAAGATTGTTCCGAAAAAGATCCATCCAAAACCGAAGTTTTCCTGGTTGAGGGGGACTCGGCTGGTGGTTCTGCACAGACAGGGCGGGACAGGTTAACTCAGGCCGTTCTGCCCTTGCGTGGGAAAATCCTGAACGTGGAACGCGCGCGGTTTGACCGGATGCTGTCGTCGCAGGAGATCGGCAATCTCGTCATGGCATTGGGCACCGGTATTGGACGTGATGAATTCAACATCGAAAAGCTGCGCTACCACAAGATTGTCATCATGACTGACGCCGACGTGGACGGCGCGCATATCCGGACCCTGCTGTTGACCTTCTTCTACCGGCAGATGCCGGAGTTGATCGAGGGTGGGTATCTCTATATCGCGCAGCCGCCGCTCTATAAGGTGTCGCGCGGCAAGTCCGAAGTATATCTAAAAGATCAGTCAGCGCTTGATGATTACCTGATCAATCAGGGCGTTGAGGGCGCGATTCTGAAGCTTGGGACCGGTGAAGAGATCATTGGCCAGGATCTGACGCGCGTGGTTGATGAGGCGCGGCAACTGAAGCGTGTTCTGGATGCCTTCCCGACCCACTACCCCCGGCACATCCTTGAACAAGCCGCCGTCGCTGGCGCGTTTGTGCCCGGCGCAGTCGATGCTGACCTGCAAGGGGTGGCCGACAAGGTCGCTGCGCGCCTTGACCAAATAGCCTTGGAATACGAACGTGGCTGGCAGGGCAGGATCACGCAGGATCACGGTATCCGCCTGGCACGTATCTTGCGCGGCGTTGAAGAAGTCCGCACGCTGGACGGCCCGATGCTGCGCTCTGGCGAGGCCCGCAAGACCGGCAGCTTCACACAAAGCCTGCAAGAGATCTATAACACCCCGGCTACACTGATCCGCCGCGACCGCTTGCAGGCCATCCACGGGCCGCTGGATCTGCTGCGTGCCATTCTGGAAGAGGGCGAAAAGGGTCTGTCGCTTCAACGCTATAAGGGTCTGGGTGAGATGAATCCGGATCAGCTGTGGGAGACAACGCTGGACCCCGATGCACGGACATTATTGCAGGTTCGCGTTGATGACATGGTTGAGGCTGACGACCTGTTCACAAAACTGATGGGCGACGTCGTAGAGCCGCGCCGCGAGTTCATTCAAAAGAACGCGCTGAGCGTCGAGAATCTGGATTTTTGAATGTTTGAAGTTTTTGGATTTCCACCGCGTAGTTCCGGGACCCTTCTGCCAAAACGTGTGTGAATTGGCGTCACTCAACCTTTCTATAAAGTCGTCGTGAGCCAAGTCAGCCTGTTTCGAGCACTTTGATTCGCAGTCCCTTGCGGCCTGGTTGCAGTCCAAATCGCGCGCGCTATGAGCGTACAAACGTCTGAAATGGTAGCGTCAATAGATGCCCAGTCTCAAAGCCAACGCCAGAAACGCGATTACATGATGTGTAAAGAATATTTGACACATAGTATGGTAATGCATACATCATGTATTAGATACTGGACACTCGCAGATTGAATGCTGCACTCTGGAGACCTCAGATATGACCTACCAAGATCGCAACACTGTCGTCTCAATCTTCGTGAATCTTGCTGTCAGTGCCTTCGTCGTTTTTCGGCTTCTGGACATGAATGCCTCTGGGATGTTCGATGGCCCTGATGCCGTCAACAATTGGGCCCGCATGGTGATCTGGTTAATCCCCCTGGGCATTGTCGCCACCATAATTGGCACAATTTTGTTCAATATCGGTTTTGCAATTGTCACACGCGAACCCAAGCCCAGTTTCGTCGTCGATGAACGCGACAAACTGTTCGAACGCCGCGGTAGCCTTGCGATCATTGTCTTCGCAGGTGCAGGCTTTGTCTCTGCCGTCCTGGCCCTGGCCTTCAACGCATCAGCTTTGATTGGGTTTAACATTATCTATTTCGGCATGGCATTCGGGTCTTTTGCGGCAGATATCGTCAAGTTTGTTAGCTATCGGCGCGGGTATTGAGCGATGGGAAAGCTCAAGATCACCAACAACATCAGACGGCTAAGATTTGACGCCGACGAAATGACCCAGAAAGAACTCGCCGAAAGAGTTGGTGTCACCCGGCAAACAATCGTTGCCATCGAAAATGCAAAATATTCACCAACGCTTGAATTGGCGATCCTGATTTCCCGTGTCTTCGACAAGCCCCTCGAAAAAGTCTTCGACATCCAAGACGCCAGTTAAGTCTTCGCGACTGCAACACATTATTCCAAGGAATAGATATGCTCATCCATCCACCACGATTTTGGAACATGATGGCACGTTCATATGCGCGCCGCCCCGTCGGAAACCAAGCTGCCTACGAATACAAGCTCGACTTTACTGCGAGACATCTTTCCTCTCAGGACCGCCTCCTGGAAATCGGTTGCGGCACGGGAACGACGGCACTCATTCACGCTCCAAATGTCGCTCATATCGACGCTATTGATTACTCTTCAGAAATGATCGCAATTGCTCAGGAGAAAGCCAGCGAGCAGGGCGTTGGGAACGTGAACTTCGAAGTGAGCGCGTTCGATTGCTGGCCCATTCCGTTGAAGGATCAGAAGTATGATGCGGTATTGGCTATGTCGATACTGCACCTGATGCTGGATCTTGATGAAGCCTTGGAGCGTGTTCGAAGCTCATTGAAAGAAGGTGGCCTGCTCTTCAGCTCGACAGTTTGCCTGGAAGGCATGGAAAAATACGCCATACCGGCCCTCGGGGCCATTGGTTTGTTGCCCAAGATCCGCGTTCTTACCCAAGAAATCCTTGTCGAGAGAATGCAGGCGTTCGGGTTCAGCATCGAACACAAATGGCGTCCGGAGAACGGTTCGGCTGCATTCATCGTCGCGAGGAACGGGGCTAGGCGCAGGTAACTGCTCAATCGTGCTCCTCGCTATCTTCCAAATTGGAACTCAGTTCGAACGCCAAACCAAAGAACCGTTGCCTGATCTCTTTTGCGTAGGGGTTCGCGTTCTCAATAGCCTCAAAAACCTCCGGCGCATCATGCTGTACCATCGAGATAGCTTCTGAGATAAGATCAAAACTCTTGGTCGTCATACGAGACGGTAAAGGCCCCATATTCAGCAACACTTTAGCAATCAAATGGGTAATGCCTTGAACAGTTGCTGCATCCCTGTCGTGCTGGTCTGGTGTCGTCATTATGACGTGAAGGCCCAGGTGCTTTCGTAGAAAAGCCGCAACGTGGATATAGTGATGTCCGCGTATTGGACAAACAGCGATCTTTAGACCTCTGATACCGTTGCGGACGCTTTGCGGGCCAAACAATGGATGGGTTGCGACGATACTGACATATTCTGGAAGAAACCTATCCATAATCTCAGAGGGCTGAACTTTTACCGAACCAACATCAACTATGATCGCACCTGGACGGCAGATTGCAGCAATGGATTTCACTACGCTCTCAAAGCTTGAAACAGGTGAAGCGATTACAATCACGTCGCACTTTGCAGCTTGATCAAGAGAAGCAAGTGACACGCCGAATTTCGACACGTCTTCTCCCAGGTGTGGTGACGGATCATATGCAAGCAACTCGAATTTCTGATTCAAATGTTTGGCGATCAGCTGCCCAAATGCGCCGAAACCGATGATACCGACGGATGTCGTGGCTTTTTCAACTGTCGAGTTTTTCATCTCATGACCTCAAAAACTGCCGCCTGGCAAGAGATCACTTCGTGTTAAGACCGCTGTCAGGGCAGCGGAAAATTCACAGTGAAGCGTCCGCAGCTATGCAAGCTGAGGATAATACCCTTTGGAAGTGTCGAACGCTTTCATCATGTGTATCGAACTAGTTCACCATACAGGTTGAAGTCAACCATTTGCATGGGAACAGTTCAAAGCTGATGGTGTCTGCTACAGCTACCGAACTTCGACCCGCCTAAGTCGCGCAAAAGCGGCGAATGCGAACACGTACTTGCAGAACCCTATTATACCTGTTGATTAATTAACTAAATGGTATAATATGTCACCATGACAGGTGATGAACAACTTGATGCAGCTTTTTCAGCACTGGCGCACCCAACGAGGCGCGCAATTCTGGCCCGATTGGCCAAAGGTACAGCGACCGTGAACGAGCTTGCAGAACCCTTCGATGCGACCTTACCTGCGATTTCCAAACATATCCGGGTGTTGGAGGCTGCTGGTTTGGTCACACGTGGAAAGGACGCCCAGTTCCGCCCCTGTGCATTAGACGCAAAACCGCTGGAGGCCGTTTCAAACTGGACCGACCAATACCGTTTCATCTGGGAGGCTCGGTTCGACGCCATGGACAGAATTCTGAATGGAATGAAGGAAACACCAGATGAATGACGAGAAGAAATGGGTAAAGATCGAGCGAGAATTTGAAGCCCCGATTGGCACCATCTGGGACATGTGGACTGACCCGGCCCTGTTTAGTGCATGGTACGGACCCCGTGGCATGTCGGTTCCAGTAGCCGAAATGGACGTGGTTGTTGGCGGCACGCGTAAGGTTTGCATGGAAATGAAGTCGGCTGAGCGACCCATGAAAATGTGGTTCACAGGCGTGTACAAAGAGGTCACTCGACCGCATCGTCTCGTCTATACCGAGAGTATGTGTGATGAAGATGGCATCCTTATCTCGCCTCAGGCGATGGGTATGCCGGATGACTTCCCCGACATCACCGAGATCATTGTTGAACTCTCTGATGCGAACGGAAAAACACTGATGACTATGGTTCATATTGGCGTCGAAGAAGGCACAGCTGGCGCGGGCGGCTGGAACCAAGCCTTTGACAAGCTTGGCGAGTATCTTGCTTCAACGCGCAGCGACTGACGGGCAGACCACATGCGACAGCTTGCCGGTCTGACATTCGTGACACTCGACGGAGTGATGCAGTCACCTAGTATTCCAGAAGAAGATTCGTCCAGAGGATTTGAACACGGCGGCTGGGCCGCGCCGTTTTGGGAGGGCGTGATGGATCAGGTTGAACGTCACGCCATGTCCGAACCGTATGACATGGTTTTTGGCCGCAAGACCTACGACATCTTCGCGGGTCATTGGCCGAACGCACCAAAATCCGCTCTGTCAGACCGAATGAATGGGGCCAGAAAATACGTAGTGACATCGCAGCCTGACGGTTTGCGCTGGGAAAACTCGCACCCGATCAACGATGACGTCGTCGGCGAGATCTCGTCTTTGAAGGCACGGGATGGGCCTCTTTTGCAGGTTCATGGCAGCGCCCGGCTGATACAAACTCTTCTAGCCCATAACCTTATCGACGAGTTCCGCTTGTGGATTTTTCCGGTAGTTGTTGGCGGCGGAAAGCGCCTTTTCGAGAACGGCAGCCCGCCATGCCGACTAAAGCTTACCAGATTTGAGCACTGTGGAAATGGTGCAACGATGCTGTTCTACCAGCCCGAAAGTGATCACTCAATCTTCACACAGCAGCCGTGAAACTGGGCTCGTTGCCACCATGCCATACGCTCAGCTCAATTGATTGTTCGCAGCCCAAAGAAGCCATTGGTCGCGGCTGCAAAGAACGACAGGAGTACACTTAGGGCACCAAGATCAACGTGCTTTCTTGATCTTTATCTTGTCAAGCTTCGCTCTGCTCTTGGTCGATTCCTCAGAGCGTGTGAGAGCTTTGGCTATGGCCTTCAAGCCCATGCCCTTTGACACCAGTAGGTGCAATTTTTGAATTTCTTCTTGTGTCCAAGCTTGACGGTGGCGCTCAAAACGTTCTGCCATGGTTTTCGTCTACCTTATTAATGTGCCTGATCTGTCATAAAGCATGGTCATCGTGTTGGTGCCAGCGCAAGGGCAATCACGAGTATTTTCAAGAAGCAGGGTTGATGCCAAACGCGACAAATGACGGCACCCATCCCGATGCGAACATTCCGTCGTCATCCTACCTCGGATAAAACAGACGTTCCTCCAAGGATCAGAGTTGGTGGAGTCGGCCACACAACGGCCCTTCGCTGCACTCGCAGCATCAGTCCTAGCTAATGGCTGCGATTTGCGCATAGCGACCTTTGCAAAGCTCAGGGTTCGGCAAATAGTGGCTATGGAACCTTTTCTAAGGATGCTGCGGTGTTGCCCATGAGTCCGGACATTCGCTGCACTTGCAAAGTTCGGGGTCGGTCGGTTTCACACAATACAGAACTTTCCCGACCTTGGGTTTTTATCTTTCGTTTGCGCTGCACCCATTTCGCGCAGACGAACACAATACTTGATGCTAGCTGAATAGCTTCAACATGAACTCGTAAATTGGCTTTAGCCTTGCAGCTAGTGTAAGCGCAGCCTCTGGCGCTGTTAACAAGCTTGCGATTACTGGTGTTGCAATAGCGGTTATAGCCCCGCCGACTGTGTACGCTAACCACCTAACGCTTCGCCTACTGCGAGCAAGCTTGCGCTGGGGGGTTGGCTCCTTTTCCACTGATTGAAGATTGTGAATCTCACGCGACACCAACTCTCTAGCACTATCATCCAGCACCGAATGTGCGTCATCAGACGCAAGTACATTCTTTAGCTCCGTTGCACGAGCGACAACGCTCTCTAGATCGCTCTCACGAACAAGTGGGTCAAGTTCAGGTGGCTTTGCACCGGCCACACCTATAGGAATCTGTTTCGGTTGTAGAAGAGGTTGTAGTTCGCCCAAACGCTTGCTTATCCTGCACAGCTCTTGAACCAAGGTTTCGTTCCATGCATCCTTTGCATAGTGCGCCTCCATACAATCATTGAGGGTCTCATTGACGTCTTCAATCGCATACCAGCTTAACTTATCGCCGTTTATTGCAGTTTCAATCGAAGTAAGTGCGTATCTCAAGTCGTTCGGTAGTTGATAGGATTCTTTGTCGTTAACTTTGGTGACAACAGCCTGAACGGTCTGCCTCAAGCCAATTAATCGATCTGCTAAGTCAACCGCATTTTCAACTTCAGGCCTTACGTTTGGCGGGGTGTCCTTGGGCGTCAAACGTCCGTTTGAGGCAACTAAGATGATGGGGCTAGAAGCCATGAGGCGAGATGACAAG
This sequence comes from uncultured Ruegeria sp., assembly GCF_947500045.1. Lineage (GTDB taxonomy): Bacteria > Pseudomonadota > Alphaproteobacteria > Rhodobacterales > Rhodobacteraceae > Ruegeria. Next base: position 268,520 of record NZ_CANMQQ010000004.1, on the reverse strand, counting down.
ACATCTTGGCTAGGAGGGTCAATCTTGTCTCGAATGGATTGAAGAAGCTTCCTCATCTGAGGGTGTTCTGCTGTACCATCCCACTGCCGAAGATCGACGTATTGAGTCTCCGCAAACCCGTAAGGCAAAACGGCGTCATCCAATCGGACGTGGATCAATTTTTTGCGTTTTTGGGCCTCGGAGGCCTCTTCAACAACGCTTTTCGAGCAGACGCTATGCTCCGTCCAAAAAGTTATGACAACTTTCGCAGAGGAAAGTCGCTTCGCAATCTCATCTCGCCAACTTGCGCCCGCTTCTATGTCGGCATCCCACCAAAGCGGAACAGATTGATCCAGCAGGAACGAGTGAATGTTGCCCACTCGGCCTCTATCCTTGTTTGAATAAGACAGAAAAGCGAAAGACGAAGGCAGCGGTATTGGAGCGGGGTTTTCATTCTGATCTTCTGCCTCAGGTAACTTCCAATCCACGAGTTGATCGGCTAGCGATTTTGCGCGGGCCCTCTCTCTTGGGTTTGCTGAAATACGGGCAATTTCTGGGTCCGTTTTTGCGGCTAGAGTTCCCTCAAATTGAAGGCCGCCGTTTCTCGAAAATGTCTTCAAACGGCGAATATCTGTTACTGGCCTCAAGTCCATGACTGGCGTGTGGTTCAGGTTAAGACTGCGCAGCCTACTCAGCCGCCTCAACGGCTCAAGGTCAACAACATTTGTGGACGATAAATCAATCTCTTCAAGACGAAACAAACCTTTCAAGGGGGTTATGTCGGAAATGGGAGAGGCTCTCAAACTGAGGGTTTCAAGACCGCGAAGTCCAGCAATAGCAGAAATGTCAGATATACTGCTGCCGGAAACATCAAGGTTTCTGAGATGTCGTGCATCATCGATCCCAGTCAAATTGCGAATCTTGGTGTTCTTAAGCTCCAATTTTGAGAGGCGAGTCAGTTTCGCCAGTGGCGCAATTTCCGAAACTTCAGTGTCATTAACATATAACCTACTAATTTTATTGAGTCTTTCAATGCCCGAGAGCTCGGTGATGGAACTACCACTAAGATTTAGGAAACCTAGCTGTGACAACTCGGCCAAGGGCCAGAGATCAGTGATGTCGCATCCCAAAAGGCTCAAAACCCTTAAGTTTTCTAATTTGGCCAAATGGGATACGTTAACAATGTCAGTTCGAGACAGGTTAAGCGACCGAAGGTTTGTTAAATTTTCGATAGGAGTCAAATCGCGAATGGAAGTCTGCGCGACATCCAAATGACTCAGCTTGGCTAAGGTTTCTGCTCCATCCAAATCCGATAGTGAAGAGTGCGCCAGCGTAACGTGCGTGAGGTTACTCAAGCCAGATAGAGGTTGAACGCTCTCCAAATGTCCTCCGATCCAGCTAAACTTCGACAGCTTTTTTAACCCTGACAGCGAATCGATGTTCGCCAACTCTGAGCGGTCAATATTCAGTGTTCGCAAGTTTGGCAGTTCGTTGAGCAATGAAAGGTCGTCCAGCTTCCCATACTGCATGGTTAAGCTTGTAAGTTGCTTCATTCCAACTATAGCACTGATATTCTTAAGGGTGGGGCTGTGAATTGTAAGGGATTTTACGCTTTCCAACTCACCGAGCTCTTCCGGGAATATCGTCAACTTGCCCCATTCAAATGAGCGGATTGATATCGTCTCAGTACCGTTAGCCGAAGCATTCCGCAGCTTTGCGCTCAAACCTGGAGACATTTCTTCGGAGTTGTCCATTCTATCCCTATCCGTGCATTATGAAGCCGAATTTCACTCAGCATTTGCAACGAGATCCAAGCCGAACGCAACAGTACAGAGCAAAAGTCGGAAACATTTTGGGGCACCGCTCCGAAACATGATTAACCAAAAATTTGCTACCTAAGGTCCGCTTTGGGGGTAGACCTGCCGAATGCGTACGCAGCACTCTGTTGGATCAGCAATGACGGCTCAGGGCTCTTACTGATATTCTATGCCAAGGCCGGTCAGTTGGTACTCAAGTCACACTGAAGCACCAAGATACATTCCCCTACGCCGTCTTTTCTCATTGATCTGATACTGGCTTCGACAGATAGAGAGGTGTGCGGTGGCTGTCTTCCTTCGCAAGTTGCGCATGTCAAAGCGCTGCCGGAGGATCTCCGGTGGCCTTTATTCACGGCTCACGCACCTGCCACAGGCCCTATTAGAGGACGTCATGCCCCTTTCACCTGACGGACAAGACCGCGCCACTCGCGCCATCGACCCTTTGCCGATACGCCTTATCAAGCGCGCTATACTGGTTCTTATCGGCCTGTTTTATTTCCTCTTCGTGGCCTTTGCCCCTCTTCTTTGCGTTCGGCGCAGAGGGTTTCGGGGTTGGTATTGGCGCCTTGTGAAACGGTCATGTTCACGCCTGCTGTGGCTCCTCAGCATCCGCGTCGAGATGCGTCCTGAGGAAAAGAATGCCCTCGCCGCCGACAACAACAGCATCATCGTGGTCAACCACCGTAGCCATCTTGATGGCTTCTGTCTTATGCATGTGGTGCCCGACACCAAATGGTTCACTTTCGCGGCGAAGGCAGAGTTCTGGAACAGCAAACTCCTGCGCACTGGTTTTGATGGAGCGGGCCTCGTCCCTATCAACCGGGACTCCGGTTCAACGGCCATGGATACGCTGATAAAGGCTGTCAGGGAAATGCCTGCCCGCTGTTCCATCGTGCTATTCCCAGAAGGCACCCGAGCCAAAACAGAATCGCTAGGGGACTTTAAAGCGGGTGCTGTCTTAGTCGCCCGAGAAACCGGCCGTACGATCACCCCTATTGTCATCCACGACAGCGATAGTCTACTTCCACGCGGCAAACATTTACCGCGCAGCGGGACGATCCGTGTGGAGGCATTGCCAACATTCGCGTGCGATCCTGCCGCTAGTGTGGATGAGGATCTGGCGCGATTGCGCAGGCAGATGATGGCTGTGTTTGAACGGTGAAGTCTGTTTGACAGAAATATGCAGAAACCGAGTTTGTTGAGTTTCGGCTACGCGTAGCGGCAGATAACATATTTGCGGAGCAGCTGTACTTGTCGGTGGGGTTTTCTCCAACGGGTATCGATATGCGAAGACCTAGATATGACCCGTATTTCAGTATGCTTTTAGCCAATCATATCTATGGTTGGACTGCTTGGTATTGCGACTGAACCCTCAGAAGAAAATGGACATTTGAGTGCCCTGATCTCGCTATTCCTGCCGGAGGTAGAAAAAGCAGGAGAGACACGATTTTGCCAGATGCTGTACGACGTATGAGTGACCAAAAGCTAACACTAAACTGCTATCAGACCACCAGCTTCGACTGCGATATCGACTATGCAGTCATCGCCGGTTGGAATGCGATTTGCTGGGCTTTCTCCTCCGAGTTCCAATTTGGGTGAGGTTAACCAGAACGCGCATTGCCACGGGGTCATTTCACGTGGCAGGGCTTTCAACACTTTTTCCATCAAAGGAAGCGGGGTTCCATCCTCAGCAAACTGGAAAGATGGATAGGCGTTGGCCCCATTGTAAGGCAAAGAAAGTACCTTCCCAGTTCGTGTCCAGATGTCGGCTATCCGCGTGATCTGCCAGGAGCCCTTCTGCCATTGTGCGTGTACACCGGCATCGTCCAGCAACGGATACTCACGCGCAAAATCATCCATCCGGATGTCATTGACCGCGCAACAATGTCCCTCGAATTTGTGCAAATACATCTACTTACTCACTGAACTCACTAACAACTCATGAAACGATACTGCCAAAAAAATATTCTAGCCAAAGTTAAGAAGTTCACATTGGGCAAATTAAACTTCAGCTAATCTGGCTTTTTTATCTAGCGCGCTGAAATTATTGTTGGTTTGCTTACGATGGCCCGCCGTTCTGATGCTCCTAAAACCAGTTCTGAATTCGTGGCTTTGTTACACATTGGGGTAGTAATCCTCACAAGTTGAGGGCATTGGCCATGGATCTACCGAACCAATCTCTGGTTTGTGAGTGATCAACATCAACGCATTGGACAAAGCCGCCAGTCACTCTGTCCATTGTTGGAAACTAGTGCCGAAGGTGGCCTCTCCTTTCTACGATCACGATCCTCTTCTTCTGACACTCCCGCAAATAGACAAATGGTTCGATCCTAAGATTGGCGTGACACCATGCGCGACGGGGAGGTTTTGTATTTCTACCGACCTAAATTCCTTTCTCTGATCACAATACGGACTGACCATTCCAAAAATTTCTCACCGCCGCCTTGAATTTCTGGACCAATCATTCCAAATCATGCGCATGAGCAAAAAAACTCTCCCAAATGGCGACATCAAATCACCCGCAGGTCCGGGTAGACCTCGTGCCTTTGACGAGGCTGAGGCTTTGGAAAAAGCCTTGTGCGTTTTTTGGCACAAGGGCTACGAGACGGCATCTGTGGATGATCTGACCAAGGCCATGGGATTGAGCCGGTCCAGCTTCTATGGAACGTTCGTCAACAAGCAGACTTTATTTCACAAAGCCCTCAGGCACTATTCAAGGCGAGGTTTGAAAAATCTGCGTGACGTTGCAGATGCGGGCGGAAATGACCCCGTTGGTGCGATAATGGAAGCTTTGGCGAACCCGCAAGGCGGTCGTGACGGTTGCATGCTGATCAATTGCCTTACGGAACTTGCCCCGCATGATGATGAAGTGGCGGCTCTCGGGCGACAGCATTTGGAGAGTATTGACGAGATTATTGCGGGAGCGCTTGAGCCTTCAGATCCGGGTCAGGCCCTCGACAAGGCACGCGCCTATGCCTCTCTTGCAATCGGCACGCTGGCTCTACGCAAGGCAGGCGTTCCCGATGAGCAGATATCGCAAACCCTGAAACAAGTCCGGTTGGTGATTTCGCCTTAAGTCCTCCCCTAAAAATAAGGGCATGAAACGTAACAAAAGTTCCAACAAGAGACCGCGACCTTAAATTTGGACCAAATAGTCCAAAAATATCTGAACGAAGTAAACGAAAGAAGGAAGCAGCAATGGCTGATGAAAAACTGTTCTCCGGCATCAAAGCTGGTGCAATCGAGCTGAAAAACCGCATTGTCATGGCGCCACTGACCCGCAACCGGGCAAGAGCCGAGGATGACAGCGTCCATGAATTGCAGGCCAAATACTACGCACAGCGGGCGGGTGCTGGTCTGATCATCACGGAAGCTTCGCAAATCTCGCCTCAAGGCAAAGGCTATGCCTGGACCCCGGGCATTTATTCACAAGCACAGGTTGACGGCTGGAAAAAAGTGACTGAGGCCGTCCATGCCAAGGACGGGAAGATTGTAATCCAGCTTTGGCACGTGGGCCGGATTTCGCACTACAGCTTGCAGCAGGATGGTGGCGCCCCTGTTGCACCATCCGCAATTGGCGCTAAGGCCAAGACCTTTGATGGTGAGCAGTTTGTTGAAACATCTGAGCCGCGGGCTCTGGGCATCGAAGAAATTGCTGGCATTGTCGCCGACTACCGGAGGGCTGCGGAAAACGCCAAGAAAGCCGGTTTCGACGGTGTCGAGGTCCACGCAGCCAACGGATACCTTATCGATCAGTTCCTGCGGGACGAATCCAACAAGCGTGAAGACGAATACGGCGGTCCTGTCGAGAATAGAGCACGGTTCCTGAAAGAGGTCATGGACGTGGTTGCCGATGTCTGGGGCGCCGACCGCGTTGGTGTCCGCCTCAGCCCATTCTCGGACGCCAACAACATCTCCGACAGCGACCCGCAGGCGACATTCACCCATGCGGTCAAATTGCTGAATGGCTATGGGCTGGCCTATCTCCATCTCGTGGAGGGACAGACCGGCGGCCCGCGCGATATTCCGGAAGGTGGCGATCTGAAGGCGCTCTATGAATTGTTTGACGGTGCGAAAATGGGCAACAACGCATATGACCGGGAAATGGCGGTTGAAGCGGTTGAAACCGGAGCCGTCGATCTGGTGGCCTTTGGCCGGCCGTTTATTTCCAACCCTGATCTTGTCAACCGGTTGGAGAAAGGCGCCGCTCTGAATGAGCTCGATCCAACTACCCTCTACGGCGGCAATGAAAAAGGGTACACCGATTACCCGGCACTAGCAGAGGAAGCGGTTGCCGCAGAGTAATACATCGCTCTAGCCTCCGTAGTGACAGGCAATACCAAATAGAGTGAGCGCGCCGATTTGGACGCGCTCACTTCGCGGGCACAGCAATACCCTTTCTTGAAGCCGGGTTCTAACACAAGCCTGCGAGTGAACTGCTTCCCTATGATCAGGGTTGAATATTTCCAATCAGAATGCACTCTTGATTGAGAGGCGCCCGGTTTTAGTTGAAGAAGATGTGCGGTGACTACCATTAATTGAACGCGTTTCTCGAACAGCGCAATGTTATGGGCAAATCGTGCAAACTTATGCGCAAAAGGCGCGCAATATTATGGGCGAAAGTCTTCAATTTTTGTGAGTAATATCAATGGCGAGGATGCAGCGTTATGAGCGCCCCTACAATGTTTTGCGGTTGTGTGATCGATATGCAGACGTGCATGTAGCTTCGTTGCGTCATAAATTCTAGCTGAACGCTGGAAAGCTGTTATGTTTCTCTTAAGCCAATAGGGAACGCTGGTAGATAATCCTCAAAAAAAGAGGAAACAGCGGTACATTCCCCCGAGCCAACAGGGACAGAGAAACATGAATAATCGTTTGCGTAAAATCACCATCGTAGGTGGTGGTACAGCAGGATGGATGACCGCTTTAATCCTGGATATGGTGTTTTCGCGCACGTCGGCGCCAAAGGATCGACCGCGTATATGTCTGATCGAAAGCCCCAATATCTCGACTGTGGGTGTGGGCGAAGCCACTGTGCCACGCATGCCTGTTACGCTCCGCCAGGCCGGTATTTCAGAGCGGGATTTCTTCCGCGAGACCAACGCCTCATTCAAACTAGGTGTGAAGTTCTGCAATTGGAACAAGGACGCCAAGGGCAATCGCATCGATTATGTAAATCCATTTGCCCACGGCCAGATGTTGGAGGGGTTGGAGGCCGCCGAGTATTTCCTGCGATTCGGCAACGGGGATCGGGATTTTACGCAATCCATCTCGCCGCATGACGATCTAGCCCGCCTGTGTAAGGGCGCGCGGCAATTGGGTCAGCCTGAATTTGAACAACGATTTGGCTATGCTTATCATCTGGATGCAGTGAAGTTCGCGGGTATGCTAACCAAGGTTTGCGCCAAGCGCGGTGTTGAGCATATCCAGGATGAGGTGCAATCGGTTGAGTTGGATGAACAGGGCAATGTCAGCCATCTGATGCTGGAACGCAAAGGCCGTCATGACATTGAGATGGTCATAGATTGCACAGGGTTCCGGGGTTTGATCATCAACAAGGCTCTTGGTGAGCCATTTATGGACTATTCGGAATATCTGCCAAACGATCGCGCCATGGCGTTGCAGATCGAACATCCTGATCCAGAGAAGATTGAAAGCGTCACACGGTCAACCGCTCTTGGCGCAGGTTGGACATGGCGGGTGCCGCTCTATAACCGGGTGGGAACGGGCTATGTGTATTCGTCCGCGCATCGCACCGATGATCAGGCTGCAGACGAATACCTTGAATGGTTGGGTGATAGCGGCAAGGGATTAACGCCGCGCGTCATTCCGATGCGCATCGGGCGCGTGCGCAATGCGTGGGTCAAGAACTGTGTGGCGATTGGGCTCTCAGGCGGGTTTATTGAGCCATTGGAAAGCACCGCGATCCATATGATAGATCATGCGATACGCTGGTTCGCCGAGCATCTTCCCACACGAGATATCGAGCCTTCACTGCGCAACAGATATAACCAGCAGATGAACAAGCTCTATGATGAGGTGTTGGATTTCATCTGCCTGCACTACCGATTGGGCAACCGAACGGATGATCAATACTGGATCGATGCGCGCACCGAAATGAAGATACCGGATCGGCTGGCCGAGAACTTGGAGCTGTGGCAACACCGCCTGCCGATGGAACACGATATCGAGTTCGCAACCCTATTTAATTTCCGCGTCTACCAGACGGTCCTTCTGGGCAAGCAGGTCTATGACACAGGCTATGGCACTGGTATCCGAGATCGTATCCGGCCGTTGAAGAAACCGATCTGGTTCCAGTGGTGGAAGGGCGCAAAAGTGGACCTTGCGCATATACTTAAGGCAATGCCGGATCATAAAACGTTGCTACGCGACATCCGAGGAGAGTTGGAGAAACCGGCCTTTGGCAAGGCGGTGGCGGCCCAGCCAACAGTGGCAATGCCGGGCGCGCCAAACGCACCTTTGGTTGTCCAGAACATGCCGAACTTTGCGGAAATTCAAAGCGGTGCGAAGGATTTGCAGTTGTTCTGAGGTGGTGTTGCGTCGTCATTTTGTGGGTGCGACCAAAACGGCGACGCTAACCAGTATTAAGTCAGACTTTTCGCAAATATGCCCACGAGACATATCCCTTTAGCCCACGTGCGCGTTGCAAGGACACGCGGCACCAACGTGTGCCGCCGGTCTGCTCGCAACTGTGAACTCGCAAAGCGGTTCCATTTGGAAGACCCACGATCACGTTGAAACCTGTTCCAGGCCCTGCACGCAATTTCAGCATGCCCCCATCTTCAACGCCAAAAACCTCGTATCGTCCAAGAGAAGCCGCCGCCGTAGGTTCAGCTTGGACAAAGGCGCCCAAGAAAAATGCCGCTACGGGTAAGAAGATTGCACTGCGCATCATGTTAACCTGCCTGTTGCCTCATTCACTATCGTAGCGACTCAGCTCATCAAGCGGAACTACTGACAACAAAAATGCGCACGTCTTGTTCTGCCATTGAACCAAAATTCTCAACTTTGCTGGAGGTTCGGCATGAGATTTTCTCGTGTTCTAAGATCTGAAAAATGGGCCGGTTCGAACCCAAAGGTAGCTTCCTCTGTCGAACAGGAACAAATATGGATAGCGGATCACTGAGAGGATTTGGTGGAGCCTAGGGGAAACGCCGTCGAACACCTAATATACTGATAGTAAACACTATTGTAGTGTGTTGGTTTGTACTGTGTCTCACCTTAGTGTCACACTTTGAAGTGTGCAACATGCTGCGTCGAACTCTGCATACCCACACCTACACCAGACTACTGTCTTCTACTGGTGCGGAAGGTTGCGACTGGCCTGCATTTGCTGAACATCGTCGGGCCAAGTGGAGCGTATGTAGGCCAGCACGTCCCATATGTCTTCGTTAGTCAAAGTGCCCTCAAAGCCCGGCATGCCACTGTTGAAGTCTTCAATACCGCGTGCTGCCAATGCGTTTGCACCACCTAGTTTGGTGTACTCGAACAGTAGCTGGTTATCATGGTGCCATGTGTGCCCTGTCACGTCGTGTGGTGGTGCAGGTAACACTCCGTCATCATTGGGTGTTTGCCAGTTGGGTTGGCCTTCCAGATTAACTCCATGGCATGAGGCACAATGCTCTGTGTAGAGTTCCTGTCCATTCGCTAGGTTTCTATCTAACAACTCATGATCTGCAGCGACGCTAGTGCCAATGCTGCATATAGCGAGCGCGCAAAGGTGTTTGTTCATCTCTACCTATCTACCTCAATTCGGAAGCGTTAGAACGCTCGTGAGTGTCGCCGTTGTCGCCAGAACCGCTAATACGACTATTGCCTCAACCTCGATGGATCGGGCTAGGCGTTGAGCGGCCATTGCATCTCCACTTTGCATCGCCGGAACAAATCGGAGCTTGTTCGCAGCGGCGAGGATCAACAGCAGCGAGACAAGAAACACTTTAAACAACAGTGCTTGCCCGTAGCCAGTGAACAAGAGCCCATGGAGATTGCCAACAAGCAACCAAGCCATCCAGAGACCTGCTACGATTAAAGTTGGCACAACCAATGTAGCAGCTTGCCCAAACCTATGCCCTAGTTCAGCTGCATTAGTCAGGTGTTCAGGCATTAGAGCCATACTCCGTAGCGGGCTAAAGATGCCGACCCAGAAGGCTACACATAGCAGGTGCAATAGGAGCAAGAGTTGGACGCCAACACTCTCTAGTTCCGGCACGTGCCCTATCTGCACAAAGGACCACATAGCCAATGTACCACCCACGAGCTCGATCCAGTGGCCAAATCGAGAAATAGATAATCCCACAAGGATCAATGCAGCGCCGACAAGCCGGAAAACTAGTACGTCGCCTACGGGGGTCTGCCAAAGTAAACCAAGCATCTCCGGGTCTACCATGCCGTCAACTCCGCCCGTTAAGGCGGCTCCACGAAGCATGAAGCCAACTACCGTTGCGGCGAATGCAAAGCACGCTAAGGCCCTAGCTTGGCGCTTCATCACTCGGTGTACCGGTGCGACAAAGCTGGAATAGAGGCAGCTAACAATCATAAGCCCGGTGGAGCCCGCAAAGCCGATGTAGAGCCCTAGCTTTGCGAGAACTGCGGCAATACCCCAAATGTCTGGCATGCTCATTCCACGGTAAAGGAAAAATCGCCCTGCATCGCATGGCCGTCTTCACCTAAGCCTCGCCATTCGATGACATAGGTGCCCGTTCCATTGCTCGGAAGTGGGAACGTGAACTCCTGACCAAAACTTGTCTGGTCGCCCAATTCTAGGCTTATTGCCGAGTGTTCTTCATGGGCCATTTCTATCAGTGTCAGCCGAATGCTCTTAGAGAAGTTGAGGCCAATTTCAGCGGGCACAGTGGATATTGTAACTCCGTCGGCAGGGGTTGTTTCTTCGACCTTGGAATGCGCCAGTACGCCGCTGGGAAGAGCAGCCATGAGTGCGAGCGTTATGAACTTTTTCATGGTGCTGTCCTCAATTTATCCCGTTGGCACGTTGAACTTCACGAATGTACGCGATCACCATAGCAACGTCACCTCGCGTCAGACCTTCCACGGGCGGCATGTCGCCAAACTGCCAATGGTGGCTTCTTACACCTTGTGAAACAGCTCTCTGAAAGGCTTCATCAGCATGGTGGCTGGGTTCGTATATTTTGTGGATCAGAGGCGGTCCTGCGCCTTCTACACCGACCGCATTGCCACCGTGGCAAGAGGCGCAGGAGACCTCAAAGACACGCTGGCCGATTGCGGCATTACCCTCGATGGGCGGCATCTGAATTGCGACCATAGCATCGCCTTCAAGTGGTTCCTGTGGTGCGGCCTCTTCGATTGAACCGGGCCGAAGAGTTATGAAAGCGGCGACGGCAGCGACGGTGCATACGCCGACTAGTAGGTATCTTTTTTTCATGGATTAGTCCTGACATTCTGGAAGCTGGTAACGCTGCGAAACATCGCGAACAGCCGCACGTGCCGTTCGCTTACGTCCGCAAGGATTTACGCTGCTTTAAAGGTCAGGGGGCCTGTAAGGGCTGTCTGGTTCATTCAGCTTGGCTTGGGCTCTACTCTGGAACTCGGGGTCAATATCTAGTTGATCCTGCTCGGCTTCATGGTTCTGGGACAACAATACAACTGCTTGACAGAAAGCGGGATTACAATCCCCGGTTCCTGAACTGTCCGGGTCATGGTGGGTAGTTGAGGTTGTGATATCGCCACTGCTCATTGCTTCGACAGTGTGTGTCGCCGATTGCATTTGGCCTTCACAGTGGTGGCCGATGCAGCCAATTGATAGGGCCTGAGCAATGGTGCCAAACCCGGTCAGTATGACCAGAACGCTGACTAGCAGAACACGGGAGTATCGCCTTATGACCATGGTTCGGGACGCTAATGCAGAGGAAGACACATTACAACGTTGGTACACGAGGTATTTTGTAGCGACCAGTTATGCCTTGGGTCCAAGGCGGATGTTCAAGTCGTGATTTAGGCCATTTTCCACTGGATAAAACCTCTCACTCACACCAGTATCAACCATAACGTGCAGTGTGTTTGCGGACTTCTGTGCATTTGTTTTGAACTAAACAATTAACAAGGCCCGATCCTGTGGAAGTATTGATACTGCTCATCATTGTAGGGGTAGTTGTGCTGTTCGTTATGCTTAGCAAACGCCAGCCCGACAGAAACACTAAGCCGACCTATCAAACAACTTCGGACTTGAAGCCGAGATTGGGTGCATCCCGCCCGCAAGTCGTTCAGCAGCCCCCGCGTTTCGATGCTGGCAGTGCCGTAGCAGAACCCAAAGAAAAGGTACTGGAAGGCTCAGCATATGTTGTGGACGGCGACACGATAAAAATACAGAAAACACAAGTGCGCTTGTTTGGCGTAGATGCACCTGAGATTAACCACCCGTACGGCAAGAAGGCCAAGTGGGCTTTGGTATCCCTTTGTAAGGGGCAAAAGGTGAGGGCAGTGGTTACTGCTGAGGATACCCACGGTCGTACGGTGGCAAAGTGCTACCTTGAAGATGGGCGCGACCTGTCTGCGGAAATGGTCAAACTCGGGATGGCAATAGATTGGCCTAAATTCTCAGGTGGTAAGTACAGCGCGCTTGAACTACCTGATGCAAGAAAGAAGTTGTGGCTGGCTGACGCTCGGCAAAAGGGACGAATGAATGTCTGGGAGCAATATGAAGCCAAGCAAGTCGCGCGCAATCAAAACAAATAGAGAGCCTCAACGGTGCCAATAGTATATGTGCTGACTAATCCGGCTTTGGACGGCTATGTGAAGATCGGAAGGACTATCGACCTCACTCAACGGCTCCGGCAATTGGACAATACCAGCGTTCCTTTACCGTTTCGTTGTGTGTATGCGGTGGATGTTCCGAATGAAGCTGAAGCAGAAAGACTTCTACACCAGGCCTTCGCAGACCATCGTACTCGTCCAAACCGCGAGTTCTTTAAGATCGATCCACAGCGCGTGATTGCCGCCATGAAATTGACTGGCGGCAAAGACGTCACACCTAAGGATGATATCGCAGAGGACGACACAGGCATCGAGGCCCTATCGAAAGCGGTGTCAAAGAAGCGTAACTATGTGTTCGACAATGCAGGTGTGAAAGTCGGTGATGTGCTTACATATTCCGGCGACGACAGCATCACTGCTACAGTCGTGGCACCGAAGAAGATACTATTCGAAGGCGAACCGATGAGTGTCAGTAAAGCTGCACTGATCTTGCTGCACCGTGAGGGTTACACGTGGAAGTCTGTCAACGGTTGGCAATACTGGGGGCTAGACGGACAAACACTGTCAGAGCGGCTTAGTACACATCAGGCAGACGACAACGACGAAGAGGATGAGTGACATACAGAACGCCGAGGGCCATCGAGCCTTGAAGACCATTCCGTCAAACTTATTGGGGAATTACGCGAAAGGGACTAGGGCAGGCAGGCCGATTGATTGGGGTAACTTGCTCCTTCTGCCGGAATTGAGATCAGGACGCTCTGGAAGTCCCGAGTATCCGATTGGCTCCTATCTCTTTTGCTTCGTCCTTTCTGGCATAGTCAGTTAACACTATACAGCTCCCTAGTCTTGCTTTTGCTAAGCCTACAAGTTTTCATGCGGGCAGGCCGGAAGATATTTAAAACAGATAGATAAGCTATCTGCTCATCTATTGCATATACCAAGTATATCAATTGGGTGGTTTACCACTGCTAACTATACAGGTGATTTGCACCAAGGTGCTGTGTATAGATATTTATTTGCTATACTAGGTATATACAATAAGTGTTCATATACTATGCATCATATTATTAGATTTACTATGTATATACATCTATTTATATATTTAGGGTATACTATCCAGCTACTAACCATGGAGTATTATACTCGGTATATACACCCGGTAGGCATACTATGTGTATCAACTATGATAGTGACCTATGTTCACAATCTATGTGTTCGTATCAGGTATATCATACCGCATTGGTACATACTGGTATTCAATCTTGTGTATAATCTAATACATAACCGTGCAGCGGCAGACAGATCACACATTCGGTAAATGCAATCTATAACTAACCGTGCAGCGGCAGACAGATGACGTTTTTTGCATCTGTCTAACCGGTTTATTACTCAAATGAGGGAGGGGTAAGCCTAGATACACATTTTTGCACATGAATTACAAAGAAGATAGATGACCCGGCACAAGCGTACATTTGTTCAGGGACGGATATACACCCCTCGTGTCCTCCAACAAATGGGGTAGCAGCGGTCAGCTTTGGCCTGCATTGAGTATCCGGTATACCGATGCGCGGCTGATTTCGAGGTGTTTAGCGATCTTGGTAGCACCGACGCCTTTACCTGCCAGAGCAAGTACCTCGTCCGACTTTGCCAACGCAGTTGGTTTGCGCCCCTTGTACTTTCCGGCGGCTTTGGCCTTGGCAATTCCTTCACGCTGACGTTCCAGCATAATCTCACGCTCAAACTCGGCAACGCTTCCCAACAGGTTCAACATCAGCTTCCCTTGGGCCGTAGAAGTGTCGAGACTTAACCCCAAGATCGTTAAGTGTGCGCCAACGACATCAAGCTGGCTGCGGATTTCCATCAGGTGAGCCATGGAGCGCGCCAGACGGTCCAGTTTGGTGACTATTAGGTGATCGCCTTCCCGGATGAAGTTCAGTGCTTCTGCGAGCTTCTCACGCGCTCTCACATCCACTGAGGATACCTGCTCGGTGAATACCTTCTCGCACCCGGCCTTTTTCAGTTCCCGTAGTTGAGCATCAAGCCCAGCCGTTTGATCCAAAGTGGAAGTCCTAGCATAGCCAACAAGCATGATCTGTTCCGTCTCTCAAGGTTTTAGATATTGAGACACATACTGTCGCAAAAGGCAAAGTCAATATATGTGAGACACAATTTGCGTATGCGTCAGTCGTGTCTCTGGGGCAGGGCCTAGAGATACATCCCAGTCACGCCTAAGTCGATCAAGCGTCAGTTGCCGTGCCCTATGGGGGAACTTGCCTAAAGAATACGATAGATACGGGCTCGAAAAAATTCGCCAGAAGTTTGGAAATTCGATGAAATATACTCACTGCTAGCGGCCCGCTCAACCGACGCGGAGAGGAATGTCGGACAAGATGACTTTCGAGTGAGCTTCCGGAACACCTAAACCCTCAAGCACTTCTACGAATGCACCATGGCTTACATAAGGAAACTCTGTAGGCCCAACTATAACTCGATCTAGAAGTGAAGGAATGTCTGCACCATGCAAACCATTCTCTGGGTCGTTCGCCAATCTTAGCTTGTAAACTTTCTGGGGCACGCCGTTAAGGACAACAATCTCTTCGGTCATACCAGGACTTTTCGCTTCTGTTGGGCGATAGAACAGTCTCCACTCCTTCTCTTCCCGGAAGCCAGGGTGCTTCGTCGCAATTGCGAAACGAAACAGCATATTGTGAATGTAGGCCACCAGTTTTTCCTGCCCTAAACCCTGCAAGTATTTCCGATTGATCAGAATACCATTTGTTATCAATGCAAGGTGTGCGGTCAGGTCTTCCTCGGATAAATACAATACTGGAATTGAGTATACGGCCAGCAGGTCGGTAATTGCGGTCAAAGGCGTGTTTTTTACGACAAGCGCGGTATCCCCGTAGGCGCGCCACATTGAAAGCCGCCCCCGCTTGTCTTCTTCTGGATTGTGGAGTGAAACACATGCGATGTACGTTTCAAACTGCCAGTCACGCTCCCAGCCGGCAAGAAGCTCGTCGGCTTTTTCAATGGTGCCCGGAAAAATGTCCTCAACGGCCTCTCGGAACCTTTGGCCTTCAGGCCCGGAGAAAACGGCTCGGATTAAGTGTAGTCCATATGATATCTCCGAGAAGTCGTTCATAGCCGTCGCGTTTCTGAACCACAGTTCTTGGTTACGCAGAACCTTCATCGCAGTATCGGCAGACGTGTAGTAAACGAACCTCTTGTTCTCAGCGACTACAGCCATGTTTTCTTCCATCAGTCCGGGATGGAAAATTTGATTGAACCGAACGGTGGCTTCATCGTATTCCACTGCTTCCCTCGTCTTCCAGTTGTTTAGCAGTGACAACACTATGTTACGTCTGGATGCAATATGGAATGACATCCATCAATTGGCCCCCCACCACCCAAGTTAGCGATACCCTTTGATGTGCTCTAAAAACAACTCTCTGTGCGCGACTTTGCAGATGGCTTCGTACAGAACCGGCAAAGGTACGCTGCCGTCGCCATAGCGCCCCGCCATACCGGGCAGCGCATGACCCAAGAGGATGTCATTGATGTCAGGTTGTACACCAGCATGACGGCAAGCATCTTTGAAGTTATGGCGGAAGGAGTGGAAAGAGGTCTTGGCCGTCTTCGCGCCAATTCTGTCGATGTAGCGGTTAAAGTCTTTGCTGGCTTGATCTGAGTAGTAGCCTGTCGCTCCCAACTTTAGTTCAGGGAATATCCGCTCGTAGCCTGTCTGTCGCCGAGCCTGTACGAAGCGGAGGAAGCCAAGCCGGACTAACTCGGGGTGTATGGGAATAAGTCTGCTTTTGCCGAACTTGACGCGTTGGTCTTCGTCGCCTTCTTGTATCCGAATTAGGGGTACGCCCTCTTCTTGGTCAATGTCGTCAACGCGCAACTGGCACAATTCATTTAGTCGTGCGCCTGTCCATAGGCCCAGTAGTGGAAGCCAATACCAACTGGTTTCGCTCAGGTCTGTATCTCCCGCCTCACTGCGGAACCGCTTAGACTTGCATCCGGTGTACAGTGGGCTGTTGAAGATGTCTTGCAGTTGCTCTTTGCTAAACGGGTCATGTTGGTTTCTGGCGTTGTTGTTGTCAGCTATCTTCATCGGTCCAAAGATGTCTGCGACCTCTTCGTCCAACTGTTTGTCCGCCCAATTCCATATTCCTTGCAGCCTTCCCAAGGCCTTGTTGACTGTACTTACGGATAGCGTTGGCAGACCGTGGTCTTTAGCTGCTTGTATGGCTTCCTTAGGCGTTAGGCCAATTGTTTGCGGTAGTTTATTCCTGTTGCTTGGAAGCTCGATCAGGACATTCTTAAAGTCGCGTGCGTCCGGTTTTTTGTAGTCTAGAACCGGACGGTCGCCTTGCAACTCTATGAAGAGGTCTGTCCAAGCCTGATAGTCGTTCAGCAGCTTGTCTGACCATTGGCTCGTCTGTTCCGCCTCAGCTTTTCTCTCAGCAAACAGGATCGATAGGAGCGGACTGGAAAGCGCGTCTGTGGGCTTCTTCGCAACTTTAGCTGGGACAGTGCCGGAACTAGGCTGACCGCTCTCTGGGGCGTTCACAAGCGTGCTGAGCTGCGTGCCAAAATCGTATTTCTCAAAAGTCTTATCGTGTTCCAGTAAAGCATTGGCCAGTGCCAACTGAGCTTTCTTAATTTCACCTAAAATCAGAAAGGCGTCTTCGCGCGTCTTGGGCTGCTCAACCCCCGCGCCGTTACAAAACTTATCAAGTTCTGAGCGGGCGTAGTCTCTGCCAAGCAGGTCCCAGTAGTCTTCATTGCCCGCTTCATGGTGGCGGATGGTGTCGGCGATGCGTTCCTTCTCTAGCTCGGAATAGGGGCCGAGTTCATCCCTACGTGCCTTTGCCTTCTTTAGTACTTCCGTGAAGTGCTCATGCACCTTTGTGCGCAGTTCGCCGTGGTTCATGCCCGATACTTCTATGTGCCTTGTTATTGTGTCGCCGCACACTGCAAGACGCCGTGCCAGAGTTCCAGCCTCTTTAGGGCATCTCGTACGCAATGACACCCGAAGGGTCTTACGTGTGGTGTTTGGTCTGGTGTGGGGTTTTGGTCTTGTGTCGGGTAGTGGCCAACGAAAGTAGTAGATGCCATGTCGGGACAGTGAGAGATACGCATGCAGCTTCATTTTGTGTCACACCTGTGTGTCACACCGCTCTAATGCTTGCTATCTAGTTGTTCTGTTAGGATTTGGTGGAGCCTAGGGGAGTCGAACCCCTGACCTCTTGCATGCCATGCAAGCGCTCTCCCAACTGAGCTAAGGCCCCATACAGGTACCGCCGAAGCGGTGGCCGGACATTTATGAGACGGCGCACACGAGTTCAAGTATTAAAATTGAATTCGGCGAAAAAGTTCGCGTCGGCAACGCAGGTTGGACGAGGCGGCACGAGCCGCCCCGGAAACCATTAGTTTTCGTCTTCTGACGACATGTCCTTGATATCGTCCAGAGGCACGTTATCGCTGTCGTCTTCGTCGTCCAGTAGATCGTCGTCCAGTTCGACATCTACGCTATCGTCATCGTCCAGAACGATCTCTTCATCCGACGAAGCCTCGCGTGCTTTGACCGATGCTGCGTCTTCGGCGTCTGCTGCGATCATCCGGCTCTTGCCGGTTTCCAATTCAACGATCTCGCCGGTATAGGGGCTGACGATCGGGTTCTTGTTCAGGTCATAAAAGCGTTTGCCGGTGGTCGGGCAGACACGCTTTACGCCCCATTCTTCCTTGGGCATATCAAATCCCCTTGATATCAGGTGAATCTCATCGATGATTCAGGTCACCTGCCACAAGCGGCGGGCACTGTCAAAGCCTTTGCGCTAAGGAGATCGACCCATGGGGCGACACGCATTGCCGGGAACGCCCCCGGTACCGCTGACGTTGCGAAAATCTGCGCGGGCGCGACGGATCAGTTTGCGGATTTCTCAACTGGACGGGCGGGTTACACTCACCTATCCGACAGGGGTCGCCGAGACCGAGGCCTTGGATTTTGCACATCAGAAAGAGGATTGGATTCGCGGTCATCTTCAGGATCGACCAGATGCGGAAACTGTAGAGTTCGGCCAATCCATTTCAATCGAGGGTAAAATGCGGCGAATCGTTCCCGCCCAGGGTCGACGGGTCCTGCTGCACCGCGACGAGATCGGTGTTCCATCCGGGGCAGAAGCGCGACGGCTCGCGCGGTTCCTCAAAGAACTGGCCCGTGATCGGTTGACCGGGGCTTGTGATGACTATGCTGCGATGCTGGGTCGTCCGTATAGCAGCATTACGCTGCGCGATACGCGCTCGCGCTGGGGGTCCTGCAGTTCTGCGGGTGCGTTGATGTTTTCATGGCGCCTGATCCTTGCGCCCCCAGAGGTGTTGCACTACGTGGCCGCACATGAGGTGGCGCATTTGGTCGAGATGAATCACTCGCCTGCCTTCTGGACGCAGGTTGAACGGATCTTTGGCCCGTATAAAGAGCCCCGCCGCTGGCTGCGCGACAACGGGGCAGCGCTTCACCGCTATCGCTTTGACCCGGCTGCTTGACGTCGCGATGATTTGTGATCACATAAACCCATGTTGACCACACGCACCGCCGAGTCTCACACCGCCACGCATGATCGCGTGTATCGTGCCCTGAGATCCCGTATCATGCATGGCGAGATGGCGCCGGGGCAGGCTCTGACTCTGCGCGGTATCGGCAAAGAATTTGGCGTGTCGATGACCCCGGCGCGCGAAGCTGTGCGGCGGCTGGCGGCAGAGGGTGCGCTGTCTCTGTCCTCTTCGGGGCGCGTAGCAACACCTGAGCTGACCCGGGACCGGATCGAAGAGCTGGCCGCGCTGCGTGCGCTGCTTGAGGTTGAACTGGCCAGCCGCGCCCTGCCACGTGCGCATATGGCGCTGATTGAACGGTTGCAAAGCATCAACATGACCGTGGCTGAGATGGTCACGAAACGCGATGCAGTTGGATATATCCGTTCAAATCTAGAGTTTCACCGCACACTTTATCTGCGCGCGCAAGCCCCGGCGATGCTGGCCATGGCTGAGACCGTCTGGCTGCAACTGGGCCCGACGATGCGTGCACTTTATGGCCGTTTGCGGCGCACTGAGCCGCCGCATTATCACCGCCTGATCATTGCAGCACTCAAAGCTGGGGATGAGCCAGGGTTGCGGTTGGCGGTACGCTCAGACGTGACGCAGGGGTTGCGGCTGCTGGTGACCTGAGCGGCTTGTTGCCCATCTTTCTGGCTTGTTGAATTCAAGTGCCGCTCTTCTGGTCTGAGCCGTCGGGCTGGGCTATTCTGTTTGCAAATCACAATAAGAGCAGATTTCTCATGATCAATCGTAGAACCTTTTCTGTCGGGCTTGGGTCAGCCCTGCTAGCCGCCTGTTCCACAGGCAGTACACCCACCAGTACCCCGGCTTCTCGGATGCGTGCCGTTCCGAATGCCGGATGGGATGCGTGGGTGGCCGGTTTCAAAGGCCGGGCCGCATCGCAGGGTATTTCCCAGACCACTTTAAACCGCGCCTTTCAGGGGGCCGGATATCTGCCTGAAGTGATCGAACGCGACCGCAATCAGGTCGAGTTCAAACGCTCGCTTGAGGATTATCTGGCCATTGCTGCCTCGGACGAGCGGATCGATACAGGCAAGCAGATGCTTGTGCGGCACGCGGGTACCTTGTCGCAGATTGAAGCCCAGTACGGGGTCGACAAGGAAGTTGTCGTTGCTGTCTGGGGGTTGGAAAGCCGGTATGGCGCGCGGCGCGGTGATGTGCCGGTGATCTCGGCGACTTCAACACTGGCCTATGACGGACGGCGCGGGGCGTTCTTTGAAAAGCAGCTGGTGGCGGCGCTCAAGATTATTCAAGAGGGCGACACGACACCCGCCAACATGACCGGCAGTTGGGCCGGAGCCATGGGCCACACGCAATTCATTCCGACCTCTTATCTGGCCTATGCGGTGGATTTCACAGGCGACGGACGGCGCGATATCTGGTCCGAAGATCCTGCGGACTCTCTGGCTTCAACGGCCGCCTATCTGGCGCGCGCCGGTTGGGTACGCGGACAACCTTGGGGGGGCGAGGCCGGTACGGTCTCTGGCACTCCGGTGGCTGTGCTGCAACCCCAGACGCCCGGGCCACGTATTGCTGTGTTCCGCAATTTCCAGGTGATCAAACGCTATAACAACTCGGACAGCTATGCCATTGGCGTCGGGCATCTTGCAGACCGGATTGCCGGGGGGGCGCCGTTTCAGGCCTCGTTCGGGCCAGATGCCACTGGGTTGACACTGGAGGACCGCAAAGAGCTGCAGCGCCGTCTGACTTCTGCGGGCTATGACACTCAGGGTGCAGATGGGGTGATCGGAAAGAATACCGAGGCTGCGATCAGCGCCTATCAGCGCGCGAGCGGGCTGTCGGTGACCGGCCAGCCTTCGGCGGCATTGCTGCAGCGGTTGGGTGGTTGACGGGTTAAGCCGCCAACCCTTTTGAGCCGATATCCAGGAACTTCTGACGGCGGTCCTTGATCAGGGCCGCCGCATCCTTGCCGTGAAGCTCTTCCAGCATCGAGGCAATCGCAGACCGCACGGCTTCAACCGTTGCCGGGCGGTCACGATGCGCCCCGCCTTTGGGTTCAGGAATAATGTGGTCGCAGACGCCCAGTTTGTGCAGATCTTGGGCCGTCAGGCGCAGCGCCTCAGCTGCTTCTCGCATTTTTTCGGCATCCTTCCAGAGGATCGAGGCGCATCCTTCGGGTGAAATCACCGAATAAACCGAATGCTCCAGCATCGCGACGCGATTGGCAGTTGCGAACGCCACGGCACCGCCTGATCCACCTTCGCCGATGATAACCGAGACCAGAGGCACGCCAATCTTAAGGCACATCTCGGTCGAGCGCGCGATAGCTTCAGACTGGCCGCGCTCTTCAGCACCCTTACCGGGATAGGCACCGGCTGTGTCGATCAGCGTGATCACCGGCAGACCAAAGCGGCCCGCCATTTCCATCAGGCGCACGGCCTTGCGATAGCCCTCGGGGCGAGCCATGCCGAAATTCCGCTCGATCCGCGATTTGGTGTCGCTGCCTTTTTCATGACCAATCACCATGACAGGCTGGTCGTTGAACCGCGCAAGACCGCCAATCACCGCCAGATCGTCGGCAAAGTTCCGATCACCGGCCAAAGGCGTGAACTCGGTAAACAGCGCATCCACGTAGGTATTACAATGCGGGCGCTCAGGATGCCGCGCGACCTGGCATTTCCGCCAAGGTGTAAGGTCAGCATAAAGTTCGTCCAGCAGCTTGGCGGCCTTGGCATCCAGCGCTGCGGCTTCTTCGGCCACATCCATTTCTTCATTGGCGCGGGCCAGCGCACGCAGCTCTTCAGCTTTGCCTTCGATCTCGGCCAGCGGTTTTTCGAAATCCAGATACTGGGTCATGACGCCTCTCAACGCGGAAGTTCTCTGCTATATGACCAAAGGTTGTCCCGGATGCAACTCAGCAAGATTTGTGGTCGCGGAATATGCGACCACGGATAGGCAAAGAGAAGGAAGGATACCGATGGCTGCCAGCTATGAAGATCGCGTGCTGCGCGTATTGGCTTACATCCACGATCACCCTGCCGGGGATCTGTCGCTGGATGCTTTGGCCGAGGTCGCGGCCATGTCGCGGTTTCACTGGCATCGCGTATTTCGCGCCATCACGGGCGAGACCTGTGCGCAAGCCACCCGTCGGATACGACTGCACCGAGCCGCCTGTTGGTTGGTGCAATCGGACAGGCCGGTCGCGGGGATCGCGACCGATATCGGTTATCCAAATCTGAAATCTTTCGCGCGGGCCTTTTCCGAGGCCTACGGCAGCAGCCCCGCCGCGTTTCGAAAAGCGGGGCGGATTTTGTCGGCCCATCCAAAATTCAGAACCGGAGAATATCCTATGCATCCCATAACAACCCGAACTGAACCCTGTCGCCCTGTCGTCGCACTTCCGCACAAAGGGGCCTACGCTGAGATTGGTCGTAGTTTTGAGGCCTTTGGTGCCTTATGCGAATCCCGAAAGCTGTGGCCACAGGTCGGCCCGATGATCGGGCTTTATCTCGACAGTCCCGATGACGTGCCCGAGGATAAATTGCGCAGCTTTGCAGGGGCGCAGTTTTGCGGCTCAGATACCCCTGATGGGATGGAGCACCTCAACATTCCCGGGGGTAAAACGGCCGTACTGACGTACAAGGGACCGTATTCCGGCATTCATGCCGCATATGAGACCTTGTTCGGTAATTGGCTTCCCGAATCAGGCGAAGAGCCTGCGGATCAGCCCTGCTATGAAATTTATCTCAACGATCCGCGTCAAACCGCCCCCGAGGACTTGCTGACTGAGATTTGTCTGCCGCTCAAATGATCTAATTCGGCCAAAGCACTGGATAAAGTGAGGCGACAAGAAGCGCAGCCATAGTCCAGTTGAATATCAACAAACGGCGCGGATTCGTCAGGACTCGCGCCATCTGCTGTCCAAGAACTGTCCACGTACTGACCGAAGGCAGGTTGATTGCACCAAACACCAACGCCACAAGAATAATAGCATTAAGCGATTGCCCGGGTGCGTAAGCCGACGTTGCCGTAAGCGCCATTGCCCAGGCCTTTGGGTTCACCCACTGGAATGCAGCAGCTTGCAAGAATGTCATCGGTGTACCGATGGCACTTTGCCCCTTCACAGGCGCTGCATGGGCGATTTTCCAAGCCAGATACAGCAGATAGATCACGGAGACGACTTTGAGCACCGAATAGCTGATTGGAAACTGATCGAAAATCTGAACAAGGCCGGATCCCACCAGCAAGACCATGAATGTAAAGCCCAACCCGATACCCAGCATATGTGGTATGGTCCGTCGGAAGCCAAAATTTGCCCCGGACGCCATCAGCATGAGGTTGTTCGGCCCCGGCGTAATCGAAGTAACAAAGGCGAATACGATCAGGGCAATCAGGATATCGTAGGTCATGGCCGCATATTCTAGGCAAAACAAGCAAATGAAATTGCGTTTTCGTGCAAAACAGAGCTAGTTTCGCAACTAATGGCGAAGATTGATGAAATAAACCAACAGATATTGCATGAGCTCTCGCAGGATGGCCGCATTAGCAACCTCGATCTCGCTGATCGTGTTGGTCTGTCGCCCTCGGCGTGCTTGCGTCGGGTGCAAGAGTTGGAGCGTGCTGGGGTTATATCCGGCTATCGTGCCGTTTTGGACCCGACCGCGCTGGGCATAGGCTTCGTCGCCTACATAGGCGTTGGCTTGGGTGAGCATACCAAGGTGGCGCAAGAAAGGTTCGAACGGGCCCTGCAGCGGGCACCCGAAGTGGTAGAATGCCACAACATCACCGGAACGATCGAGTACCTTTTGCGGGTCGAGTGCGTGGATCTGCCATCCTATAAAACCTTCCACACCGAAGTATTGGGGACGCTGCCACATGTGACCTCGATCACTTCATATGTCGTGATGGGGTCGCCAAAGGATACGCGCGCGTGATGGTCAAAATGTGAATTGTAACCATCTTGCGGGGCCAAAATTCACGGCCTAAGGTCA
This sequence comes from uncultured Ruegeria sp., assembly GCF_947500045.1. Lineage (GTDB taxonomy): Bacteria > Pseudomonadota > Alphaproteobacteria > Rhodobacterales > Rhodobacteraceae > Ruegeria. The sequence continues at coordinate 244,402 of NZ_CANMQQ010000004.1, read as the reverse complement.
TGGTAACAGTGTCGCCTGCAGGGTTTGATCCCCAAGCGGGCGCGAATTCAGGGAGAAGACCATGACATTTTTTCGGACCGGAGCGCTTGTGGCCGCCTTGGCAGTATTTGCTGGCGCTGTCACCGCAGCACCTGTGAAGTTGACGCCGGCAAACCCTCAGCCAAGCCCAAAAGCGGGCTTAAATGTAGTGTATAGCTGGGAAGGTAACCCGCCCCGCAAGATCCAAAATCTTGCCAAGGTTAAGCAATTGCTAAGGAAGGCAACGCCTGGCTCTCCCCTTCGGGGATTGGATTACCGGGACACGAACGAGGGCGATCCTGTCCTGACCTTCAATGAGGCCTTCAATGTAGCCGCCGAAATCACCGGATATATGCGGTTTGATTCACCCGGCATTTACGAGCTTGAAACCTGGTCAAACGATGGGATTGATGCGTGGGTCGGGGGGCAGCAGATCGGATATGTGAACGGCCGTCAGGGCTGCGAAGCCAACCAGCGCACTGAGGTCGAGGTGCCGAAGGCTGGCTGGTACCCTCTCAATATCAAGTACTTTCAAAAATACGGCACTGCCTGTCTGATGATGAAATCAGGAAAACAGGGTGAGCGGATCACCTGGACACCCAATGAGGTCTTTGGCCGCTAATCATATCGGAAAAGGCGCTCGGGTGAGCGCCTTTTTTTATTGGTGCGTCAATTGCTCGCCGCGATCAGCTCAGCCTGCGCGACAATGACCTCGGCCTGCTTGATCGAGGCAATGTCGACCAGACGCCCTTTGTAAACTGTTGCGCCTTCACCGTTGGCTTTTGCTTGTTCCATCGCGGCCAGAATCTCGCGTGCCTCAGAGACGGCCTCATCCGAAGGCGTAAACACCTGATTGGCCAGCGCGATCTGTTTGGGGTGGATGGCCCATTTCCCCACCATCCCCAGCGTGGCCGAGCGTTTGGCCTGCGCGATATAACCCTCATCATCCGAGAAATCGCCGAACGGCCCGTCCACGGGCAGCACGCCATGGGTGCGGCAGGCGGCGACAATAGCGGCCTGCGCCCAGTGCCATGGATCGGACCAGTGTTTCTCACCCTCACGCAGCATATAGTAGTTTTCCTGCGTGCCACCGATGCCGGTTGTCTGCATCCCCATTGACGCGGCAAAATCCGCAGCCCCAAGGCTCATGGCCTGCAGGCGCGGGGATGAAGCCGCGATCTCTTCGACATGTGCCAACCCGGCGGCGGATTCGATGATCACTTCGAATGAGATTGGTTTGGACCGGCCTTTGGCGCGCTCGATGGCTGTCACCAGCGCGTCTACCGCATAGACATCCGCCGCGCAGCCCACCTTGGGGATCATGATCTGGTCCAGACGATCCCCTGCCTGTTCCAGAACATCGACCACATCGCGATACCAATAAGGTGTATCCAACCCGTTGATCCGAACCGACAGGTATTTGTTGCCCCAATCGACCGTGTTCAAAGCACCAATCACGTTGGCGCGGGCAGCATCTTTGTCAGATGGGGCCACCGAGTCTTCCAGATCCAGGTTAATGACATCCGCCGCTGACGCAGCCATTTTCGGGAACAGCTTGGTATTCGAGCCCGGGCCAAACAATTGGCACCGATTGGGGCGCGCCGGTGCGTCGGGTTGGATGCGGAAACTCATCTGAACCTCGTCTAGGTAATGAAATTACGTTCTTTTCTGATAATTGGATATTAAATTACGTGGTGCTGTGCAAGCTTGATTGTGCAAGTGCGGCAATGCGCGTGCAGAATGACCTGAATTTGGCGTATGTCGAGGACGCCTAAAGTTTGATCAGTTTAGAAACTTCGAATAATTTTGCGGATTTCTATCTAAATACGCAATTTCATCCTGCGCGTTGGCGAGTTGTAAGGAGAATTCGAGAAACCCTCGTCAATTCGGTTCTCTAGCTTAAGTCAAAATCGAAGGAGTGCAGCGCGATGATCGAGACACCGTATCTTTTGTTTTTGGGCGATGCGCCCGACTTGTTGGCGGCCAAAGTGGCCATTGGTATCCGGGACTGGCGTCCTGAAAACGCCGTGGGTCAAATAAGGCTCGAAGGTTGCCCGACTGATCTGGGTCTGACGGATATGACGCTTGCCGAAGGCAAGGCCGCCGGTGCCAAGACGCTGGTCATCGGCGTTGCCAACCGGGGTGGCATCATCAGCGAAGCGTGGAAAGAGGTTCTGATCGCCGCGCTGGAGATGGGTTATGATCTGGCGTCGGGCCTGCACAATCTTTTGCGTGACGAGGGTGATCTGGTTGCCGCAGCGCAGACCCATGGCTGTACCTTGCACGATGTCCGTGTGCCTACCGTAGGCTACCCAATTGCAAACGGTCGCAAACGCACCGGTAAGCGGTGTCTGGCTGTTGGAACCGACTGCTCTGCCGGTAAAATGTACACCGCGATGTCGATGGACGCCGAGATGCGCAAACGCGGAATGAAATCCTCGTTCCGGGCTACGGGTCAGACCGGGATTCTGGTAACCGGTCAGGGTGTGCCGCTGGATGCAGTTATCGCGGATTTCATGGCGGGATCCGTTGAGTATCTGACACCGGACAATGATCCGGATCACTGGGATCACATCGAAGGGCAGGGCTCATTGTTCCATGTTTCCTATTCCGGTGTGACCATGGCCTTGATCCATGGTGGGCAGCCCGATGCACTAATCCTGTGTCATGAACCAACCCGCACCCATATGCGTGGCTTGCCTGAATATTCTCTGCCGACGCTTGAGCAATTGCGCGACACAGCGCTGCCGCTGGCGCGCGTGGCGAACCCTGAGTGTAAAGTCGCTGGTGTGTCGATCAACACTCAGCATCTGGGCGAAGACGACGCACGCGCGTACATCGCCAAGGTCGAGGCTGAGATGGGTATCCCAGCAACCGACCCTTACCGTTTTGGGGCCGGGAAACTGGTGGATGCGCTGGCTGCGATATGATTTGAACGGTCTGCCCGGGGGATGAGATTTTTCGTCGAAAAATTTTCGCCTTCCGGGAGGAGCATTTGGGAAAAGAAGAAGGAGCAGGCGCGTGCAGATAGAGGTTTCTCGTGATGTGTTTCGGCTGGCGCAGGTTTTCACCATCTCGCGCGGCTCACGAACCGAGGCAAAGGTACTGACGGTCCGAATATCGGATGGCCTGCATCGTGGCTGGGGTGAATGTGTGCCTTATGCCCGCTATGACGAAACGCTGGACTCGGTCGAGGCCCAGATTGCAGGGCTGCCCGATGTGTTCTCGCGTTATTCCTTGATGGACCTGTTGCCTGCTGGCGCGGCGCGGAATGCGGTGGACTGTGCGCTGTGGGATTTGGAAGCGAAGCGTGCGGGCAAGCGTGCGTGGGAGCTGGCCGAACTCGTCACACCGGGGCCGGAAATCACCGCCTATACACTGTCGCTGGACACGCCTGAGGCGATGCAGGCCCAAGCTGCGGAGAATGCGTTTCGCCCTTTGTTGAAGATCAAACTGGGAACGCCAGATGATATGCCCCGGCTCGAAGCCGTGCGGGCGGGTGCGCCAAATTCGAAAATCATCATCGACGCCAATGAAGGCTGGTCTGCAGATGTTTATGCTGATCTTGCCCCGCACCTTGTGCGTCTGGGTGTTGCTCTGGTCGAGCAGCCTCTGCCAGCCGGCGAGGATGATGCCTTGATCGGGATGGAGCGTCCGGTACCGGTCTGTGCGGACGAATCCTGCCACGATCGGACCAGCCTTCCAGCGCTAAAAGGCAAATATGATGTTGTGAACATCAAACTGGACAAGACCGGTGGGCTGACCGAGGCGCTGGAACTGCGCAAGGCCGCGCTGGCCGAGGGTTATGGCGTCATGGTTGGATGCATGGTCGGGAGTTCGCTGGCAATGGCACCCGCGACACTGGTGGCTCAGGGCGCGATGGTAACAGACCTTGACGGGCCTCTGCTTCTGGCCGAAGACCGGGATACACCGCTGAATTTTGATGACGCCGGAGTACATCCGCCCAAAGCGGCGCTTTGGGGATAATAAAGGCCCGGAGACAAAAAAGGATACGACATGACCCGCACCGTATATGTGAATGGCGAATACCTGCCCGAGACCGAAGCACGTGTTTCGATCTTTGACCGGGGTTTTCTGTTTGCGGATGGCGTGTACGAAGTGACCAGCGTACTGGATGGCAAGCTGATCGACTTTGAAGGCCATGCGATACGCCTGAAGCGGTCGTTGGACGCGCTGGACATGGTGCAGCCTTGTGACATGGACAAATTGCTTGAGATCCACCGCAAACTGGTCGAATTGAACGGGATTGAGGAAGGCCTGATATATCTGCAGGTCACACGGGGTTCAGATGGTGACCGGGATTTTGTTTTCCCGTCCGCAGATACAAAACCCAGCCTTGTGCTGTTTACCCAAAACAAACCTGGTCTTGCCGATAGCCCAGCGGCGCAGAAGGGTGCCAAGATCATCTCGATCGAAGATATCCGCTGGGGTCGGCGCGACATCAAGACCGTGCAACTGCTCTATCCGTCCATGGGTAAGATGATGGCCAAGAAAGCGGGCTGCGATGATGCGTGGCTGGTAGAAGACGGCTATGTGACAGAAGGCACCAGCAACAACGCCTATTTCGTCAAGAACGGCAAGATCGTCACGCGTCCGCTGTCCAGCGATATTCTGCACGGTATCACCCGCAAGGCGGTTCTGCGGATGGCCGCTGAGGCACAGATGGAGGTCGAAGAGCGCCTGTTCACCATCGACGAAGCCAAAGAGGCGGATGAAGCTTTCACGACCTCAGCCAGCGCATTCGTGATGCCGGTGGTTGAGATTGATGGCGTTGCACTGGGCGATGGTACGCCAGGTCCGATTGCCAAGCGCCTGCGTGAGATTTATCTGGACGAAAGCCGCAAAGCTGCAATCTAACGAAAAGGCCCGCCTGTTTGGCGGGCCTTCATCGTTTCGGGCATTAGCCCTTATTCGTCACATTCTCTTCAAACGCGACCTTGAACGCTGCCTGTTTCTCGGGGCTGGCTTCGGTTTGATAGGTGGCCTTCCACTCATCCATGGTCATGCCATAGAAAATCTCGCGCGCCTCGTCTTTGCCCATTTCGATGCCATTGGCATTGGCGGCTTCCTGATACCAGCGAGACAGGCAATTGCGGCAGAACCCGGTCAGATTCATCATGTCGATATTCTGGACGTCGGTGCGGTCCTGCATCAGATGCTGCTGCAAGCGGCGGAACGCAGCGGCCTGAAGTTCGATTTCGGTTTGCTTGTCCATGGTCTGGCTCCGGATGATTGTCTTGCGTCTTGGGACTGACCTAACAATCTGCGGGCCTGGTTACAATGAACTCACGGGCCTGCGGAATTGTAGGCTTGAGAACTATGCCAGTTTCAGAGCCAGCCATGGTATCAGGCAAAAAATGAGTGTTAGCATCTTGTAGTTCGCAAGATACCGGAAATAGGCGCGTTTTATGTCGGCCTGCTCCATCTGGAACATTCTGCCATGCACATCTGCAATCCAGTCCTGCAAGGCCAAGACCATTATCGTGCTGAAAAGCAAAACTGCGATGTTCAGAACCGTCATCCAACCGAAGACGGTTGTCAGAAATTCCTGAGTCATGGTCGTCCCCTTTCATTGGATATATGGGTGCCATCGCCTTGACTCACAATATCGCGAAGTCTGGGTTAACCCAATGTCATAGGCCGCTTTTGTGTAGAGCATCCTGCAGAATCACGGCCAGACGTTCCGCCCAGCCGCGTTGCCCTTCATGATCGGCGATCAAATCATTGCGCAGCTCGATCAGCGCATTCGGGCGGCCAAAAGCCGTGCAATGTTTGTCGATCGCATCGCCTGGCAGAACGCCGGTATAGGGTTCGTTCACCCCCACGCACAGATCGTCCTCGGCATTAAGCCGGTTGATCAATGGGCGCGCAAACCGATCATCCGAGGTGTGCAAAACACCAATGTGCCACGGCCGGGGGTCGCGGCCCCGCAGCTGGCGTGTAAAGGAATGCATGGAGATGATAACCGCATCGGGTTGGGCTGCAAGCTGTGCCAGCGCGTCATGATAAGGGCGGTAACACATGTTCAGACGCCGCTCACGCTCTGCCGCATCGGCGTTTCTATTGCCCGGAATGATTGAACCATCATAGAGCTTCATTAGTAACGTCGGGTCATCCTCACCCCGGTTGGGGTCAATCACAAGGCGCGAGAAGTTGGCCGCGATCACGGGTGCGTTCAGCACCTCACCCAGATGTTTCGAGACCTCGTAGGCACCCACGTCATAGGCGATGTGGCGTTCCATATCTTCACGCGGCAGGCCAAGGTCTCCGCCATTGACTTCGGAGGGTACGATATTGGTTGCGTGGTCACAAGTAATCAGCCACCGCGATGGGCGGTCTGCGCCGTGAACGAAAAACGGAGAGTATGTCATGAGCCTGTCATCTTATTTGACGCAGGTGTAGGACAGTTGCGTTGGAAAGGGAATTGCGCAATAAGCAGCCTGAGAAATGTTTGCGGTAACATTTATACGTCTAAGGAGAACCTGATCAATGCGACGCCTGAGAAATGTGAAAATCGTGGCGACGCTGGGACCGGCGTCCAACGACTATGACACCATCCGCGCATTGCATGAGGCCGGGGCGGATGTGTTTCGTCTGAACATGAGCCATGGCAGCCATGATGAAATCCGCGAAAGGCACCGGATCATTCGTCAGATCGAAAAGGATCTTGAAAGCCCGATCGCGATTCTGGCCGACCTTCAGGGGCCGAAATTGCGCGTTGGCGTATTCGCAAATGACGCGGAAGAGCTGGAAGAGGGCGCGGCGTTCCGTCTGGATCTTGATCCGGTTGCTGGGGATATCACCCGGGTTTGCTTGCCCCACCCTGAGATTTTTGCCGCGTTGGAGCCCGGCTCGCGTTTGTTGGTCAATGACGGAAAGATTCGCCTGATCGTACAGGATTGCGGTCAGGATTTTGCGCATTGCACGGTGGAGGTCGGGGGCACGATCTCGAACCGTAAAGGCGTGAATGTTCCAGATGTGGTTCTGCCGCTGGCGGCGCTGTCGGCCAAGGATCGGGATGACTTGGAATTTGTGTGCCAGCTGGGTGTAGACTGGCTGGCGCTCAGCTTTGTTCAGCGCGCAAAAGACGTGTTTGAGGCACGTGCCTTGGCTGATGGCCGCGCGTCGATCCTATCCAAGATCGAAAAGCCAGCTGCGGTTGAAGCCTTTGATGATATCCTTGATGCCTCTGACGGAATCATGGTTGCCCGCGGCGACTTGGGTGTAGAGCTGCCGGTTTCGGCCGTGCCACCGATTCAGAAACGACTGGTGCGCAAAAGCCGTTCAGCGGCGAAACCCGTGATTGTCGCCACACAGATGCTGGAAAGCATGATTGAAAGCCCAATGCCAACAAGGGCTGAGGTTTCGGATGTGGCCACCGCCATCTACGAAGGCACCGATGCGATCATGCTCAGCGCTGAATCTGCGGCTGGATCTTATCCGATCGAGGCAGTCCAGACGATGAACAAAGTGGCCATCGAGGTCGAGGCTGACCCGACCTATACCCAGATCATCGCCGCCTCGCGCACTGCAAAAGGTACAACGATCGCGGACGGGATCGTGGCGGCGGCGCGTGAGATTGCGGAAAAAACCGATATCAAGGCCATCTGCTGCTTTACTCAAAGCGGGACCACCGCGCTGCTGACCGCCCGTGAACGTCCCGGTGTGCCCATCATCGCGATGACCCCTGCCACCGGCACTGCACGCCGGCTTTGCCTGAGCTGGGGCTGCCATTGTGTCCTAACCCCGGAACAGGAGCGGTTCAAAGGTGCGGTCGTCAGCGCAGCCCGTGCGGCCCGTTCAGGTGGCTTCGCAGCCGAAACCGACCAGATTGTGGTCACTGCGGGGGTGCCATTCAATGTGCCCGGAACGACCAATATTCTGCGCATTGCTCCGTGCGATGAACGGCTGATTTATAACACTGATCCGGGCTAAGCCCGGCCCAAAGAACGACATTCCATATTGATACCTTACTACTTGCCTAATTTTTGGGCGAAAATAATGTATTTTTTACAATTAGTTAGATAATTGTTGGTTGTAATCAGAAATAAACCCTCTGTTTTTCCGTGTTTTTCGGGATACTGCCCCAAGGGCAGTCTACTCAAACAAGTTCCAGATTCCGGCTGCCCTGTCGGAGGCACGGGCTCCGGCTAAATCAACAATAACGGAGGAACGAGATGACAACGAAAATTGTCATAGGACTGGACGGGACAGAAACCGGAGAGCGTGCGATAGCATTTGCCAAAGATTTGGCTGGGCGCATCGGATCATGCGAGCTGCTGGTGGTTTACGTCATCGAATGGTCTCCTTTCACATTCCAAACACCAGAAGAAAACGCCCTGCGCCACAAACGGCGCGAGGAAGAGGTGGCGCTGGCCACGTCGCGGATCATTGCGCCGGCGATCGAGGCGCTGAAAGCCGCAGGGTTCGAGGCGCAAGGTATCGTCCGTCACGGAGATGTGGCGGAAACGCTGAACGCAATCACTGTTGAAAACGCTGGCTCTCAGATCGTTGTGGGCCGGGCTTCGGCGGATGGGTTCAAAAAACGCCTGTTTGGCAGTTCAACCCAAAACCTTGTCATGCATGCCGACGTTCCGGTCACGGTCGTGAACTGAGGGGAGAGATGATGATGAATATTCAGAACAAACTGGGTCTGGCTGCGCTCGCCGCACTCTTCTCAACTCCTGCCGCCGCGCAGGACGCGGTGGGGCTGGACGACAAAATCAATCAGGCGTTTGCCGACTTCACCGGGCCGTTCGTCAGCTTTATCTTCGCTCCGTTTCCGGGAACCGGGTTCCCGTGGATCGTGGGTTGGCTGGTGGTCGCGGCCACAGTGTTCACACTCTACTTTGCCTTTGTGCAGTTGCGGTTCTTCAGCCACGCGATCAGTCTGGTCAAAGGCGACTATTCCGATCCCAACGATGCGGGTGAAGTCAGTCACTTTCAGGCGCTGGCAACGGCGTTGTCAGGGACTGTTGGACTTGGGAACATCGCAGGTGTTGCGGTGGCCGTCGGGATCGGCGGGCCGGGTGCAACATTCTGGATGATCGTCGCGGGCCTATTGGGCATGGCGTCGAAATTCACCGAATGTACGCTGGGTGTGAAATACCGAAATGAATACGATGACGGCACCGTATCGGGTGGCCCGATGTATTACATGTCCAAAGGATTCGACGAACTGGGTTTGCCGGGCGGCAAGATTCTGGCCGTTCTGTTCTCGATCTTCTGTATCCTTGGCGCGCTGGGCGGGGGCAATATGTTCCAGGCCAATCAGGCGCACCAACAGATCGCGGGCATTACCGGAGACTATCCCGGTTGGATAACGGGCCTGGTCTTTGCAGTCATCGTTTTTGCGGTGATAGTGGGCGGCCTTAAATCCATCGCCCGGGTGACCGAAAAAGTCGTTCCCTTCATGGGTGTCATGTATGTGGCAGCCGCACTGGTGATTATCCTCATGAATGCGGATCAGATCGGTTGGGCCTTCGGACAGATCTTTGCTGGTGCCTTCACCGGTCTCGGTGTTGCCGGTGGCATGGTCGGAGCACTGATCCAGGGCTTCCGGCGTGCGGCGTTCTCGAACGAAGCTGGCGTTGGTTCTGCGGCGATCGCGCACTCGGCAGTACGAACCAAAGAGCCGATTACCGAAGGCTTCGTTTCGCTGCTTGAGCCATTCATCGATACGGTCGTGATCTGTACCATGACTGCATTGGTGATCATCATCACCCAGCAGCTGATCGTTGATCCTGAAACCGGCAAATACATGTTGAACGAAGCGGGTAATGCGATTGCCACTGTCGATGGCAACTCAGGGGTCAGCTTGACCTCGGCGGCCTTTGGCAGCGCCTTTAGCTGGTTCCCATATGTGCTGGCGATTGCGGTGATTTTGTTTGCCTTCTCAACCATGATCAGCTGGTCCTATTATGGCCTCAAGGCCTGGACCTATCTGTTCGGCGAAGGCCACACCAAAGAGCTGGTGTTCAAGGTTATCTTCTGTGTCTTCGTTGTGATCGGTGCCGCGGCCAACCTCGGTCCCGTCATCGATTTCTCGGACGCGGCGATCTTTGCGATGGCGGTTGTGAACGTCTTTGCTCTCTACTTCCTGATGAAAGTGGTGCGGCAGGAGCTGGCCTCGTACGCAGCACGGTTGAAGAGTGGCGAAATCCGCAAATTCGGCCATTAAGCATTCCACCGGGGCGGCCTGCGCTGCCCCGGTGCCTGACTAGCCTGCCAAAAGCGCAGATTCTGGTCCAAACCCCCTTGCCAGTATGATCAAACTTGCGTAAACGGCGCTTCTGATCGCGTGACCGGCCGAGATGGCATGCCGAGTCGCGTTTGAAACCGAACCCGGAAAAGGAGACGGAAATGCCTAAGATGAAGACAAAGTCGAGCGCCAAAAAGCGCTTTAAGGTGACTGCGACCGGTAAGGTCCTTGCTGGCCAGGCCGGCAAACGTCACGGCATGATCAAGCGGACCAAGAAATTCATCCGCGATGCACGTGGCAACACCACCCTGTCCGCCCCCGACGCCAAAATCGTCAAGGGCTATATGCCCTACGACCGATAAGAGGAGATTAAGACATGTCCCGCGTTAAAGGTGGAACCGTAACTCACGCCCGTCACAAGAAGGTTATCAAGGCCGCCAAGGGTTACTATGGCCGCCGCAAGAGCACCTTCAAGGTTGCCCGTCAGGCCGTCGATAAGGCCAACCAGTATGCAACCCGCGACCGTAAGAACCGCAAGCGCAACTTCCGCGCGCTGTGGATTCAGCGTATCAACGCTGCTGTCCGTTCGCATGACGAAGCACTGACATATTCCCGCTTCATCAACGGCCTGACATTGGCCGGTATCGAAGTGGACCGCAAAGTTCTGGCCGACCTGGCCGTGCACGAACCGGAAGCGTTCGGCGCGATCGTCGCCCAGGCTCAGGCCGCACTGACTGCCTGATCCTCTTCATAGAGAGACAGTGAATGAAAGGGCCGTCCCATTTGGGGCGGCCTTTTTGACATTTCCCGCAACGAAGGTAGGGCCGTACAAGGTACAGCTTCCTCTGGATAGGCAATTTACCAATATGTATAATTGGTTTCGCTCTATTCTTTGGAGTATTTCCGGGCTTCCGAAGTGTCATTCTCGGTGGTGCTCAAACTGATGGATTGATTGCGTTTGGAATAACCGTTTCGGTATTCGGCGGTTTTTTTGCATTCGGGGCTACCAGATCAAACCGGCCCTAGTTGCGTGAATGCACGTGCGATCCTTAGAGCTGGTGTTTGATCCAATACAACAAAGTGACAGGGACAACGCATAAGGGACTCAAAAGGTCGAATGTCAGATCGGGTGGTTGGTACACCTCAAAAATCTGCAACCGTCTGAAAACTTGGAGCCACTTCAATCGAATGAAAAAGATGTGTGGCGGAGACGAAGGGATTCGAACCCTCGAGACCCTTCCGGGCCTACTCCCTTAGCAGGGGAGCGCCTTCGACCACTCGGCCACGTCTCCGCTGGCCGGTATATCCTCGCCGGTCATCCAGATACAAGACGAATTTCGGTGTCAGGAATATTTTTCTGAAATCCGATGTTTGAATCCAAAGAGGACCACCCAGTTTGCCGCGAAAAGAAGGGTGAGCTGACAGGTGAAACCGACTGGAAAAGAATCGTTAACTTGCCAAAACCACCCGTTCTGGCGCATATTCGCGGATACTTGATGATTTCGATGACTAAGAAAATTTAGCATTCAAGGGGGCAACAGATATCGGGCGTGGGGTGTTTAGGCACCTCATTGAGATCCTTGTTGGGGGAAGGAACTTGGTTTTGGCCTGGTTAAAATTGTGTTGTGTTTTAGTTATGTTGACGGTGCTGCCAGTGTCAGCAAAGGCATCAATCGGAAAAGTTCTGAGTGTCAATCAAGGTGCGGATGTGATCCGGGCCGGAAAGACTATACGCTTGCGCGAAGGAATGGAGGTGGTGTCAGGTGACACCATTTCAACCAACAAATCGGGTCTGGTTCAGCTGCTGTTTGCAGATCAGACCAAAATTGCGGTCGGTCCGAATGCCCGTATGGTTCTGGATGTCTCTATGTTGCGTGGGAACCGCAAGGCCAAGAATTTCACAGTCCAGGCCCTGGGGGGCAGTTTCCGGTTCATTTCGGGCAAAAGCAGAAAGCGGGCGTATTCGATCAAAACACCAAGCGCTACGATGGCGGTGCGAGGAACGACTTTCGATATGTGGATCACGTCTGGAAACCAAAGCGCGATGCTGGTGATCGAGGGCACAGTTCAGATGTGTGGGCGGAGTGGTTCTTGCCGGTCGGCAAGTCGCCAGTGCAGCTTGTTTGCGACCAGCCCCGGTGGTCGGGTGGGTCGCCCCGCAGACCAGATACAGTATGACAAAGCACTGCAGGGTGGTTTCCCGTTTCAAAGCTCGCAGAAAGATTTGCTGCCACCGTTTCAGGTAGGAGCCGAGGGCTGTTCAGGCAGAACCGCATTGGCACCGAGGATCGAGCGTGAAGGCGCGGAGCCGCGGCAGTCGAAACGTGCGGAGGCCGAAGTGCAGTCCGAACGCGATGCACCAGCACAGGAACAGACCGAGCCGCCAGAAAGGGCATCGGCCAGCGCCGAGGCAGGATTGGGCCCGGCTTCTCGGTCAGGTGTCAGTTCCACCGGTGGTGTGAGTGTATCGGCTGGCGTTTCGGGTGGTTCGGGCCTAAGGGCCACGGCATCCGCAGGCGGTGTTACAGCAACGGCTGGCTGGTAATCGAACAGACTCATAATTCATATCTCCCCGCATCAGGGAGGCAAAAGTGGCGGTGAAGATAACGGATAGAATCGGACGCCGGCTGGGGTTTCGGCTTGTGGGTCTGGGATTGATCCTGATCGGGTGTTTTGTGCGGATTGTGGATCCGTATCCCGTACAGATGTCGCGGTTGATTTACTTTGATATCCTCCAGCGGATTTCGCCACGGATTTTTGATCCGGATCTACCTGTTCGCGTTGTGGACATCGACGAAAAATCCCTGACAGCATGGGGGCAATGGCCATGGCCACGCACGCAGCTGGGGCAAATGGTCGAGCGGCTGGGAGATTATGGCGCGGCGGCAATCGCGTTTGACGTTTTGTTTGCCGAACCGGATCGATACTCGCCGATACGTTTGCTGCAGGACCCTTCGTTGTCGGGGATTCTGCAGGTGGATCGATCTGCCATTAACTTGGATAACGATGTCAAGTTTGCAGCAGAAATCGTGAAATGGCCGGTTGTTCTTGGTGTTGCTGCACGCGGGTCTGAAAGTGCCTCGGACATCGTTCCGAAGGCGGGGCTTGTGGAAATTGGTGAAAACCCGGCTGCTGGCCTGGTGGGCGTTTCGCACTGGACGTCGTTGGCGCCGCCTTTGGGCGAAAGTGCGGCGGGTGTAGGTGGCGTCAATGTTTCACCGCTTGGGGGGTTGGGCGTGGTACGGCGGGTGCCTGTCTTGTGGTCCGGGCCCGGCGGCGTCATGCCCGGCCTAGGGGTCGAGGCTTTGCGGGTTGCAATCGGTGAGCCGGTTTATTTCGCCGAAGGTTCGCAGGACGAGCTGGGCATCATGCTTGAAGTAGGGGTTGGCGACTTTCTTTTGCCAACCACAGAGAACGGCGAAATCTGGGTGCGATATCGTCGGGACAATCCCGGCCTGTATCTTTCGGCAGATGATGTCATGCGCGATGCCGACGATCCTGCACTCAGGGCCGAAATCGAAGGGCGGATAATTTTGGTCGGCACCTCTGCCGCAGGTCTTTTCGATATGCGTGAGACCGCGCTGGGTGAGTCCGTTCCCGGTGTTTCGATCCATGCGCAGATCATTGAGCAGATCATATTGGGCGATATGCTGAGCCGATCTGACGTGACCGCCGCGTTGGAGTTGTTGGCATTTGTCATTCTCGGTGTCGTCGTCACTGTCGTGATGTCCAGCTTTGGTGCGGTCGCCTCGTTCATAGCGGGCGGGATGGCTGCAGCGGTTGTAATGGCTATCAGTTGGCTGGCCTTTCAAAATCAGTCGGTCCTGTTTGATGCAACGTTCCCGCTGGCGGGCGGAATGGCAAATTTTGGATTGCTTGCAGGTTATCTCTTTGTTTCAACCGAGCGGGAAAAGCGGGTGATCCGTCAGACATTCTCGCACTATGTCGCGCCAGAGATCCTTGATGAAATGGAAGCCAATGGGCACCAGCTGCGATTGGGGGGCGAAACTCAGGAAATCACGGTGATGTTTTCGGATATCAGGGGGTTCACACCGCTTTCGGAATCGGTATCGGCCACCGATTTGGTGGAGTTGCTGAACGAATTGTTCTCGGAGATTGGTGACCAGATATTGATCGAGCGGGGAACCATCGACAAGTTTATCGGTGATGCGGTCATGGCGTTCTGGAACGCGCCGCTCCCGCTGGAAAACCACCCGTGTCGTGCGGCGATGGCTGCGCTTAAGATGCGCAAGGCACTTGATGTTTTTAATGCCTCTCATCTCATGCAGGGGCGATCGCCGATCGCGTTGGCGACCGGGGTTGCAACCGGTGCTGCCTGTGTCGGCAATATCGGGTCACGGCGGCGTTTCAATTATACCGTGATCGGTGATGTGGTGAACGTGGCGGCCCGGATCGAACAGAACTGTCGACATGTGGATTACGATGTTCTGGTCTCGCACACGGTGCAACAGGTCACTCGATCCGACCTTGCCTTGCTTGAGGCGGGATATGTCGATTTGAAAGGCAAGCGTGAACCCGAACCGGTTTATGTTCTGGTCGGTGATACCGATCTGGCGGGCAGTGCAGACTTTCAGGCATTGCAGGCCGCACATTTGAGTTTGTTGGCTGCCATTCGCGAGCAGGCTTCACAAGCTGTTGTCGCAGAGCGGTGCGATGAGTGTGCCAGATTGGCGGTGGCAGTTGAGCCGGGCCTGACACCTTTCTATCGGGCGTTGCCTGGCCGTGCGGCGGATTTCCGAGCAGAGATACATACCGGGGGTCCCCTGTTCAGCCATCACAACGGTCAGCGCAAAGCTGCTGAATAGAAGCGTAAGTTTATAGTTGCTTAAACGAAAGCAGGGCGCGGTCAAAACAACCGCGCCCCACCAGAAAGATCAATCTCGCCCCCTCGAATACTATCTAAAAAAAAACGGGCTAAAACTTTCGATATATTCGAGACTGATCCTCTATCCTCATTGGAATAAACCCATATTGCATCACTTTCGGAGTGACCACAGTGAAGCAGTTCACATTGGCTTGAATTTATTGAAACTTATTTCCAATCAAAAAAACCCGGTCCAGCTTTCCTCAAAAGCGAAGCGGCCATGGCCTGTCCTATCTCGGCCCCACTGCCAACCAGTCCGTCGGATTCTTCACTGATCGCCTCTGATCCGTCCGGGCGCAGAACTTCGCCACGCAGATGGAGCTGACCGTCGTGAATTTCTGCCAACCCCGCGATCGGGGTTTCACACGAGCCGTCGAGACCCGCCAGCAACGCCCGCTCTGCTGCGAGACGCTGGCTGGTTTCAACATGATGAATGGCCTCAAGCATCTCAGCGGCGCGGCTGTCATCGCTGCGCCGTTCGATCCCGATCGTGCCCTGTGCGATGGCGGGCAGCATATCTTGGGGCGAGATGGCGGTGGCGGGGACATCTTTCATATCCAGCCGACGTAACCCGGCCATTGCCAGGAACGTGCAATCTGCCACGCCATCTGCCAGTTTTTTAAGCCGCGTCTGCACGTTGCCACGAAATTCAACCACGTTCAGGTCAGGCCGCCGGTTCAGCAATTGTGCCCGACGTCGCAGCGATGATGTGCCGACCACCGCCCCTTCCGGCAGATCGTGAATTGATTTCAAGGTCGGAGAAATAAAGGCGTCGCGTACATCTTCGCGTGGCAGGAACGTATCCAGCACCAGCCCTTCAGGCTGTTCCACCGGCATGTCCTTTGTTGAATGTACGGCGATGTCGATCTCGCTTTTCAGCATTGCCTCTTCGATTTCCTTGGTGAACAGGCCCTTGTTGCCGATCTCTTTCAGCGGGCGGTCCGCGTCGATCATGGCGCGGTTGTCGCCGGTGGTCTTGATCACCACGATCTCGAACGCATCCTCGGTCAGGTTGAAAGCGGCGCTGAGCCTCTGGCGGGTTTCGTAGGCCTGCGCCAGCGCCAGTGGTGATCCACGGGTGCCGATTTTCAGAGGCGATGCGGGGGTAGGCAATATCAGACTCATGTGCACAGCTTTAGTCGCGTCACATTGCCCTGACAATGGGGGCAGAGCTTGACAAATTGCCACTGAGGCCTGACCCGTTGCATCAAACCGGAAGACTGGGGGCACGAATGGCCGAGACTAAGAAATTGCTGCGGGCGCTGGCGGGTGAAGTTCAGGACGTTCCGCCGATCTGGATGATGCGTCAGGCCGGGCGCTATCTGCCCGAATACCGGGCCACGCGTGCTCAGGCTGGGGATTTCCTGTCTTTGTGCTATAACCCGGAGCTTGCCGCCGAGGTTACTCTGCAACCCATCCGCCGCTATGGGTTCGACGCCGCAATCCTGTTTGCTGACATCCTGCTGGTGCCCCAAGCGCTGGGTGCGGATTTGTGGTTTGTCACCGGTGAGGGGCCACGGTTGTCGACAATCACGCAGCAATCGGATTTCGATGCGTTGAAAGCCGTTGAGGATATCCACGAAACCCTCTCACCTGTCTATGAGACCGTACGTATTCTTTCGCGCGAGCTTCCGTCCGAGACAACTCTGATCGGATTCGCGGGTGCACCCTGGACCGTGGCGACCTACATGATCGCTGGCCGGGGAACCCCGGATCAGGGGCCAGCCCATGCGCTGCGCGAAGAAAACACAGCGCTGTTTGAGGCGTTGCTGGATCGAATAACAGCGGCCACAATTGAATACTTGTCCGCTCAGATCGATGCCGGGGCAGAGGTCGTCAAGATTTTCGATAGCTGGGCGGGATCATTGAAAGGTGACTCGTTCCAGAAATACGCGGTTGAACCCTGCCGCGTCATAACCGGGGCCATCAAAGCCCGCCATCCGGGCATTCCCGTCATCGGCTTCCCTCGTGAAGCGGATCAGGGGTATATCGGTTTCGCCAAGACCACTGGGGTGGACTGTGTCGCGTTGGATAACTCTGTGTCGCCTGAATGGGCGGTTGAAAATGTGCAGATTGATGGGTGCGTTCAGGGGAACTTGGCCTCATCGCACATGGTAACGGGTGGTCAGGCACTGGTGGATGAGACACGCCGTATCGTCGAGGCATTCTCGAACGGGCCACATATCTTCAACTTGGGGCATGGGATTACGCCGGATGCGGATCCTGAGAATGTTCAGTTGATGATCGACACGGTGCGCAGTCGGTGAGCCGGTGAGGGGGCCAGCCCCCTTTTGGCCTGCGGCCAATTCACCCCCGAGGTATTTTTAGCCAGATGAAGCGGGCGGGAGCTCATTCAGGATTTCTTGAGTGTGCTCTCCGCGTTTCGGGCTGGGCTTGGGGGTCCAGTCGTAGGTTGAGAATCTTGGGGCAGCGGCGGCTTGTCGGGTTTTGTCGTGGTCGATCCATGTTTGACGTTCCGCGTTCATAGGATGATTCTGCGCTTCTTGTGGGCTCAGGACCGGGGCGACGCACGCGTCGGTTCCCGCAAACAATTCGGCCCATTCGTCGCGTGGTTTGCGGGCAAAAATGCCGCCCAACCGTTGGGTCAGGTGGGGCCATGCAGCGCGTTCATATTGCTGGGAGAACTCTGCCTCGTCGCCAAGGCCAAGGATATCCAGAAAGCATGCGTAAAACTTGGGCTCGAGACATTGAACCGAGATAAAGCCGCCATCTGCGCAGGTGTAGGCCCGGCTCCAATGGGGGCCATCCAGTAAGCTTTCGCCCCGGGCATCGGACAGGTTTCCGGTCTGGCGCAGGCTCATCAACAGGTTCATCATATGGGCTGAACCATCGTAGATGGCTGCATCGACCACAGTGCCCCTGCCGGTGGTCCGAGCATTCAAAAGCCCTGCGAGAATACCCGTAACCAGGTACATCGCGCCGCCGCCGATATCGCCCACCAAAGTGGGTGGCGTCAGAGGAGGTTGACCGGGCGCGGACGCGTACCACAAAGCCCCCGAAAGCGCGATGTAGTTAAGGTCGTGACCTGCCGCGCCAGACAAGGGGCTTTGCTGACCCCAACCCGTCATACGGCCATAAACCAGCTTTGGATTGAGCGTGTGGCAGGCTTCCGGACCAAGCCCCAGCTTTTCCATCACGCCGGGGCGAAAGCCCTCGATCAGCGCCTCGGCGGTTGTGATCAGGCGTTTGGCTGTGTCGAGATCCTGCGGGTCCTTGAGGTCCAGCGCGATGGATCGTTTGCCTCGGTCCAGAAGGGATTGTTCGGGCATACCCGGTGTGATCGCAGAACCCGTGCGATGGATCGTGATGACGTCCGCCCCCAAATCTGCCAGCAGCATGGATGCGAATGGGGCTGGGCCCAACCCTTCGATTTCGATGATGCGAATACCGTTCAGCATGGCTCTCTCCTGCGGCGCAGGGTTTCTGCGTGGCGTTGTGAATGCAAGCGAAGATTCATTGTGTGGCGCAATTGGGTTGCTTGCACTGATGTTTCAGGGCTAGGTCTTTGTTGGTCTACCCGCAGGTTTGAAAAGAGGTTCTCAGATGCAGCTAAGCGATACACGTGAAATTCAGGCACCACCTGCCGCCGTATATGCTGCTTTGCTGGATCCCGAAGTGCTGAAGGCCTGCATTAACGGCGCGCAAGAGATTACCGGCGATCCGACCGAAGGGTATCATGCGACTGTGGTGCAAAAGGTAGGCCCGGTGAAGGCGACGTTCAAAGGCACGGTCACCATGTCCGATATGGTTGAAGCTGAACGTCTGACCATTGTAGGCGAGGGCAAGGGCGGGGCAGCAGGCTTTGCCAAGGGCAGCGCAAACGTGACGTTCGAGCCCGGTACGTCCGGTGGCACCGTTCTAACCTACGAGGTCGATGCCAAAGTGGGCGGTAAACTGGCGCAATTGGGCAGCCGCCTGATTGATGGGTTCGCTAAGAAGATGGCCGATCAGTTCTTTGCCAACCTGCAAGAGCATTTCGAAGGACCGCCACCGCAAGACGAAGCCACGGGGGAAGACGCTAAAAAGGGTTGGCTGGGTCGTTTGGCCGGACGGGACTAAGCCCCTGCGTACATGCGCATGACATTGTGCGGAATCGGACTGTTCCACGATGGTCTGTCGCGATAGGTTGCGGGGCCAGAACGAGGGAACATATGTCGACCATTTTGTCCATCCGGGATTTGCGGAAGTCTTATGCTGATGGTTTTGAGGCGCTGAAAGGCGTGTCTCTGGACATCGAAGAGGGTGAGATTCTTGCGCTGTTGGGACCCAACGGTGCCGGCAAAACAACACTGATCTCAACGGTTTGCGGGATTACCACCCCGACCTCGGGCTCGGTGACCGTTGGCGGGTATGACATTCAGGCCGATTATCGCGCGGCCCGTAAGATGATCGGCTTGGTGCCACAAGAGATCGCGCTGGAGCCGTTCGAAAAGGTCTGGAATACTGTCCGGTTTTCGCGCGGTCTGTTCGGCCATGGCAGTGACAATGCCCGGATTGAAGAGATTCTGCGCAAGCTGTCCCTGTGGGATAAGCGTCGCAATGCAATCAAGGAATTGTCTGGTGGCATGAAACGCCGTGTGCTGATTGCAAAGGCCTTGGCGCATGAGCCACGGGTGCTGTTTCTGGATGAACCCACCGCCGGTGTTGATGTCGAGTTGCGCAAGGATATGTGGGAGATTGTGGCCGAGCTGAAACAGGCTGGCGTCACCATCATCCTGACCACGCATTATATCGAAGAGGCCGAGGCGATCGCCGACCGCGTGGGCGTGATCGACAAGGGTGAACTTCTGCTGGTGCAGGACAAGAACACTCTGATGGCGCAGATGGGTAAGAAACAGATCGAGGTGATGCTGACCGAACCTGTTGCGACCATACCAGACAGCTTGTCCGAGCATAACCTGGCTTTGAATGGGGCCAGAGATGCATTGATCTATACCTACGATACCAATGCCGAAAGAACCGGGATCACCACTTTGCTGAATGACGTGGCGCAGGCCGGGCTGGTATTGCGTGACGTTCAGACCCGGCAGTCGAGCCTGGAAGAGATATTCGTTAACCTCGTATCCGGAGAACCCGCATGAACTGGTCCGCGATTGCCGCCATCTACCGGTTCGAAATGGCCCGGTTCTTCCGCACACTTGCGCAGAGCTTTTTGTCGCCAGTCCTGTCGACCTCTCTTTATTTCGTGGTGTTTGGTACCGCCATTGGCAGCCGAATCCAAGAGATCGAGGGTGTGTCCTACGGAGCCTTCATCGTGCCGGGCCTTATCCTGTTATCGGTGGTGATGTTGTCGATTTCAAACGCGTCCTTTGGCATCTATTTCCCCAAGTTTCTGGGTACGATCTATGAGCTGCTGTCAGCGCCCGTTAATTTCATTGAAATCGTCATCGGCTATGTCGGCGCTGCGGCGACAAAAGCGTTGTTTGTGGGGCTCGTCATTTTGGCGACAGCCACCTTCTTTGTCGACATACGCATAGAACACCCGTTCGCCATGGCCGCTTTCCTGATCTTGTCGTGCCTCAGTTTTTCCCTTCTGGGCTTCATTGTGGGAATCTGGGCCGGGAATTTTGAACAGATGTCGCTTGTGCCTCAACTTGTTGTGACGCCGTTGATTTTTTTGGGTGGCACATTCTATTCGATCTCGATGCTGCCTCCTCTTTGGCAAACGATCACCCTGTTCAACCCCGTGGTTTACCTGATTTCAGGCTTTCGTTGGTCGTTCTATGGCATCGCTGATGTGCCGATATTCTGGAGTCTTCTTGCCATACTGGCCTTCACCGGAATCTGCCTTGCGATCATCGGCTGGATATTCAAAACCGGCTGGCGCATCCGCAGTTAGGGCGTTGCATTTTTGCCCATCAGGTGTGTGAAATTGGTTCACGTCGCGGTTATGGCCGTGCGGGTCCCTTGTTTACAACCTCGGCGCGCTCTACATCGGCTTCCATGAAGCTCAGCCTGCCCTTTATTAAAAAGCAGCCCCTTGTGGCCGTTGTTCGTCTGTCCGGCGCCATCGGAATGGCCGGGCGCGGGTCGATGAGTGCGACCACCTTGGCACCGGTGCTGGAGAAAGCCTTTCGCAAGGGTAAACCCGCCGCTGTGGCGCTTGAGGTTAATTCACCAGGTGGATCGCCCGTCCAAAGTTCTCTGATCGGTGCCCGTATTCGACGGTTGGCGGAGGAACTTGATATTCCTGTCTATGCCTTCGTCGAAGATGTGGCTGCCTCGGGTGGGTACTGGCTGGCTGCCTCGGCAGATGAGATCTGGGCGGATGACAGTTCGGTTCTGGGATCGATCGGTGTAATTTCTTCGGGGTTTGGCGCGCATGTTTTTTTGGGCCGACAGGGGTTCGAAAGACGCGTGCACACAGCGGGTCAGTCGAAATCGATGCTCGATCCGTTTGCGCCGGAAAAGAAAGAGGACGTTGCCCGCCTCAAGACGCTGCTGGGTGATATCCACGAGAATTTCATAGCGCATGTCAAAACCCGCCGGGACGGTAAGCTGGATACCGATGCAGATCTGTTCAATGGCGAGGTCTGGCTGGCCCGCCGCGCGCAAGAGCTGGGCCTGATCGACGGTATCGCGCATCTGAAGCCCAAAATGCAGGAAAAGTTCGGCGACAAGGTCAGATTCCGCCGGTACGGTCTGCGTAAACCGATCTGGTCACGCTTTGGGGCGACGATGGCGCAGGATGCCATTGCCGGGTTGGAGGAGCGCGCAGCCTATGCGCGTTTCGGGCTGTGACGTGATCATCAAAATAGTCACTCTGTTCCTGATCGCCATGGGCGTTTTGGCGATGTTTGGAAAGTTGCGCTTTCCAGGGCAGAAACGGCTGAGCTCTGCGAAATGTCCGCGTTGTGGACGTTTCCGGATCGGTAAAGGCCCGTGTTCATGTGAAAAAGGAGGCCGTGGATGACGGCGTGGCTGTATTCCGGCCTTGGGCTGCTGATCCTGCTGCTGGCTGGTGATGCATTGGTACGTGGGGCGGTCAATCTTAGCCTGCGTCTGGGTGTCCCCGCCCTAATTGTAAGCCTGACCATTGTTGCATTTGGTACCTCGGCCCCCGAGCTTCTGATTGCGATCAGTGCGATCAAGGAAAACGCACCGGGTATTGCGCTGGGCAATGTGGTGGGGTCGAACACTGCGAATATCTTGCTGGTACTTGGCCTGCCCGCGATGCTGGCGACGTTGCACACAAGTGAATGTGACAGCCGCAAGAACTACGTTTTCATGCTTCTCGCATCGGTCCTGTTCATTGGATTGGCCTTTTGTGGCGTCTTCAATTTGGTCAGCGGGGCAATCTTGTTGACAGCGCTGGCTCTGGTCCTGACCAATGCCTTTCGCGAGGCACGTGCCCACCGCAAAGCCTGTGGCGAGGAATGCGAGGACGAGGACGAGCTTGAAGGCCTTGAGGAAGCAGACCCCAACATGCCCTATTGGAAAGTGGCGGTCTATTTGCTGCTCGGGCTGATCGGTTTGCCAATGGGCGCGCATTTGTTGGTGGACAATGCGACGGTCATCGCCAGGGAATATGGTGTGAGCGAGACTGTGATCGGCCTTACCCTGATCGCAGTAGGGACGTCACTGCCAGAGCTTGCAACAACGGTTATGGCCGCCTTGCGGCGTCAGGCGGACGTGGCGTTGGGCAATGTCATCGGATCGAACATGTTCAATCTGCTGGCCATTATCGGCATCACGACCCTGTTTGGGCGTATCCCGGTTGATGGCGAGTTCCTGCGCTTTGATCTATGGGTGATGTTGGGTTCGTCGCTTTTGCTGATCCCGTTTGTTTTCTTCAAAAAAGATATCACACGGGTTTGGGGTTTCATCCTGACTCTGCTTTACATGATCTATGTAGTCAGCCTTCTGGCGTGATTTGACCTGGGGAGAGAACCCATGACCCGAGCATTGGTGACCGGCGGCGGAAAACGCTTGGGTCGCGCCATGGCGCTGTATCTGGCACGACGTGGCATGGATGTGGCGGTGCATTACGCCAGTTCGGAACAGGCAGCGCGTGAAACTGTCGATGAGGTGCAGACCTTGGGTCGCAGGTCGGTGGCGCTGCAAGCTGATCTGCTTGACGAATCCCAGACCAGCGCATTGTTACCCCGTGCGGCTGAGGCGCTGGGCGGACCGATTACCTGTCTGATCAACAACGCGTCCGTCTTTGAATACGACAACATTCACACTGCGACACGTCAAAGCTGGGACCGGCACCTCGACAGCAACTTGCGGGCACCATTTGTCCTGACCCAGGCCATGGCCGAACAGGGTTTGCAACCGGATCTTGATGCACAGGGTGAACCCCAAGCCGTCGGCTTGATTGTAAACATGGTGGATATGCGCGTGCGCAAGCTGACGCCAGAATTCATGTCATACACGATTGCCAAAATGGGTCTGTGGGCCCTGACTCGGACCGCAGCGCAGGCATTGACACCCGCAATCCGCGTGAACGCGATTGGCCCGGGCCCGACGCTCCAGGGCCATCGGCAAAGCGAGAGACACTTTAACGCGCAGCGGCAGAACACAATTCTCGAGCGTGGTGCAAACCCGACAGATATCACTGCCGCGCTGGGTTATTTTCTGGATGCACACGCGGTTACCGGTCAACTTCTATGCGTTGATGGCGGGCAGCATCTGGGCTGGCAGACGCCGGATGTTCTAGGAGTAGAATAGGTAAAACTGCTGCAAGTTTTGCACCGCTCTCATTTGTGTTACCTGTGCGTTACAAAATTGTCTTAATTTTCATACACTTGTCGCAGGTAATAAAAAATATCATTTAAAAACAGGTGCTTAAAATACTGCCTATTTTTTGTGCAGTTCAGCGAATAGGCAAGGATTCAAGGGAAAAACGCGATGCCTCAAAAGTTATCTGCACACTTATCCACAGAAGTCGTGGATTTGTTTTCTCTTGATCTGAAGCGCACAAGATTGCAGCCATGGTCAGAGAATCATATCTCAGTCCTATGACCACCAGCACAGATCCCAATTCCTCGACCCAAGACACAGGCTATGCCTGCATTCAGCGGTATGTGAAAACACTGGACAACTCGCCCGGTGTGTACCGGATGCTGGATGTGGAAAGTCGGGTTTTGTACGTGGGCAAGGCACGGAACCTGAAGGCGCGGGTTTCGAATTACACGCGTACGGGGCATTCGGGTCGGATCGAAAGGATGATCGCCTCGACCGCTTCGATGATGTTTCTGACCACGCGGACTGAAACCGAGGCGTTGCTGCTGGAACAAAACCTGATCAAACAGCTTAAGCCCAAGTACAACGTGCTGCTGCGCGATGACAAAAGTTTTCCAAACATTTTGGTCGCCAAGGATCATGCCTTTCCGCAAATCAAGAAACATCGCGGAGCCAAGAAGGAAAAGGGGGCCTATTTTGGACCCTTCGCCAGTGCAGGGGCTGTTAACAGGACGTTAAACCAACTGCAAAAGGCGTTCCTGCTGCGTAATTGCTCGGACTCCATGTTCGACAGCCGCACACGGCCCTGTCTGCTTTATCAAATCAAGCGTTGTTCGGGGCCGTGCGTTGGTCTGATCTCGGATACAGAATATCGCGAAAGCGTAAAAGATGCCGAGCGGTTCCTTTCAGGTCGATCCACTAAGGTGCAGGAGGATCTGGCCGAACAGATGATGGCCGCATCAGAGGCGATGGAATTCGAACGCGCCGCTGGCTTGCGCGACCGTATCCGGGCGCTGACGCAGGTGCAGACCTCTCAGGGCATCAACCCGCGCGGCGTGGCCGAGGCGGATGTGATCGGCCTTTATATGGATAGCGGACAGGCCTGTGTTCAGGTGTTCTTCATCCGTGCCAATCAGAATTGGGGGAACAAGGATTTCTATCCTCGGGTTGGACCTGATGTATCCCCCGCTGAGGTGATGGAAGCCTTCCTGGGTCAATTCTATGACAATAAGGAACCGCCTCGTCAGTTGATCCTGTCTGATGCAATTGAAAATGCCGATCTGATGCAGGAGGCTCTGACAGAGAAGGCACGGCGCAAGGTAGAGATCCTGGTTCCTTTGCGCGGTGAAAAGCAGGAACTGATTGCAGGTGCCTTGCGCAACGCGCGTGAATCACTGGCGCGGCGCATGTCGGAAAGCGCGACACAGGCCAAGCTGCTACGCGGTATTGCTGAGGCGTTTGGTCTGGACGCACCGCCGGCTCGGATCGAGGTCTACGATAACTCGCACATTCAGGGCACCAATGCGGTTGGCGGGATGATTGTGGCAGGTCCTGAAGGCTATATGAAAAACGCCTATCGCAAGTTCAACATTCGTGGTGATGATCTGACCCCGGGCGATGACTTCGGTATGATGAAAGAGGTTCTGACACGCCGCTTCACCCGCCTGCAAAAGGAAGACCCGGATCGGGACAAAGGGCAGTGGCCGGATCTGCTTCTGATCGATGGCGGTGCCGGGCAGGTGAGCGCTGTGCATGAGATCATGCAGACGCACGGGGTTGAAGACATCCCGATGATCGGTGTCGCCAAAGGTGTGGATCGAGACCATGGCAAAGAAGAGTTCCACCGCGTCGGCCAGCGCCCCTTTGCATTGAAACGCAATGATCCCGTTCTGTACTTCATCCAGCGCTTAAGGGACGAGGCGCACCGCTTTGCCATCGGAACGCATCGCGCAAAGCGAGCAAAGGCCGTGGGTGCGACGCCGCTCGATGAAATTCCAGGCGTCGGGGCCGCGCGCAAACGGGCTTTGCTGGCCCATTTTGGCAGCGCTAAAGCAGTGGGTCGGGCCAATTTGGCGGATCTCAAAGCAGTTGAGGGGATCTCGGCTGGTTTAGCGCAGAAGGTCTATGACTTCTTTCACGACAAGGGTTAGGCCTTCCGTCCGCGCCAGAGGATGTAAAGCCCCGAGGCTACGATCAGTGCGCAACCGATCCACATTGTCCGGTCTAACTGCTCTCCGAACAAAAAGACGCCCAGCCCAATTCCGAATAGCAGCCTCGAATAGCGAAACGGCGTCACCGCAGAGACTTCGCCAGTCCGCATGGCTTTCATCAGCGAGGCATAGGCCATGGTGCCGAGTGTCACCGCCGCAGCAATCTGCAGACTGCTGACGGCAGACAACGCCACCATGGGCGTGCCTTCTAAAGGTTGATAGGCCAGCCCGGCCACTACGATCGCGAGAAACCCGTAAAACCCAAGCACATCGGTTCCCAATGTGGCGGGTGCTGCGCGACTGGCAAGATCGCGGCCCGCAAATCCCAACATACCCAACACGGCCAGAAGCGAGAGCATCGAAAAGCTGTCGCCTGTCGGGCGGACGATGATGACGACACCGAGCAATCCGATCATGATCGCGCTCCACCGACGCCAACCGACAGTTTCGCCAAAGATCAGCGCGGCCCCCGCAACTACAACCAATGGCGTCGCCTGTAAGATCACCGTTGCCGCCGAGAGTGGCGTCAACGCGATGGCCAGCAGGTAGAACATGCGCCCGAGAATCTCGAACAATACTCTTATCTTCATCGGGCGCGACAAGACATCGGGGTGGAATAAGCGTCCACCGCGCGCCGTTACAACGCAGGCAAATATTGCTGCGCCGCCCGCGCCAAACAGAATCAGAACCTGCCAGATTGGTAGGCTGACCGACGCGCCTTTCAACAACGCGTCTTCCAGCGCGAAAAGGGCCATTGCAGCCACCATCCAGGCGCTGCCGATCAGGTTCGACCGGGGATCGGTTTGAATGTGCGGTGTCATGTTGGGGTTGGGTGCTTTCTGGCCGGACCGACCGTCAATCTGACCTCAAAGCGCTCTGATGCCAAGACGTATCTGAATGAGATCCCGCTGTTGCGATGCTGCGACGCGCAGTACTGCAATTACTTGTGCTTGGTTAGTTTTTTGCGACCCTGCCTTTTCTGTCTTGAACCGGCGATGTAGGGTCCAAACCATGAAATGGAACCTGCCGAATATCCTGACCGTGCTGCGCCTTGTTGCCGCGCCCGGTCTTGCCGTGATGTTTCTGTATTTCACGCGCCCCTACGCGGATTGGTTTGCACTGATCCTGTTCATGTCGGCCGCCATCACAGATTGGTTCGATGGCTACCTGGCAAGGGCGTGGAAACAGGAAACCAAGATCGGTGCCATGCTGGATCCGATTGCCGATAAGGCGATGGTGGTGATCGCGCTGATGATTCTGGTCGGATATTCGACCGAGCATTGGACACCTTGGCTGGTGTTACCCGCGACAGTGATTCTGTTTCGCGAAGTCTTTGTCTCGGGCCTGCGGGAATATTTGGGCGACGTGGCTGGCACTTTGAAGGTGACCAAACTGGCCAAGTGGAAGACGACCGCGCAGATGGTCGCGATCGCGATCCTGTTTTCACAAGGAATATTCGAACATCACTTTGTAATGGCCACATTCGGCATGGACGCCACGACCATAGATCAGGTACTGACCGGTCAAGTGGAAGATTTGGGCCATATGCGCTGGTATCTTGAGGGTATGTTCTGGTCAGGCCGGATCGGTCTGTGGCTGCTTTGGATTGCTGCCACGCTGACATTGATCACCGGCTATGACTACCTACGTAAAGCTATGCCTCACCTGAAGGAGAGCTAATCGATGGACGTGCTGTATTTCGCCTGGGTGCGTGAACGTATCGGCCTGCCTAAAGAAAAGGTAGAAACGGATGCGGCAACGGTCTCGGATCTGGTTGCCGAACTCAGCGCCCGCGAGGATCGCTATGCCGCTGCATTTGCCGATCTGTCTGCCCTACGCGTGGCGCTGGATCAGGAGCTGTCGGATTTCGACGCCCCTCTGACCGGTGTGCGCGAGGTTGCATTTTTTCCACCCATGACGGGTGGCTAAGATGCGGATCGTCGTGCAGGATGCCCCGTTTGATCTTGGGGCCGAAGCCAATGCTTTTGCCGCCACAGACGATGCCAATGGGGCAATCGTGACCTTCACGGGCGTTGTGCGCGACTTGGCCACAGGCGATTTGGATATAATGGAGATCGAACATTACCCCGGCATGACCGAGCGCGCCCTGACGAACATTGCGCAAGAGGCGATGGAGCGCTGGTCGCTTGGGGATGTTCTGGTGATCCACCGCCACGGACGTCTTGCCCCTGGTGACAGGATCATGATGGTCGCCACCGCTGCCCCGCATCGCAAGGACGCGTTTGAGGCGGCAGAATATCTGATGGACTACCTCAAATCCCGCGCGCCGTTCTGGAAGAAGGAAATAACGACGTCCGGCGCAGAATGGGTCGCCGCGAAGGATGCGGATGAGGACGCACTGACCCGCTGGTAGGCCAATCAATCCGCGTTGTTAATCCGGCCGCGCAATTCTTCGGCTTCCTGCCGGGCTGCGCGAAGCCCTTCCATCGCTGCAGTCAGCTCGGCTTCGGTTTGCGTCAACTGATTGGTCAACTCTGCTTCGCGTTGTTGCAGATAGGTGATCGCCTGATCGCGGGTTTCCTCGGCCTCGTGCAGTTCCTGACTCATGCGATCCAGATCGGCCACGTCGCTTTGGCGCACGCGCGACAGGCGATGGGCCAGCCAGTTGGCGAACCAGCCCATGCAGAACGCTGCGAACAGGATGACTGCGGTGGCGATAACAAATTCTATTCTGTTCACTTTACTGGTCCTCTGTGCCTGCATCCGAGGCATCGGTGTCCGGTGTTTCTGATTCCATGGCTTCAAGCCCGGTCTCGGTATCGGCCGTTTGTTCGGGTTTGATCAGATGAAAATTGATGCGGCGATTTTCTTCCCGGCCTTCTTCGGTGCCATTGTCGGAAATGGGTTGCGTTTCACCATAGCCAACGGCCGAAAAGCTTGAGGTCGGCACGCGTCGCCCGCGCAGTTCGTTCAGAATGGATTGGGCACGCGCCTGGCTGAGCTGCTGGTTCATTTCCTCACGGCCCTGACTGTCGGTATGGCCCTGAATTTCCAATCGGATCGGACCGCATTCGCGCAGGATGTCAGCAATCTCATTCAATGCATCGCGCGAGTCGGTGGCCACTGTTGCTGATCCGGGCTCGAACGCGATCTTGCTGCTTGTCTGAACTTCGGCGATCTGTTCTTCGCAAACCTCCGGGTCCGGCAGTGCATCTTCCGGTGCAGGAGGTTCGACATAGGTGATCGACAGGCTGAAATCCTGCGCATCGCCCAGCTTGTCCGACAGCAATCCAGCGATCTGCGCCTTGGCTTCGGGATCATGGCTGATGCCAGTCAGCGAAACATCGTCTGGTGTGACTGTCAGCGCACCATTGTGCAGGTGAGATAGGGCATCGAGCCCGGCCAACACACGCACTGGCCAATCCGCCGGAAGGTCCTGAACCACCCGAGTGGCCGTGTGGACCTGCGCTGATCCAAAGGCCGCGCGCGCGAAACTGTCAGTCATATCGCGCAATGTCTCGTCACCCACGCGACCCCGTAACTGTACCAGACCTTCGGGGCTGAGTGTGGCGCTGAATTCGACGGGACCTGCCGGATCATCCGGCTCGGGCATGGGCAACACGGCGTGGAGGACAAATACATCGGGCAGGGCGTTCTCCAACTCCCCCACGATGCGATCAAACAGAAGCGGGTTGGTATCCTGGGCCGCGACCAACGTGACATCGGCGTCTGACATGGTGACCGATCCCTGACCGATCTCGGCCAGCGCCCGGATACTCAACTGTGCGGCGTTGGGCCAGCGGGGCGAGGGAACCCCCAGACCGATCGTGCAGGAATTTGGCCCTGTCAAACCAGCCTCTCGCGCGCTTGCGATGATGAGGTCCCGCGCTTCTTCACTTTGGGCGGAACAGGCATCAAATTGCCCGCCTTCCTCATCTATCAGATAGCGCAGCGTAAAGGGTGTGATCACTGGGCGAGGGGCCGTGATTGAAAGTCCGATTCGCAAGCCCGGCGGTGCAGCACGGCTTAGGTTCTGTTCCAGCGTGTCTTTCTCTTGCTGGCTATCTGCGATGGCGGTGATGCGCACAAGCCCCGGGCTAGCCGATATCTTGGCGCGGGGCAGATCGGAAAGCGCCTTGATCGCATAATCGATGGCCTGATCCCAGCCCTTGGGCTCGGCGTAGTCGGCACTTTCCATCAGGTCTGAAACGGGCGCGCTTTGATCAAGCCGCTGTAGCCTGTTTATCAGATCGTCGCGATCCTGACTGGCGGGCACCAGTCCGATGATTGAAATGCCACTGTCATTGCGCAAGATCTCGGCCGAGAAACGGGGTGGGGTCAGGTCGGCGGTGGGCGCCACCTCCATCTCGTCAATCACGCGCGAGGTATCAACCTCTGTCCCAGCGGCGGTAAGGGCGTTGAACCGCGTGGCCTCATCGGGGGCGGTGCCGGTCAGGACAACGCGCAACCCATCGGATTCTACCTCGGCCCAGTCATGAGCTTGAAGGTTCAGCACGCGTCGCACTGCAAACTCGGATGCGTCTTCGATCTTGCTGACCGAAAAGCTGGCGGCGATCAGGGACAGACCCGCAGAAACCGCAAAGATCAACGCAACAGCGATGGGGTAAGGCAAGCGCATGGCTGGGATCGAGACTCCTCGGGCGGTTGATTCCGGACTCATACAGAGCCCGGCCCAGAGGTGCAATCAAAGCAAAAGGGCGACGCAGAGGAAGATCAGCGGAATCAGGCCGGTGTCTCGATTGGCTCGGAATAATTGCAGCAATTTGGCGTTATCTTCCGTGTCCAGACCCCGCAATTGCCAGGCCAGATGCCACCCCATCGCCCAAGGCCCGCCAAGGGCGACGACCAAGGCGAGAACCGATGCTTCGGGCAAAGCGGCATCAATAATTGCAAAGCCCATCAGACTGACCGTTCCGATCAGAAAATACTTTAGCCATCGCGCGGTATCTGTGCCAAACAACCGGGCGGTGGATTTAATACCGATCAGCTCGTCATCTTCTGCATCCTGATGGGCGTAGATCGTGTCATAAAACAGCGTCCATAGAATGCCTGACAGATAGAGCATGACCGCCGGCCAGCCGACCGTTCCGGTATGCGCGGTCCAAGCCAGCAGGGCGCCCCAGTTGAACGCGAGCCCCAGAAAGATCTGCGGCCACCACGTAAAGCGCTTTGCGAACGGGTAGATCGTAACCGGCAGCAACGAAAGGACGCCCATGGCAATTGCCGCACGGTTGAAGGACAGCAGAATCACCAACGCCAACAGGCATTGCAGAACCATCCAGAACACCGCCTGACGCACGCTAACCTGACCAGACGGAATCGGGCGTGATCTTGTACGTTCCACCTTCCCGTCGAATTCTCGATCGGTGATATCGTTCCATGTGCACCCCGCGCCGCGCATCAGGAAGGCCCCGATGGCGCATCCTACGGCGATCCAAAGATCTTCCCACCGTGGGTTGCCGTCACTCAGGATCGCCAGTGCCAGACCCCACCAGCAGGGAATCAGCAGCAGCCAAGTGCCGATGGGTCGGTCAGCCCGGCTGAGCCGCAGGTAGGGGCGGGCAAAGGCGGGTGCGTGCGTGTCGACCCAGTTTCCGGTCGCGGCGTCGGCGACCTGACCGTCTGGTGTTGGGGCATTGCCTTGCATATGTAGGGTCTCATGACTGCGAAGATCAGACTGTATGTAGAGCACCCTCTGGGTCCGGGGCAATCGGTTCCTTTGACGCGCGAACAGGCCCATTACCTGTTCGGGGTCATGCGGCTGTCGGTTGGTGGGAATGTCGCGTTGTTCAACGGGCAGGATGGTGAATGGCTGGCCGGGGTTGCCGAAGCGGGCAAACGGGGTGGCGTACTGTCCTGCGTGAAGCAAACGAAACCATTGCAGCCTCCGCCGGACCTGTGGCTGCTTTTTGCTCCGATCAAAAAGGCCCGTACTGATTTCATCGTGGAAAAAGCGGCCGAAATGGGCGCGGCGCGGATCATGCCCGTACAGACTGAGTTCACCAATTCCGAACGTATTCGGCAGGACCGGTTGCAAGCGCACGCGGTCGAAGCCGCAGAGCAATGCGGCGGCACCTTCGTGCCCGAGGTCACTGATCTGCAACGACTGGATCGCGTCCTTGCCGCATGGCCTGACGATCGGCAGTTAATGTTCTGTGATGAGGCTGAGGTTGGCGCTTCCCTTCGGCTGGCCGAAAACGAAAAGGGCCAGCCATGGGCCATTCTCATCGGCCCCGAGGGTGGGTTTTCCGTGCCTGAGCGCAAGCGCCTAAAGGCCTTGCCATATTCCCATGTGGTCAGCCTTGGGCCTCGTATATTGCGTGCCGATACCGCGGTGGTTGCGGCGATGGCGATGTGGCAACAGGCGCTGGGGGATTGGTCGTGACCTGGCGAACAGCGCAGGAATTGGACCTGCCGGATATCGATGCATTTCTGTCACGGCACATCCAGACATCCATGTTTCCATTGGCCAATCTGCGCGATTTCGGCTTGCGCGGACCACATCCCCGTTCGTTGAAAGCGTGGATACTTGGCGATCCGTTACGCGCTGTGTTTGCTATTACAAACGAAGGCATGGTCCTGCTGCAATGTCCCGATTGCTCGGATGAAGAGCTGGCGCAAGCGCTCTGCCTTATCAGGGGTCACGCACTATTCGGTATCGCCGCCGAAGCCAAACAGGCGCGGCGGCTCATGCGGCTGGGCGGTTGGGAAGACAGGCCCGCGACACTCAACAGCGATGAGCCAGGGTTCTCGTTGGAGCTGGACCAGTTGCTTGTGCCGGACGTTTCGGACGCCAGACTTGCCCCGTTGCAGGATCTTGATTGGGCGATCACAGAAAACTGGCGGCGGGACTATCTGATCGAGGCCATGGATTTTGATCCTGAAAGGGCAAGAACACAGGCCGCAGAAGATTTCGAAGCCTATTGCAAGCGTGATTCTCACCGGGTTCTGTTGGTCAACGAACAGCCCGTTGCCATGACCGGTTTCAACGCCCGCCTGCCCGAGATTGTTCAGATCGGGGGTGTATACACGCCCCCCGAATTGCGCGGCCGTGGCTATGCGCGCCTCGCAGTTGCCTTGCACCTGACCGAGGCGCGGGACACCGGAGTGTCCCGTTCAGTTCTGTTTGCGGCTTCCGAATCCGCGGCGCGTGCTTATATGGCAATTGGGTTTCAACCTGCGGGCCAGTTCTCGCTGATCTTGTTCAAAAGCCCGGAGGACGTAGCATGAGTTTCATCCGACCCGAAGCCAAACTGGCGTTATGGCGTTGGCGCGAAGTGCTGGTTGCGGGGTTTGTTCTGATCCTTGGCCTAAGCTGGATCAGCGGCCCCGGCGGTTTGCTGGGCTGGCTGGGTTGGGTGCTGGTTGCCATCTCGGGGGCGCTGGCAATCGTCGGAATACAACGCAGTCGGTTTCGAACTGGGGCGGGCGGTCCGGGTGTGGTCTCCATCGATGAGGGGCAGATCACATATTTGGGCCCTCTTGATGGCGGCATGATCGCCGCGCGCGAGATTGAGAGGCTGGCGTTGGACCCCACCTCACGTCCCGCGCTCTGGGTTTTGGATCAACCGGGGCAGCCGACCCTTCACATTCCGGTGAACGCTGAAGGGGCAGAAGCTTTGTTCGACGTGTTTTCCAACCTTCCGGGGCTGAAAACGGAACAAATGCTGTCGGAACTTAATGGTGGCGTTGGACATCCGGTGGTTATCTGGGAACGGACGCCTTCGCGACCTGCACATCTGCGGTTGCATTGACACTGGCACGGTTTGCGCTCAGGACTGGCCCAAACACAGACACAGCAGGATCGGAGCACGGTTCATGTCCATTCCCCAGTCCGGCGGCGGGCCGATCGAACGCCATGAGCAACTGGCCGAATATCTGGAATCAGGCTGCAAGCCCAAGGAAGATTGGCGCATCGGTACCGAGCATGAAAAGTTCGGCTATTGCAAGGATACGCTGAAGCCGCTGCCGTTTGAAGGCACGCGCTCGATTGTTGCTGTGCTGGAAGGCCTGCGCGGTCGCCACGGCTGGGCCGAGGTGCGCGAAGCCGGGCACCTGATTGGTCTGGAAAAGGACGGGGCCAATGTCAGCCTTGAACCCGGTGGCGCGCTGGAGCTATCCGGTGCTCCGCTTGAGACCATTCATGAGACCTGCGATGAGGTGAATACCCACCTGCGCGAGGTCAAGGATATCGCCGATGAGATCGGCGTGGGCTTTATCGGTCTGGGCGCGGCCCCAATCTGGACCCACGACGAGATGCCGTTGATGCCGAAAGGCCGCTATCGGCTGATGAACGACTATATGGAAAAAGTCGGCACCATGGGCCGCGCTATGATGCGGCGCACTTGCACGGTTCAGGTCAATATCGACTTTGGGTCCGAGGCCGACATGGTACAGAAACTGCGCGTGGCGCTGGCGTTGCAACCTGTCGCTACGGCGCTGTTCGCGAACTCTCCGTTCTTCGAGGGCAAGGTGAACGGTCAGAAAAGCTGGCGCAGCTATATCT
Source organism: uncultured Ruegeria sp. (assembly GCF_947500045.1). Taxonomy (GTDB): domain Bacteria; phylum Pseudomonadota; class Alphaproteobacteria; order Rhodobacterales; family Rhodobacteraceae; genus Ruegeria. The sequence continues at coordinate 209,870 of NZ_CANMQQ010000004.1, read as the reverse complement.
GGCGTCATCTGGATGATGCGCGCACAGGCATGTTGCCATTTGTGTTCGAAGAGGGATTTGGCTTTGAGCGCTACGTTCAATACGCGCTCGATGTGCCGATGTATTTCGTCTATCGCGACGGGCAATATATCAACGCTCTGGGCATGTCGTTCCGCGACTTCCTGCAGGGAAAGCTGCCCGCGTTGCCGGGTGAAACGCCCACGCTCAGCGATTGGGCTGATCACCTGACCACCGCATTCCCCGAAGCACGGATCAAGAAGTTCATGGAGATGCGCGGCGCTGATGGTGGACCATGGCGTCGCCTGTGCGCGTTGCCCGCCTTCTGGGTCGGTCTGACCTATGATCAAAGCGCGCTGGATGCCGCTTGGGATCTGGTCAAAGGCTGGGATGCCGAGACACGCGAAGCGTTGCGGATTGAGGCCGCCAAGGATGGCCTGCAAGCGCGGGTCGGCAACATCAACATGCATGATCTGGCGCGCGAAGTGGTCTCGATTGCCGAGGCCGGTCTGGCATCCCGTGCACTTCCCGGAGCGGGTGGGCTGGTGCACGACGAGACGCATTTCCTGAACGCGCTGAAGGACAGCATCGATACGGGCAAGGTTCCGGCGGATGAGTTGCTGGATCACTACAATGGTGACTGGAATGGCGACCTGACCCGGATTTATCCCGAATACAGCTATTGATCCCGACCGTCCCGCTTGCATTCGCGAGGCGGGGCCGATAGCAGGTTGGCGACCAAATTCAGAGGGCGTCATGGACGATCTTAAGGCAAAATATCTGGGGCAGATCGCTGAAGCGGGCGACGAAAATGCGCTTGAGGCGATCCGCGTCTCTGCCGTCGGTAAAAAGGGCGAGGTCGCGCTGAAGATGCGCGAGTTGGGCAAGATGACCCCCGAAGAGCGCCAAGTTGCAGGCCCTGCGCTGAATGCCCTGAAGGATGAGATCAACTCGGCGCTTTCCGCCAAGAAAGCAGCCCTTGCCGATGCCGCGTTGGATGAGCGTTTGCGCACCGAATGGCTGGATGTCACCTTGCCGACCCGCCCGCGCCGTCAAGGCTCGATCCACCCGGTCAGTCAGGCGACCGAGGAACTGACCGCGATCTTTGCCGAACTGGGATTCTCCGTCGCCGAAGGGCCTCGGATTGAAACCGATTGGCACAATTTTGATGCCCTGAACATCCCCGGCCACCACCCCGCGCGGGCCGAGATGGACACGTTCTATATGCACCGCGCCGAGGGTGATGAACGCCCGCCGCATGTGCTGCGCACCCATACCTCGCCCGTTCAGATCCGCTCGATGGAGAAACAGGGCGCGCCGATCCGCATCATTTGTCCGGGCGGCGTGTACCGCGCAGATTATGATCAGACCCACACACCGATGTTCCATCAGGTCGAGGGGCTGGCCATCGACAAGGACATCTCGATGGCAAACCTGAAATGGGTTCTGGAAGAGTTCGTGAAAGCCTTCTTCGAGGTCGACGATGTCGAGCTGCGCTTCCGCGCCTCGCACTTCCCCTTCACCGAACCGTCGGCCGAGGTCGATATCCGCTGTTCCTGGGATAACGGTCAGCTTAAGATCGGCGAGGGCGACGACTGGATGGAAATCCTTGGTTCCGGCATGGTCCACCCCAAGGTGATCGCCGCCGGTGGGATTGATCCCGAGGTCTATCAGGGCTTTGCATTTGGTATCGGCATCGACCGTCTGGCGATGCTGAAATACGGCATTCCTGATCTGCGGGCGTTCTTTGATTCAGACTTGCGGTGGTTGCGGCACTATGGGTTCGCGGCGTTGGACATGCCGAACTTGCATGGTGGTTTGAGTCGGTAGATGTACCCTGTAGGATTGTATTTGGCTCGCTACTTTGACTGGTGGAATGATCGTGTTTCTAGCGCACCCATTCGTTGGTTGATGAGCCTATTGCTCGGTACAGTTCTAGCTACGCGGGTTGCTATCTTTTTAATAGGCCCAAGTGCTGCCTTGTTGGGCTTCATCCTTCTTGTAGCGCTATCCCCAGGTATTTGGGCCGCGTACATTCGCTCTGGCATCCAAATGAGGCAGCGACAGGAAGAAAAAAACCGAATTACGCGCGTACAGGGCGGAACTAAGAAAAGAAAATAAAAAGCGCGGAGCAAAGGCCGATAGGCCGCCGCGCTATCGCCAGACCGCCCGCACGGGCTGGCGATTTGTCTCCGTCGGTGCCACGCTCGAACAACACTCGGATTTGGCTGGCATAAAGTGCCCAGTTCAACCCGAGGATCGCCATCCTACGGTCTGGCGACAGCGCAGCTTGTTGATTTGGTCAGACGGGTGCCGGGCTGAAGCCCGGCCTACGTGTGGCCTACACCAATAAGTTACGTGACAGTGCGGCGCAGGTCGCTAGGCTCCGGCCCATGATCTATCGACTGCTTTTTCTTCTGATGATTACGACTCCGACCCTTGCCATGGGGCCGTGGAAATCCAACTGCCACGGCGATACCGCCTGCGAAATCGGCGACCGCTCGTACCATGTGCTGGAACCAGAGGGTTGGGATGGCGAAACGCCTCTGCCTGTGCTCCTGCATTTCCACGGCTGGGCACGGCAGGGCGATGTGGTCGTGAACCATGAACGCATCGCCGGGGCCACGAAACTGCGCGATGTGCTGTTGGTGGCCCCGAACGGGCTGAGCAAAAGTTGGAATTTCTGGACCGCCGATACCCAAGACGTGCCTTTTGCCGATCGGGTGCTTGAGGATGTGGCCAGTCGCTATCCGATCGATCCCGAACGTATCTATGTCTCGGGCTATTCTTATGGTGGCGCGATGGCGTGGCGCTATGTGTGCCAGTCGGGCAATGACATCGCGGCGCTGCTGGCTGTTGCTGGCTCGATCCGTCAGACCGAGGACTGCCCGGAAGCCCCGCGCGAGGTGCGCCATGTGCACGGGTTGGATGATACGGTGATGGATTTTCCTTTTGGGCCAGACGGGGATACGACTTATCCAGTGGCGCTGTGGAAGGCGAAGTTCGACTGCAATGGTGCAACCCCGCGTGGAGATTGGAACGTGAAGCCCTTCCTGACGCTCAGCCGGGTAGAGTGGACTGATTGTGCGCAGGGGCAGGTTGTGTTGGATACGCATCCAGGTGGGCATTTCATCCCCCATGGTTGGATCGGGCGACAATTGGATGAACTGCTGGGTCGGGCTCCGACCTATCCATGATGCAGAGTTTGCATTGGCTTGGCGCGCCCAACTGATAAAGGATCTAAATTTATGCGATTTCGTCTAACTACGGCTTTGATTCTGGCGGCGGCTCCTATCTTTGCCCATGAAACCTATCCGCCGGTGGATGTGTTGTTGAACACGACAACCACGGCGGCCGGTGAGCCGTTGGTATACCCCGATGGTACGCCACAGATCACCGTGGCCGTTGTTACCTTGCAGCCAGGGCAGAAAACTGGCCTGCACCGGCACGAAGCTCCGTTGGTGGGTTACATTCTTGAGGGCGAGATTACGGTCGATTATGGCTCTGCTGGCATCAAGGTTTTCAAAACGGGTGATGCGCTGGTCGAGGCATTGAACTCACCTCATGTGGGCGAGAATACAGGTGACGGGATCGCGCGGGTTCTGGCTGTGTATGCCGGGTCAGATACAGTGTCCAATACAGTCCCGCTTGAGTAGGGCCAGGGCCATACGCGCCCTCTTTCCCCTCTGGGCAATATCCGGTAAACGCGGTCTGACCCGAGATTTACTGGCGGAACCCGATCGATGAAATTCACACTTTCCTGGCTGAAAGATCACCTTGATACCGACGCTTCGGTGGATGAGATTACCGAGGCGTTGACCGATCTGGGCCTTGAGGTCGAAGAGGTCGTGAATCCAGCCGACCGACTGGCGGGCTTTACGCTGGGCCATGTGAAACATGCCGAGAAACACCCGGACGCCGACAAACTGCGTGTTTGCACGGTTGAGACAGATGAGGGCGATCTGCAAATCATCTGCGGTGCGCCCAACGCGCGCGAAGGCATCACTGTCGTGGTCTGCAAACCGGGCATGTATATCCCGGGTCTGGATATCACGATCAGCGTTGGCAAGATCCGGGGTGTCGAAAGCTTTGGCATGATGGCATCCGAGCGCGAGTTGGAGTTGTCGGAAGAGCATGACGGCATCATCGAACTACCCTCGGGCGAGGTGGGTGACCGATTTGTGGACTGGCTGGCCGAGAACGACTCGTCGAAGATTGATCCGATGATTGAGATTGCGATCACGCCGAACCGCCCCGATGCACTGGGTGTCGCGGGCATCGCACGCGATCTGGCGGCACGCGGATTGGGTGTGCTGAAAGTGCGTGACTACGTGCCTGTGGCGGGTGATTTCGAAAGCCCCATCAAGGTATCGATCGACAAAGATACACTGGACGGCGCCCCGCATTTCACCGGGCGATTGATCCGTGGCGTTAAGAACGGACCCAGCCCGCAATGGCTGCAGGATCAATTGAAGGCGATTGGCCTGCGTCCGATTTCAGCTCTGGTGGATATCACCAACTACATGACCTTTGACCGCAATCGCCCGCTGCACGTTTTCGATGCGGACAAAGTGCAGGGCAACCTGCGCGTACACCGCGCCGAGGGTGGTGAAAAGCTGGTCGCATTGGATGAGAAGGAATACATCCTGCAGCCCGGTATGATGGTGATTTCCGACGACAAGGGCCCGGAATCGATTGCCGGGATCATGGGTGGCGAGGAAACAGGCTGTACCGAAGAAACGGTGAACGTCTTCCTTGAAAGCGCGTTCTGGGATCATATTCAGATTGCTCTGACCGGTCGTGCGCTCAAGATCAACTCGGACGCGCGGTACCGGTTCGAGCGCGGCGTCGATCCGGAGTTCACGCGCGAAGGGTTAGAGCACGCAACGCAGATGATTTTGGATATCTGCGGTGGAGAGGCCTCGAATGTGGTTGAGGCAGGCAAAGCACCCAACCACACGCGGGCCTTTAAGTTGGATGCTGCGCGGGTGCAATCTCTGGTCGGGATGGACATCCCGGAAAGCGAGCAGCGGCAGACACTGACCCGTTTGGGCTTCCGTCTGGATGGTGAAATGGCCCAGGTGCCCAGTTGGCGACCGGATATCATGGGTGAGGCTGATCTGGTGGAAGAAGTCGCCCGGATCGCGTCCCTGACCAAACTACAGGGCATACCTTTGCCGCGCACGACAACGGGCATCCCCAAACCGGTCATGACACCGACGCAGCGCCGCCAGTCGATGGCGCGGCGGACCTGCGCGGCGCTGGGGTACAATGAATGCGTTTCCTACACCTTCATTGATCAGGCGTCGGCGGCGTTGTTCGGTGGCGGTGACGAAGCCACGCAGCTGGAAAACCCGATCTCATCCGAGATGAGCCATATGCGCCCCGACCTGCTGCCCGGCCTACTGCAGGCGGCAGCGCGCAATCAGGCACGGGGGTATGCCGATCTGGCTTTGTTCGAAGTCGGACCTGTATTCCATGATGGCGAGCCGGGTGATCAGCAAACCCAGATCACGGGTCTGTTGGTTGGCCACAGTGGTCCCAAGGATGTGCACGGCGCGTCCCGGCCTGTTGATCTGTATGACGCGAAAGCTGATGCTGAGGCGGTGCTGGCGGCCATTGGTGCGCCCGCCAAGGTACAGATTTTGCGCGACGGAGATGCCTGGTGGCACCCGGGTCGGCACGGCAAGATATGCCTGGGACCAAAGAAGGTTCTGGGGGTGTTCGGTGAACTGCATCCGCGTGCATTGCAATCGATGGACATCAAGGGCCCGGCCGTCGCCTTTACGATCTGGCCGGATGAGGTGCCGATGCCGCGGAAATCCGGCGCGACCCGCTCGGCTTTGGAATTACGTGACCTGCAGGCCGTCGAGCGTGATTTTGCCTTCGTGGTTGATGCTGATGTCGAGGCGCTGACGCTGGTCAATGCCGCTGCGGGGGCCGACAAGGCCCTGATCGAGGATGTGCGCGTCTTTGACGAATTCATCGGCGGAAGTCTGGGTGAGGGCAAGAAATCTTTGGCCATTACCGTGCGGTTGCAACCATCGGAAGCGACCCTGAAGGAAAACGATATCGAGGCGGTGACAGCCAAGATCGTCGAGAAGGTGGCGAAAGCTACAGGTGGCGTGTTGCGTGGCTAACGTTGCATCCGCCTCCGGCGGCCGTATTTTTAACAAGAAGAAGGGGCGGGGTGCGCCCTTTTTTCATGTCAGGAGGAGTTGGAGATGTTGAAGGTTTATCTGTCCGGTGAAATTCACACGGATTGGCGCGAACAGATTATCGCCGGGGCCGAGGGGTTGGATGTTGTGTTTAGCAGCCCGGTTACGGATCACGCGGCCTCGGACGATTGTGGGGTTGAGATTCTGGGGGCGGAGCCGAACAAGTACTGGCACGACCACAAGGGCGCGATGGTGAATGCGATCCGGACCCGGAAGGGGATTTCAGATGCGGATATCGTCGTTGTGCGTTTTGGCGACAAATACAAGCAGTGGAATGCGGCCTTTGACGCAGGGTATGCAGCGGCCTTGGGAAAATCGATCATTGTTCTGCACGGGCCAGATCATCAGCATGCCTTGAAAGAGGTGGATGCGGCTGCACTTGCGGTCGCTGAGGAGCCTTCTCAAGTCGTGGAGATCCTGCGCTATGTTGAGACCGGCGGATTGCCGGGCTGACAAATAAAACGGGCGCGGCGTTGGACTGCCGCCGCCCGTTTTTCAGATTAGTCCCGAGGCGGGGTCGTCAGACCTTTCTGGACCGCAGGTCTTTCCAGGAAGCGATCGAGATAGGCGGTGACATTAGTGTAGCCATCCCAGCCGATCACCTCTTTGACGCCATAAAAGTCGAGGCCATTCAGCCAGGGCGCGATGGCGATATCCGCGATCGAATAGTCCCCGGCAATCCAGTCCTGTCCGTCTAGCTGCGTATCCAGAACATTCAACAAACGCTTGGCCTCGTTCACATATCGTTCGCGGGGACGGGGGTCTTCGATCTCACTGCCGGCGAATTTTTGGAAATAGCCCAGCTGGCCGAACATCGGACCCAGCCCGCCCATTTGAAACATCAGCCATTGGGTGACCCGGTGTTTGTCCGCCTTGGTCTGCCCCAACAACATATCGCTTTTCTCGGCCAGATAGAGCAGGATCGCACCGCTTTCGAAAAGACCTAACGGAGCACCATCGGGCCCGTTCGGATCAATGAGCGCCGGGATCTTGTTATTGGGGTTCAGCGACAGAAACTCGGGGCTTTTGACATCTGCATCTGCCAGCGTGACCAGATGCGCTTCATAAGGCAGGCCGGTCTCTTCCAACATGATCGAGGCTTTGACGCCGTTGGGAGTTGCGTAGGAATAGAGTTGGATGCGGTCGGGAAATTGTGGTGGCCATTTGGCCATGATCGGGAATGAGGTTGTGTCCAACATGGGGGGCTCCTGAAACGGTGACATCTGTCCCAATGTGGTGGATTTGGTCCGGATTGTAAGGTGCATGACTGTGCGTGGTCGGTCACTGGATGTTTGCTGGAGAACAGCAGGGGGAAAACTCGGGAATCCCGCACCTAGACCTGAGCGTAAAACTAGCCCAAACTTTCCGACGATCCCGCGCCAAAGGCGCGGGTTTGCTGTTGGTGCAAAGGAGAAGCACGTGGAAGATGTCGTAACACAGGTGGGCGCATTTGGCCCGCTGATCATGAGCGCGGTCAAGGCGCTGATCGTTCTGGTCCTGGGTTGGATCGTGGCAGGGGCTATCGCAGGTCTCGTACGTCGTCGGATCAATGCGACGCCGCATATTGACCCGACCTTGGGCAATTTCGTTGCCAGCCTGGTCAAGTGGGTCATTCTGGCAATGGTTGTGGTTGCCATCCTTGGCATTTTCGGAATTGAAGCGACCAGCGTTGTTGCCATTCTGGGTGCCGCGTCGCTGGCTATTGGTTTGGCGTTGCAGGGCACGCTCAGCGATCTGGCTGCTGGCGTGATGCTGGTTGTATTTCGCCCATATAAACTGGGTCAGTATGTCGATATCGGTGGCACTGCGGGTACGGTAAAAGACCTGAACCTGTTTACGACCGAGTTGGTGACACCCGACAATGTCCAGATCATCGTTCCTAACGGTCAGGCCTGGGGCTCGGTGATCACCAACTATTCAGCCCATGATACGCGCCGGGTCGATCTGGTGTTTGGCATCGACTATGGCGACAGCGCGGATGAGGCGATGGGGATCATTCTGGACGTTGCCAAGGCTGACATTCGTGTCATGAGCGATCCTGAGCCTTGGGTGCGGGTGACCAACCTGGGCGACAGCTCGGTCGATCTGACCGCGCGCCTTTGGTGCGCCGCTGCCGATTATTGGGACGTGAAATTCGAGCTTACGAAGACGATAAAAGAAGCGTTTGACGCCAAGGGTGTATCTATACCCTATCCGCATTCGGTGGAAATTCACAAAGAGGGTTAAGCCCTCCCGCCTGTCGATCAGGCATTGGAAATGCCCTCCTCCGGTTGGGCATGGCGCTGCGCATATTGCGCAGCGCCTTTTCATATGTGGCTGGGCTTGATGACCCAAGCGCCGCGCCTTTGGCGTGGTGCGCGGCCCAACGCTGTAAAGCGCACTCGTCAGAGAGCGCTTACAGGGGCGGGAGCGTTACGACCTGACGATCTCGGCTGGTGATACGACGTCAATTCCCAGTGCTACACCAACGGCGTCATAAGTCAGTTGACCGGCGTGTACGTTGAGCCCTTCGAGAAGATGTGGGTCATCCTGGCATGCCTGTTTCCAGCCCTTGCCCGCCAATGACAGCATAAACGGCAATGTGGCGTTCCCCAGCGCGATGGTCGATGTGCGGGCCACGGCACCCGGCATGTTGGCCACACAGTAGTGCATGATGCCATCAACGTCGTAGATCGGATCGGCGTGGGTGGTTGCTTTTGAGGTTTCAAAACAACCGCCCTGGTCGATCGCCACGTCGACAAGAACCGCACCGGGTTTCATGGTCGATAGCTGCTCACGGGTGATCAGTTTGGGGGCTGCGGCGCCGGGGATCAGAACCGCGCCGATGACCATGTCGGCGTCCTGGATCAGCTCAGCAGTTGCGCCTGCTGTTGAGTACTGGTTTTTGAAGGTTCCGCCATACACGTCGTCCAGATAACGCAGACGCGGAAGCGAGCGGTCCAGTACGGTTACGTCTGCGCCCATGCCCGCTGCGATCTTGGCTGCGTGGGTGCCAACGACACCACCGCCGATGACAATCACCTTGGCAGGACCAACACCTGGGACGCCGCCCATCAGGACGCCGCGGCCACCGTTGGCCTTCTGCAGGGTCCAGGATCCGACCTGCGGTGCCAGTCGACCGGCAACTTCGGACATCGGTGCCAGCAGGGGCAGGCCGCCATTTGCGTCGGTGACGGTTTCGTAGGCAATCGCGGTGCAGCCCGAGGCAAGCAGATCGTGGGTCTGGTCTGGATCGGGTGCCAGGTGCAGGTAGGTGAACAGCAACTGGCCTTCACGCAGCATCTTGCGCTCGCCCGCCTGAGGTTCCTTGACCTTTACGATCATGTCGGCAGTGGCAAAAACTTCTTCTGCGGTATCGACGATGCGGGCACCTGCGGCGATATAGGCGTCATTGTCAAAGCCCGAGCCCATCCCAGCACCTGTTTCGATGATAACCTCGTGACCGCGGGCTACAGCTTCGCCAGCAGCGTTCGGGGTCATCCCGACACGAAACTCCTGGGGTTTGATTTCCTTGGGGCAGCCGATTTTCATAAGAGACTCCATTCATAAGCTGCCTAAATTATGGGCATGTTGTGGCGCAATTTTTATGAAACCCTGCTTGCCAAAGTATAAAGTTGTGGGAAATTATCCGATCATATGATGAAATGACGCAATGGATGTGCGCAGATGACGATAGATGCGACTGATCGAAAGATTCTGGCGGCCCTGCAGCGCAAAGGACGAATGTCCAATTCGGAATTGTCCGAGCAGGCGAATCTGTCACCTTCTGCCTGTCACCGGCGTGTGCAGCGGCTTGAGGCGGAAGGCTATATCAAGGACTATGTTGCCTTGCTGGATGCGCGCAAAATGAACGTGCCGACAACCGTGTTTGTCGAGATCACTTTGCAAGGTCAGGCAGAAGAGGTGCTGGAAGCCTTCGAAAAGGCCGTTGCCCGGATACCTGATGTGCTTGAATGTCACCTGATGGCCGGAACGGCGGATTACATTCTGAAAGTTGTTGCTGAAAACACCGAAGATTTTGCTCGTATCCATCGGCAATACCTGTCTCGCCTACCGGGGGTGGCGCAGATGCAAAGTTCGTTTGCCTTGCGTACGGTTTTCAAGACCACCGCTCTACCGGTGTGAGAAAGCCAGCAATCGGGCGCCTTGTGTCCGTCGCGCTGCTTGTATCTGCCGCCTGATCGGTTCAAAATCGATGGTTCTGACCATATGTGCCACCTTGGCAACGCGCGCTGACATCTGATGGTTACACTGGCCCCGTACGGTCCGAACCCGACGAACGATAAGGAGCAGACCTTGGCTTACGAAAGCAACGGAACCCCCAAAGGCTGGCTGGAAGCCGAACTGGAAGATTCGCTGGACGAGGATTTCGAGATCGAATTCAGCGAACCCATGCTTTCGATGGAGGTTCGCAAGATCTACAAGGATCAGCATCCCGATTTGCTGGATCGCAGGGTCTACTTCCGCAACCTTTTGCGCCTGCAAGCCGAACTGATCAGGGTTCAGGATTGGGTGGTACACACCGGGGCCAAGGTTTGTATCCTGTTCGAAGGCCGTGACAGTGCGGGCAAGGGCGGGGTGATCAAACGGATCACGCAGCGCCTGAACCCACGTGTCGCGCGCGTGGTTGCGTTGCCAGCGCCCAGCCGTCGCGAACAAAGCCAGTGGTACTTTCAGCGCTATGTGCCGCATTTGCCTGCCGCAGGTGAGATCGTGTTCTTCGACCGGTCTTGGTACAACCGCGCGGGTGTTGAGCGTGTGATGGGCTTTGCTAACGAGGATCAGGTCGAACAGTTCTTTCAGGACGTTCCCGAATTCGAACGCATGCTAGTGCGATCAGGGATCATTCTTCTGAAATACTGGTTTTCGATCACCGACGAAGAACAGCAGTTGCGATTCCTGATGCGCATTCACGACCCTATGAAACAGTGGAAACTCTCGCCGATGGATCTGGAATCTCGCATCCGGTGGGAGGCCTACACCAAGGCCAAAGAGGATATGTTCTTTCGCACCAATATCTCAGAGGCACCGTGGTACATTGTCGAAGGCAATGACAAAAAACGCGAACGCCTCAATTGTATCGAGCACCTATTAACCAAAATTCCTTATGAAGACGTACCACAGGAAAAGGTTAACCTGCCCGATCGGCGCTATAACCCCGAGTATGAACGGCGCATTCTGCCTGATGATTTGTACGTACCCAAGATTTACTGATCTGGATGGTGTGTGGTGCGGGGAAATTATCCCCCGCACCTAAATGGGCTGATCAACCGAAATCAAACCCGCAGTTCATTTCAAACACGAATATGCCGCACATATCGTCATTCATGTCTTCGACTGTGTTTTCAACGGTTTCCATCATGTCGTCCGTCGTGTCATTGTCGAGCATCAGATCGAAATCATCCGTTTCGGGCACCATGTCGGCATGTTGTACCGGGGACCATTCGAATTGGTCGAAATGGGCCTGCAATGCATTCACGAATGCTTCGATCCCGGCCAGGAAGGCCTGAACGTCAAAGCAATCTGCCCCCGGATCACCATTATCGACGATTTCCGGTGTTTCCGGCTCGGGTTCTTCAACCTCGGTCACATCGGTGTCGGGTGTTTCCGGTTCTTCGGTCTCGGTGACGTCTGTATCCGGCGTTTCGTCCGTCGGCTCTTCGGTCTCGGTGACGTCTGTATCCGGCGTTTCGTCCGTGGGCTCTTCGGTCTCGGTTACGTCCGTATCCGGTGTTTCGTCCGTCGGCTCCTCGGTTTCAGTGACGTCTGTATCCGGCGTTTCGTCCGTGGGTTCCTCGGTCTCGGTGACGTCCGGTTCTGGGGTCTCCTCTACCGGTTCTTCAGTTTCGGTGACGTCTGTATCCGGCGTTTCTTCAACCGGCTCTTCAGTCTCGGTCACATCGGTATCCGGAACTTCGGGCTCGGTCGGGTTGGTGACCTCTTCCTCTTCTGGTTCCGCTACTTCATCAACCGGCGGTGTTACGGGCGGAGTGGTGCCACCATTATCCAGAACGACGTCACCCTGAGTCGCGGCAAAGTTCTGCGTTACCATGACCGCGTCATAACCTTGCATGTCGCCCTCTTCGATCCCGATGCCGATATATTTGAAATCGGGGTTCAGGATGTTGGCGCGGTGGCCTGGGCTGTTCATCAGGTTCTGGTGCAATTGGGCGACATCATCGCTGACACCCGGTGCGCCGCGCTCGGATTGCCAGGCGATGTTTTCACCGGTGCGCCAGCTGCCGGACAGGTCGAACCCTGCGGTCTGCATCCGTTGAGTCGCGGATGATCCGCCCTGACCGGTGTGGCTGAACCGGTCGGTATCCAGCATCCAGGTGCTGTGATCTTCGGACGAGTCGTTCAGGCGGGTTTCAAGTTGTAGGGGGTCAAGACCGCGGGATGTGCGCTCCTGGTTGATCAGCGTGAGCATTTCGCGCTCGATTGTACTTGCTGTCGACATCAGTGCCTCCTTTTTTGGTTATGTCTGAGTGGACGGCCCCACCTACCGGCGATCAAAGAAGGCTGAACAGAGGAGTAATCGGAAGGGGCGTTTTTCGGCGGCGAAATGCAACCAAACGGCGATTCGCTGCGCTGTAAAATGCCGACAAAGCAACACGCGGTGGAATCGGCAAGTTGCCGCGTTGGTCAATTTGGGGAATGGGCAGGAATGCCCGCCCTAAAACGACAAACCCCCGGGCGATGCCTCGGGGGTCGTCAAATAGTGTCATCCAAAGCTGGACGAGTCGCGGGCAGCTTTTAGAGCAAACCTTCGCGCTGTGCTTTCTTACGTGCCAGTTTACGGGCACGGCGGATCGCTTCAGCTTTCTCGCGCGCTTTTTTCTCGGACGGTTTCTCGAAATGTTGCTTGAGCTTCATTTCGCGGAACACGCCTTCGCGCTGCAGCTTTTTCTTCAGGGCACGAAGCGCCTGATCGACGTTATTGTCGCGAACACTAACCTGCATGTGGTTGTCACCACCTTTCTAGATAGAGTTGCAAGGAAATTGCAGGAAGTGGCCGTATAGCAAAGCGCGCATAACTTGTCTAGTACTGGACCTGCAGACCGGAGACCTGACATGACCGCCACTTACGAAGACACCAAAGAACAGCTTTTGGATGCGATTCTGGACCATGTGCCCTTTGATGGCTGGTCCGAATCCGGCTTTCGCGCCGCCATCGACGATTGCGATCTGGACGTTGGGCTTGCCCGTGCGATCTGCCCGCGCGGCGCTGTCGATCTGGCGTTGGCTTTTCATGCGCGCGGTGACCGGGCGATGCAGGAGCGGATCAAAACCGAGGACCTGAGCGGGCTGAAGTTCCGCGACAAGATAGCCGCCGCCGTGAGGTTCCGTTTGCAAGCGGTCGATAACAATGAAGCCGTGCGCCGGGGTGTGACCCTGTTCGCGCTGCCGATCTATGCTGCGGATGGTGCCAAAGCAGTTTGGGGCACCTGCGATTTGATCTGGAACGCATTGGGCGACAGCTCGGACGATGTGAATTGGTACACCAAACGCGCGACGCTGTCGGGAGTGTATTCCTCGACTCTGCTGTATTGGCTGGGTGATGACAGCCCGAATTATCAGGCGACGTGGGATTTCCTTGATCGGCGGATTGAGGGCGTGATGCAGTTCGAGAAGCTGAAGGCGCAGGTGAATGGCAATCCGCTACTGAAACCGTTCTTGGCCGTACCAAACTGGCTGGCAGGTCATGTCAAAGCGCCGGTCAAGATGTCCGATAACCTGCCCGGTTCGCTGTCACCCAGGAAATAATCGCAACGCTTTCACTTGTTGCTGGGCCTCTGCACTGCTGCCTGCTAGGCATTGGGCAAAGGAGATATGCCGATGACCCAGACGATGCGCGCTGTTGAGATCACCCAGCCGGGCGGTCCGGATGTGTTACAGCTAGCCGAACGTCCGATGCCGGAACCGGCTGAAGGTCAGGTGATACTCAAAGTCGCCTATGCTGGTGTGAATCGTCCTGACGCGCTGCAGAGGGCGGGGGCGTATGATCCGCCCCCGGGCGCCAGCGACTTGCCGGGGCTTGAGGCCTCGGGCGAAGTGGTGGCGATTGGCTCTGGTGTCGAAGGACTGGCCATTGGTGATCAGGTCTGTGCCCTGCTACCGGGGGGTGGCTATGCCGAATATGTCGCCACGCCTGCCGCGCATTGCCTACCGGTTCCGGCGGGAATGGGTATGAAAGAGGCGGCATGCCTGCCTGAGACGTTCTTTACCGTCTGGTCCAACGTCTTCACCCGTGGTGGTTTGAAAGCGGGTGAGCGGCTTCTGGTCCATGGCGGCTCCAGCGGGATCGGTACGACTGCAATACAGTTGGCCAATGCGTTTGGCGCTCGGGTATTTGCCACCGCTGGGTCGGCTGAGAAATGCGAAGCTTGCCTAGCACTTGGTGCGGAAAAGGCGATTAACTATCGCGACGAAGACTTTGTGGCCGCGATGCGGGTTGAGGGTGGTGCAAATCTTATCCTCGACATGGTAGGCGGCGACTATATTCCACGAAATGTCAAAGCGCTGGCCGAGGACGGGCGGCTGGTTCAGATCGCGTTCCTGCAGGGCCCGGTTGTCGAATTGAACTTCGCATTAATGATGGTCAAACGCCTGACGCTGACCGGCAGCACCCTGCGTCCACAAAGCGATCTGGCCAAGGCGCGCATTGCGCAGGACCTGCGCGAAGCCGTTTGGCCTCTGCTTGAGGCGGGGAAGGTCGCGCCGGTGATGGATTCCGAATTTGATCTGGCCGACGCCGCAGCCGCCCATGCACGAATGGAAAGCTCAGGACATATCGGCAAGATCGTTCTGAAGGTCACCGGTTAAGCTGACGCCGCGCGGTCATGCGACCGCCCGGCGGTATAGATGCCATGTGGCATGGCCCAGAATGGGCATGACGACGATCAGTCCCAGCAACATCGGAATGGCACCCAGTATCAGAAGCGTCGCCACGATGGCGCCCCAGGTCAGGATCACGCTGGGATTTTGACGCAGGACCCGGACCGAAGTTACCACGGCCACAGGTACACCAACCTTGCGATCCAGCAGCAGTGGAAAGCTGACCACGCTAAGCGCCAGTGCGACCAGCGCGAACAAGAAGCCGATGGCGGTGCCGATGATGATCATGATCCAGCCAGCTCCGGTGGTGAAAACCTCGGTCATGAATACTGTGGCCGAAACCGGAGGTTCTGGCCCGAGCGTCTGCGCATATATACCTTGTGCGACCATCAGCCAGACCAAAAACAACATGACCAAATAGAAGCCCAACGCCAGAATTGCACCAAAGGAAGGTGAGCGGAATACGCCGAACGCGTCCAGCCAGTGAACCTCGGCGCCCTGTTCCCGCTTGCGACTGATCTCATAAAGTCCAACGGCTGCGACGGGCCCGATCAGGGCAAAGCCCATGACAAGGGGGGCCAGTAATGGCACCAGATTCATGTTCAGCCCAAGCCCAAACATCAACAGGCCTGCGATTGGATAGATCAGGACGATAAAGATTGCATCTGCCCGAGTTTCCAGAAAATCGGTGTATCCAGCCTTCAGGCAGGCGCGCAGATCTTGCATGGTCAGAGTGTGCACGGTCGGCAAAGTGCGGACATCCGCACTGCCCATCTCGGTCACCGATTCCGAAACATGCTCAGTGGTTGCCCGCAGATTTCGGGCGACCCAGGTGATTGGGTTACCGATTGTCTTGTCCATCTTCATCCCCTTTTCTGGCGTGGGTGCGCCGCGGGATGTATCCGGTGTGGCAAATTCGCGTGACCGGATCAGCCGGCAACGTCTGCCCATTCACAACGTCTGTCGGCACTATAACATATTTTGCGAAGTTTTGCCTGATCACCGTTATGAGATCACAAAGATTGCCCTGCCGATCAGGCATGTTAGCTTGGTTTCAACAGGCAACGGAGGGTATCATGCAGCAAACGGCGCGCACAGTCGTCATTCACGAACACGGCGGACCAGAGGTCTTACGGATCGAGGATCGCCCGCTGGGGGAACCGGGACCGGGAGAGGTGCGCATTCGCCATCATGCCTGCGGTTTGAATTTCATTGATGTGTATCAGCGCACCGGCCTTTATCCAATGGATCTGCCCCATGCGTTGGGGATGGAGGCGGCGGGTGTGATCGAGGCTGTGGGCGAGGGTGTCACACACCTAACACCAGGTCAGCGTGCTGCTTATGCGGCTGGACCGCCGGGTGCTTATTCTGAAGCACGCGTTATGCCTGCCGCTCAGGTTTGCCCGTTGCCCGAAAGTATCTCATTCCGCACTGCTGCGGCCATGATGCTAAAAGGCATGACGGTCGAATACCTGTTTCACCGCACGACCCCGCTTCGGCGCGGCGATACCGTGCTGTTCCATGCCGCCGCCGGGGGGGTTGGTCTGATCGCCTGCCAATGGGCGAAATCCGAAGGGATCAAGCTGATCGGCACCGCCGGAACGGATGAGAAATGTAGCCTGGCGCAATTCAATGGCGCGGCGCATTGCATTAACTATCGAGCAGAAAATTTTGTTGAACGTGTCACTGAGATTACCGGAGGCAAAGGGGTTGATGTGGTGATGGACTCCATCGGCGCGGACACGTTCGAGGGATCGCTGGATTGCCTGAAACCCTTGGGCATGATGATCTCGTTTGGCAATGCCTCGGGGCCAGTACCACCTGTCGATTTGGGAATGCTTGCGCAACGGGGATCATTGAAAATCACACGTCCGACCCTGTTCACCCATATCTCGGATCACGCAACCTGCCAGGCGATGGCGCGGCGTCTGTTTGGCAAAGTGGACGGGCGCGAGGTCAAGATCCATGTCGACCAGGAATTTCCGATGGATCAGATCGCGGATGCCCATCGCGCGCTCGAAGCGCGGCAGACCACCGGCAGTACAATTCTGGTTCCATGATCGACAAGGCCCGGCACAAACTGCCGGGCCCGTAACAAACCCTCAGAACCGATACGCGACGCGAAGCTGGAGCGTCGTTGCATCTACATCAACGCCCGAAGAGTTGAAGTCGTCAAACTCATGATACAGAAGCTCGCCACCGACGCTGATATTGGGGGCAACAATCTGTTCATAGCCCGCGCCAATGAACCAACCATTGTCGCTGCCCAGGTTATCTGTATCCGCATCGGCATATCCGGCGGTCCCGTATAGCAGACCCTGCGGGTTCACCTTGTAGCCCGCGCGCGCCTTGACCCGCCAAACCTTCTCGACTGTGGCGGTGCTTGAGAGATCGATGTCGCTCCAATCATAATCGAAGCCGCCACCGACAACCCAGTCGCCCAGATCATAATCATATCCAAGGAGAATACCGCCAATCGCGCCATCCCCGTCCACGCCTGAGACGTTGGTGTCGATGTCAGCGTACCCGATCTGTGCACCGCCATAGAAACCGGTCCAGTTGCCTGAAGATTGCGCCATCGCGGATCCTGCTGCCAATGTCGCGACTGACGCGAGCAGTGCCAATTTTCCTGTCATCGTCTATTTCCTTCTGGTCGAAATCTGCTGCCGCGCCTGTTTGTCGACAGCCCCACGCTAGAAACCACGGTCCGACCCCCTGGCCGGATCAGTGATGTTTTGTCTATTCCGAACCGATTTTGTGTGGCCGATATTGACGGCGCTGGCCCATTCAATTTGGGAGCTTGTCTTTCGTTTTAGATAGGTCGCAACAAGGCACCTTCAAACGACAATCGGCGGCAGATACGATCTGCCGCCGATGTAAAAAGGTATTTTCAGCGAGTTATTGCTGCAGTTCAGCGGGGTCCTTGTCAGCGATATCGTCCCACTTCGCGCTTGCTTGCTCAACAAAGCCCGGGATGTCGCCTTCCCAACGCTCCTGAATGTCTTTCGACAGATTCAAGTACAGCTTGTTGTCGACGATTTTCCAGTAGTTCGGGTCACCGTCGAACTTGAAGCCCATCGCGGTACCGAAGGCGCAGTAGCCACCATATGCAGGCAGGTACGCCTCTGGGTTTGCCTCAAATGCCACTTTGTTTTCTTCGGAGGAGAAACGGTACAGCGCGTCGTTGTGCAGCGTGGTAATTTTGTAGTCACCTTTTGTGGCCTCACCTGCGGTGAAATAGGCGACCGGGTCATAACCCTGCATTGCCAGACCTGTCGAGCTTGCGTTGATTTCGACGCCAGCGGCCATAGCCGAGCTTGCAATGGCAACGGACAGCGCAACACCGCTGATGATGGATTTGAACTTGTTCATGACTTCACCTTTCGTGAATAGGCTCGCTTGAGAGCACCGTAATTTTGCCCGGGCGAACCGGATTTGATTGTCGCGACGCCTACAATTGGTCGTCACAAAATCTCAGTTGGGCAGTGGCCTGTTCACGTTCAAAGCAATCAATTGTGATTGTGCGGTCACAAATACTGGATGTTCATTTCTGCACGTCGGGAACTAGCGCAAGAACAAATGTCACCACTTTTTCAGCGGGCATTTCGCAGGGGCGCAGCAACGCGCCGCTATTCTTCGTAAGGTAAAGGTTCAGGCTGATGTAGTCGGGACCGCCCAGTTGGTGCGCCACCAGCTTGTGAGACTTCCCGCCCGCCATGATCTGGTGGGAAACCACATATCTAGATTGCCGGGCAGTCCCGGTGAATGTGCCCGTAGGCAAGCTATTTATTGCATCCAGAAAAGCGTCGGGCGCAGTCACGATTTTCCGATTTTCGGCTCAGTTCCTGCCTTGATCCGCACAAGGTTGGCGCTGTGCCGCCAATAGACCAAAAGAGTCAGAATAATTCCAAGGATAAAGGTACTGCCATCTGTCAGGACCATAATCCAAGTGGTTGACAACGCAGCAGCAGCCAACGCGCCAACTGACGATATGCGCCAGATCAGCGCCGCCACCAGCCAGGTCAAACAGCAGGCAATCCCGACGCGCCAGTCCAGCGCGAGCCACAGGCCCAGAAAGGTTGCCACGCCTTTCCCGCCTTTGAAGCCCAGCCAAACCGGAAAGCAATGCCCCAGAAATGCGGCAAGCGCTGCAATCTGTGCGGCATCTTCACCAGCCAGCGCACCTGCCAGCAGAACGGCCACAGCCCCTTTGGCGGCATCAAAAAACAAGGTCAACGCTGCCGCCGCTTTGTTCCCGGTGCGCAAGACATTGGTCGCACCGATATTACCTGAACCGATCTGCCGCAGATTTCCCAGCCCCATCACGCGCGCGACGATCATGCCAAACGGGATGGATCCGATCAGGTAGCCCAGCGCGGCCCACAAGATGAGCTGAGTTATCGTGCTGTCAATCAGGGGCATCAGGCTCTCCGGTAGACTTCTTGTCCAGCGACATAGGTTGCGGTGACCTTACCTTGCATCCGCTGGCCGTCAAACGGTGTGTTCTGCGATTTTGATTTCAGTGTGAAACGGTCCAGAACAAAGGGAACATCCGGGTCGAATAGCACCAGATCAGCGGGCGCTCCCTCTGTCAGGCGGCCACTATCCAGCCCCAGCCGTTTGGCCGGGTTCAGGGCCATGGCGCGGAACAGTGTCGGCAAGTCCAGCTGGTCGGAATGATACAGCCGCAGCGCCGCAGGCAGCAGCGTTTCTAGTGCGACTGCGCCCGAGGCCGCCTCTTCAAAGGGCAGACGCTTGCTTTCTTCGTCTTGCGGGGTGTGCATGGAACTGATGGTGTCGATCAAGCCGCTGCGCACTGCTTCAATTACGGCCTGTCGATCGTCTTCAGAACGCAGTGGAGGTTTCACTTTGAAGAAAGTGCGATAGTCCGCCACATCCAGCTCATTCAGCGTCAGATGGTGGATCGAGGTTCCGGCCGTGATATCCAGCCCGTTCCGCTTGGCACGCTCCAGCGCGGGCAGAGCGCGCGCGGTGGTGATCTGGTCGGCATGGTAGGCTGCCCCTGTCATCTCCAGCAGGGCGATATCGCGGTCCAGCCCCATGCGCTCGGCCATGGGCGAGACTGTTGGTAACCCTCGCAAAGCGGCGAATTTACCACTGGTCGCCGCCGCGCCGTTGCTGAGCCCCGGCTCTTGCGGGTGGGCAATAACCAATGCGTCGCAGGACCGCGCGTAGGTTAATGCACGTACAAACACCTTGGTGTTGCTGACGACGTGATCGCAATCGGTAAAGGCCACGGCACCCGCATCCTGCAGGAACCCGATCTCGGTCATCTCGCGCCCTTCTCGCCCTTTGGTCAGGGCGGCCATCGGCAAGACGTTGACAGGCGCATCCGCCTGTGCCCGTCGGGTTGCGAATTCCATCGTTTCGGGCGTGTCCACTGCAGGCAGCGTATCGGGGCGGGTAACGATGGTTGTCACGCCCCCGGCCGCTGCAGCCAGTCCGGCAGACTTATAGCTTTCCTTGTGCCGTTCACCGGGCTCGCAGACCTTGACGCCAATATCGACGATGCCTGGGGCAAGGCACTGGCCACCGCAGTCGATGACAGATGCATCAGAGTTCGGAGCTTTGCCTTCGCCGCGCGCCGCGATCCGGCCATCGTTGACTTGCAACCAGCCGATGCCGTCCGTGCCAGCCTCAGGATCAATCAGGCGAGCGTTGGTGAAGATCAAGTTGCTCATGCCATGGCCCTTTCGACTGCGGCTTTGGTGGCGGCCGGATCGGCCTGGTATTTGATCAAGTGCTTGTCGCCGCTTGTGGTAACGATTTGAACAAAACTGCCCATCGTGTTGACCGACTGGATCTGCTTCAGCGCCACTTTGCGCGGGCCCGGACCGGTGAGGGTCGTGTCAGTCATCTCCCACGTGGCAGTCAGTTCTTCCGAGGCCAGATACCATGCCCGGATGCCAATCGCGGCCAGACCGGCCGGCGCGCCGGTCCAGATATAGGCGTTTCCGATCAGCCACAGCACCACCATCGCGCCGGTCATCGCAAAGGCAGCCAGCCATGCATTGGTGCGGATATAGGCGCCCCTGTCAGGGGTAAAGATCACAGGATCAGCCACAGGGCACCTCCTACGACAATCAGGATCAGCAAAGCGATGACGGATGATCCGATGCGCCGGGGTTCGTTATTGGTTGGCGGGGGTTGAGGGGCAGAGAACGGTTTGGCGCTTTCGGTCTCGATCGGGCCGCCGGTCCAGTTGGTGGCCTCTTCGGTGAACAGGCCCAGCAGGCGCACACGGGGATCTAGCGCAAGATTTGCTGGGTGCCCTTGAAACGCGGCGCTGCGCAAGACCATCACCCAACCTTCGATAGCCTTAAGCCGCGTGCGGTCCAATTGGTCTTCCGATACGCCACAGCCTTCGTTCAGATAACCATAGAGCCCCAGATCTTCGAGGTCGGCCACGGGGAAAATATCGATTTGTTCGGGGTCCAGCTCGTCAACCCCCAACACCTGAGCGGCAGCCCCCGGTTCACGCAGGAACCTTGCCTCTTCCGGGCGCATATCCAGCGCGAACAGGCGGATTACGCCGCGTTCGTTTGGGGCGATGGTCAGATCGCTCATGCGGCCTCTCGCACGTTGCGGGCCAATAGATCCATGGCAGCCATCCGGACGGCCACGCCCATCTCGACCTGCTCCTGAATAACGGATCGGTTGATGTCGTCGGCCAGGGTGCCGTCGATCTCGACCCCGCGGTTCATGGGGCCGGGATGCATGACGATGGCATCGGGCTTGGCAAGCGCCAGCTTCGCGGCGTCCAGCCCGTAGCGATGATAATATTCGCGTTCCGACGGGATGAACCCGCCATCCATCCGCTCTTTTTGAAGGCGCAGCATCATCACGACATCGACGTCTTGAAGGCCTTCATTCATGTCGTCATAGATTTCGGCCCCGAAATCCGCAAATTGCGAAGGCACCAGCGTTGGGGGCCCGATCAGGCGAATGCGGTTTTCCATCTTGCCCAACAGGATCAGGTTCGAGCGTGCAACGCGCGAATGTGCCACATCCCCGCAGATCGCGATGTTCAGACGGTGCAGACGACCCTTGGCCCGGCGGATGGTCAGCGCGTCCAGCAGGGCTTGCGTCGGGTGCTCATGCCGCCCGTCGCCCGCGTTCAGCACGGCGCAATTCACCTTCTGCGCCAGCAGGTCCACCGCGCCGGAATGGGGATGGCGCACCACCAACAGGTCGGGGTGCATCGCATTCAGGGTCATCGCCGTATCAATCAGCGTTTCACCCTTTTTGATCGAACTGGCCTGCATCGCCATGTTCATCACATCCGCACCTAACCGTTTGCCCGCCAGCTCAAAACTGGCTTGCGTACGGGTGGAGTTTTCAAAAAACATATTGATCTGAGTGAGCCCTGACAGCACGTCGGAATGCTTGTCCGATTGCCGGTTCAGATCGACATATGTCTCGGCCAGATCGAGGATGGCAGTGATATCGGATTGCGACAGATGCTCGATGCCAAGAAGGTGACGATGGGCGAAACGCATGGGCTGGCTCCTGTCGGACAATCGGCCTGCTTATAGAAAGCCGCGTGGCCCAAGGCAACCTAAGGTTCCGACCCTTCAGGCAGATTTGCGCATCCGCCTTCGGGCAGGCATTGCTCACCGGGTTTGCACCACTTTCCATAGCCGCAATCAATGGCCTTGACCGGTACGCAGCCCTGATGGGCCGAACATTTGAACCCAGGGCGGCATTGCGAGCCGGTTTCTTCGCATAAAAACCATCCCGGACGCGAACATCCGCCACCAGGCAGGCAGGAGGAACCGGGTCCGCAGGTCAGGCCATCCTTGCATGTGACGGCAGGGCCGGGATTGAAATCCGGTGAGTTGCGCTCGCACTCCCCACGCCCGTTACAAAAGCTGTCGCCGGGGCAATCCAGCCGCGAGGTGCATTTGTTTAACCCTGCAGGCGCGCAACGCGTGCCGCCTGCTACGCAGCGCTCGAACGGGCCGCAGGTGCGCCCGCCGCCGCAATAGGTGTGCCCCGGTGGGATACAGCGCCCATCAAAGCTGCAGCGCTGGCCAGCAGGGCAACACCCCCGACCACATTGCAATTGACCGGGTCGGCATTGCCCGTTTCGGTCGAGAAAGCTCGCCTGAACGGGATCGCTGACCAAGATCAGCAACAGTCCGACCAGAAGGATTCGCAGGATTAACAGCATGAATATTGGTATCGTCGTCCCGTGAATGGGTTCTGGCAAGTTCTATTCGCTTTCCCTCGGACAAAAGCCGGTTAGATTGAGGGCTATGGAATCGGGCTTGGATTATCACAGCGCGCGCGCACTGCTGGAATGGCAGATCGAGCTGGGCGCAACGGATGCGATCGCGGATGCGCCGATCGACCGTTTTGCGTTGCCGGACAAAGCGCCCAAAGTGAAAAAGCCCACTGCGGCTGAGCCTGCGAAGAAACCAGAATCGGTCGACGCCACTGCGGCTGCGCAGCAGGCGGCGAAAGCCGCCGGATCGCTGACCGATTTGCGCACTGCGATGGATGCGTTCGACCTGTGTGACCTCAAACGCGGTGCGCGCCAGTTGGTGTTTGCGGATGGTACGCCCGGCGCACGGGTGATGATCATAGGTGAAGCACCCGGCCGCGATGAGGATCGCGAAGGCAAGCCCTTTGTCGGGCGCGCCGGGCAGTTGCTGGACCGGATGCTGGCGGCGATTGAGCTGGATCGCCGCAAGGACGTCTACATCACCAATGTGCTGCCCTGGCGGCCTCCGCAGAACCGCGACCCCAAGCCGGAAGAGATTGGTATGATGAAGCCGTTTCTTGAACGCCACGTGGCGCTGGCCAAGCCTGAGGTTCTGGTCGTGATGGGCAATATTAGCTGTCAGGCCGTGCTGGGCAAACGCGGCATAACACGGCTACGCGGGCAATGGGATCAAGCGCTGAGCCTACCGGTCATCCCGATGATCCACCCTGCCTACCTGCTGCGCCAACCGCAGATGAAACGGCAGGCCTGGGCCGATCTGCTGGAGTTAAAAGCGCGTTTGGGGGCCGGATCATGAAGGTTCTGGCGTTTTCCGACCTGCATATGGCACGCAGCCGCGCAGCCGATTTGGTTGCCGCCAGCACCGAGGCCGATCTGGTCATCGGCGCCGGAGATTTCTGCAATACGCGGCAGGGTCTGGATGAGGCAATGCAGATGCTGTCGGGCATCGCTGCCCCGCTGGTTCTTGTGCCCGGCAATGCCGAAAGCGCCGAGGAACTGACCGCCGCCGCACCTGATGGCGCACATGTTCTGCATGGTACGGGTATGACACTGGATGGTTTGCGCCTGTTTGGGCTTGGCTACGGTGTTCCGGCGACGCCTTTTGGCGATTGGTCCTGTGATTTGACCGAATCCGAAGCGGCAGAGCTGCTGGATCGCTGTGAAGCTGCAGATATTCTGATCGTGCATTCCCCGCCAAAAGGATACGGCGATGTGACATCACAGGGTGTGTCCGTCGGTTCGACCTCAGTCCGTGACGCGGTTGAGCGGATACAACCCGATTTCGTCTTTTGTGGCCATATCCACGACAGCTGGGGCTATCGCGGCACAATCGGGCGTACACAGGTCGCAAATCTGGGCCCGAAAGTGCACTGGTTCGAGGTAAAAACATGATCGAGACGGTCACTCTGCTGGCCTTTATCCCGGCGGCAATGGTGCTGAATTTCACGCCCGGGGCCGATATGATGTTCTGTTTCGGCCAGGGTCTGCGATCCGGCGCGCGCTCTGCGTGGCTGGCCAATCTCGGCGTTTCGGTCGGGCTGTTGGTCCATGTCCTGCTGGCCGGGCTTGGGCTTGGTGCCGTGGTATCGGCGATACCGTGGTTGTTCGATGCGATCCGATGGATGGGTGTTGCCTATCTACTTTACCTTGCGTGGGGCGCAATTCGGAACGGGGCGGTTTCGGATGATGCACCGGCCAAGCCCGCCCATTACGCGTTCCGCGAGGGGTTGCTGGTGAACCTGACCAATCCCAAGGTCATCCTTTTTGTGCTGGCCTTTATCCCTCAGTTCGTGGACCCCGCACGGGGCTCGGTTCTGGGGCAGTTTCTGATCCTTGGCACTATCATTGCTTCGGGCAGCGTTCTAGTGAACGGGATGGTCGGTATCTTCGCAGGCAGAGCAGGGCGCATTCTCGTCTCGAACCCGCGTGCTTCTCGTATCATGGGTTGGATTACCGGCGGTATATTTGCGGCTTTGGCTATTCGGCTTGCCGTCTTGGAAAGGGCCTGACGCCATATGTCACGCATTGATGAGAGCATGGAATTCATTCCGGTCCGAATTGCGGTTCTGACCGTCTCGGACACGCGTTCTTTGGCCGAAGATCGATCAGGCCAGACACTGGTGGATCGGATTGAAAAGGCGGGACATTCAGTAGCGGATCGCAAGATCATCAAGGATGAGCGCACCCAGATTGCCAATCAGCTGCGTGTATGGGTTGCCGACCCCGAGATCGATGTGGTGATCTCGACCGGCGGGACCGGTTTAACGGGCCGAGATGTGACCGTTGAGGCACATCGCGACGTCTATGAAAAAGAGATTGAGGCCTTTGGAACTGTGTTCACCATCGTGTCGATGGAAAAGATTGGCACCTCGGCGGTTCAATCTCGCGCTACCGGCGGTGTGGCGGGTGGCACCTATCTGTTTGCCTTGCCGGGCAGCCCGGGGGCTTGCAAGGACGCATGGGATGCGATTCTGGAAAAACAGTTCGATTATCGCCACCGCCCCTGCAATTTCGTGGAAATAATGCCCCGATTGGACGAACATCTGCGACGGAAGTAGACTGGTTCTGCGTTTAACGCATCATAACCGCTTTGTGGCTTGGCATTTTTTGCGACCCGGCTACCTTTGCGGAAAGCAGCATGTGCGACCCGAGGTAAGTAACCGATGCGATTTCTGCGGCAAAGCCTTGTTGGGGTGTTCCTGGCGTTTCTGACGCTGGGCCTTTTGATCGTGGCCGCACAGATGATTTCTGGTGCGGTGCAGGATGTGCTGGCGAAGGACAAACAGGCCCCAGAGGCGCGGGAACGGATCTTCGCAGTCAGCGTTCGCACCGCCGAGCCGGAAACCATCACGCCCTATCTGGAGGCGTTTGGTCAGATCCAAAGCCGCCGTCGATTGGAACTGCGCGCGGCCTTGGGTGGGCGTGTCGTATCCTTGGCAGAAGATTTTGAAGATGGTGGCACCGTGACAGCGGGTGAACTGCTGGTCGAGTTGGACCCGGCCGATATGCAATCGGCACTGGACAGCGCCAAATCCGATGTGCTGGATGCGCAGTTCGAAGAGCGGGATGCCGAACGCTCGCTGCTGCTGGCGCAGGACGAATTAAAATCAGCCGAGGCTCAGGCCGAATTGCGTGACCGGGCACTACAGCGTCAGCAGGATCTGCAAGCGCGCGGCGTTGGTGCGGCTGCCAGCGCTGAGGAAGCGGAATTGGCCGCAACATCGGCTCATCAGGCGGTGCTGGCGCGCAGAATTGCCCTGGCGCAGGCAGAATCCCGTGTGGATCAGGCCACTACTTTGTTCGCCCGCGCCCGCATCGCGTTGGAAGGGGCCGAACGTGATCTCGAAGACATGACGATCCATGCCGGGTTCGACGGGACGTTGACCGAGGTCACGTTGGTTGAAGGGCGTCTGGTTGCAGCCAACGAAAAGCTTGCCGAGTTGGTTGACCCCAACGCGCTTGAAGTCGCGTTCCGGGTCTCGACTGCGCAATATGTGCGGCTGCTGGATGCGCAGGGCGACTTGATTTCGGCACCGGTCACCGTATCGCTTGAGGTCACGGGAACGGATCTGAGCGCCACGGGCCGGATCAGTCGTGACAGCGGGGCTGCGGGTGAAGGGCAGACCGGGCGTCTGATCTATGCCCGCCTCGACGATGCGCCCGGCTTTAAGCCGGGGGATTTCGTCACCGTTTCGATTGAGGAACAGCCGCTCGATAACGTGGTACGTCTGCCGTCCTCGGTTCTGGATGCTGCGGGCAATGTATTGGTGCTTGGTCCGGATGATCGGCTGGAACCTCTGGCTGTACAGCTGATCCGCCGTCAGGGGGACGAAGTGCTGCTGCGCGGTGAAGGTCTGGAAGGCCGGGAGGTCGTGATCGGGCGAACTCCTCTGCTGGGATCTGGTGTTCGCGTACGGCCCCTGCGGATCGAAGCCAGCGCCGAAGTTGATCCGGGCATGGTGGAGCTTTCGGATGAAAAGCGCGCCCAGCTTGTCGCGCAAGTCGAAGCCAGCAATGCGATGTCGCAGAAAGACAAGGCGCAGGTTCTGGGTCAACTGAGCGAAGCAAAGGTGCCCGCGGCCCTCGTGCGCCGCCTTGATGACAACCGGGCAGGGGGCTAAGCGCTATGATCCGCGACATTCCCAACGCGGCAGGCGGTATCCTGAGCTATTTCACCAGACATCGGACAGCGGCCAATCTGTTGCTGCTGGTCATGCTGGTGCTGGGCGTTGCGGCGATCCCCAACATGCGGGCGCAGTTCTTTCCTGACGTGATCCTTGAACGTGTCGATGTGAATGTCGAATGGGACGGCGCAGGCCCTGAGGATGTCGACAACGGTATTATCCAGTTGCTTGAACCGGCGCTCTTGGCCGTCGAAGGCGTGGCCAGCACCGAATCGACCTCGCGCGAAGGTTCGGCGCAGGTCCGGTTGGAGTTCGAGCCTAACTGGGACATGTCCCGCGCGGTCGAGGAGGTTCGGACCGCCGTCGACAGCGTCACCAACCTGCCCGAAGACGCCGAAGAACCGACAATTCGGCGCGGGGCCTGGCGCGATCGCGTGACGGATGTAGTCATCACCGGCCCCATCGAGGCCGAGCAATTGGCAAAGTTTACCGATGAGCTGATCAGTCGCCTGTTTGCGGCGGGCGTCACGCGCACCACGATCCGGGGTCTGGCCGCACCGCGCGTGGTGGTCGAGGTGCCCACCGCGCAGCTAATCGCAAATGATATATCGCTCTCGGATATTGCAGCGGCCATCGCGGCCGAGGTCACCGCTAACCCTGCAGGCGATGTCTCGGGTGCCAATGCGCGCATTCGAACAGGCGTCGAAAAACGCACCCCCGAAGAGATCGAAGGAATTGCCCTTCGCAACTTTGGCGATGGTTCAAAACTGGTTGTGGGTGATGTGGCGCAGATCCGGGTTGAGGGGGTCACACGCAACCGCAGCTATTTCGTGGGCGAAAACCCGGCGATGTCGATCCGCGTTGATCGGTCGAACCTCGGTGATGCCATCGGAATTCAGCGCGATGTCGAAGATGTGGTGACCGCAATGCAGGCAAGCCTGCCCGAAGGCATCACGGTTGAGCTGATCCGCACACGCGCGCAGGCCATCACTGACCGTCTGGATATTCTGGTGGACAACGGCCTGGTGGGCCTCGGCCTAGTGGTTTGTTTGCTCTTTCTGTTCCTCAATGCCCGGATCGCCTTTTGGGTGGCCGCTGGTATCCCGGTGGCGATGTCGGCGGCGATCGCACTGATGTATCTGGGCGGGTTGTCACTGAACATGGTGTCTCTGTTTGGTCTCATCATTACGTTGGGGATCGTGGTAGATGATGCCATCGTGGTGGGCGAACATGCGGATTTCCGCGCCCGCCGTCTGGGTGAGGCCCCAATGGTCGCCGCCGAGCGCGCCGCTCGCCGCATGGCGATGCCGGTGTTTGCGGCAACTGTTACCACGGTCATTGCCTTCTTTGGCCTGACTGCCATCGGTGGCCGGTTTGGAGAGCTGATCCGCGATATCCCGTTCACCGTCATCGCCGTTCTGATCGCCTCTTTGATTGAATGCTTCCTGATCCTGCCGAACCACATGGCCCATGCCATCGCGCATTCGGCCAAGGAACATTGGTACGACTGGCCCAACCGCGTTGTGAATAAGGGTTTCCGCTGGGTGCGGGATCACCTGTTCCGCCCGTTGGTCGCATGGGTGGTCTGGGCGCGCTATGTGGTGGTTGCGCTGATGGTGGTCATACTAACCAGCCAGATCGCGCTGTTCATCCGGGGCGATGTGAACTGGCGATTCTTCAATGCGCCGGAACGCGGCTCGGTCACGGGCAATTTCATCATGGTCGAGGGTGCCACGCGCGCTGAGACGCTGGAAATGATGCACATGGTCCAGCAGGCCACCGACGAACTGGGCCAGATCTACGAAGAGCGTCATGGACGTAATCCCATCGAATATGTTCTGGCCGAAATCGGCGGATCGGCAGGGTGGGGACTGCGCGCGGCAGATGGGAAGGATCACGATCTGCTGGGCGGTATCTCGATTGAACTGATCGACGCTGATCTGCGCCCTTATTCCAGCTTTGAATTTGTGGGTGAATTGCAGGATTTCGTGCCGCGTCATCCAAAGGTCGAGTTGCTCAGCTTCCGCGGTTGGCGCTCTGGTCCCGGTGGCGATGCGATTGACGTCGAGTTCTATGGCGCGGATGTGAACACGTTGAAATCCGCGTCGGAAGATTTGCAACTGGCGCTTTCGAAATACTCCGAGGTCTCGGCGCTTGAAGACAATTTGGCCTATGATAAGGAAGAGTTCATTCTGGACTTGACCGCGCAGGGCCAGGCGCTGGGCTTCCGCATCGAAACGCTGGGTCGTGTGCTGCGAAACCGTCTGAACGGGATCGAGGCGGCGACCTTCCCAGATGGTCCACGCAGCACCGAGATCAGGGTTGAACTGCCCGAAGGCGAACTGACCGCCGATTTTCTGGAACGCACGCTGCTGCGGACGCCTGATGGCATCTATGTGCCGCTGGCCGATATTGTGTCGGTCGAGCGTAAGTCGGGCTTCTCGACCGTCCGGCGTGAGAACGGCCTGCGGGTGATTTCAGTGAATGGCGATATTTCCGAGGACGACCCGGTACAGGCCGCCGAGATCGCACGCGCCATGCGCGAAGAAATTCTGCCTAACATTGCCGCTGAACGTCAGGTCGAATGGCGCATGTCAGGTCTGAGTGAGCAAGAGGACGAGTTCCTCACAGAAGCGCGAACCGGACTGATCCTGTGTCTGACGGGGATTTATTTGGTTCTGGCATGGGTCTTTGCCAGTTGGACGCGGCCTTTGGTCGTTATGGCGATCATTCCCTTTGGCCTCGTGGGCGCGATCTGGGGGCATTACCTCTGGGGAGTCCCTCTGAGTATGTTCACTGTCGTTGGCTTGTTGGGAATGACCGGGATCATCATCAACGACTCGATCGTTCTGGTGACTACGATCGATGGATATCAACAGGAACGTGGGCTGGTGCCGTCAATTGTTGAAGGCACGGCAGACCGGTTGCGACCGGTGATGTTGACTACGCTGACCACGGTCCTGGGGTTGACGCCGTTGATGTACGAAAGCTCGCAGCAAGCACAGTTCCTGAAACCAACGGTGATCACTCTGGTCTACGGGTTGGGTTTTGGGATGGTGCTGATCTTGCTGCTGGTGCCTGCGCTGCTGGCCATCCTGAACGACATTTCGCGCCCGATGGTATCGATGCGGCGCGCCTTGCGCGCGCCAGAGCGCGCAGTGCGCACAGCAGTTCGCGCAACAGGCGCAGCGCTTGCGGCTTGGCTGGGGGCGTCGATGATCTGGCCTGCGGTAACTGGCGCGCCGCTGCCGCTGCTTTCAGGACTCTATCCAGCTGCTGACGGTCCAAGCGTGTTGCAGATGGGTTTTGGCGTCTTCGCGGCTGGCGCGACAGTGATCCTGCTGTTGGGTGTACTGCTGTCGAGCCTGTTTTATGCGCGCCTGTCAGGTCGCGCCAAGGCCTGATCGCGCAATTGCAAGCCTTAGCAGATCGGGCACACGGTCGCTCATGGGAAGGTCTCCGGTTATGATTTGATCTACGGGGAACCACTGCGCATCCCGCGCGTCATCCGCTGCAATTGGCGTGCCCGAGATATAGCGGCACGCCACACCAACCAGTAGGTAATGCGCCCGAATCTGCCCGTCACTATCACGCAGCAGCAGGTCTAGATTGTCGAGATAGGACATTGGTTCGGCGATCACACCGGTCTCTTCCCGCAGTTCACGGGCGGCGGCGTCCAGAACGGTTTCACCCCATTCGACATGGCCGCCGGGAAAGCCCCAAAGGCCTGCATCGGGTTCTTTGTTGCGCTGAACCAACAACGCCTGACCTTCATGTATCACAACGGCCAGCGCGCCAATCTTTGGGGTCTGGCTCATCCGGTCAGCCTGCACTGCATCCTTTGATGTCCACCGCGTGGTTCGCCCCCAGCACGGTGATCCGAACCTCGGACCGATCCAGCGCAAAAGGTCCGCCAGAGGCACTGATGACCTCGGAGCTGGCAACCAGTGTGTTGCCCTGACGGCGTGTCTTGGGCTGTGACGCCCAAAGCGCCGGGTTGCCCGGCTCGATCACGGCAAACTCGGCCCCGCCTGCCGAGGGCATGGTGATATGCGCCTCGATCTGCATTCCGTCGGCGGTGGGTGTCAGATGGCATGTTGCGCCTGCTACTCCGGCCTCGCGCTCAGAAAACGGGCGCTGGGCGAGGGCTGCAGCGATGGTTGGGTTGCGCCCGGCGTTGGCGTCCAGCGTGTGGTCAAAGTCCAAGCGGCCCGGCACGCAAACATCCTTGCACACGCCAAGATCCATCTCACCGCGTAATCGTACCGGTTTCGCAGGGTTCTTGGGCGTGATTTCGACCGGCAGAACCAACTGATCCACATACCCGACCGAGCGGAACCCGTTCTGGTCGAACACATGCGGCGTGGGCCATGTGATGGCGATATCCGCGATGTTGCCAGAGCCCTTCCAGTCAAACTGGGGTGGAATGCCCGCATCCCCAGGCGCGCGCCAATAGGTCTTCCATCCTTCCTTGAGCGTCAGGCGCAAAGCTCCTTGATAGGTGCCATTGGTGGTTTTGCCACCGTCCAACACCTCAAGCTGCACAAGATTGTCTACCCCTTGCGCGAGGGCAGGGGCACCGATGCAAAGCGTGGTGGCCAGGGCGGCCACGGTGGATTTCCAAAGCAATTTCATATGCAGAACATGCGCATTCCGGGCATGAATGCCAAGTCACGTTCAGGTCACATCAGTGAAATGCGCGGAAATCCCGGCTGATCCCTTGCCATTCCCGGTTCCGCAGGGTCATTCTAGGACCAACCCAGAGCATAAGAGATGTCTGCTGATGGACCTTACGGGAAAACTGTTGATTGCGATGCCCGGCATGGGCGATCCGCGATTCGAGCATTCGGTCGTTTATATCTGCAGTCATGGTAACGACGGGGCGATGGGGCTGATCATCAACAAACCCTCTGACCTGCGGATCAAGACGTTGCTGGAACAACTCAACATCCCCTGCCGCATCCCGGTGGTGGGCGAACGTCTGGTGCAGTTTGGTGGCCCGGTTGAGATGTCGCGCGGATTTGTACTGCACAGTTCGGATTATGATGCAAACCTGCATTCGATGCAGATCGCAGATGATTTCAGTATGACCGCCACTCTGGATGTGCTCGAGGATCTGGCCACGGGCAAAGGACCGCTGAATTCGATGCTGACGCTGGGCTATTCCGGTTGGGGGCCGGATCAGCTTGAGGATGAGATCGCGATGAATGGTTGGCTGACGACAGACGCGTCTTCGAAGCTGGTCTTTGATGTGCCCGATGATGAGAAATGGGAGGCCGCGTTGGCCACCCTTGGGGTGGATCCCCTGTCGCTCTCGGCCAGCGCAGGGCGCGCTTAATCGCGGGGTGCTGCGGCGCGCCGCAGGCGGTCGTTGATGGCTGCCCCCAACCCGTGATTGGGAATCGGTGAAACGGCGATCGGACGACTGGTTTCGTTCAACTTGTGCAGCGCTGCGAACAGATTGGCTGCGGCTTCGGGCAGGCTGCTGCTTTCAGACAGGTTCAGGTCGCAGGTGACCGTGCCAAATCCCAGCAACACCTCGTCCCCTTGACACGACTCTGCGTTCAGGCGGACTGGTGCGTCCGGCGCGTAGTGCGATTGTAGCTGCCCCGGCGCGGTCAACAGATCACCGGGTTGATGGTGATGCAGATTGGCCTGCATAACCTCTTCGATCTGTTCCAGCGCCACACCACCTGGGCGCAACAAAGCAGGGGCACCCGTCAGGCCGACAATGGTAGATTCAAGCCCGACACCGCAGGGCCCGTCATCCAGAATCGCGGCAATGCGCCCCGTAAGCCCCGCCCGGACATGGGCCGCTGTGGTTGGGCTGATCTGACCCGAAGGGTTGGCCGAGGGGGCTGCCACTGGGCCATCAAACGCTGCCAGCAAGGCCCGCGCGGTGGGATGCGCGGGTACGCGGACCGCCAGAGTATCGAGCCCGGCAGTGACCAGCGACGAAATCCCATGGTCAGAGCGCAAGGGCAGAACCAGTGTCAGTGGACCGGGCCAGAATGCCTGCGCCAGTAGCTCGGCCTGATCGGTCCACTCAACGAACCGTTTCGCGGTTTCGGTTGAGGCGACATGGGCGATCAGAGGGTTAAAGCTGGGTCGTCCCTTTGCCTCATAGATCGAGGCCACCGCGTCGCCGTTCCTTGCATCACCGCCGAGGCCATAGACAGTCTCGGTCGGGAACGCGACCAGCAGGCCCTGCCGCAGCAGGTCAGCGGCCTTGGCGATGCCTTGGGAATCTGCGGATAAATCTTGCGTGCCGAGAAGGGTCATAGGTCGTGACGCCGCGTTTTGGTTGCTTGCAGTTCAGGTAACGGTAGGTAATCGTGCCAGCCCAGATGAATACCGGCGTGGGGCCGGGATTCCAACCCCACGCAACGAACATGCCAGACCTAGAGGGAAACCATGCCCTATCGCGCCCCGATCTCAGACTATGAATTCCTGTTCCGCAACGTGATCGGTTTTGACCAGATCGCCGCGACCGAGAAGTTTTCAGAAGCCAGCGAAGATGTGGTCAGCGCCATTCTGACCGAAGCCGGGAAGATGTGCGAAGAAATCATGGCCCCGCTGCAGCGCCCCGGTGACCTGGAACCTGCGCGGTTGGAAAACGGAGTATTGCAGACCTCTCCGGGCTATGCCGAGGGGTGGAAGGCGATTGCCGAAGGCGGCTGGATCGGGATGAGTGGTGATCCCGAATATGGCGGAATGGGCCTACCTATGACCATGACCACCGCCGTGAACGAGATGATGAGCGCGGCCTGCCTGTCGCTGCAACTGGCCCCGCTGATGACACAAGGCCAGATTGAAGCGCTGGAGCATCATGCGAGCGACGAGCTGAAGGCGCTTTATCTGCCCAAGATGATGGCAGGTGAATGGTCGGGCACCATGAACCTGACCGAAGCGCAGGCTGGTTCGGATGTGGGGGCTCTGACCTCCAAGGCAGAAGACAATGGAGATGGCACCTACTCGGTAACCGGGCAGAAGATTTTCATTTCCTGGGGCGACAATGATTTCTGCGAAAACATCTGCCATCTGGTGCTGGCGCGTCTGCCCGATGGCGTGCCGGGAACCAAGGGGATTTCTCTGTTTCTGGTGCCGAAATACATTCCCGACGAAAACGGCAATCCCGGTGTGGCCAATGACCTGAAAGTTGTGTCGCTGGAACACAAGATGGGTCTCCACGGCTCGCCGACCTGCGTGATGCAATATGACGGGGCCAAGGGTTGGCTGGTCGGGAAAGAACATGGCGGTATGGCCGCGATGTTCACGATGATGAATAACGCGCGCCTCGGCGTCGGTGGCGAAGGTGTTGGCGCGGCCGAAGGCGCTTATCAACACGCGCTGGAATATGCTTTGGAGCGAAAGCAGGGTAAGACGCCCTCGGGTACGATCATTGACCATGCTGATGTGAGGCGGATGCTGATGTCCATGCGCGCGGACGTGTTTGCTGCGCGCGCGATCATGCTGGCCAACGCGGCATCCATCGACATGGCGCAGGCCACAGGTGAGGCCGATTGGGCGGCGCGGGCGGCTTTGCTGACGCCGATCTGTAAGGCCTTTGGCACCGAGACCGGCATGCGCGTGTCTGAGACCGGGGTGCAGGTGCATGGCGGAATGGGCTTTATCGAAGAAACCGGGGCTGCGCAGTATTACCGCGATGTGCGTGTCACGGCGATCTATGAGGGTACGAATGGCATTCAGGCCATGGATCTTGTGGCCCGCAAGATGATGGACGGGGGTGAGGCGGCTATGAGCCTGCTGGATGAGATCGAGGATCAGGCAGAAAAAGCCCGCGCAACCATTCCTGAACTCGCGGGTCCGGTGTGGGAGGCCACCGAATCCTTGCGGGAAACAACCGAATGGCTGGTCGCACAATCAGATATGAACAACCGGTTTGCAGGTGCGACTGCCTATCTCAAGGCTTTCGCGCGGGTTTTGGGCGGGCATTACCACCTGTCTGCGGCTTTGGCCGACCCTGAAGGTCGGCGCGCCAAGCTGGCGAAGTACTACATCAACGCGCTGATGCCCGAATACACCGGTTTGCTGGCGCAGGCGCAGAACGGGGCCGATGACCTCTATGCGCTCAGCGCCGAAGAGCTGGCGGTCTGATGGACGGCGAGGCTCCGCAAGTGATGCGTTATCCGTGGGCAGAACCGCCTGCTTCTGGCGAGTGGATCGAGGTCGCCGAAGGGGTTCTGTGGATCAGGTTGCCGCTGCCCATGGCGCTGGATCATGTGAATGTCTACGCGTTGGATGAGGGCGATAGTTGGACGATTGTCGATACCGGGCTTTCTTCCAAGAAAGCACGCGCCATTTGGCAGGCCCTGATGGCCGGACCTCTGGCGGGTAATCCAGTGCGCCGGGTGGTTGTGACACACCACCACCCCGATCACATCGGCAATGCGGGCTGGTTCCAGTCCGAGCACGGGGCAGAGCTTGTGACCAGCCGCACAGCTTGGCTGTTCGCCCGAATGCTGACGCTGGACGTGCAGGAGAATTGGCCAAAGGAAACGCTGGATTACTATCGCAGCGCTGGCATGGATGCGGATGTGCTGGCTGGCAGGATGGCCGAGCGTCCGTTCAATTTTGCCGACACTGTGTACCCGATGCCGCTGGGCTTTACCCGGATCAAACAGGGCGATGTGATCCGCATGGGAGGCCGCGACTGGGATGTGCATATGGGCAATGGTCACGCAC
This sequence comes from uncultured Ruegeria sp., assembly GCF_947500045.1. Lineage (GTDB taxonomy): Bacteria > Pseudomonadota > Alphaproteobacteria > Rhodobacterales > Rhodobacteraceae > Ruegeria. The sequence goes on along the minus strand of NZ_CANMQQ010000004.1, from coordinate 173,739 downwards.
CTGAACACTGCACATTCTGGAGCCGTGACGACAATCTGGTTCTGACCGGAGATCAGATTCTCAGCTCGATCAGTTCAAATCTGGGTGTCTATGCGACCGAGCCGATGGCTGACCCGGTGGCCGATTGGCTTGAGGCCTGCGAACGTCTGAGACCGCTCTCCCGACCCGATCATCTGGTTTTGGGCGGGCACAAACTGCCCTTCACAGGGTTACCAGTCCGCATGCGTCAGTTGATCGACAACCACCACGGCGCGCTTGAACGTCTGCTGAACGATCTCGATCAACCCAAAACCGCCGCGGAATGCTTTGCCCCGCTGTTTAAGCGCCCCATCAAGGGTGGGGAATACGGCCTGGCGCTGGTTGAGGCGGTTGCACATGTGAACCATCTCTACCACATTGGAGTGGTCACCCGGACGCGGCGCGCGGACGGGGCGTGGGAGTATCAGCGCAAAGGGTAGAGCAATGGAAAAGATCGAAACATCGGCCGAGGCCGCAGAATCCGCAGCTTTGCCACGGTGTTACGAGGTACATGCCAATCCGGAAACGGCGTCGGGCAACAAAGACCTGCCAAAACCCCTGCAAAAACCGGTTGAAACCAAAAGCCCGGCGCAATGGGCTTATGAGCGGCTGATCCTCTACATTCAGAATTTCGAGAAAACGCTGGATGGCGATCACGAGGTCGCCATGGGCTTTACCGGCGGCGATGCGGGCGTGATGCGGATCGAAGGCATGGGTTATTTCGACCCGGACATCATAACCTTTTATGGTTCGGATGCGACGGGGGCAAAAACCCAGCTTGTCCAGCATGTCACCCAGTTGAACGTGATGCTGCGTGCTCTGCCCAAGACGGTCGAGAACAAGCCGGCCAATCGCATCGGCTTCCGACTGGCAGCGGACCTGGAAGAAAGCTGACGCTAACCCTTGCAATTCACACTTGCGCAGCCTTGAATGTACCGACAATTCAGGAGGCGCGCGCGTGACCAATTTCTCAGCCGTTACAAATGCCTATCGGGGCGCGTGGGCTCGGCGGCGCGTGTTTGTGCCTGTCTATGTTGCCGTGCGGCTGCTGCTGGTCGCGCTGATCGCGCCGGGCGTTGCGATTGCCGTCAATCTTGCTGTTTCGCTATCAGACCAGTCGGCGCTGACGGATCAGGACATTGCGATGTTCCTGCTGTCGCCTGCCGGGTTCATCGCGGCGGTTGTGGTCCTTAGCCTGTTCCTACTGGCCGAGGTCTTTGTCTTTTCGGTGATGGCTGGATCGCTGCGGATGGGCGAACGCGATCCGTGGCGCGCGGGCAGCGCCTCGATCCGGTTGATCGTGACGCGCCTGCCTGCGTTGTTCGAGTTCGCTGCGCGGTTCATTCTGCGGGTGCTGGTACTGGCGTTGCCGTTTGTCGTTGTTGCCGGAGTGATCGCATGGTGGATGCTGACGGAATACGACATCAACTATTACCTTACCTTCCATCCACCTTCGTTCTGGGTCGCGGTGGTACTGATCGGTTTTGTCGTGCTGTGTTTGGCGTGGGTCCTGATCCGCAGACTCTCAGCCTGGGCGCTTGCGCTGCATCTTGTACTGTTCGAGGATTGCAAGCCTGCCGAGGCCTTCGCGATCAGCACGGACCGGATGGAAGGCAAACGCGGCAGGCTCAAGATCGAGTTGGGCCTCTGGCTCGCCACACGGGTTGCGATCGCTGCGCTGATCGCCGTTGTGGCTGGGTTGCTATTTGATCTTGTGCCGCTTCAAGACAGCGCGAACCTGCGTTTTGCGCTGATCTACAGCTTGGTCATAGCGGGTCTGTGGTCGCTGGCGGGCCTAGTGCTGGCAGCCATTGCGCTGGGTGCGCTGGCAGTTTTGTTGGACGGGTTCTTTGAGACACAAGGACGGGAGATTCCGCATCCTGAACCCGGAAATTTACGCGCACCACTCTATTCCGTAGTAGGTGGAGCGATCATTGCCGTGTTGGTCGGCCTCTGGTTCGGGCAAGAGTTGCTGGAGCGTGTTCAAGCCCCGGATCATGCGGATGTCATCGCTCATCGTGGTGCAGCGGCCTTGCGGCCTGAAAACACCATGGCATCGGTCCTGAAGGCCATCGAAGATGGGGCCGACTGGGTCGAGATTGACGTCCAGGAAACTGCCGATGATGTGGTTATCATTGCCCATGACAGCGATTTCATGAAGTTGGCGGGCGTGCCGCTTAAGGTCTGGGATGCAACGATGGAAGATGTTGCCGAGATTGATATCGGCAGCTGGTTTGACCCGGAATATGCCTCGGAACGCACACCGACGCTGCACGATGTTCTGCAGGCAGCCAAGGGCAAATCCAAGGTCATCATCGAGCTGAAATACTATGGTCATGACGTCGATCTGGAAAACCGCGTTGCAACCATTGTCGAAGAGCTGGAGATGCAGGACGACATCGCCACAATGTCGCTGAAGTACCCAGTAGTGCAGAAGATGAAAGCGCTGCGCCCTGACTGGCGCGCGGGTGTTCTGGCGGCTACGGCAATTGGCGATCTGTCGGGGCTAGAGGGCGATTTTGTCGCCGTGAACGCGGCGACGGTTACACCGGGTCTGATCCGCTCGATCCATGATGCGGGCAAGGACATTTACGTCTGGACGGTGAATGACCCGCTGCAGATGTCTGCGATGGCCTCGATGGGGGTTGACGGGTTGATCACAGACCGTCCGGCGACGGCGCGCGAGGTGCTACGCATCCGCGCCGAGATGGGGCCGGGTGAGCGGTTGATGCTGTGGTTGGCAACGAGCTTTGGCTTGTCGCTCGATACGTCCGAGATGCGCGATGAGAGCCCTTAGACTCGCCGTCGTTCTCGCCTGCTGCGCGTTGCCTGCAGCCGGGCAAGATCTGATGCGCAGCGTTGAAATGCCTGCGCATCGGGCGTTGGTAAAGTCCATCCGTGATGCTGCACTGTCCCCGTTTGAAACGGACGGCTGTTCGGGCGGCTTGTCCACCAGCTGGCGTCTGGTTGCTGAGACCTTTCCCAAGTTCAGCCTACTTTATGAGGCGCATCCGCCGTGGGAATATTGCTGCGTCACCCATGATCGTGCCTATCATAACGCGGGCGGTGCGTTACAGGCCAAAGCAAGCTTTGACGCCCGCCTCGCCGCCGACGACGCCCTGCGCACATGCGTTAAAACCCATGGCGAAACCTATGCCGACGAATATGCCGAACGCTATGACATGTCGCCGGATCAGATCCGATCAGTCCATTCGATCACCTCTGAGGCGATGTTCATGGCAGTACGCTTTGGCGGTGGCCCCTGCAGCGGATTGCCATGGCGTTGGGGGTTTGGTTATCCTGGGTGTTCAGTTTTTGACGCACCTGCGCGCGATTGACGTCGTGACAGGCCAGACATTTTGCATTATCCAACACTCCAAACACGCGAATTGGGATTCTTTGACACATGGCTGATCATAAGCACGGCGAGATGGACATCACCGTTCAAACCAAAACCTTTGACGGGTTCGTCAAGTTCACCACCTGGTTTGTGGTGGCATGTATTGCCCTTTGTGTTTTCCTGGCGGTGTTTGCGGCCTAAGTACCCAGAGGCGCGCGCTCCATGTTCAGAATTTTGATAGCCTGCCTGCTGGCGGCATTGGTTGCTGGTTGTGTCGGGTCTCAGCGCCCTCAGGCTGACCAGTCCGAGGTTGCATCGCGTTCGTATCGCGATCCTGGGCCTTCGACGCTGACGCTGTACACCATGATCAGCACGCGCACCGGATCAGGCGCGCATACATCGTTGATGATCAGCGGCAGCGAAAGGGTGATTTTTGACCCTGCCGGTTCATTTCGGGCGGATGTCGTGCCTATCAAGAACGACGTTCTTTATGGCATCACACCCAATGTCGAGCGCGCCTATCGCAGCAGCCACGCGCGCGAGACGCACTATGCCCGCATCCAGACCATTGAAGTGACGCCACAACAGGCCGAGATCGCGCTGCAACTGGCCAAGCAGATGGGCCCGGTGGCCGGAGCGTACTGCGCGAACTCAACCTCGCAATTGTTGCAGCAGGTTCCGGGTTTCGAGCAAATGAGCACCACTTTCTATCCTGTGAAACTGTCCGAGCAGTTTGGCCAGATTCCGGGTGTCGTGACCACGGAATACCGCGAGAGTGACTCGGCCGATCTGCAGCAGGGTCTGGCCGCAAACAACGCGCGGCTCAATCAGCTTGAAGCGGCCTCAACCAACTAGGTAAAGCAGACCGTACAGCGTAGCGGCCCCCGAGAAGATGGCTGCCAATACGTTTTTCGTGACTATTCCAACCGTCAGTGCAACCGCTGCTGACGCCATGCGTGGCACATCCGGTTGCCCGTTCGTGGCCGCTGGCCACACCACCAACGGGGCAATCAGGGCCGGAATGATCGCAACGGCCGTATAGCGCAAATGACGCAGCAACCAGGGGGGCATCGGGCGATCCCCGACCAACCCGATAAAGGTAAATCTCAGGGCATAGCTGCCAATTGCCAGACCGATAATGATGATCCAAATAGTGGTCGGGTCGACTTGGGTCATGTTTTCTTCCGATCCAGCTGCAACTCTGCCTGCGCACCAGCAATCATACCGGCCGCGCCAGCGATCAGCAGGCCGAGGTTGAACGGAACTCCAACCGTCAGCAGCGCCACGACAATCGCCACCAGTGCTGCAACAACATGGGCAAGCGTGCGCATCATCGGCCCAATCATCGAGAGAAACGTAATGGGCAGGGCAAAATCCAGCGCCCAGCTGTCTGGAATTTGCGTCCCCAGAACTGCCCCCAGATACGTTGCAATCAACCAAAGCGGAGTGATCGGCGTGACCGAGCCGACAAAATAGGCCATGCGTTGGGGCACCGACATGTCCGGCTCTTTCTCAAACCGGACGACGGAACAGGCATAGGACTGATCCACAATCAGATAGGCGGCGCAGGCGCGCTGCCACAGCGGCGCCGCCCCCAGATAGGGCGTCAGCGAAGCCGAATACATCGCAACCCTCAGATTCACCGCCAGCGCAGAAATCAGAATGATGATCGTAGGGGTGTTGTCCTGCAGCAGCTGCAGTGCGGTAAATTGCGCTGCCCCGGCGAATACTGTGGCGGAAAAGGCCATGGTTTGGACGATGTTCAAGCCCGCCTCGGTCGCGAACACGCCGAACAAGGTGCCAAAGGGAATCGCCACGAATACGAAGGGCGAACCGTCGCGAAAACCTTTCCAGAAGTAAGACTTGGATGTGGCGGAAGCCATGGCTAAATCCTATGGTGACGCAAGCAGCAGTAGCCGTCTTGTGAAAGGGTTGCAATTGGCCACGGAAATCGATCTGTCAGAATACCTTATCGCACCCGATCCCGGTGCAGCCCGCCTGACCCGCGCGGTACAAGGCGTGGATCAGAATGGTGAGGTCAGCCAGATTTCGGTGGTTGAGGAACGTCCGCTGACCATCTTCCTCAACGCGCAGGAAATCGTGACCGCGATGACCATCGGCGATTATCCCGAATACCTTGCACTGGGGTTCTTGCGCAATCAGGGGATGCTGTTGGCCGACGACGAAATAAAGCAAGTCGACTACGACGATGATCTAGAAACCGTGATTGTCCGCACGGCGCGCGAGACCTCGTATGAGGACAAGCTGAAGAAAAAAACCCGCACAAGCGGATGCGCCGTGGGCACTGTGTTCGGTGATATGATGGAAGGGCTGGAGGACGTGCGCCTGCCGCAGGTCTCCGTGCGCACCTCGTGGCTGTATGATCTGGCCGCCAAGATCAACCGTACGCCCTCGCTCTATCTTGAGGCCGGGGCGATTCATGGCACGGTGCTGTGCCGCGAAAACCGCCCGTTGGTCTATATGGAGGACGTGGGCCGCCACAACGCTGTCGACAAGATCGCGGGTTGGATGTTGTCCGAAGGCGAGGGTGCGGCGGACAAAATCCTCTATACAACCGGTCGCCTGACCTCGGAAATGGTGATCAAAACGGCGATGATGGGCATCCCGGTACTCGCCTCACGTTCAGGTTTCACCGCATGGGGGGTGGAGATCGCGCGCGAAGTCGGTCTGACCCTGATCGGCCGCATGCGCGGGCAGCGGTATGTCTGCCTTTCGGGTGAGGACCGTTTGGTGCGTGACGTTGATCCCGCGACCGTAGCAGTCGAGGACAAGAAACATCGCAGGAAGAGCGCCAATGGCTGATTGGGAGCAGAAACCATTAGGTGTCATTCTTGCGGGTGGCCTCGCAACCCGCATGGGCGGAGGCGACAAAGGGTTGTTGCAGATCGGCGGGCAAAGCCTGTTGGATCGTGTGATCGAACGGATATCACCTCAGGTTAACGGACTGGCACTGAATGCCAACGGGAACGCATCGCGGTTTTCAAAGCTGGGTCTACCTGTGATTGCGGATTCGATTGTAGGCTTCGCAGGGCCGTTGGCCGGTGTTCTCGCAGGTCTCGATTGGGCTGCTGAACAAGGTGCACATTCCATCGTGACGGTAGCGGCGGATACGCCGTTTTTTTCGCGTGATCTGGTGGCGCAATTGTTGCTGGCCGCTGATGGGCAACAGCATCCACTTGTTCTCGCTACCACGCCGCGTACTGGGGATGATGCGTTGAAATCTGGTGGCGGCAAGCGGGTCAATCGGCACCCGACATTTGGCCTCTGGCCAGTCGCCCTGCGCAATGATCTGCGAGTGGCGCTTGAGGGTGGTTTGCGCAAGGTTGTCCTGTGGACCGACCAGCATGAGGGGCGTGAAGCCTTGTTCTCAGCCGAACCTTTTGATCCGTTTTTCAACGTCAACACGCCCGAAGATTTGGCACGCGCCGAAACATTGTTGGAGCAAGCATGAAGGTTTACGGCGTCACCGGCTGGAAAAACGCAGGTAAAACCGGGCTGATGGAACGGCTGGTGGCCGAGATCAGCGGGCGTGGCTTTAGCGTTTCCACGGTCAAACACGCGCATCATTGCGTTGATGTCGACCAGCCGGGCACGGACAGCCACCGTCATCGTGTGGCAGGTGCATCCGAGGTGTTGCTGGCATCAGATCAGCGTATCGCCTTGATGCAGGAGCTGCGCGGCGCGCCGGAACCAAAGCTGGACGCGTTGCTGGCCCGTTTGTCACCGGTCGATCTGGTGCTGGTCGAAGGTTTCAAACGCGAACGTCATCCCAAGGTCGAGGCTTTTCGCGCAGAGCCCGGCAATCCGCTGATTGCAGCAAATGATGACTCGATCCGCGCGGTTGCCAGCGATACGTCATTGGAACTGGATCGCCCCGTATTCGATCTGGGTGATACGATGGCCATTGCAGATTTCATCCTTGGGGAGGTCGGATTATGAGTAAGCCGGATATTGCACCGCCACCCTTGCGCAATGATTGCTTTGCCCTGCCCGCCGGGGTGAACTGGACGCCGGTTGACGAAGCTCTGGCGCTGTTGCGGGATAGATTGACGGTAGTGACCAGGATCGAGAGCGTGCCGTTGATGCAGGCCGCGGGTCGCATTCTGGTATCGGATGAGCTGGCCAAACGGTCAAATCCGCCACAGGCAAACACGGCTGTAGATGGGTACGGATTCGCCGGGCCTGTGCCAGATGGTTCCTGCGTTTTGCCGTTAGTCGATGGGCGGGCTGCTGCGGGTATTCCGTTTAGCGGTGAGGTTCCTTTAGGCCATGCTGTGCGTGTTCTGACCGGGGCCGCCCTGCCACAGGGTGTTGATACGGTCATCCTGGAAGAGGACGTGACGTTTGAACGCGGGCACGTCGCTTTCCGAGGCCCATTGAAACAGGGTGCCAATACGCGAAATGCAGGTGAAGACGTAGTCGAAGGCGCATTGGCCTTGCCTGCCGGTCGGCGGTTGACGTCAGCGGATTTGGCGCTTTTGTCGGCAGTCGGGGTGGCCGAGGTATCCGTGCGCAAGACGTTGCGCGTGGGCGTGCTGTCGACCGGGGATGAACTGGTCGAGCCGGGCGACAGTGCTGGGCCGGGGCAGATATATGATGCCAACCGCCCAATGTTGTTGTCGCTGGTAGAACGTATGGGTTTTGATCCGGTTGATCTTGGGCGCGCGACTGATGACCGCGAGGCATTGAAGCTGCATCTGGATCAAGCGGCTGAGCGGGTGGATGTAATCCTGACAAGTGGCGGGGCGTCTGCAGGTGATGAAGATCACGTCTCGGCGCTGTTGCGTGAGGCTGGGGCGATGCAGGAATGGCGCATCGCACTTAAGCCCGGCCGGCCTCTGGCGTTGGGTATGTGGGGGCAAACACCCGTTTTCGGTCTGCCGGGCAATCCCGTGGCAGCGATGGTCTGCACATTGATCTTTGCACGCCCTGCGCTGAGCTTGATGGCTGGCGCAGGCTGGCAGGAACCCCAAGGGTTCGACATGCCTGCCGCGTTTGAAAAGCGCAAGAAACCGGGCCGCCGCGAGTATCTGCGCGCCCGTATCCGCGATGGAAAGGCCGAGGTGTTTCATTCGGAAGGGTCGGGCCGGATCAGCGGGCTGAGCTGGGCCGAAGGTCTTGTGGAAATTGAGGACGGTGCCCGAGATATCAAGCAGGGCGATTTGGTGCGATTTATTCCATACGGAAGCTTTGGGCTCTGAGGAGCATTGCTTTTTAATTGTTCCGAGAAAACTCAAAGCGCCTTAGTCAAACGTCCCTGCCACCCGCCCCAGCAGCATGAAGGCCCGTGCAGTGCGGGTTTCACCCAGTGCTGTCAGCTCAGCGTCGCTGGCTTCGGGCTCGAACTCGACGATCATGTGATCGAAGCGACGCAGGAAATGGTGGGCCGCATCGCGAAAAATCGGGTCCTGTTTCATCCGTGCCGCCGTCAGTGCAAGTGATGACCGGTCCCGGATACCTCCCAATGCGGCCACCGACCGCCCGCGCGCGCCTTGGGCAAACTGCCGCCAGACCTCTGGCCGGGACATATCGGGGCGCAGGTCATCCATATAAATGCCTTCCTGGCTGAGCAGGGTCAGAACATCCTGTGAGGCCTGCACAAGTTGCGATGTCTTGCGGTCTTTCAGAGCGAGGCGCAGCGCATCAAAACCAGCTTCATCGCTTTGCGTTTCGGGGAAGTTCAGGGCGCGGATAAAGATATCGGTAGGCAGCGGGGGTGCAATGTCTTCCGCCGGTGTCCCGAGTTCCAACGAGGTTTGGTTGGCGGCCTCAGATGTGGGCTTACTGACCCGCGCAGGCTCGTCGCGGTTGGTCGAGAATGTCGCCAGTGCGCTTTCAGTCTTTTTCGCGCTTTCGGCGATTTCGTCAAGCTTTTTGCCGACTGTCGGCTCATAAGTGCTGGCGGCGCGCTGTTGTTGAACGACATAGCTGTTTCGGATCGCGTCGATTGCGGTCTGCAGGCGGGCGCTTTCCTCGCGCATCACACGACTGGCGCGCATGGCCAGGGCAGCGACCCAGATCATCGCCACGGGCATGAACACCGCCAGGAACGTTACGATGAACCCGCCTTGCTGTGCGCCGGGGAGCACCAGAAACACAACCGATACCACCAGCCAGATCAGGCTGAGCACAACAGCCGCGATCTCGATCTCGGTGACCGAGCTGTGCGCGGGGCGGTCATAGATACCCAGCGACGTTGGCTTTTCGGTTTCCTGCTCAGGTTCAGACCCTGACATGACAAACGCTCCGCTCAGGCGTATTTGATACTCAGGACTTCGTAGGAACGCACGCCGCCGGGGGTGCGAACCTCGACGCTGTCGCCTTCTTCCTTGCCGATCAGGGCGCGCGCGATAGGGGATTTGATGTTCAAAAGGCCTTTCTCGATGTTGGCCTCATACTCACCCACGATCTGCCAGGTCTTTTCTTCATCGGTATCTTCATCAACCAGCGTCACCTGGGCACCAAATTTGATCGCACCCGACAGTTTGGCCGGATCAATGACATCGGCCAGTGAAAGGATGCCTTCAAGCTCTTTAATGCGGCCTTCGATGAAGCCCTGTTTTTCGCGGGCCGAGTGATATTCGGCATTCTCTTTCAGGTCACCGAGTTCGCGTGCCGTTGCAATCGCTTCGATGATGGCCGGGCGCTCGACGGATTTCAGGTTTTTCAGCTCCGCCCCGAGCGCGGCATTGCCCGTAGGCGTCATGGGGATCTTTTCCATAGTCTTGTCGTCCACGCAGAAATTGTTACGCCCCGCCGCATGGGTCAGCGTCGGGGCGAAGGATGGGTTGGCAATTACCTGACCCAAATGAGGCGTGAATTGCAAGAGGGGAGGCGCACCTTGTCAGCAAACTCGCGACTTAGCGCCGCCTTTGAGGGGGTTGGGCGCGCCTATGGCGCTGTCCCAACAACTCACCTCGTCGCCAGCGGCAGGCATCATGCGCAAGCCACAGCATCTCAATCATACTGAACCACCTCGAACTCGATGCCGTTATCGTCACGAAAATAGAATCGCCGTCCGGGTTCATAATCAGCGTGGTTATGCGGTTCGAACCCTGCTTTTCGAACCTTGGCCTCGGTTGCATCAATATCTTCGACCAGCACGCCCACATGGTTCAACCCGCCCAAGATATCGTAGCTGCTTTCTACGGCGGGCTTCGGATCATCGGGGGTGTAAAGTGCCAGATAGGTGTGTGCGCTGCCCACGTGCACGGTATAGCCGCCTGCTATTGCCGGGCCTTCCCAGCGCGTTTTCCAATCGAAGACGTCCTGCATCCATGCCGCGGATGCCTTCGGGTCACGGACGGTAAAGTTGGTATGTTCCAAGGTCGCCATCATGGGTTCTCCTTCTTTGCTTGAGGTTTGTCCCGACTCACTGTAATTTCTGAACCTAACTTTAGGTCAAGGGATTTTTTCCGGAGTTCGTTATGGCAGTTTCCGAAGGTTTGGCGATTGGCGCACTGGCCCGGCGTACCGGGTTGGCCGTCTCGGCAATCCGGTATTACGAGGCACAGGGTTTGATTTCACCGTGGCGGAATGCAGGCGGGCAGCGGCGGTATCAGCGTGCCGATATTCGGCGGCTGAGCTTTGTGATGATCGCGCAGCAATTCGGCCTGACGTTGCCCGAGATCCGTGAGGTTCTGTCGGGACTGCCGGGAAATCGCACACCAACGCCCCATGACTGGAAGACTATCAGCGAAGTGTTGCGCACCCGTCTGGATCAGCGAATCGACACGCTGATGCGACTGCGCGACAATCTGGATGGTTGCATCGGTTGCGGCTGTCTCAGTCTGCCCAAATGTAAGCTCTATAACCCCGATGACCGGGCCAAATCCCTTGGTAGCGGTCCCAGATACCTTATGGGGGATACGCCAGAGGGCTGAATTGTCGAATAGCGTCATTGTTACGCCGTGTTTCGATTGACCAAGGTCTTTTCCAGCATGTAACCAGCTGTGAAACAATATTGCGCGGACCGCATGAGAAAAGCGCCAATTCGGAAAGTAAGCGAAGGAGCCCGCGATGGCCGAGATTGAACGCGAAGCGATGGAATATGACGTGGTGATCGTGGGCGCAGGCCCTGCCGGTCTGTCTGCGGCCATCCGTTTGAAACAACTGGATGCTGATCTGAATGTCGTCGTGCTGGAAAAGGGCTCGGAAGTGGGTGCGCATATCCTGTCGGGTGCTGTGCTGGACCCCTGCGGTCTGGATGCGCTGATCCCCGATTGGAAGGAAAAAGGCGCGCCACTGAACGTACCGGTCGAAGAAGACAACTTCTATATGCTGGGCGAGGCGGGCCAGATCCGCATCCCCAACTTCCCGATGCCGCCGCTGATGAACAACCACGGTAACTACATCGTCTCAATGGGCAATGTCTGCCGCTGGATGGCCGAACAGGCCGAAGAGATGGGCGTAGAGATTTTCCCCGGCATGGCCTGCTCTGAAATGGTCTATGGCGAAAACGGTGAAGTCAAAGGCGTTGTGGCAGGTGTGTTTGGTCTGGAGCCAGACGGCTCCTATGGCCCCAACACCGAGCCGGGCATGGAACTGCACGGCAAATATGTCTTCTTGTCAGAAGGTGTGCGTGGCTCGCTATCCAAAGAAGTGATCGCCAAATACGATCTGTCTGCTGGCAAAGAAGTGCAGAAATATGGCGTCGGCATGAAAGAGATCTGGGAGATCGATCCAGACAAGCACAAGGAAGGCACCGTCACCCACACGATGGGTTGGCCGCTGGGCAGCAACGCGGGAGGCGGGTCGTTCATTTACCACCTTGAGAACAATCAGGTTTATGTCGGTTTTGTGGTCCATCTGAACTACAAAAATCCGCATCTGTATCCGTACATGGAATTCCAGCGCTTCAAGCATCATCCGATGGTGGCAGAGTTGCTGAAAGGCGGCAAACGCGTGGCTTACGGCGCCCGTGCAATCACCGAAGGCGGCTATCAGTCGATGCCAAAGCTGGTTGCCCCGGGCGTGGCGCTGCTGGGCTGTTCGGCGGGTATGGTCAACGTGCCGCGCATCAAGGGCAACCACAATGCGATGCTGTCGGGCAAAGCCGCTGCCGAGGCCGCCTATGATGCAATCAAGGCCGAGCGTTCGGGTGATGAGCTGACCACCTACGAGACTGATGTACGCGACGGCCCAATCGGCGCAGACCTGAAGAAAGTGCGCAACGTCAAGCCGATCTGGTCGAAATGGGGCCTGACCGCCAGTCTGATGCTGGGCGGTCTGGACATGTGGACGAACACGCTGGGCTTTTCGCTGTTTGGTACGGTTGGACATGGCAAGAACGACGCTGAGTCGACCGAAGATGCCAGCAAGCACCAGCCAATCGATTACCCGAAACCCGACGGCGTGCTGTCCTTCGACCGCCTGACAAACGTATCGTTTGCCGCGACCAATCATGAGGAAAGCCAGCCCTGCCACCTGCGCCTCACCGATCCGGAAATTCCGGTTAAGGTCAATCTGCCTAAATTCGACGAACCGGCGCAGCGGTATTGTCCAGCGGGTGTCTATGAGATGGTCGAGGACGATGGCGAACCGCGATTCGTGATCAACTTTCAGAACTGTGTTCACTGCAAGACCTGTGACATCAAGGATCCCAGCCAGAATATCACCTGGACCACGCCGCAAGGTGGCGACGGCCCGAACTACCCCAATATGTAGGCGAGAACATGGGTACTGGCGGGGTCGTGAAGGCTCTGCCATTGCCTCTGGCCCACCAAAGCCCTAGCTTGTCGTTCAGGCAACGACAGCAAGGCAGGCAATTGGTGGTTTCCCCGATAAGACGCGCGGCACTGGCCGTAATCCTCAGCTCGGCAATGGCGCTACCGGCAGTATCAGATACCGGATCGGGATCGTATCTGGCAGGGCGGCAGGCGATATATCAAAGCGACTATCCAGCCGCCGAACGATATTATTCGGAGGCTTTGAAGGCTGATCCCGAAAACGGAAGGCTGTTGGAGAACGTCGTGGTGGCGCGGCTGGCTCTTGGCGAAATCGAACGCGCATTACCGGTTGCGTTTGCTATAGAAGAGCAAGATCTGCCCAGTCAGGCCGCCCGTATGGTGATCTCGGCCAATCTGCTGGCAAGCGGAGAGCTGGATGAATTTCTGGCCCGTGACCCTGAATCACAAGGGGTTGGCCCCCTGGTTGATGGCTTGCTGATCGCTTGGACCCATATGGCGCAAGGTGCCATGTCCAAAGCGATGGAGCATTTCGATGCTGTCTCAACCCAGGAAGGTCTGAAAGAATTCGCGCATTATCACAAGGCTTTGGCCTTGGCTTCGGTCGGTGATATTGAAGGCGCTGAGGCAATTTTCACGGCAGATAACGGTGTGGTCGCCCGGTTTTCTCGGCGGGCGGCGCTGTCGCGGGCCGAAGTATTGTCGCAATTGGATCGCAACGAAGATGCGCTGCAGTTCCTTGACGAAGTGTTTGCTGCGGGAAGCGATCCAACCATAGAAGGGTATGTTCAACGCCTGACGGCGGGCGAAACACTGCCTTTCACACATGTACGATCAGCCCAGGACGGCATGGCCGAAGTGTTCTATTCAGTAGGTGCCGCTTTGAGTGCCGAGGCGTCGCAAGACTATGTTCTGCTCTACGTTCGGGCCGCGACCTTCCTGCGCCCCGACCATATCGACGCGATCCTGCTGAGCGCTGAGTTACTGGACGGGCTTGAGCAATATGATCTGGCTGTTGACGTCTATCGGCAGGTGCCTCCGGGCAGCAGTGACTATCATGCCGCTGAATTGGGCCGCGCCGAAGTGCTCAGCCGTTCAGATCGCAAAGATGCGGCCGCAGAAGTGCTGCAAAACCTTGCAGCTCAAAACCCTGATTTACCCGGTGTACATGTGGCATTGGCGGATCTTCGACGTCAGCAGGAAGATTACGTCGCCGCGGTCAGTTCGTATGATAAAGCCATTGCCCTGACCGAGGAAGGTGCAGGTAGCAATTGGTTCCTGCACTACGCCCGTGGGATTTCCCATGAGCGCCTCAAGAATTGGGAACAGGCCGAGGCTGATTTCCGTCGTGCACTTGAGTTGAACCCTGACCAGCCGCAGGTGCTGAATTATCTTGGCTATTCGCTGGTCGAACGGAAGGAAAAGCTGGACGAGGCTCTGGGCATGATCGAACGCGCGGTCTCGGCCCGCCCGGATAGTGGCTATATTGTCGATAGTCTGGGATGGGTGCTGTTCCGTCTAGGTCGATATGATGAAGCGGTAGATCATATGGAGCGCGCGGTTGAGCTGATGCCCGTCGATCCGGTGGTGAATGATCATCTGGGCGATGTCTATTGGGCCGTCGGCCGCGCGCGTGAGGCCGAATTCCAGTGGAAACGAGCCCTATCCTTCATTGATCCCGAAGATACGGACGGTGAGGCCGATCCCGAACGCATCCGTCGCAAGATTGAGGTTGGGTTGGATGCCGTTCTGGTTGAGGAAGGCGGGGAACCACTGAAGGTTGCCAATGAAGGCTGAGGCATTTGCGCCTGCAAAGATCAATCTGACCCTGCACGTGACCGGCCAGCGTGAAGATGGTTATCATCTTCTGGATTCGCTTGTTGCCTTTGCGGATATCGGCGATCGCTTGAACCTTATATCCGGCCCCGAGCTGATGCTTTCGATTGCCGGTGAGTTTTCGAACGGTGTTCCCACCGGTCATCGCAATCTGGTATGGCAAGCCGCCGAAGCCATAGGATGGACTGGCAGTATTCATCTGGAAAAGCACCTGCCCCATGGCGGCGGCATCGGCGGGGGGTCCTCTGACGCTGCGGCGGTCTTGCGCACTATTATCGCGCAGGGGATCGAGATGGCCGAAACCGCACCGCTGTCGCTTGGCGCGGATGTTCTGGTCTGCATGCAAGCCACAGCGGCGCGGATGCGGGGGATTGGCGAAAAGGTTGAGCCGATCACACTGCCGCCCCTACCTGCGCTTCTGGTCAATCCGGGCATCACAGTGCCGACTGGGGCAATCTTCTCCGCCTTGCGGAGCCGTGAAAACACACCGATGCCAGCAGACATTCCCGGATTCAAAACACCAGAAGACTGTGCTGATTGGTTGCTGGGTCAACGAAACGACCTGCAGGCACCTGCGCGATCCGTGGCACCCGGTATTGCGGATGTCATCGATGCTTTGCGCGATACACGAGATGTGCTTCTGACGCGCATGTCGGGCTCAGGCTCAACCTGTTTCGCGCTTTACCCCACGTTGAAGGCAGCTCATTTCGCCGCTTATGAGATCGGTGCCGCGCAACCCGGCTGGTGGTGCCGCGCGACGATGCTCAGTTGAGGCGCGAAACGACGTAATCGGCCAGATCACCCAACAGAATGCGAATCTCGTGATCAGGAAGCGCCGCCAGCGCTGATTTGGCCTTGGCGGCCCAATCAAATGCATCCGCGCGGGTCGCGTCCAGCGTGCCATATTTCCCCATCAGTGACAGGGCATGATCCAGATCGCCCTCTTCCTGACGGCCACGCCTGATCGTGCGCTCCCAGAACGCATATTCTTCGGGGCTCGCTTGGGCGACGGCTTTGATCACAGGTAAGGTCAGTTTGCGTTCACGGAAATCGTCACCGACATTCTTACCCGTCGCTGCGCTATTACCTTGATAATCCAACAAATCATCTGCGATCTGGAACGCAATCCCCAGCGCGTCACCATAGTCATATAGTGCCTTGATCTGCCTGTCAGACGCGCCAGCGATCACGCCGCCCACCTCGGTTGCGGCTGAGAAAAGCGCAGCAGTCTTGCCGCGCACGACTTGCAGATACACGCCTTCATCCGTGCCCAGATCGGTCGATGCGGTCATCTGCAGCACCTCGCCTTCGGCAATGGTTGCAGAAGCGTTGGCCAGAATATCCAAAACGCGAAGTGAGCCAGTTTCGACCATCAACTGGAAGCTGCGGGAAAACAGGTAATCACCTACCAGAACACTGGATTTGTTGTCCCAAAGCAGGTTTGCGGTCGGACGACCCCGACGCTGCCCGCTTTCATCAACGACATCGTCATGCAACAGGGTCGCGGTGTGAATAAACTCGACCGTAGCAGCCAGCTTGACGTGATGGTCGCCAGCGTACCCGAACAGCTGCGCCGCAGCCAATGTCAGCATCGGGCGCAGGCGCTTGCCACCGGCCTCAACCAAATGAGCGGTCACTTCGGGAATGCGCGGCGCGTGTTCCGACGCCATGCGCGTCCGAATCAACGTATTCACCGCGGCCATTTCACCCGCCAGCATCTCTGCCAGACGCTCGTGCGGTTTCGAGATTGTGCTGATGCTCATCACACTCCTGATACAAGGCTCGACTTCCGGCTCACCTTGCCCTTACATCCACCCCCATGAAAGAACTATTGCGCAGCACCGATCCGACTATCCTGGCTTTTGCAACTGCCCTTCTTAAGGGCGAGGATATAGACTGCTTTCAGATGGACGTAAATATGAGCATCCTCGAAGGGGGCATCGGAATCTTCCCCCGCCGTCTGATGGTCCGCACCGACGATCTGACCCGTGCCGAACGGGTCATGCGCGACAATGAGATCCCATTGGGGCGATGAGCAGCTTTTCCGACAGCGATTTGACCTGCAATGATTTTCTGGGCGGCCGTGTGCGTCTGTGGCAGCCGCGCTCAGGATATCGCGCAGGGGTCGATCCGGTTTTGCTGGCGGCTTCGGTCCCGGCATGCGCAGGCCAGTTCGTGTTGGAACTGGGCTGCGGGGCGGGGGCGGCGATCCAATGCCTGATGGCGCGCGTACCGCTGCTGCAGGCGACGGGAGTCGAGCTGCAACCGGCCTACGCGGAACTGGCGCGCCGGAACGCGGATGAAAATACCAACCTGACCATAGTTGAGGCCGACCTGAGCGCCCTGCCAGAAGATCTGCGCCAGATGCAGTTCGATCATGTCATCGCCAATCCCCCCTATTACCGCCCCGGCGCGTACAGCCCGGCGACCGATGCGGGGCGACGGGTTGCGTTGGGTGAGAACACGCCGTTGCAGGATTGGATCGATGTCGCTGCCCGGCGGCTGGCTCCGCGTGGGTATCTGCACATGATCCAGAAAGCGGATCGACTGCCCGACTTGCTGACGGGCTGCGCTGGGCGCTTGGGCTCAGTCGAGGTTCTGCCCTTGTCACCCCGGGCGAATCGTGCCGCTGAACTGGTAATCCTGCGCGCCAGAAAAGGTGGACGTGCTGCATTCCGGTTGCATGCACCGCTGGTTCTGCATGCGGGTGACCGGCACGTTGAGGATGGCGAAAGCTACACTCCTCAGGTTTCAGCCGTGCTGCGTGATGGGGCGGCGTTGACCGGGCTGTTCGCTTGATCGGCAATGACCAGCCGAATTTGTCGGATTTGTTACAGATTCTGTGCGTCTGCAGCGTGACAGGCTGGAAATGATGTGATCAACTTCTTACGTGACACTTACAAACCAGAGAAGGAGGACCGCCATGAGCGTGAGCGCACATTTGACGGAGTTGAAGAAGAAACACGAAACTCTTGGTCTTGAAGTGGAAGAAGCGCAACGCTCACCTGGTATCGACGATCTCCATATCGCACAGCTCAAGAAACAGAAGCTGAAGCTGAAAGAAGAGATCGAGCGCCTGTCGGCCTAAGCCTTCAGGCTGGCGCGGGCCGCGATGGCAGCGCCACCGGTGACAAATAAAGCCGCGATCGCCAGACCCCAGGACGGGGCGGCGATCCCGGCCAGAACCAGCACCAGCGTGGAAAGCAAAGGTGCCGCGTATGAGGCGGTGCCCAGGATTTGAATATCCCCGCGCTTGACCCCAATATCCCAAACATAAAACGCCAGCCCAACGGGACCCAGACCCAATGCAACGGTCGAGGCCCAGCTCAATACGCTTTGCGGCCAGACCGTCTCTTCTACTGCGAAATGCAAGATCCATGAAGCAATGGCCGTCAAGATGCAGAACACCGCGACCGAGCTTGTAGGCACGTCGCCCAACCGACGCGACAGAACCGAATAGCCAGACCATGTCAGCGCGCACAGCAAAGCCAGCCCATAGCCGGGCAGGTGTTGCGCTTGAAACCCCGCACTTCCGCCACCAGTGATGATGACAGCCGCTCCGGCAAAGCCAAGGCAGGCCCCGATCAGATGGCCAGGTTTCAGATGCTCTCCGGGCAGCAGGCCAGACAGCAGGACAATCAATAAGGGCCATAGATAGGCGATCAATCCCGCTTCGGCCGCAGGGGCCATGCGCAAGGCCGAGAAATAAAGTGCGTGATAGCCGAAAAGCCCGATTGTTCCAAAAAGGTAGGTCGTCCACGCGATGTGACGCAATTGCCCAAGTCCGCCGTTCGCTGCGGTCCAGATCAGGCCTAAAATGCCGCCGATTGTAAAACAAATGGCGTTCAGCAGCAGCGGGGGTGTTGGGGATGAGCCAACAGTGAACAGGGCCAGCAGAGACCACAGCAATACGGCGACAAAGCCGATTGCGGTCGCACGAGAACGGGTCATGAGTATCTCAGTTCCTTTTCGGGAATGATCTCGAAGTCATCCCACATATGTGCGGTTTTTTCGATTTCTGCAAAGAACCAGTCTCGGAAAGCCGCAATTTGCGGGCGATCTTTGGATTCTGGTAGGCAGATAAAGCGGAACCGGGCTTTGGTCTGAACAGCCACTTTGAAGGGGGCAATCAACCGACCTTCGCGTACATCCTTGATAATCAATGGCCGTCGTCCCAACGCGACCCCCAACCCGGCACAGGCCGCATCAATGGCATGATCAGGCTGAGAAAAATGTGTACCCGTTGTCGGCGCAAACGACATTCCGACGGCACGGAACCACGACGGCCAATCGCAGCCCGGCGCTACGTTGAAGAGCGAATCGTCAAATATGAGCGGCGCCTCGCGAAGCGAATCCGGTGTTTGAAATCTTTCATACAGCTCTGGTGTCATGATTGGCGTCACCCAATCTGGACGGGCAGCATATGAAGCCAGGTCTGTATCGTCCGAAGTTCCAAAACGGATCGCCGCGTCCACATCATCCCGCCGTAAATCCACGACTTTAAGCGACGCGGATAGCCGTAGTTCGATATCCGGGTGGAGGCGTGCAAATTCAAACAGCCGCGGGGCCAGCCATTTGGCAGTCAACGCCGGCCCAGCGGTGAGGGTTAGCGTCTTGGTGTCCTGCAGTCTGCGTGTCGCCGCCCATGCCGTTTGTAGCGTTGCAAAGCCCTCTGCAGCACCGGGGGCCAATGTACGCCCCGTCTCGGTCAGTTCGACGGCCCGGTTCAGGCGGCGAAACAGTGGCTGCCCCAGGTGCTCCTCCAGCGATTTGATCTGAAAGGACAGCGCGGCCGGGGTAACGTGCAACTCTTCGGCGGCTTTGGCAAAGGACATGTGCCGCGCGGCGGCATCAAAGGCGCGCAGCGCTGTCAGCGGGGGTAGGCGGTCACTCATGTCAGTTAAAATTTCCTTAACTGTAGCCTCGAAAATCCTCGTTTGTACGTAGGAAAAATAAGCCTCAATATCAATTTAAGTCAAATGAAACTGATCCGGGAAAGAGGCTAATATGATTGAGATGACAACCCATCCATCTGTCCAGCGTGCCTTTCAAAGGGCGCATTCCGAGCGTGGCAAAGCGGTCAGAAGCATCTGGAGATTGATTTTCGGTTCCCGCTGACCGCTGCGCGCGCGGTCTTACGGGATAAAAGAAGGGCCGGTCCTGATTGGACCGGCCCGTTTTCATTCTGATACAACTTGTTCAGACGAAGAACTGTGCACCGTTGGCCGAGATGGTCGAGCCGTTGATGAACTGTGAATCGTCCGAAGCCAGGAACGCTACGCAACGGGCGATTTCTTCCGGCTCACCCAGGCGGCCTGCGGGGATTTGGCCGATGATCGATTCGCGTACTTTTTCCGGCACCGCCATCACCATTTCGGTCGCGATATAGCCGGGGCAGATCGCGTTTGCAGTGATGCCCGCGCGCGCGCCTTCCTGCGCCAGGGATTTCACGATGCCCAGATCGCCCGCCTTGGTCGCAGCATAGTTCACCTGCGCGAATTGGCCTTTCTGACCGTTGATCGAGCTGATCACTATGATGCGGCCGAACTTGCGCTCGCGCATGCCCGGCCATACGGGATGTACGGTGTTGAACACACCAGTCAGATTGGTGTCGATCACCTGATGCCACTGTTCGGGCGTCATCTTGTGGAAGGGTGCATCGCGGGTAATGCCTGCGTTCGCAACCACGATATCGATCGGGCCAACTTCGGCCTCAACCTTTTCGATGCCCGCTTTGGATTCGTCGTAATCCGCAACATTCCATTTGTAAGTCTTGATACCAGTCTCTTCTGTAAAATTTGCGGCGGCTTCGTCATTGCCTGCATAGGTGGCGGCAACATTGTATCCTTCGGCTTTTAGCGCCTTGGAAATTGCTGCGCCGATGCCGCGGGAACCGCCGGTTACGAGTGCTGTACGTGCCATTTAGGACTCCTCCAAATTTAGTCGTCTTGGTAATTCTGTTACTCTGAGAGTTGAGGATGCGCAATATCGTTTCGTGATAGATTTTGTCTTTCTGTCCGGCGATATTGTCGCATTTAAGGGATATGATCCGATTGTAACAAAAAAGGGCGTCCGGAGGACGCCCTTTTGTAATTAGTTTTCAGCGCACTTAGTCGCGCTCCACACACAGCGCGACGCCCATGCCTCCGCCGATGCAAAGGGTCGCCAGACCTTTCTTCGCATCGCGGCGCTTCATTTCGAACAGCAGGGTGTTGAGAACCCGGCAACCTGACGCGCCGATCGGGTGGCCGATGGCAATTGCGCCGCCGTTTACGTTCACGATCGACGGATCCCAACCCATGTCCTTGTTCACCGCGCAGGCCTGCGCAGCGAAGGCTTCGTTGGCCTCTACCAGATCTAGGTCACCAACGGACCAGCCAGCTTTCTCCAGCGCTTTGCGTGAGGCATAGATCGGACCAACACCCATGATCGACGGGTCCAAACCAGCGGTCGCGTAAGATGCGATCCGGGCCAGCGGTTCAATCCCGCGCTTTTCGGCGTTCTCGGCCGACATCAGCAACGTCGCCGCTGCACCGTCATTCAGGCCCGAGGCATTTGCCGCTGTGACCGAACCGTCCTTGGCAAAAGCCGGGCGCAGCTTGGCCATGGCTTCCATGGTTGCGCCGTGGCGAATGTACTCGTCCTTGTCCATCACGATGTCGCCCTTGCGGGTCTTGATGGTGAAGGGCACGATTTCGTCGGCAAACTTACCAGCCTTTTGGGCGGCTTCGGCCTTGTTCTGCGATGCGACGGCGAATTCATCCTGCATATCGCGGCTGATTTGCCATTTCTCGGCGACGTTCTCGGCCGTTTGACCCATGTGGTAGCCATTGAACGCATCCCATAGGCCATCGCGGATCATGGTGTCGATGTATTTCATGTCACCCATTTTGTGACCGGCGCGCAAGGCAGCAGCGTGGGGTGACAAGGTCATGTTTTCTTGACCACCCGCGGCAATGATGTCGGCATCGCCCAACTGAATGTGTTGAGCGCCCAGTGCGACAGCGCGCAGGCCAGAGCCGCACACCTGGTTGATGCTCCAGGCGGCGCTTTCCTGCGGCAGGCCCGCATTGATATGCGCCTGACGGGCGGGGTTTTGTCCCTGCGCCGCGGTCAGGACCTGACCCATGATGGTTTCGTTTACCTCACCCTTGTCGATCCCGGCGCGTTCGACAACCGCTTCTAGGACGGCAGTGCCCAGATCATGTGCAGGGGTGTTCGCAAACGAACCACTAAAGCTACCGACGCCCGTACGTGCGGCGGATGCGATTACTACGTTGGTCATACAGTCAATCCTTTACCGTCATGGTCCTGTGGGAAATCTGACGGCGCAGGTCATGGAGAGGGGTTCTCCGAATGCAAGAGCGCCTTGTGATCCCCCGCTCCAGCACCTTCTGCAATAGCGTAATGCTGCATCTGCAGCAACGGATAGGTTGTCTCAGCGTAATCTGTGGCGGTGTTCTGCGCGCGATGCCACGCTCAACTGCCCGTTTTCGCGGGTTTTTCCTGTTTCCAGGGCGGTGCGACCGACGGCGCGCCATATAAGAAGCCCTGCAGGCAATCCACGCCATTGGCGATCAGAAAACTGGCATCCTCGGCGCTTTCGACCGATTCGGCAGTGACAAGAATTTCAAATTCACGCGCGACAGCGATCAATGCCCGCACGAGTGCCTGGTTGTCGGGGTTGCTGCTGATCCCGCGTATGAACTGCCCGTCGATCTTGGCTGCGTCGAACAGAAACTCGCGGAAATGACGAAAGCTGAAGTTGCTGGCCCCGAAATCATCCAGCGCAAAGGCGATACCTCGGGATTGTTGGCGGTCCATGAAATCAACCACCAGTTCAGGTACCTGCATTGCCGAACTTTCCGAGATTTCCAGTATCAACCTCTCGCCCACGCTTGCGTCTTTTTTCAGAAACTTGTCCAACACGCGCGACCAGCGGGCATAGCCGATGGACCGGGCTGACATATTGATCGAAAGGCGGATGCCCGGGTTTCGGATCAGGGTGCGCAACCCCATCTCAAGCGCGACACAATCGAGATCACGGCCGATAGGTGTGTTTTCGACCTGCGGCATGAACTCACGTGCGGGGATGACACGACTGGTTTCATCCAGAACGCGGATGAACCCTTCGTAGAAGGCGACGCCTTGCGGAGGATGCGCTTGCACGACTGGCTGAAAGGCCAACCGGCATTGTTTGTGCTTTACCGCCTCGGTCGCCATCTGGACGACCGACTGATCCCGAGAGGTGACGGCAGCGCTCAACGGATTATCCGAGCCCTCAGGCAGGTCCACGCGTGTCCTGTTTCCCATGATCTACCGTTCCTCTGATCCCGACGCCTAGGGTCCGGGCATCAGTTTCAGGGAAGACAGGTAAAACCGGAGTTAACGAGCAAGCATTTATCTTCGGTGATTTGCCCGAGGATCAGTGTGAGGACTGCCAGGCATGACGCAGAGACGCCGCCGCACCAACCAGGGCCCCGATTAGCCCAAGCGCGGCCATGACGAACCCAAGCCCCAAAACTGTTGGGACTGCTCCGTTAAGCGCGGCGGTCATGGTGATAACAAGACCCAGCAAGCCTGTAGCGGTAGAAATTCTCAGCAGTTTTGACATGCGGGGCTCCGGAAATGCGTACTTAAATCACCTCTCGGATATGGAGCGCTTGTGCCAAAATTCAAGCACAGAAAAGGTCTTTCTAAGACCTAGACCTGCCCTGCCGTTGTAACGTGGGGTTCCGTATCGAACCGCTCAAACCCCGGAGTTCCGCGATCTTCAGGGTGCCGGGCAACGTGTTTGGCCTTGATCTGTTCGGAATTGTCGCGGCTGCCATCATGGCTGTAACCGGGTGGGGCGAAGCAATATGCGAACCTTTGTCGCAGTGTCAGCCCCGGTTGGGTGACATCTTTCCAGATGCCGACCCATTCGTGAAACGCAACGCGCAGTGGGTTGAAGGTGCCAATATTGTGAACCAGCCCGTAGTCGACCTTGTCCTCTTCCTGCTCGGGGACAAATGTGCCGAACATCTTGTCCCAAATGATGAAGACACCGGCATAGTTGCAATCCAGATACCGTGCGTTGCGTCCGTGATGGGCACGGTGGTGGCTGGGGGTGTTCATGACCGCTTCGAACCAACGCGGCATCTTGCCGATGGCCTCGGTGTGGATCCAGAATTGATAGATCAGGTTCAGGCCACCAACAAACAGCACCATCGCAGGATGGAACCCCAGCAGAATCAGAGGCGCGCGGACCACCATCATGAACGTGAACGTATAGGTCCATGTCTGCCGCAATGCCGTAGTCAGGTTGTAATGCTGCGAGCTGTGGTGGTTCACGTGACTGGCCCAAACCCAACGGATGCGATGCCCGAACCGGTGCACCCAATAATACCGCAGGTCATCCAGTACAAAGCACAGGATGATCACCGGGATTGACGTACCGAGATCTAGAGGCGTGATCTGCCACAACCACATGAAAAACGCATAAGCGATAAACCCGAGCAGAAAGCCCGAGGCGATATTGCCCGCCCCCATGATCAGCGAGGTCACGGCATCGCGCGTCTCATAACGCCCGCCGCGTCCTTTGACAGCGATCCACAGGAACTCGGCCAGAATGGCGGCGATGAAGAAGGGCACGGCCCATTGAACCGCGTCGGGAAAGGTCATCTGGTCAGTCATTCCGGATCCATCAGGTGTTGCCACTGCTGGCGCTCGGTTTCGTCGAGGTGGATGATCGCGCGAGGGGTGCTGAAATCGTGGAACAGGACCTCAAAGCCATCGGAGGTCTCAAGCCAGTCGAAATCCCGCAAGTGCCGCGCGACCGTATCGGCCCCAAAAGACCAAAGCAGCCCAGCCCCGGATTCCGTTCGGACCAGCGCGGCATGCCCGTCATGGGTCACCGTCACATCGATCACCACATCCTCTGGAAAATGTCGTAACCATTGATCCGGTGCGGTTTCGGACGTCAACAAATGCAAGCGGGACTTGCCCGACATGTGCAGTAGCAGCGTGATCCCGGCGATGCCGCCGACGACCAGCACCAAAAGAATTTCCAGCGACATTCCATCCTCCTGCAGTCAAACTGCAAAGGAGGGGGAAAAGTGTCAAAGGTGGCGTTGCGTCAGCCGCAGCATGGCTAAGGCGATATGGCCCGTTATTCGATCCTGTAGACCGTCGTACTGCCTTTGCCTTTTTCGCGCGTCATTCGGGCCGAATTACCGTCGACTTCAAAAACCTGGCAATCGGTCCCCAAAGCCTTGCCATCCAGCACGCCATTGCGGCACCAGAATCTCTTGTTCCAGGCCCAGCTTCCGCTGAATTTTTTCCCGCTCACGAGCTTGGCCGAAATCGTCCCGTCCGGATTGGCAACAAAGACGTTGCCCTGTTCATCGATCAGCTTTTTCCCGGCCAGTTGCGCGTTGAACTGATCGGCGGTTTTGACGCGCTTATAGTCCGCCTGAGCCGCCCCGGCGATTGCCAACGTGGTTGCAATTACAATGAAAGAAATCGAACGTGTCATAATAGACCCCCTGATGAAATGCAGGAGAGCCTATCATGATTCGTTGATTTTAAGGCAAAATTCTCAGCTTTCGCCGCCTACGAGTGTGGACACAATCGCCTTCGCGCTATCCGAGTTCCACTCGGCGTCGCCAATAAGCCGTGCAATCTCCTGACCTTCGGGGTTCAGGATGACAGTGATCGGAAGCGCAATTACGCCAAACTCGCGCGCGGCGGCGGAATTTGGATCCTGATGGCGCGGCAGGTTTCCGATGCCGTTCTCATCAAAGAACTTCTTGATCCCGGCAGGGGTGTTGCGCCCGGTGGCCAACGTCAGAACTTCGAATTTGTCACCGCCGAACTCTTCCTGTAGCTCAGCAATTTGTGGCATCTCCTTGCGACAGGGGGCGCACCACGTGGCCCAGAAATTCACCAGCACATATTTGCCCGCATAATCTTCAAGTGTGCCCACGCCACCATCGTCTTCCAGTTGGAACTCGATGGTCTTGGCGGGCTTTGGCTCTGTGTGCAGGATCAGCCGTTTCAACGTACCTTCACGCAGCGGGCCCAGAGTCTCGGCATCCGTGGCCAAAGCCGCGTTTGCACCCAGCGCAAGGGCCATATAAAGGGGGATCAGACGAAATAGGCGCATATCAACTCCGGGTTTTCTTACATGACCGATCAATCTTCGAACCAGATGTGGGGCGGCCGCTTTGCCGCCGGTCCAGACGCGATCATGGAGGCAATCAATGCCTCGATCGGGTTCGATCAGCGGATGGCAGCCCAGGACATCGCAGGCTCGCGCGCCCATGCCGCCATGTTGGCTGCCACAGGCGTTATAACTGATAGTGATGCGCAGGCCATTCGGGAAGGGCTGCTCACCGTTTTGTCAGAAATCCAGAATGGGCAATTTCTGTTCTCGACAGCGCTGGAAGACATCCACATGAATGTCGAGGCGCGGCTGAAAGAAGTGATTGGCGAACCCGCAGGTCGATTGCACACAGGCCGGTCGCGCAATGATCAGGTGGCGACCGATTTCAAACTGTGGGTCCGCGATCAGTTGGATGCGGCTGAATCCGGCCTGCTGGCCCTGATCCGCGCGCTTTTGGCGCAGGCTGAGGCCGGTGCTGATTGGGTGATGCCCGGCTTCACCCATCTGCAGACCGCGCAGCCAGTGACATGGGGCCACCACATGATGGCCTATGTTGAGATGTTTGGCCGTGACCTCAGCCGCGTTCGCGACGCCCGTGCCCGGATGAACGAATCCCCCTTGGGCGCTGCTGCGCTCGCAGGCACATCCTTCCCTATCGACCGGCAGATGACGGCTGAGGCGCTGGGCTTTGACCGCCCCGCCGCCAACTCGCTGGACGCAGTAAGCGACCGCGATTTCGCGCTGGAGTTCCTGTCGACCGCCTCGATCTGCGCAATGCACTTGTCGCGCTTTGCAGAGGAACTGGTGATCTGGTCTTCGGCCCAGTTCCGCTTTGTCACACTGTCGGATCGATTTTCGACCGGCTCATCGATCATGCCGCAGAAGAAAAACCCTGATGCCGCAGAACTGATCCGAGCCAAGGTAGGCCGCATTTATGGCGCAAACACCGCACTGATGATGGTCATGAAGGGGCTGCCACTGGCCTATTCCAAGGACATGCAGGAAGACAAAGAACAGGTTTTTGATGCTGCGGACAACTGGATGCTAGCGCTGGCTGCGATGGAGGGCATGGTCAAGGACATGACCGCCAATCGCGACAGCCTTACCGCCGCTGCTGGGTCTGGATTCTCAACCGCAACCGATCTGGCCGACTGGCTGGTGCGCGTACTGGGCCTACCTTTCCGTGATGCCCACCACGTTACCGGATCGTTGGTAGCTATGGCAGAGGGCAAGGGATGTGACTTGCCCGATCTGACGCTCGAGGACATGCAATCGGTCCACGCAGACATCACCGATGACGTCCATTCTGTTCTTACGGTCGAAAATTCGGTAAACTCACGCCAGTCTTATGGTGGCACAGCACCAGATCAGGTGAGGGCCCAGATCAAGCGATGGAAGGCATTGGTGTGATGCGGATACTGCGAATAATGCTTTTGATCTCAGGTGGCGCCGTTCTGGCAGGGTGTGGCGCGGATGGTGAGCCCATTCAGCCGACGATGAACGCCAGTGTTGGTGTCGGCAGCAGTGGCACCCACGGCGCTGTGGGCGTCGGCGTGCGCCGCGGTGGGCTGGGTGTTTATCTGGGTCTCTAAAGTTCCGAATTTGCAATTTCCGGAACGCACACCCATTTGCATCAAACATCTCCTGAATGACAAAGAGAAATAGCATGAGACCTATCGGCCTGATCCTCTGCCTTGCCGTACTTGCAGCTTGCGACTCGTCAGGTACACCCCGAACAGAACCATCAGCCGCGCCCAGCGGGTCCGGGATCTCGATTTCAGGATACGCACGGGTGGGCGCGTCAAAGACCTTCTGAACCGCGACGGGTGACCACAGCACCAGCGGAATCATTTGATCCACATGCCTCTTTTGGTCTAAGCGCGCGGTATGGATCATTTTCTCTACCGCGACGGCGCGCTTTTCGCCGAGGATGTGCCAATCTCCGAAATCGCTGCTGCGGTCGGAACCCCGTTTTATGTTTATTCGACGGCGACTCTGTTGCGGCATTTCAAGCTGTTTGATGACGCGCTTGAGGGCACCGATCACCTTGTCTGTTATGCGATGAAAGCGGCCAGTAATCAGGCAATACTGAAAACACTGGCACAGGCGGGTGCTGGGATGGATGTGGTCTCGGGCGGCGAGTATATGCGTGCCAAGGCCGCAGGCGTGCCGGGCGCCAGGATTGTGTTCTCTGGCGTAGGCAAGACTGCGGATGAGATTCGCACTGCTTTGACCGGTGGTATTCGACAGTTCAACGTCGAATCCGAGCCCGAGATGCAGGTGATCAACGCGGTTGCGCTTGAATTGGGCAAAGTTGCGCCGATCACCGTGCGGGTGAACCCAGATGTGGATGCAAAGACCCATGCCAAGATCGCCACAGGTAAATCTGAGAACAAGTTCGGTATTCCGATTTCTCGCGCTAG
The DNA here is from genome assembly GCF_947500045.1 of uncultured Ruegeria sp. Lineage (GTDB taxonomy): Bacteria > Pseudomonadota > Alphaproteobacteria > Rhodobacterales > Rhodobacteraceae > Ruegeria. Next base: position 145,269 of record NZ_CANMQQ010000004.1, on the reverse strand, counting down.
AGAGGTTTATGCGCTAGCCGCCAGCCTGCCAGGGCTTGAGGTGATCGGGATCGATGTCCACATCGGCTCGCAATTGACTGAGCTGGAGCCTTTTGAACTGGCCTACAACAAGGTTGCGGAGCTGACCGAGCGCTTGCGCTCGGAAGGGCACAATATCCGCCGCCTTGATCTGGGCGGTGGTTTGGGCATTCCTTATACCCGCTCAAATGACGCACCACCCTTGCCCGTCGAATATGGTGCAATGATCAAGAAAACACTGGGTCATCTGGGTTGTGAGATCGAGATCGAGCCCGGCCGCCTGATAGCAGGCAATGCGGGCCTGATGGTATCAAAGGTTATATATGTCAAATCCGGAGAAGACCGCGATTTCCTGATCCTTGATGGCGCAATGAACGACCTGATCCGCCCGGCGATGTACGAAGCGCATCATGACATCGTCGCGGTCGAAGAACCCGCCGTCGGGGTCGAGCAGCGCCCCTATGACATCGTCGGCCCGGTCTGCGAATCCGGCGATACATTTGCCAAGCAGCGTAATATGCCGCCCCTGAAATCGGGTGATCTGATCGCATTCCGCAGTGCCGGCGCCTATGGCGCGGTGATGTCCAGCGAATACAACACCCGCCCCTTGATCCCCGAAGTTCTGGTGAATGGCGATCAATTTGCCGTAATTCGTGAACGGCCAAGCTTTGACGAAATCATAAACCGCGATACCATACCAGAATGGCTCTGACGCGATAGGCGCGTGGGCCGATCAGGAGGCCCGCCTTGCGCGACAACCAGACCCTGCCGATTCCAAGACTGTCCGTGTGGCTGACGCATGCGGGGATGCTGGCCGAGCAGGTGATGCGCGCGTTCTGGCCATTTTTCTCGATTCTGATGGCACTGCTGGCCGCTCTTATGCTGGGGCTGCAGGACCTTGTGCGCATTGAGACCGTGTGGGTTTGTGCAGGGATCGGATCGCTCGCTCTGATCACAACAGCGATTCTCGGTATTAGAAGGTTTCATGTGCCAACGCGTGCTGCGGCGCTGGTTCGGCTGGATGAAACCCTTCCCGGGCGTCCGATTCAGGCGCTAATGGATGATCAGGCCATCGGTGCAATGGATGCGGATTCGGTAGCGCTGTGGCACGCGCATCAGGCCCGCATGGCCGAACGAGCATCGAAAGCGGATCCGGTCAAACCGGACCTACGGCTGGCCTCTCGTGATCCGTATGCCTTGCGCTATGCTGCGTTGCTGGCCTTGGTGGTTGCGGCGCTGTTCGGATCATTCTGGCGGATTGGATCAGTGGCCGACATGACACCGGGCACGGCGCAGGCTGGGCAAGGACCAACGTGGGAAGGCTGGGTGGAACCGCCGCGTTATACTGGCCTACCAACGCTCTATCTCGCAGATCAGACGGACCCGACACTTACGGTGCCCAAAGGCAGCCGCATCACGCTAAGGTTCTACGGCGAGATTGGTGCACACAGCCTGACCGAGACGACGACGCCGCTTGGAACCGAGGCAGCAACCGAGCCAGAGCAGGACTTTGTTGCCGAACGCTCGGGTGAGCTGCGGATCGACGGCCCCGCCGGGCGTGATTGGGCGTTGGACATACTCGCGGACACTAAACCACAGATCGAAGTGGTAGGGTCGGCCGAATCTGAGGCAGGCGGCCAGATGAAGCTGCCTTTCTCTGCGGCAGATGATTATGGCATTGTTTCAGGTTTAGCTAGGATCGAGTTGAACCTGCCCGCCGTGAACCGCGAATTTGGTCTGGCGACCGAGCCCGAACCGCGCGAGATCATCACGGTCGAGCTGCCGATGCCAATCACCGGCGACCGGACCGAGTTCACCGAAGATCTGATCGAAGATTTTTCACAACACCCCTGGGCACATTTGCCGGTGAGAATTACCCTCATGGCCGCCGATGCGGCGGATCAGGAGACGATTGCCAAGCCCTATCTGACAGAACTGCCCGCGCGGCGATTCTTTGACCCGCTGGCCGCGGCGGTGGCCGAACAACGGCGTGATCTGCTTTGGTCTCGCGAAAATGCGTTGCGCGTGGCGCAGTTGCTGCGGGCGGTCTCGCATTTGCCCGAAGACCTGTTCCGCTCGGATACGGCGTATCTGCGCCTGCGCGTGATCTTGCGCCGGTTGGAAACCTTCGACCAATTTGGTGCGCTGAACCTCAAACAGCAGGAAGAGATTGCGCAGGCCCTTTGGGACCTGGCCGTTCTGATCGAGGACGGAACATTGGCCGATACGTTGGAACGGATGCGCCGGGCGCAGGAACGTCTGACCGAAGCGATGCAAAACGGTGCAAGTGACGAAGAGATCGCCGAGCTGATGCAGGAATTGCGCGAAGCGACGCAAGACTACATGCAACAGCTCCAGCGACTGGCACAGGAAAATGGAGATTCGCAAAACCAGCAGGGGCAGAATGGCGAAACGCTGCAAATGACTCAGGATGACTTGCAGCGGATGATGGATCGCATTCAAGAGTTGATGGAACAGGGCCGTATGGCCGAGGCGCAGCAGGCGTTGGAAGAGTTCCAGCAGATGATGGAAAACATGCGCGTCACCCAAGGGCAGGGCGAAGGTGGTCAATCCGAAGGTCAGCAGGCGATGGAAGGTCTTGCGGAAACCTTGCGAGAACAGCAGGGCCTTAGCGATCAGGCGTTCCGCGATCTGCAGGAACAGTTCAATCCCGGCGCGCAGGCAGGTGAAAGTCAGGGCAACGAAGGCCAATCGGGTGGTCAGGGCCGGGGTCAGAGTCACGAAGGACAGGGTGGCCGCGGTCAAGGACAGGATCAGGCAGGCGATGGTCAGCAGGGTCAAGGCGGCTCACTCGCTGACCGTCAGCAGGCGCTGCGGGATGAACTCAGCCGTCAAGAACAAGGTTTGCCCGGTGGTGGCACGCCCGAAGGGGACGCAGCGCGCGAAGCGCTGGGTCGCGCGGGCCGCGCCATGGACGAGGCCGAGGGCGCATTGCGCAACGATGATCTGGCCGAGGCGATTGACCGCCAGTCCGAAGCGATGGAAGCCCTACGCGAGGGGATGCGATCTCTGGGTGAAGCCATGGCGCAAAACCAGCAGAACCAGCCGGGGCAAGGCACCGAAGCGGGCGACATGCAGGCCAACAATCGCGACCCGCTGGGTCGAGCGCCGGGATCGGCGGGCTCAATCTCGACCGATGACAACCTGTTGCAGGGTGAAGACGTCTATCGCCGTGCGCGCGAACTGCTGGATGAAATCCGCCGCCGAACAGGCGAACAGGATCGGCCGCAGATCGAGCTGGAGTACCTTAAACGACTGCTTGAACGGTTCTAGTTCTGCGCCCCGCCCCCGGTTTGTGCTTCAAGCCACAGGCGCGCCTGATCGACCAGTGAGACATATGATTTCAGCATCGGATCAGCTTGCGGAACCGCCTCGCTGATCTGATTTGCGTTGCCGTAGATCAGAAACAGTATGACGGCGATAATCAAGATCAGCGCAAAACCGCGAAGAAACCCGCCAGATTTTCGAGTTGGAGTAGCCGTATCGGCCTCGTCAGTCTTTAGTTCACTACGCAGGCCCGAGTTGATCGCCTCGACATCCGGCAGCTCATCCTTTTGGCCTGCGTCGGCAGCGGTTTCCGTGGCAGATGGTCGTTTGGGTTTGACCTCGGGCTCTTCGGGGGGATCCAGGGCCAGATCGGGCTGGCTTTCCAGATTGCTGCCTTCACGCGCGCGCAGTTCAGCCTCGCGGGCGGCCTCTTCCCTTAGAATGCTGGAAATCCCGGGATCTACATTGCCGACACTCTTTCCTTCGGTCGCATCGGGTTCTGCCTTGGCCTCCTCGGGCTCCGGCGCATCTTCCTCTGGTTCAACAGCAGTTTCCTCGGCAGGGGCGTCTGGTTCAGCATCTGTCGGGCTGGCATCAGCGTGTTTCGCTTGGAACCATGTCTTTTCGCAATTGGAACATTGAACTTCGCGCCCGTCCTCAGGGATCACTTCGTCCGGGACTTCGTATTGAGCGCTGCAATTCGGACACGTTAAACGCATTCTGCCTCCTGGTCTTCAAGACCGGCCTGATAATAGTTTTTTAAGGGATGATATTCCGTTAAGACCCAACAGCAAAGCGTGTTTTAGGTTTCGCGGGCCAAGTGTCGCCAATTGGCCCCGCCCGAGGCATTGAATCCAACGCTGCGCTCGGGCATGAGATGAGCAGAACAATGGGGGCAGGCGTGATCGAGCTGGACAATATCAGCTATAACTACGGCGGCGGCGAATTGCTGAGCGATGTTTCGCTGCAATTGCAACCCGGGTCGTTCCACTTTCTGACTGGCCCTTCCGGCGCAGGCAAGACCACTTTGCTGAAGCTTTGCTATGGCGCGTTGTTGCCGACTTCGGGCAGGCTTTTGGCCTTTGATGACGATATTGCCGGGATGGACCGGGATCAGATGGCCCTGCTGCGCCGTCGGATTGGTGTGGTACATCAGGATTGCCGGTTTCTGGATCACATGACGTTGGCTGAAAACGTCGCCCTTCCGTTGATGGTGTCGGGGCGGGGTGAGAACGGCACACAGGAAAACCTGACCGAACTTTTGGGGTGGGTCGGGCTTGGCAACCGGCTCGAGGCGCACCCACCCGAGCTTTCGGGTGGGGAGCGTCAGCGCGCCGCGCTGGCCCGAGCGGTTATTTTGTCACCCGATGTGGTGCTCGCCGATGAGCCAACCGGCAATGTGGATTGGGAAATGTCTCAACGCCTTCTGCACCTGCTGATCGAATTGAATCGAATGGGAAAAACCGTGCTTATCGCCACCCACGACCTGAGCCTGATCCGGGCTGCCAAAAGCCAGGTTCAAGCCCGTGTTCTTCGGATAGCGCAACGCCAAGTGCAACTTGCGGGGGCGGATCTATGAGCAAGGGCACGATCCGCAATCTGTTGCGTCGCGACAAACGTGCCGACCGGGTGGTGCCGCCGACGGGCTTCACCGCACAGCTGACCCTGTTTGTGTCCGGTGCGATGGCGTTTCTGGCGGTGTTTGCGCTGGCCCTGTCGCTGGCCTCGGGCCGTTTGGCAGATCGCTGGGCGTCCGAACTTGCAGGTGCGGCAACATTGCGGATCAACGCGCCCGCCGATCAGCGGGCGGCACAGACCGAGGCCGCGCTGAACGTTTTGCAGCAAACGCCGGGTGTCGCATCGGCCCGCGCGCTGACAACGGAAGAGCAGGCGGACCTGCTGTCGCCGTGGTTCGGCCCTGATCTGCCCTTGGACGCTTTGCCCATACCGCAACTGATCGAGATCATCGAAGGTGAGCCTGGATTGGATGCGGCAGGTCTGCGCCTGCGTCTGAGTGCCGAAGTGCCGGGCGCCGTTCTGGATGATCACACCCGCTGGCGCGAGCCGCTGGTTGATGCGGCCATGTCGCTGCGGCGTCTGGGCTGGGTTTCGATCCTGCTGATTGGTGGGGCGACGGCTGCCATGATCACCCTCGCCGCCAATGCGTCGCTTGCCGCCAATGCACAGATTATCGAAGTTTTGCGACAGGTTGGTGCGCGTGATCGGTTCATCGCCGGGGCATTCGTGCGTCGGTTCACCTTTCGCGCGCTCTTTGGGGCGGCCGTTGGAACCCTGTTGGGCATGTCAGGTGTTTTGCTGCTGCCCGAAGCCTCGGACGCGGGTGGTTTTCTCACCGGTCTTGGATTTCAGGGGATTGGCTGGGTCTTGCCGGTGCTGATTCCGGTGTTGGGCGCAGCGGTTGCGTTTCTGGCTACATGGTCAGCTGCGCAACGCAAGTTAAAGGAGCTTTCGTGATGCTCATGGCCATTCAATGGGTGCGGTCGCTGATCTTCATGATCGCAATCTACGCTTGGATGCTAATCCTGGGGATCGTCTTCGCGCCATATGCGCTGTTTGCCAAAAGCGGGGCACTTCGGGCCTGCAAGACCTACGCGCACACAACGATGTGGCTGGCCCGTTGGTTGGTTGGTATTCGCTGCGAAGTGCGCGGGAACGTACCTCATGGCGAGGTCGTGATCGGCGCCAAGCATCAGTCGTTTCTGGATATTATCATGATTTTCGACGCCATCCCACATGGCAAGTTCATCATGAAACGCGAACTTCTGTGGACGCCGGTGATCGGGATGTATGCGCGGCGTCTGGGCTGTATCCCCGTCAATCGCGGCAAACGGGGCGCTGCTGTGGCCAAGATGGTCAAGGATGTGGCCCGCGAGTTTAGTGAGCCCGGTCAGCTAGTGATCTACCCGCAGGGAACACGCGTCGCACCGGGGGCTCATAAACCCTATAAGGTCGGTACTGCGGTCCTGTATGAAGGGCTTGCTTTCCCATGTGTGCCAGTTGCGACCAATGCGGGGGTATTCTGGCCCCGCTCGGGTGTGTTGCGCAAACCCGGAACGGCAATTGTCGACTTTCTTGAACCGATCGAACCCGGCGTTGCGCGAAATGAATTTCTAGAGCGGCTGGAAAACGTGATCGAGACGCGTTCAAACGAATTGATGCGAGAAGTGGGGTTTGAACCAGATGGAATTCATTAAGGACATTACCGCGCTTGAGGCGCTTTACGGAACGCCGGGTGCAGCATCCACGCGCAAGGTGGCGCGGCAACTTACACCGCTGTACCGCAAGTGGATCATGGCATCGCGCCTTTGTATCCTCAGCACAGTCGGCCCCGAGGGGGTCGATGGCAGCCCGCGCGGAGATGACGGGCCAGTCGTATTGGAGCTTGATCCAGGCCTGTTAGCCTTGCCGGATTGGCGCGGCAACAACCGTTTGGATTCATTGCGCAACATTGTGCGTGATCCGCGCGTATCGCTGATGTTCATGATCCCCGGTTCGAACACCGTTGTGCGGGTGATTGGCACGGCTCAAGTGACCGCCGATGATGATCTGCGCGCGCGCTTCGAAAAACACGGGAAACGCCCCGCGACTGTTATCGTGATCGAGATATCCGAGATTTACACTCAATGCGCCCGCGCCTTGATGCGCGCTGCAACATGGAGCGGGCGTGATGAAAGTAGTAACCTCCCGACCGCCGGTGAAATCCTGTCGGAAATGACACAAGGAGAGGAAGGCGGCGCAAATTACGATCAGGAATGGGGTGCCCGCGCCGCAAAAACGATGTGGTAGGCACCCCTTTTAAAGTCGTTTACGCAGGCTTTGCGTGGATTGATTGAAACAGGGCTTTGACGTCGTCACCGCTGATCTTCAATCCATGCGCGAGCCTCTGAACGAAGGCTGTTTCGCGTTTATCCAGATCACCATCCGCGCCGATGACCATTAGTACGGCCTGCATAACCAATCGTTTCTGATCAGGTGTCAATCCGCTGCCGAACCCAGCGAACTGATGGTCTGTCGGCTTTTCCTCGGCAAGGTCATACATCCGGCGGATGCGCGCTTCGTCGAAATTCTCTCCGGTCATCTGCTTGGCAATGTCGGCCATCAGCGCGATTTCACTGTTGTCCAATCTACCATCAGCCTTTGCCGCATGGCACATCGCATCCATGGCCTTGATGGCCGCAGGAACTGCACCTTTCATTTCGGCCGTCCGTTTGCTCGTGCGCGCGGTTCTGCCTGCCCACTTGATCCCGGCCAACGCAAGCAAGAGGATGATTGCACCCAGGCCCCAAAATCCTGATATCAGGTCGCCGCGTGACATAGATGGCTGCTCTGGTAGATCTTCGGGAAAATCTCCCAGCACTTTGCCCATTGCCAGTTGCTCTGCACTAACCGGAAAGTAGCTATCGGCATCACACTTGTTGGTGGCCATCGCGTATCCCTTGGAGCTACGCCAGACACCCGCAAAGATGATGTGGGTTTTTTCCGTGAGATGGCACAGAGATAGAGGTTGATCTTTATTGTCTGTAATCTGGCTTTCGGTCACCAAACTCAGCTGTTCGGATGTGCCCCAGAAGCCGCCAGCTCTTTTAGCCTGGGCCGCACTGCCCGAAAACAACGAAACCGTAATCGCTGTTGCACATAATACTAGAAATCGCATTCTTTTGCCTCAAATCAAATTCGGAATCATGGAGAGCTTACGACAATCTAAAGCACTCCATAATTTGAATATTTCAATCTATGGCAGAGCAAAATTTGGGCTCGTGTATGGCAAGAAAAAGGCGGGTCCATTGGCCCGCCGTTCTAGATCATTTACGCCTGTATTCAGCTATGAATCGGTCCATCACCACAGGCCAGGGCGGCCTCACGAACCGCCTCTGAATAGGTTGGGTGGGCATGGCAGGTCAGGGCCAGATCTTCGGCTGAGGCCCCGAATTCCATGGCAACGCAGACCTCGTGAATCAAATCACCCGCTGAGGGTCCGATGATATGCGCGCCCAATATACGGTCGGTTTCTTTATCGGCCAAAATTTTAACGAACCCGTCAGCGGCAAAATTTGCTTTTGCACGACCATTGCCCATGAACATGAACTTACCGACCTTGTAGGCACGGCCCTGTTCCTTGAGGGTCGTTTCGGTCTCGCCCACATTGGCGACTTCGGGCCAGGTGTAGATCACCCCCGGAATGACGCCATAGTTCACGTGGCCATGCTTGCCTGCGACCTGCTCGGCGGCGGCCATGCCTTCGTCTTCGGCCTTGTGGGCAAGCATCGGGCCTTCTGTCACGTCACCGATGGCGTAGATGCCTGGCACATTGGTCTGCCAGTCGGCACCGACTTTGATCTGGCCGCGCGGCGTCATTTCGACACCCAGAGTGTCCAGCCCCAGACCATCCGAATAGGGCTTGCGTCCGGTGGCCACCAGTACGGTATCGGCATCGATGACATGCTCGCTGTCATCCTTAAGCAGCTTGTAAGTCACCTTGGCCTTGGTCTTAGTCGCCTCGGTCTTTTGCACCGCAGCACCCATGACAAACTTCAAGCCCTGCTTCTTTAGGATGCGCTGAAAGGTCTTTTGCACCTCAGGGTCCATACCCGGTGTGATTTCCTTGAGGAATTCAATCACCGTCACCTCGGCACCCAATCGACTGTAGACCGAGCCTAATTCCAACCCGATCACACCTGCGCCGATCACAACCATCTTTTTAGGGACCTTGCCCAGCGACAGTGCCCCGGTCGAGGTCACTACTACCTTTTCATCCACAGTCACGCCGGGCAGCGCTGAAGGCTCGGACCCCGATGCGATGATGATGTTTTTAGCCTCATGCACCTCGTCATCAACCTTGACCTTGCCCGCAGCGGGAATCGATCCCCAGCCTTTCAGCCAGTCGATCTTGTTCTTCTTGAACAGGAACTCGATGCCTTTAGTGTTGCCGTCGATGACCTCGTCCTTATAGGCCTGCATCTGTTTCCAATCGACCGAAGGGCTTTTGCCCTTCAGGCCCATCTTGGCAAAGTTATGCTCGGCCTCATGAAGCTGGTGGCTGGCATGCAGTAGAGCCTTGGATGGGATACAGCCGACATTCAGGCATGTACCGCCCAGCGTCTCGCGCCCTTCGACCACGGCGGTTTTCAGGCCCAGTTGGGCGCACCGGATGGCGCAGACATAGCCGCCGGGGCCTGCTCCGATTACGATGACATCGTAGTTTGCCATTATACTCTCCTAGATCGACCGGATCGCGGGGTATCTGCATACCCTGTGCGACGCGGTCATAGAATACGCTACTTCAAACCGGTTCCAGCAGCTTGATCGAAATATGGGCGATACCACCACGTTCGTGGTGCATCGCCAATTCTTCGGACCCGAAAAAGGCCTTGGCCTTGTCCAGATCCATGACCTCAAACATTGCGATAGCGTGATCGCGCTGATCCGGGTCGCGCCAGATATGCAGATCGCGGATACCCGCAGCCTTGCGCATCGGCTTGTCCTCGCGGAACACTTTCAGCCAGACATCGAAATCGGCAACGTCGGCTTGCCAGAGTACATGTGTCGCCATGATTACAGATCCATCAGCAGGCGGCGTGGATCTTCCAGCGCCTCTTTCACGCGGACAAGAAAGGTTACTGCACCTTTACCGTCTACGATCCGGTGGTCGTAGGATAGAGCCAGATACATCATCGGACGGATTTTGACCTCACCGTTGATGGCCATTGGGCGATCCTGAATTTTATGCATTCCCAGAATACCAGATTGCGGAGGGTTCAGGATCGGCGAAGACATCAATGAGCCATAGACACCACCGTTCGAGATCGTGAAGGTACCACCCTGCATCTCGGCCATCGAAAGCTTGCCGTCACGGGCGCGCTTGCCCTTTTCAGCGATAGCTTTCTCAATCTCAGCAAAGGACATCGAGTCTGCGTCGCGGATCACTGGAACCACCAGACCCTGCGGCGTGCCGGCTGCCACGCCCATATGTACGAAGTTCTTGTAGACGATATCAGTGCCGTCAATCTCGGCATTCACCTCGGGCACTTCTTTTAGCGCATGGCAGCAAGCCTTGGTGAAGAAGGACATAAAGCCCAGCTTCACACCGTGCTTTTTCAAGAACAGCTCTTTGTACTCATTGCGGAGGGCCATCACCTCGGTCATGTCCACCTCGTTATAGGTGGTCAGGATTGCGGCGGTGTTCTGTGCGTCCTTCAGGCGCTTGGCGATGGTTTGGCGCAAGCGGGTCATGCGCACACGTTCTTCACGGTTGGCATCCTCGGCTGCCACTGGCGCGCGCGGAGTTTGGGCAGCGGGGGCGGGCACAGTCGCCGCAGGCGCTGGGGCCGTAGCTGCTGCAGCAACGGCGTTTGCCACGTCTTCTTTCATGATGCGGCCATCGCGCCCCGTTCCGGTGACCTGATCGGCAGACAAACCGGCCTCGGCCATAGCTTTCTCAGCCGACGGCGCGTTCGCCACGTCTTTCCCGGTGTTGACCGCTGCCGGAGCCTCGGTCACTGCCGCCGGAGCTGCTGCGGCCCCTGCAGACGCGCTCGAAATCACTGCGAGTTTGGCGCTGGCGTCTACCGTGCCGCCCTCAGGTGCTACGATTTCGGCCAGAACGCCCGCGGCTGGGGCCGGAACCTCGACCGAAACCTTGTCGGTTTCCAACTCACACAGCATTTCATCCTGCGCGACGCTGTCACCAACCTGTTTGAACCATGTCGAGACGGTCGCCTCGGTCACGGATTCACCCAGCGTCGGCACTATGACGTCGACGCTACCTGCTGCAGCTGCCGGAGCTGCCGCGGCAGGGGTCGGAGCCGCAGGGGCCGGAGCGGGTGCTGCCCCTTCGCCGGCGGCGATCGTGGCCAGCAGGGCATTAACCCCCACGGTTTCACCTTCGGCGGCGACAATCTCACCCATTACGCCAGCGGCAGGCGAAGGAACTTCAACAGTAACTTTGTCGGTTTCCAATTCACACAGCATTTCATCCACGGCCACGGCATCTCCGGGTTTCTTGAACCAGGTTGCAACGGTGGCCTCTGTCACCGACTCGCCAAGCGTGGGAACACGAACTTCGATCGTCATCGCTTAATTTCCTTTGATGCTCAGCGCTTCGTTCACCAGCGCTTCTTGTTGGAATTTGTGTTGGCTGGCCAGACCCGTGGCAGGCGAGGCCGAGGTGGCGCGCCCGGCATAATCCGGACGTGTATGTTTTGCGCCGATGCGGGTCAGAACCCATTCGATGTTGGGTTCGATAAATGTCCAGGCCCCCTGGTTTTTGGGTTCTTCCTGACACCAGACCATCTCGGCCCCTTTGAAGCGCTCAAGCTCGTTGATTAACGAATGGGCGGGGAAGGGGTAATATTGTTCGATCCGCATCAGGTAGACATCGTCAATCCCACGCGCATCACGTTCTTCCAGCAGGTCGAAATAGACCTTGCCTGAGCACATGACGACCCGCTTGATCTTGTCATCCGCGACCAGTTTGGTGTCCGAATTTCCCTTCTGTGCGTCGTCCCACAGCACCCGGTGGAAGCTGGAGCCCGTGGTGAAATCTTCCGCAGTGCTGACCGCCAGCTTGTGGCGCAGAAGCGACTTGGGTGTCACCAGGATCAGCGGTTTGCGGAATGTCCGGTGCAGCTGACGGCGCAGGATATGGAAATAGTTCGCAGGCGTCGTACAGTTTGCCACGATCCAGTTGTCCTGACCGCACATCTGCAGGAATCGTTCAAGCCTTGCGGAAGAGTGTTCAGGGCCTTGCCCCTCAAACCCGTGCGGCAGCAGGGTGACCAGGCCCGACATCCGCAGCCATTTCGATTCACCCGAACTGATGAATTGGTCGAACATGATCTGCGCTCCGTTGGCGAAATCGCCGAACTGTGCTTCCCAAAGAACCAGCGCGTTAGGTTCGGCCAGAGAATAGCCATACTCGAAACCCAATACCGCATATTCTGACAGCATCGAGTCGATGACTTCATACTGCGATTGCCCGGCCCGAATGCCATTCAGCGGATAATACCGTTCTTCCGTTTCCTGATGGATAAAGCCGGAATGACGCTGGCTGAATGTGCCGCGTGTGGCGTCCTGACCGGCCAGACGCACTGGGTAGCCCTCGGTCAGCAACGAACCGAAGGCCAGAGCCTCACCGGTGGCCCAGTCAAAGCCGGTCCCGCTCTCGAACATGTTTTTCTTGTGGTCCAGAAGACGTCCCACAGTTTTATGCAAGGCAAATCCATCCGGGGCCCCGGTCAGTGCCGTGCCGATCTCAGCCAGTGTGTCCGGCGTAATCGCGGTTTCGCCGCGCATATATTCTTCTTTGTTTTTGTCCAGATGAGACCAGCGCCCATCCAGCCAGTCGGCTTTATTGGGCTTATAATCATTGCCCGCGTCGAATTCTTCATTCAGATGTGCCTGGAAGGCGGCCTTCATGTCCTCGATCTCGCCTTCGGGGATCAGACCGTCTTTGACCAGACGTTCGGTATACAGCGATAGCGTGGTCTTATGCGTCTTGATCTTCTTGTACATGATCGGGTTGGTGAACATGGGCTCATCGCCCTCGTTATGCCCAAACCGGCGATAACAGAAGATATCCAGAACCACGTCCTTGTGGAATTTCTGGCGGAACTCGGTCGCCACCTTCGCGGCATGTACCACCGCTTCGGGGTCGTCGCCATTGACGTGAAAGATCGGCGCCTCAACCATCAGCGCGATATCCGTGGGATACGGGCTTGATCGGCTGAAATGCGGCGCGGTGGTAAAGCCGATCTGATTGTTCACCACGATATGCATCGTACCACCGGTTTTGTGGCCCTTAAGACCGCTCAGGCCGAACCCTTCGGCAACCACGCCCTGACCAGCAAAGGCCGCATCGCCGTGCAGCAGAATGGCCATGACCTTGGTGCGATCAGTGTCGTTCAGCTGATCCTGTTTGGCGCGGACCTTGCCCAGAACCACCGGGTTCACCGCCTCAAGGTGCGATGGGTTGGCCGTCAGCGACAGGTGCACCGAATTGCCATCAAATTCTCGGTCTGATGACGCCCCGAGGTGGTATTTTACATCGCCCGAGCCATCGACATCCTCGGGTTTAAAGCTGCCGCCCTGAAACTCGTTGAAGATGGCGCGGTATGGTTTGGCCATCACGTTGGCAAGAATGTTCAGACGACCCCGATGTGGCATCCCGATGACGATATCGCTGAGGCCCAAGGCACCGCCGCGCTTGATGATCTGCTCCATCGCAGGGATCAGCGCCTCGCCGCCATCCAGACCAAATCGCTTGGTGCCCATGTATTTGACGTGCAGGAATTTCTCGAAGCCTTCGGCCTCGACCATCTTGTTCAGGATCGCCTTGCGGCCCTCCTTGGTGAAAGCGATTTCTTTACCATAACCCTCGATCCGTTCCTTCAGCCACGAAGCCTCTTCTGGATTCGAGATATGCATGTATTGCAGCGCGAAGGTGCCGCAATAGGTCCGCTTCACGATCTCGACGATCTGGCGCATGCTGGCCATCTGCAGGCCCAAGACGTTGTCGATAAAGATCGGCCGGTCCATGTCTGCATCGGTGAAGCCGTAGGTCTTGGGGTCCAACTCAGGGTGCGTGCTGGCCGCACGCATGCCCAGCGGATCCAGATCAGCGGCCAGATGGCCGCGGATGCGATAAGCCCGGATCAGCATCAGAGCCCGCAGGCTGTCCAGCACCGCGCGCTTGATTTGATCATCACTTACCGCGACTCCCTTGGCCTCGGCCTTGTCCTTAATCTTTTGTCCGGCAGCGTTGGCGTCAATCTCGGCCCACTCGCCTGTCAACGCCCCTGTCAGATCGTCCGCCGGCATCGGTGGCCAGTCACTGCGCGCCCACGATGGCCCCTCGGCCTCGCGCTGCACATCTGGCGTGGCATCACCCATGGCCTTGAAAAATTCGGCCCAGGCTGCATCCACAGCGCCGGGGTTTCTGGTGTACTGGGCGTATAACTGTTCCAGATATTCGGCATTATGCCCCTGCATGAAGCTGGAGGCGTGGAACTGATCGTTGGGCGAGTGTTCGGTCATGGGGCTACCTCATATGGGTTGGGACCGTATTGATTGGTGCCTGGCTGACTGGGGCGGGCCAGCCACCACAGCACCAGAAGGGGCGACACAAACAGAACGAGAAGTGTCGGTAGGACAATCAACAGCGTGGCACGGGTGAACAGAATGTCCAAACTGCCGCCATGCTGGAAATGCGAGGCGAGACCAATGCCAAAGATCAGAACGGCAAACGCCCCGACAATCAGCAGGATCGGTAACAGAGCATACAGCCCACTGCGCCCGCTATCATGCATCCGCCGCCACGCGACGGCCAGATGTGGGAAGAACACGATCAGGCCAACGATGCTCTGCACCGGTCCAGAGGACGTGGCCGAGACAGATTTGGACGTCGCGGTCTCGGTCACTGCGACCTGAGTGAAGAATTGCAGGTCGATGATCCCGGCAATGATGCTCCAGATCACGATGAACAGGAAAAAGAACCAGTATTCGGGCCGTGAGGCACGGCCCGAGAAGGTGAAGAACTTGGCGAAACAGGTGCGGATGGCGTCGGAGAAGGTCATTCTGATATCTCCGGTTGTGTCACGGCATAACTCGAGTAGACGGATGAAACGTCAACTTCGGTACCTGATACAGCCGAAATACGCTCGATATTCAGAATTGCTCCGTTCAAACTCCGTTTGAGGCCATCGCTTTCAAATGATTGAGGTCGAAGACGGTACACCGGCGGAAGTTTCTGCGGGTCACGTCCGGAATCCCCAAGCAGCTTTTGAAATGAAATTGGCGAGTCCCCATCTTTCAGTGCGATCACGCAATTCACTTGGCCGAATGTCTCATGTTCAAAACTGTCGACGCGCAAAATGCTTCCGCTGTGTTCGAGAACAAACCAACGGTCTTTTTTTTGTGTCCCGTCGACAATCTTTAGATTGCGCACGCCTGCCGCATTCTTGAGAGCAAGCTCCCATGTTTTAGCTATGCGTGGGTCCGGTACGTCACCAAATCCAAATTGATCTGAAAGTAGCGTAGCCGCATAGGACTGTATCGCGCGGTCATCAAGATCGGCGGGAACGCTGGGCGTCCAGCCAATCGTAATGACCGCATCGGTTAGCGTCGCCATATCGGTTATCGACTGGCAAGCGGCAACAGTTTCAGAGGCGATGTCAGTGTTGCTGGCAATAGCAGAGACGGGCGCGGCTGCCACAATGGCAGCCACTAGACAATACAGAAATTTACCGCCCCGGCTCACAGCTTACCCAATCGCTTCCAGCACAGCCTCACCCAGCTGCGCCGGGCTTTCGGCCACGACGATACCGGCTGTGCGCATGGCTTCGATCTTGTCCTCGGCACCGCCCTTGCCGCCAGCGACGATGGCGCCCGCGTGGCCCATGCGGCGGCCAGGAGGGGCTGTGCGACCAGCGATGAAACCCGCCGTCGGCTTGGAGCGACCCTTCTTGGCTTCATCCGCAAGGAACTGCGCGGCTTCTTCCTCGGCCGAACCGCCGATCTCACCGATCATGATGATCGAGTGAGTCTCGTCATCGGCCAGGAACCATTCCAGCACGTCGATATGCTCGGTCCCTTTGATCGGGTCGCCGCCGATGCCCACACAGGTGGACTGACCCAGACCCACGTCCGTAGTCTGCTTGACGGCCTCATAAGTCAGGGTCCCCGAACGCGACACAACGCCGACCGAGCCGCGCTTGTGGATGTGGCCGGGCATGATGCCGATCTTGCAGGCGTCGGGTGTGATGACACCGGGGCAGTTCGGACCGATCAGGCGCGAGCTTGAGCCTTCCAGCGCGCGCTTCACCTTCATCATGTCCAGAACCGGGATGCCTTCGGTGATGCAGACGATCACTTCCATCTCGGCATCAATCGCCTCAAGGATCGAGTCTGCTGCAAACGGCGGCGGCACATAGATCACGCTGGCATTGGCTTCGGTCAAATACTTGGCCTCATGGACCGAGTTGAACACGGGCAGGTCAAGATGGGTCATCCCACCTTTGCCGGGGGTCACGCCGCCGACCATCTTGGTGCCATAGGCGATGGCCTGTTCAGAGTGGAATGTGCCCTGCGAGCCGGTGAAGCCCTGACAGATCACTTTGGTATTTTCGTCGATGAGGACTGCCATTTTGGAGTCTCCTTGTCAGTTTGATGCGCTCAAGGACGCACGAAAGTATTGTTTGCCGTTGTTCACAATCGTGGGTGTGAAGTTCATAACCGAACCTCCGCGCGAGTTTGTTCGAGTCGCGTAGGTGTTCGGATCAACGTCGATTTTCGCATTACCGTCAGTTCCTTGTGTACTTCCTACAGCAAGCAGTAAACCGAGCTCCTCTGGTTTCTCTTTCGACGAGAAAACCATGGAGCAAACTTTGCCGGACGAGCTACGCGTCAGTTTAAAAGACACATCTCGCTTGCCATCGTAAAACGTTCCCGTTTTCGAGTGAGCTTGAAACCCGTTTTGGACAAGCACTTTCTTAGCCTTACGAAAGTTCGGATAAGTTTTAGCGCAGACACCGATAAACAAGTTCGCAGTGTCCTCCAAGCCCAAGCCTTTGGTGCCTGGTTCGAGATCTTGAGCTGAGGCTGAAGACCCGAAGAACGCTGACATCAAAACTAGGCAAGCAGTTGCAAGAGAATGGCGAAAACCTTCGGTCACTTGCCTCAACCCTTAACCGCCTTCACGATCTTCTCGGCACCGTCTTTCAGGTTGTCCGCTGCGATCACGTCCAGGCCCGAGGTGTTGATGATCTCTTTGCCTTTCTCGACATTGGTGCCTTCCAAACGCACGACCAGCGGCACTTGCAGCCCGACCTCTTTCACCGCAGCCACAACGCCCTCGGCGATGACATCACAGCGCATAATGCCGCCGAAGATGTTGACCAGAATGCCTTTGACCTGCGGGTCCGAGGTGATGATCTTGAACGCCTCGGTCACTTTCTCTTTGGTGGCACCGCCGCCCACGTCGAGGAAGTTGGCAGGCTCGGCCCCATAGAGCTTGATGATGTCCATCGTCGCCATCGCCAGACCGGCACCGTTGACCATGCAGCCGATCTCACCATCCAGCGCGATGTAGTTCAGGTCGTATTTCGACGCTTCCAATTCCTTGGAATCTTCTTCGGTTGTGTCGCGCAGTTCCGAAATATCCGGGTGGCGATACATCGCGTTGCCGTCAAAACTGACTTTGGCGTCCAGCACTTTCAGGTCGCCTTTGTCAGAGACGATCAGCGGGTTGATTTCCAGCATCTCCATGTCCTTCTCGACGAAGGCGGCATAAAGCTGGCTCATCAGTTTGACGCATTGCTTGACTTGCGCGCCCTGCAGGCCCAGCGAAAACGCGATGCGACGGCCGTGATAGGGCTGATAACCCGTCGCGGGGTCAACCGAGAAGGACAGAATTTTCTCGGGCGTCGCGGCGGCCACTTCTTCGATGTCCATGCCGCCTTCGGTGGAGCAAACGAACGAAATGCGGCTGGTTTGGCGATCCACCAGCAGGGCCAGATACATCTCGGTCTCGATGCCCGAGCCGGCCTCGATATAGATGCGGTTCACCTGCTTGCCTGCTGGGCCGGTCTGATGGGTGACCAGCGTGCGGCCCAGCATCTTTTTGGCTTCCTCGGCAGCTTCTTCCACCGATTTGGTCAGACGGACACCGCCCTTTTCGCCGGCATCAGTCTCTTTGAACGAGCCTTTGCCGCGCCCACCCGCATGGATTTGTGCTTTGACGACCCACAGAGGGCCATCCAGTTCACCGGCTGCGGTTTTGGCTTCCTCAGCGCGCAGAACTGCGCGACCATCGGAGACCGGAGCGCCATAGCTGCGCAAAAGAGCTTTGGCCTGATATTCGTGAATGTTCATCGACATTGTCCCGTCTGACTACGATTACACCGTAGTAGGGGTGTCTAAGCGCCAAATATAAAGAGTTTTTTGACGTGTTATGGGAAATTGCCGAAGATTTTCAGTATTTGTGATCACAGGTTTTTCGGGTGTGATCACAAAAATATACGCGCGTGCATTGAGCTAGTTTTTCAGAAAGTAACGATTCTGTAAAAACCACAGATAAAATGAAATCCCTCCCGCCAAGAAAAGTGGCGCGGTTCGTATAATGGCTGCGAGCAACAGGTCCATCACAGTTGGGTTTCCTCCACCGATTCCGAACGCGAGGAAAAATACCGGGATCAGCCCGACCCCAAGTACGATGCATAGCGCCGAGTAGGCCTTAAGAACTGTAGTGAAAATGCCCCGAGCTTTGCCGGAGGTCTGCCATATCAACAAAAGTAAGAGTGCTGGTAAAGCCAAAACATAGAGAGTGAGCTTTAGTGTTATCAAGAAGATGGTAGTGAACACTAAAACTTCTCCTCTGTAGTTCAAAAAAGAAAAATGCGCGTCCGAAGACGCGCATTCAAGTCGATAGTCAGGATTACCCGACCTTAGGCCAGCGAGCCATCGATGCCCTTACAAGCCTCGATCAGGCCTTTCACGGCGTTGACCGAGTTGTCGAAACCGGCCTGTTCTTCTTCGTTCAGCTTGATGTTGACGATACGCTCAATACCACCGGCACCGATAACTGTGGGCACGCCGACATACATGCCGCTCACACCCAGCTCGCCATCGCAATAGGCGGCGCAGGGCAGAACGCGTTTTTGGTCTTTCAAGTAGGCTTCGGCCATTTCAATAGCCGAGGTGGCAGGCGCGTAGAAGGCCGAACCGGTTTTTAGCAGGCCAACGATTTCGGCGCCGCCATCACGGGTGCGTTGAACGATGGCGTCCAGTTTTTCCTGCGTGGTCCAGCCCATCTCGACCAGATCGGGCAGCGGGATGCCGGCAACGGTCGAATAGCGCACTGATGGCACCATCGTATCGCCGTGACCACCCAAAACGAACGCGGTGACGTCGCGCATCGAGACGTTGAACTCTTCCGACAGGAAATGGGCGAAACGGCCCGAGTCCAGAACGCCCGCCATACCGCAGACCTTGTTATGCGGCAGACCCGAGAACTCACGCAGTGCCCAGACCATCGCATCCAGCGGGTTGGTGATACAGATAACGAACGCATCCGGAGCATTGGCAGCGATACCTTCGCCGACCGACTTCATGACTTTCAGGTTGATGCCCAACAAGTCGTCGCGGCTCATGCCCGGCTTGCGGGGGACACCGGCGGTCACGATGCAGACGTCGGCGCCCGCGATGTCCTCATAGGACTGGGTGCCTTTCAGATTGGCATCGAAGCCTTCCGACGGGCCAGATTCGGCGATGTCCAACGCCTTGCCTTCCGGGGTGCCTTCGGCGATGTCGAACAGGACAACGTCACCAAGTTCTTTCATTGCGGCGAGGTGGGCGAGTGTCCCGCCGATCTGACCTGCGCCGATCAGCGCGATCTTGGGTCTGGCCATTTGGAAAATCTCCGATGGGTTTTGAAATCGCGGTTGTGCTAGTCGCTAAATGGCTTTGTTGCAAGGGTCCAGCGGCGCGGCATGCAACCGCATACCGTTGCGGCGCCTGACCGGATTGCGCTAAAGGTCTTGTGAGACAGGTCAAATCAAGGGACGTCGCATGTTCGAACTGAACCTGATGTTTTTTGCGGTGGCGATCCCGGCGGTGATATTTGCAGGGATATCCAAGGGCGGTTTTGGGTCCGGCGTGGCCTTTGCGTCTTCGTCGATTCTGGCGCTGATACTGACACCCGGGCAGGCGTTGGCGTTGATGCTACCGATCCTGATGGTGATCGACCTTGCAACCCTAAAGCCTTATTGGAAGCGCTGGAGCTGGCCGGATTCACGCCTGCTGATCCTTGGTGCAGTGCCTGGCATTGCGCTGGGCGCGTGGCTCTATCGGGCAACCGATGACGATCTGCTGCGGTTGCTGATCGGCGGGATTTCGGTTGGCTTTGTGATCTGGCACGTTGCCCAGACAAGGGGCTGGGTGCGCGGCTTTACCAATCACTTGCCACCTTCGGCAGGATTGTTTGCCGGGCTGGTTGCCGGATTTACCAGTTTTGTCAGCCACGCGGGTGGCCCGCCCGCCGCCGTCTATCTGCTGTCCCAACGCCTGTCGAAAACCGAATTTCAGGCCACGACGGTGCTGGTCTTCTGGGTAATCAACGCGGCGAAATTTGTGCCCTTCGCATATCTGGGCCTGTTCACCTGGCACACCGCTCTGGCTGATCTGCTGCTCACCCCGTTCGCCATCCTTGGCGCTTGGCTGGGCGTCCGGGCACATTTCATGCTATCCGAACGCCTGTTCTTTGGCATCGCCTATGTCCTGCTGACCCTGACCGGAAGCAAATTGATCTGGGACGCCTTGGTCTAGGCGTTGGGCGGCAACGCCTCGGCCAATGTCTCATAGGATCGGCCCGAGGCGATCAGACAGGTCACACCCTCGGGCAAGGTTACAACAATGGTCCAGCTGCCGGTCTGATCCGAGGCAAAAACCTCCATCACCGCACCCCGACGCGCGATTCCAATGCCTCGGCGGGTTTCGCCATAGGTTTTCGCCAATCGTTTGATCACATCCGCGCGCGGCGCGCAGCTTTGTGCGCTGACCTGCTGCGCAGCCAATACCATGATGCCCAACCCGATCGTCGTATTCAGCAATATCTTCTTCATCAGTCACCCCTTTCGATTCCCTTCTGAAAACAGCGTGCTGCAGGCTGAAATAAATCGCGTTAAGGCTGCGCGCGTTGCGTCACGATGCTGGGATGCTGCGCTGCGGCGATTTTGCTCTTGAACTTTCCATCAAAAAATGCCCCATTCCGCGCAATATTATTTCAATGGGAGAGTCCCGTGGATCCGCGCCAACGCCCCTATCGTTCCGTACTTTATATCCCCGGCTCACGAGATCGGGCTTTAGATAAAGCGCGCACATTGCCCGTGGATGCGATCATCTTTGACCTCGAAGATGCGGTTTCTGCCGATGAAAAAGAAAACGCACGCGAGACTTTGAACGCGGCTCTGGCCGAGGGCAATTACGGCGCACGGGTCAAGATCGTGCGGATCAACGGTCTGGACACCGAATGGGGGCGCGCCGATGCTGAAGCAGTCCGCGATATGGATGCGGATGTCGTTCTGCTGCCCAAGGTGAACTCGGCCGCGGATGTGGACGCGCTGGCTGCCATAACCGGAGACTTGCCGATCTGGGCGATGATGGAAACGTCGCGTGGCATGCTGAATGCGGCTGAAATCGCAGCACATCCGCTGATGGCAGGATTCGTCATGGGCACCAACGATCTCGCGAAAGAGCTGCAGACCCGCTTCCGCCCCGATCGCCTGCCGATGATGACTTCGCTAGGTCTTTGTCTGCTGGCCGCAAAGGCAGAAGGTCTGATCATCGTCGATGGCGTCTACAATGCTTTCAAGGATGCCGATGGTCTGCAGGCCGAATGTACCCAAGGCCGCGATATGGGTTTTGACGGCAAAACGCTGATCCACCCCGCGCAAGTCGAGATCGCGAATACGGCCTTTGCGCCCTCGGAAGATGAGATCGATCTGGCCCGCCGTCAGATCGCCGCCTTTGAAGAGACCGAGGCACAGGGGCAGGGCGTCGCTGTTGTTGATGGCAAGATTGTTGAAAACCTACACGTTGTAACTGCCCGTGAAACTCTGGCAAAAGCAAAGGCGATAACAGCTTTGCAAGCGGGGTAAGCCAGCATGGGCTTTGTTCTTCTGATTCTTGGTGTGGCGTTGTGGTGGGCCGCACATCTGTTCAAACGCGTGATGCCTGCGCAGCGTGCGGCGCTGGGCAATGGCGGCAAAGGCGTGGTTGCGCTGGCGTTGGTTGCGTCGATTCTACTGATGATCTTCGGCTATCGCATGACCGATTTCATCTATGTCTGGGCACCGCCAACCTTCTTGATTCACATCAATAATCTGCTGATGTTGATCGCGTTTTATATGATGAGTCCGGCAGGTCAGAAAGGCCGCCTTCTAAACAAGCTTCGTCATCCGATGCTGGGCGGCTTCAAGCTTTGGGCGTTTGCGCATTTGTTGGTGAATGGCGATCTGGCTTCAATTGTGCTGTTTGGCGGCTTGCTGGCCTGGGCTGTAGTCGAAGTGATCGTAATCAATAAATCCGAGCCAGAGTGGACCCCGGGTGAGCCCGGCACCTATGGCAAGGACGCGATGTTCTTTGTGGCCTCCATCGTATTGCTGGGCATCGTGGGTTATATTCACGGGCTGGTTGGCCCATCTCCGTTCGGCGGGTAAGAGGTTGATACAATGGCGAAACTATATCGTTTGTTGACTGAGGAAGACACATCGGCTTTCTGCCACAAGGTCTCAGACGCATTGGCAAAGGGGTGGGAGCTGTATGGCGATCCCTCTTATGCGTTCGACGCTGCCAATAACGTGATGCGATGCGCTCAGGCGGTTATCAAAGAGGTCGATTCCGACTATTCCGCTGAGATGAAATTGGGACAGCAATAATGGCAAAAACCAATCCGGGTAACTTTTTTGAGGATTATTCTGTCGGACAGGTGCTGCATCACGCCGTGCCGCGCACCGTGACAAATGGCGAGCGTGCACTGTATCACGCGCTCTACCCGGCGCGTCACGCGCTTTATTCCTCGGATGAGTTTGCCCGGAATTGCGGACTGCCGCAAAGCCCGATTGATGATTTGGCGGCCCTTCATGTGGTCTTCGGCAAAACGGTGCCCGATATTTCGCTGAATGCGGTGGCCAATCTGGGGTATGCCGAAGGGCGCTGGCTGCGACCGGTCTATCCCAGCGATACACTGCGCGCCGAATCCGAGGTGATCGGCCTCAAGCAGAACTCGAACGGCAAGACCGGGGTTGTCTGGGTTCGTACGCGCGGCCTGAACCAGCGCGATGAGGTCGTTATCGAATATGTGCGCTGGGTGATGGTGCGCAAATCGAACCTCGATGCGCCCGCGCCCAAGTCGGTTGTGCCCAATCTAAAAAAGGCGCTGGATGTCAGCGATCTTGATGTGCCTCATGGTCTTGATTTCTCAAACTATGATTTCACTCAGGCGGGTGAGGTGCATCGCTGGGGGGACTACGAAACAGGCGAGAAGATCGATCACGTCGATGGCGTGACCGTCGAAGAGGCCGAGCATATGCTGGCCACTCGCCTTTGGCAGAACACCGCGAAGGTGCATTTCGACCTGACATTCCGCCCTGAAGGTCGGCTGATTTACGGCGGCCATGTAATCTCGATGGCGCGCGCCTTATCGTTCAACGGCTTGGCAAATGCGCAGATGATCGTGGGATTGAATGGCGGTGCGCATGCCAATCCTTGCTTTGCTGGCGACACGATCAAAGCCTGGTCCGAGGTGTTGGACAAGGCTGAAACCGTTACGCCCGGTGTCGGTGTCGGTGCTGTGCGTCTACGTCTGGTCGCCACGAAAGGCGGGACGCCATTTGAACTGCGTAACGAAGAAGGCAAATACCTGCCTAACGTGTTGCTTGATCTGGACTACTGGGCCTTGATGCCAGTGTAGGTCAACAGCCTGTCCAGTGACGTCGAAGTGATCGCGCTAAACGAAATTCATGATACGTTCGGGTCATGATAGTGTTGCGGTCACTTGTTACGACGCTTTGTTTGACTTCGCAGGCCTATGCCTGTGATCTGGCTCTTGCATTGGCTGTAGATGTGTCAGGGTCGGTTGATTCCGAGGAATATCGCATACAGATGGACGGGCTTGCCGCCGGATTGCGGGATCCGGTTGTGTCCGAAGCACTGGTACGAGGTGAGGCACAATTGATGCTAGTGCAGTGGACTGGCAGTTCGCGCCAACGGATTACGATACCCTGGACCCGGATCGACAGCTTTACAGCGCTCGACGGTTTTGCAAACCAGGTCGCCAATGACCCGCGTGTTTGGCGCAATTTCTCGACAGCGATTGGTGAGGCGCTTGAGACCACCATTGCCAGTTTTGGTGACATGTCCATGTGCAAACGACACTTGATTGATCTGTCAGGCGACGGTGTTTCAAACGAAGGCGTCGAACCCGCAAAGCTGCACGCCAAACTGAGGGATAGCGGGATTACCGTGAATGCAATCGCAATCGAAGAAAGTGAACCAGAGCTCACCGCCTATTTCTTCGAAAATGTCATCGTGGGTGAGGGCGCTTTTGTTGTCTCAGCCGCGGGCTTCGCCGACTACCCCGAGCGTATTCGAAAGAAGCTTTTGCGCGAAGTCACTCAGCAAACGGCACACGTGGGATCACCCTTGCAATAGATTCGTGATCACATCGCTTTATCGTTGAAATCGCTAACATTGGCTGTATCAGACACCATTTGTGATCACGAGATTATTTCGCGTGATCACAAAAGTGCCTAATCGATGGTTTTGCGTTAAATTTACTGGATTTTGCACGTGCAGCACGTGACAGGGTCGCAAAAACCAGTAAAACATTCGGTAGCCAACCGAAAAGGAGCCAACATGGCCGATGTAAATCGGGGCAATCGCCCTCTTTCACCGCACCTGTCGATCTATCGTCCGCAGATGACATCGATATCTTCGATCATGGTCCGCATAACTGGGATCGCGTCGTTGTTGATCGCCTTTTTTGTTGTTTGGTGGTTATTGGCGGCAGCGACATCTGAAGGTGCGTTTGCATTTATCGATGGCCTGATGCGCAGTTGGCTGGGCGATCTGGTCATGTTCGCAGCAACCTGGGCGATCTTCTATCACATGCTGGGGCGGTTGCGGCACGTGATCTGGGATTTGGGCTATTGCGTGAATGTCGAGGTGTCCGAGAAGCTGGCAATCGGCATGTTCGTGCTGGCCACCATCCTTACCTTCATCACAGCGCTTGCGGTATAAGGAGTTTCGCCATGCAATACCTCACGGAACGCAAACGCGCACAGGGTATGGGAGCAGGCCGTCAAGGCACCCATCATCATTGGCAGATGATGGCCAGCTCAACAGCGTTGGTTTTTCTGGTTCCTTTATTCGTGTTCACCTTTGCCGCTGGGCTGGGTGGAACCTACGAAGAGGTACTGGCCTACTACAGCCGTCCCTTTCCAGCCATCGTGACAGCTTTGACATTGGTTGTCGTCGTTCTTCACCTTGTGCGTGAAACGCAGGTAGCAATCGAAGATTACGTTCACGGCGTCGCTGAAAAACTGAGCCTGATGGCGGTGGCGGCTTTCGGAT
This sequence comes from uncultured Ruegeria sp., assembly GCF_947500045.1. Lineage (GTDB taxonomy): Bacteria > Pseudomonadota > Alphaproteobacteria > Rhodobacterales > Rhodobacteraceae > Ruegeria. Next base: position 119,820 of record NZ_CANMQQ010000004.1, on the reverse strand, counting down.
ACACGCTGATTGCTGCGGGGCTTTTCGCCCTTGTTAAGCTCGCCCTTTGAGAACGTGCGGTAAGGATCACCTAAGATGACAGCAGCATATGAATACGAAACCCACGAATATGACGTGGTGGTTGTCGGTGCCGGTGGCGCGGGTCTGCGCGCAACTCTGGGCATGGCGGAACAGGGACTGCGCACCGCGTGTGTGACCAAGGTATTTCCAACCCGTTCCCATACTGTGGCGGCGCAGGGTGGCATCGCCGCCTCTCTCTCGAACATGGGCCCCGACCATTGGCAGTGGCACATGTATGACACCGTAAAGGGCTCGGACTGGCTGGGTGATACGGACGCAATGGAATACCTCGCTCGCGAAGCTCCAAAGGCGGTTTATGAGCTTGAGCACTACGGAGTTCCCTTCAGCCGGACCGAAGAAGGTAAGATATACCAGCGCCCTTTCGGCGGCCACACCACCGAATTTGGTGAAGGCCCTGCCGTGCAGCGGACCTGCGCCGCCGCCGACCGAACCGGCCACGCTATCCTGCACACGCTCTATGGCCAGTCCCTGAAGAACAACGCCGAATTCTACATTGAATATTTTGCCATCGACCTGATCATGTCCGAGGATGGGCAATGTCAGGGTGTTGTCTGCTGGAAGCTCGACGATGGCACGATGCATGTGTTCAACGCCAAGATGGTGGTGCTGGCGACCGGCGGCTATGGCCGCGCCTATTTCAGCGCGACCTCGGCCCATACCTGCACGGGTGATGGTGGTGGCATGGTGGCCCGCGCGGGCCTGGCGCTGCAGGATATGGAGTTTGTTCAGTTCCACCCGACGGGCATCTACGGCTCGGGTTGCCTGATCACTGAAGGTGCACGTGGCGAGGGTGGTTATCTGACCAACGCGGAAGGTGAACGGTTCATGGAGCGGTACGCGCCCCAGTACAAGGACCTCGCGCCGCGTGACTATGTCTCGCGTTCGATGACTATGGAAATTCGTGAAGGCCGAGGCCATGGCGACAACGGTGATCACATTCACCTGAACCTCAGCCACCTGCCTTCTGAGGCGTTGGCAGAACGCCTTCCGGGGATTTCTGAATCCGCACGCGTGTTTGCTGGCGTGGATGTCACAAAAGAACCGATCCCGGTTCTGCCGACGGTTCACTACAACATGGGTGGCATTCCGACCAACTATTGGGGTGAGGTGTTGAATCCAACGGCTGACGACCCGACTGCAGTAGTCCCTGGCCTGATGGCAGTGGGTGAGGCTGGTTGTGCGTCGGTCCATGGCGCGAACCGTTTGGGTTCGAATTCGTTGATTGACCTAGTGGTGTTTGGTCGAGCGGCGGCTATCCGTGCCGGTAAGGTGGTGGATGCAGAGGCGCCGAACCCTGTACTGAACCAGCCGTCGGTTGATCAGGCATTCGACCGCTTTGATGCGGTGCGCAACGCAAGCGGTTCGGTGCCGACTGCCGATCTGCGGCTCGAGATGCAAAAGACTATGCAAGAAGATGCGGCCGTCTTCCGTACCGCCAAAACCATGGCTGAAGGCGTTGAAAAGATGACCGCGATTGCGGCCAAGATGGATGACCTGAAAGTCTCAGACCGTAGTCTTGTCTGGAACAGCGACCTGATGGAATCGCTGGAGCTGACCAACCTCATGCCAAGTGCGCTTGCGACAATCGTAGGGGCTGAGGCGCGCAAGGAATCCCGCGGTGCACACGCCCACGAAGACTTTGCCGAGCGTGATGACGAGAATTGGCGCGTACACACCATCAGCCGTGTCGAAGGCAACAAGGTCGATCTCAGTTATCGCCCCGTGATCGTCGACCCGCTGAGCACCGAAGCCGAAGGCGGCATCAGCCTGAAGAAAATCGCGCCCAAAGCGCGTACGTTCTAAGGAGAGGAACTAATGGTACAACTGACCCTCCCCAAGAATTCCCGGATCACCACCGGCAAGACCTGGCCCAAGCCCGAAGGCGCGTCCAATGTGCGCAAGTTCCAGATCTATCGCTGGAACCCCGATGATGGGCAGAACCCGCGCGTCGATACATATTTCGTCGACATGGATACCTGCGGACCGATGGTTCTGGACGCGTTGATCAAGATCAAGAACGAGATCGACCCGACGCTGACCTTCCGCCGCTCATGCCGCGAAGGTATCTGTGGGTCTTGCGCGATGAACATCGACGGGATCAACACGCTGGCCTGTATTTACGGCATGGATGAAATCAAGGGCGACGTTAAAATCTATCCGCTGCCGCATATGCCCGTGGTCAAGGATTTGATCCCTGACCTGACCCATTTCTATGCCCAGCACGCTTCGATCATGCCGTGGCTGGAAACCAAGACCAACCGTCCGGCGAAAGAGTGGAAGCAGTCGATCGAAGACCGCAAGAAGCTGGATGGCTTGTATGAATGCGTGATGTGCGCCAGCTGCTCAACTTCGTGCCCGAGTTATTGGTGGAACGGGGATCGCTATCTCGGCCCTGCCGCGCTGCTGCATGCCTATCGCTGGATTATCGACAGCCGGGATGAGGCGACGGGTGAGCGTTTGGATGAGCTTGAAGATCCCTTCAAACTCTACCGCTGCCACACAATTATGAACTGTGCCAAAACCTGTCCCAAAGGCCTGAACCCCGCCAAGGCGATTGCCGAGATCAAAATGATGATGGTTGATCGGGCAGTTTGACTTGTGACACAGCACTTGCCGGATCTCGGCAAGTGCATGTTGTCGCTGTAATACTAAGCAATGCGTTTGTGCCAATGCCGCCTGACGGTTCAGTGCGGGCTTGATAAACTCGCCGCAATCGGCAAAGCAGATGCATGCCTATTTTTCTGCTTCTTCTTGCCGCCGGTGTTTTTGCCTATTTCCTTTGGCGGTCCCGCACGTCGTCTCTGACGCGCGACTGCAGGTGGCGGCAGCATCGAAGCGAGGGCGAGTGGCGATGCGCGTTCTGTGGTGCGGTTTCGCATTCTGATGCCGAGCCAACACAATGTTTGAAAGGGCAATAACTGCAGTTTGGGCTTTTCCGTCGGGATGAACTGAGCCACTGTCCGCCCATGACAGAATCTCGGAACACTCCCCGCCCGCCCGCAGATGCTGAAGCGCGCCGCGCGATCGCACCTGTTGTCTGCTACCCGAACGATGGGTTGCCAAAACCCGATCTTGGACTTTACCAGACCGCTCGCGCTGGTGCGCAGAAAACAGGTGAGGTGTTGGTCCCACCACGGGATGCAGGTTGTTTTGAGGTGCCAGCCGGGCATTTCTTTCGGATCACCTCGGTCGAGGGTTCGCAGGTTGGCGACCTTAATTTGTGGAACCTCAAGGATCTGTCCGAGCGGTTCTATTCCGGCAAGACACGTGCACTGCACGGTACACACATCACGACGGGTGAGCGTATGTGGTCAAGTTTTCCGCACACACGCCCCATGGCGACCATCGTTGCGGATACGCTGGGTTGGTACGGGATTGACGCATTTGGCGGGTCGGTTCATGACGTGATCGGCACGCGATGCGATCCCTATACCGGCAATCTGCTATCAGGAACTCAGTATCATCACTGTTGTCACTCGAACCTGACGCGCGCGCTGGCGGATCATTTGGGTATTTCGTTGGCCGAAGCAGAACCTGCCGTTCATGACGTGTTGAACGTGTTCATGTGCACCGGCTTCACGCGCGATACAGGGCAGTATTTCATGAAGGCTTCGCCCGTTCGCCCCGGTGACTATCTTGAGTTTTTTGCTGAGATTGATCTGCTGGGAACTCTCAGCGCGTGCCCCGGCGGTGATTGCTCGTCAGAGCACTCATCGGATACGGCATCGTGCCATCCTTTACTGGTCGAGACCTTTGCCCCGACCGAAGGCGCACTTGAGGGTTGGAGCAGCCCCGCGCGCAACGGATATGACGGCACGCATGGGCGTTAGGCTCGTTAAGGTTCAACTGGAGGGAAAGGCGGCCTGAAGCGCGATTTCTACCATGTCACCAAAACTGCTCTCCCGATCCGAGGAGGGCAGGGCCTCGCCGGTTAATAAATGGTCGGAAACTGTCAGCACTGCCAATGCGCGGCACTTGTGGCGTGCGGCAAGAATGTAAAGCTCGGCGGCTTCCATCTCGACTCCAAGAATTCCGTGCCGAACCATTTGTTCATTCAGGTCCGGGCGTTCGTCATAAAAAACATCGGACGAATAGATACCGCCCACATGGGTCGGTGTGCCTTTGGCTTGTGCCGCTTGCGCTGCAGCCTGCAGTAGACCCCAATCAGCACAGGGGGCAAAATTCATCTCTTTCATGATCCCGCGCGAGGGTGTGCTGAGCGTGGTCGACGTCATCGCCAGAATGACATCGCGCACATTCACGCTGTTTTGCATTCCACCGCATGAACCAATCCGGATCAGAGTCTTTGCATCGTAGTCACGGATCAATTCGTTTACGTAGATCGACAGTGACGGCATCCCCATGCCACTGCCCTGAATTGTGACGCGATTTCCGTTCCAGGTGCCGGTAAAACCCAGCATGCCACGCACGTTATTAACCAGTTTGACGTCGTCCAGAAACGTCTCGGCTGCCCATTTTGCGCGATATGGATCGCCAGGTAGCAGAACTGTCTCGGCTATCGCGCCTTTTTCAGCACCAATATGAATTGTCATTCAAAATGCCCCAGCTCAAATTTCAAGATCAGATATGTCAGTGCCGGATTTCAGCGCATCATGAATCCACTGCGGTTTACGACCCCGCCCGGTCCAGGTTTGGGACGGATCGTTTGGGTTTTGGTACTTCGGCTTTGCCTTTGCACCTTTAGATGATTTTGCGCCATCTGGGGATAATTCGGACAGTGAAAACCCGAATTCGGCCGCTGCCTTTTCGGCAGCTTTTAGTGCTTCTTTTCGTTCCCGTGTTTCAGCGCTCTTTATTGCTTTTTCGACCCGATTGCGCAATTCGAGCAATTCTTTGCGTGACATTTTTTCTAAGTCGATTGCCATATTTTGCTCCATTCCGATTATTCCCCCACAGAATGCAAAGGAAGCTCTATTTTCCCAAATATCGCTATTCCTTACATTTGGGAAATAGAATTGGAGATGTTTGCAGAATTAATTTCTACTCAGCGGCGATTTCCTTTGGGTCAATCAAAGTTACGATATCTCCCATAATTGTATTTAATTCAAAGTTTTTGGGAGTGTAGATTTTAGCCACCCCCATGGACCGCAACACTTCGGCATCTTCATCAGGGATGATCCCGCCCACAATGACGGGGATGTCGCTCAGGCCGGCCGCATTCAGTCGCGTCATGACGTCCTTGACCAGCGGCAAATGGCTTCCTGACAAGATGGACAGGCCAATGACATGGGCGTCTTCTTCCTGTGCCGCGCTTACGATTTCCTCGGGTGTCAGGCGAATACCTTCATAGCTGATATCCATACCGCAATCGCGCGCGCGGAAGGCGATCTGTTCGGCCCCATTCGAGTGCCCGTCCAAACCAGGCTTGCCGACAAGGAACTTCAGCCTACGTCCTAACCGGTCGCTGACTGCATCGACGGCGGCACGCAAATCCTCCAGTCCTTCTGTCTTGTTCGAGACGGAGCCCGAAACGCCAGTCGGACCTCGATAGGTGCCATAGGCCTTGCGCATTTCCTCAGCCCATTCTCCGGTTGTGACGCCCGCCTTGGCCGCCGCGATTGAGGGTGCCATCACATTGGCACCGGATTGGGCCGCTTCGCGCAACGTACTCAAGGCAGCTGCGACAGCAGCTTCATCCCGTGTTGCGCGCCAGTCATTCAGTCGCCCGATCTGCTCCTGCTCAACCGCAGGATCGACGACCATAATGCCACCATCTTCGGTCTGCAGGGGTGAGGTTTCGCCCTCGGTCCATTTGTTTACACCTACAACAATGGTCTCGTTACGCTCAATCCGGTTCAGGCGCTCGGCGTTGGATTCAACCAGTCTGGATTTCATGTATTCGATCGAAGCCACGGCACCGCCCATCGAATCAAGATTGGCCAATTCAGCACGCGCCCCGTCCTTAAGTTCTTCGACCTTGGCATCGACGACCGGGTTACCGTCGAACAGATCGCCATATTCCAACAGGTCGGTTTCATAGGCGAGGATTTGTTGCATCCGCATCGACCATTGCTGATCCCAAGGACGCGGTAGCCCCAGCGCTTCGTTCCACGCGGGCAATTGCACAGCCCGCGCCCGTGCGCGTTTTGATAAGGTGACCGCCAGCATTTCGATAAGGATGCGATACACGTTGTTTTCCGGCTGCTGTTCGGTCAGCCCCAGCGAATTTACTTGAACACCATAGCGGAATCGGCGGAACTTGGGGTCGGTCACGCCATAGCGCTGCTGCAGAATCTCATCCCAAAGATCGACAAATGCGCGCATTTTGCACATTTCGGTAACAAACCGGATACCGGCATTCACGAAAAACGAAATCCGACCGCAGAGCGCGGGGAAATCCTCGGCGGGAACCCGAGGGCGTAGTTCGTCCAACACCGCGATGGCCGTTGCCAGCGCGTAGGCCAGCTCTTGCTCGGGCGTCGCGCCAGCCTCCTGCAGGTGGTACGAGCACACGTTCATCGGATTCCATTTTGGCACGTTGTCATAACAATACTCGGCCACGTCTGCGATCATCTTCAGCGAAGGCTTAGGCGGGCACACATAAGTGCCGCGGCTCAGGTATTCCTTGATCAGATCGTTCTGGACGGTGCCCTGCAGTTTCGAAACATCAGCACCTTGTTCCTCGGCCACTGCAATATAAAGCGCCAGAAGCCATGGAGCAGTGGCATTGATCGTCATCGAGGTATTCATCTGCTCCAGCGGGATCTGGTCGAACAGAACTCGCATATCTCCCAGATGGCAGACTGGTACGCCGACCTTCCCAACTTCACCGCGCGCCAGGGTGTGGTCGCTGTCATATCCGGTTTGGGTCGGCAGATCGAAAGCCACGGAAAGGCCGGTCTGACCTTTGGCCAGGTTTGCACGGTAGAGTGCGTTTGATGCCTTGGCCGTTGAGTGACCTGCGTAGGTACGGATGAGCCAGGGGCGATCTTTCTGCAACTGCGTCATTGGTCGGGCCTCGCTGATCGATGGGTAACAAAATTACGTTCACTGGTGATAAATCGCAATTTTCGAGATATGTCAATTCGCTGCATTGCGGCATGTCCGGTTTCTGCAGATTGTGGGCGGTTGCGATTGATGGCACTGTGCCCGGATGATGCAGACTGTGGAAATTCCGATTTGGCTGTTTGTGCTGATCGTGCTCTTTGCTGCGGTCACCTTTGCCTCGCATTTTCTGTTCCCTTCGGTGCGTTGGTTCTTTCGCCGCCGTCTTGAACGTGCTGTTGCGCGGCTGAACAAACGCCTGCAGCGACCGATCCAGCCGTTCAAGCTGGCCGGGCGGCATGACATGATTCAGCGGCTCATCTATGACCCACAAGTCAGCAGAGCAGTACAACAGCATGCCAAGGCGGAAGGTGTTCCGGACGCCGTTGCCTCGGAGCAGGCGCGACGCTATGCGCGCGAGATTGCCCCGTCTTTTTCAACAGTTGCATATTTCAGTATAGCTATCCGCTTTGCACGAATGCTGAGCAATGCGTTCTACAAAGTTCAACTGGGATATGAGGATAAGGCCGCGTTGGACAGTATCGATCCCGACGCAACAGTCGTTTACGTCATGAATCACCGCAGCAACATGGATTACGTGTTGGTCACATACCTCGCGGCTGATCATTCAACTCTTTCTTATGCAGTAGGCGAATGGGCGCGTGTCTGGCCGCTAAGCCGGTTGATCCGCGCGATGGGGGCCTACTTTATTCGCCGCAAGTCGGGCAGCGACCTTTATCGTCAGGTCCTGGCAAGCTACGTGCGCCATGCGACCGAAGCCGGTGTGACGCAAGCGATGTTCCCCGAAGGCGGGCTAAGCCTTAACGGCAAGTTGGGGCGCCCCAAGCTAGGGTTGTTAAAGTATATCGTCGATGGGACCGAATCTCAGGGGCGGGATGTGGTGTTTGTTCCAGTGGCTCTGAACTACGACCGTGTGCTTGAAGACACCGTCCTAACAGCAGCTGCCAAGGACAGTGAGCGCCGTTTCCGGGCGCGGATTGGTGTCATAACGCGTTGGACCCTGAAACAGATTTGGCGACGGGTCGCCGGGCGCTACAAGAGATTTGGGATTGCATCGGTACGATATGCAACACCGATTTCCCTAAAGGAGTTCCGCGCCGCGCATGAACGGGATCTAACCACCGATCTTGCCCGGGAGCTAATGCGCAGGATCGGTGCTGCGATACCCTTTGTTCCAGTTCCTGCAGCGTGCCGACTGCTGCGCGATGAGGGGCAGATGTCAGAACAAGACCTAAGAACCCGATTGCTGGAAATGGGCGGTGAGGCCGTTGCCAGCGACGGTGGTGAGGCGATTGATGATGCACTCAATCAGCTGGTCGAACGCCGGATTCTGCTACGTGAGAATGGGATTCTGCGCCCGTCAGGCGAGCGCCCCGAGCTGCTTGCCTATTATGCAGCTGCTTCTGAAGCAGTGGTGCGTACCGAAAACGATGCAGACGCAGAAAGTATTTCTGCATCTGCTGGGTCATAAAATTACAAAAATAGCACCGAATACGGTTGCAATATTACTCACGGGTCAATATTCCATCTGTGGAAAGCCGCGATTCTGCGGCGCGGCAATGGTTTTGGATGAAGGAGGCCAACATGGCTTTGGATGTCGATAGCGGTATCGCGTCGTATGAGGCACCGGAAAAGGACCTCTACGAAATGGGTGAAATACCTCCGATGGGGTATGTTCCCAAGCAAATGTACGCTTGGGCAATCCGAAAAGAACGCCATGGTGAACCGGATACGGCAATGCAGCTGGAAGTGGTTGATGTTCCCAAGTTGGACAGCCACGAAGTTCTGGTCCTCGTGATGGCGGCAGGCGTGAATTATAACGGCGTCTGGGCTTCATTGGGCAAGCCGATCAGCCCGTTTGACGGCCATGGCCAGCCGTTCCACATCGCGGGCTCGGATGCGTCGGGCATCGTCTGGGCTGTGGGTGAGAAAGTAACGCGCTGGAAGGTCGGCGACGAAGTTGTCATCCATTGTAATCAAGATGATGGGGATGACGAGCATTGTAACGGTGGCGATCCGATGTATTCGGACAGCCAGCGCATCTGGGGGTATGAAACCCCGGATGGATCTTTCGCGCAATTCACCAACGTGCAATCACAGCAGTTGATGCCGCGCCCCAAGCACCTGACTTGGGAAGAAAGCGCCTGCTACACGCTGACTTTGGCGACCGCCTACCGAATGCTGTTCGGTCACGAGCCGCATGATCTGAAACCCGGTCAGAATGTTTTGGTTTGGGGCGCGTCGGGTGGTCTGGGCTCTTATGCGATCCAGCTGATCAATACGGCGGGTGCCAACGCGATCGGTGTGATCTCGGACGAAAGCAAGCGTGATTTTGTCATGGGTCTGGGGGCCAAGGGTGTTCTGAACCGTAAGGATTTCAATTGTTGGGGCCAGCTACCCACCGTGAACACGCCGGAATATGCGGATTGGTTCAAAGAGGCCCGCAAGTTCGGCAAGGCGATCTGGGACATCACCGGCAAAGGCGTGAACGTCGACATGGTGTTCGAGCACCCGGGGGAAAGCACGTTCCCGGTTTCGACTTTTGTGGTGAAAAAGGGCGGCATGGTCGTGATCTGTGCCGGAACCACCGGTTACAATCTGACCTTTGACGTGCGCTATATGTGGATGCACCAAAAACGTCTGCAGGGTTCGCACTTCGCCCATCTCAAACAGGCCGCTGCAGCGAACAAGCTGATGGTCGAGCGCCGACTGGATCCCTGCATGTCCGAGGTGTTCACCTGGAAGGAGTTGCCTGAAGCGCATATGAAGATGATGCGAAACCAGCACAAACCGGGCAACATGTCCGTGTTGGTTCAAGCACCGCACACGGGCATGCGTACCTTAGACGAGGTATTGGCTGCCCGCGACTAACGGTCTCAGCCCGTAGATATTTACAACACCCGCGAGGCGCGCCGCTGCCCTTGCGGGTGTTCTTCGTTTCGGCGGTTGTTACTTCTTTTTCAGCGCTTTAGAAATTCGACTCCCGCTATTTCTGGGGAGTAGAAAGCAGTGAATAGGCCGAATTAGTCTGTACATGTTATGGTTGTGTTAACCCTTCGTTAACTATTTCGGGGACACCCTGATGGCGCAAAATGAGTGGATATTGGACGTTCTGTCGGACCTCAACGCCTTTGCGGTGGCAAATGGGTTGAGCGCACTTGCCGAGCAGCTTGATGATACAAGGCTGATCGCGGCGGCCGAGATTGCGTCCTCGAAGGATGAGGCCTGCGCGCCCGCGAATGGGAACAAAGTTCGATTTGAGCCAGATCCTCGAGGATTTGGAAAACACCAGCACGCTTGAAGAGCTGGCCATTGTACTCGTCCAGCTGCGGGACGCGCTACACGTTGATCACATTACCTATCATTGGGTTGATGGCGCAGGGGATCAGTACGGGTTCACTACATATTCGGATGCCTGGGACAAACAGTATCGGGATAAAAACTACCATCGGATTGATCCGGTCATTCTGGGTTGCTTTCAACGATTTCACGCCGTGGATTGGAAACAACTGAACTGGTCGGGAAAAGCTGTCAGGGCGTTTTTGCAAGACGCACAACAACATGGCGTCGGCAATCAGGGGTACTCGATCCCGTTGCGGGGGCCGAGTGGACAATTTGCGTTGTTCACCGCGAACAACACCTGCGATGATACAGTCTGGCGGGCGTTCATAGATACGCACGGACGTGACCTGATCCTCGTGGCGCATTTCCTTAATCGCAAAGCGCTGGAATTTGCCAAAGAACGGCAACCGGAAACGACGCGCGGGCTTTCCCCTCGTGAGATAGATGCCATGACGCTGCTGGCGTTGGGCTACAGCCGGGCGCAAGTGGCGCATTCGCTGTCAATCTCCGAACACACGCTGAGGGCCTATATCGAAAGCGCGCGTTCGAAACTGGGAGCACAGAACACGACTCATGCAATCGCGACCGCACTCAGCAGAGGATTAATAGTCGTTTAACCACCGTACGGTGGCCTCATCATAAATTAACCACGTGTTTGTACCCCCTTTGTTCCAACTATGGACGACAAGGGGAATACGTCATGTTGCGTTATCTGTATGCTGATGAGTTGCATAAATTTCCGGAATTGGCCGAAGGAATGTTCAGGGATCGTGCCGACCAGTTCAAAACCCGCCTTGGCTGGGATGTTAAGGTTAACAAGAAGGGGGAAGAGCGGGACCAGTACGATGATCTCAATCCGCTATATGTGATCTGGGAAGAGTCGGATGGCAGCCACGGCGGTTCGATGCGAATATTGCCAACGACCGGCCCGGTCATGGTTAACGACATATTTGGGCATCTCACGGGTGGCAGCCCTATCCGCAGCCCTCTCATTTGGGAAGTCACACGGTTTTGCCTGTCTCGCAGCGCCAGCGCCCATACAGCCGGGGCCATCATGCTAAGCGGCGGTGAGGTCATGGAAGGCTTTGGCCTCACTCATATCGCAGGTGTGTTTGATGCGCGTATGATCCGCATATACCGGATGATCGGTTCATCGCCTGTGGTTCTGGGGTCTCAAGGAAGGGGACGGGATCAGATTTCTGTTGGCTTGTGGCCCTATTCGGCTGACGATTGTAACAAGGTGGCCGCCCGGGCCGGCATCCCACGCCAGTTGTCGCGGCTGTGGTTCAACACGGCCTTCGGCAGCTCGGCGCAGCATAGGTTTGCCCTATCTGCCTGATTGCGCGGAAATCAAAATCCGCATCTGGTGACCTGCGACGCGTCCCTGTAGGGTCGCGCCATGTCCTTGCCCCAAGTCACCTTTTCCGAAGATCAAGCCGCTGCTTTCGACAACATCGCCCAGATGTTGCGCTCGGCCGGAGTAGACCTTGAAGATGACGCTCTGCTGAAACCGCCCGGCAATGGGAAATCAGGGGTCATGGCCGTCGTTGGTAAAGCCGGATCTGGTAAAACCTTGTTGCTGGCTGAGTTGTACAAAGCCATGGCCGAGACGGGGGTCAATCTGATCTCGGGTGACTTTGAAAGCCGAAAATCCCGCGACAAGCGCAGCCTCGCGATCCTGGCCCCGACGAACAAGGCCGCCAGTGTGCTTCGATTGCGCGGTGTGCCTGCAACGACGATTCATCGTATCCTTTATACACCTGTCTATGACCCGGAATACGAACGTATTGCCGAATGGCTGGCAGGCAACGACGAACGGCCCCAGATCGAGGATCTGACCGACGAGGCGTTGGATCGCGCCGCTGCGTTTTATGCCAACAACAAATCGATTCCTGGTGCACTTGCCGCTGCCGGGCTACGAGGGTCCGACTTTATCACCGGTTGGAAGCGCCGGGATGAGCCGCTGGATATCGGATTCGTCGACGAAGCCTCGATGCTGGACGACCGGCAGTTTGAGGACCTGCAGGAAATATTTCCGACACTGTTGTTGTTTGGTGACCCGGCGCAGCTGGCACCGGTAAATCAATCCGGCTCGATGGTGTTCGACGGGCTACCAGAGCCGCGCAAGCAAATCCTGCACCGCGTGCACAGACAGACAGCCGACAACCCGATCTTGGATATCGCCCACTCTCTGTCCGATCCCGCCATGGGATTCGAAGATTTCGAACGTCTGATTGAAGAGACCGCGCGCAAAGATGATCGCGTCGTTTGGGGGCAACGGGTTGAGGTTGATTTGATGGCGCGCAGCCCGGTTCTGGTTTGGCGCAATGCAACCCGTATCCGTCTGATCCAGGCGTTCCGAAATGTCCACGGCGCGCCCGAAACCGAATTGCTGGAAGGAGAGCCGCTGATTTGTGATGGCATCGAGTTGCCTCTGAAACACCGCAAAAAGCGGCTGGACCTTGAGGCACGCGGGCTGATCAAAGGGGCGCAGGTCATCTATCTTGGCCCGGGTCGTAAATCTGGATTTTCGCGCCTACATGTGATGGGCGCCGAAGACCCGCAGGTTTCTGCTGCGTCAATCGTGCAGATTGAAAAGCCAGACGAGGAAGAGCCGTTCATCCCATATGCAGCACGTATGGGGGCCACGTTTCTGCATGGCGCTGCGGTGACAATCCACAAGGCGCAAGGGTCCCAATGGGACACGGTGCAAGTCTTTGCGCCGGACATATATGCCGCTGCCCGTATGGGTAGAACCGAAGCTGGGCAACCCTTGTGGAAACGTCTTGCCTATGTGGCCATCACCCGTGCGCAGGAACGGCTGATCTGGGTGGTGCGAAACAGGTTGTCAAAACCAACTTACCCGTTGCGCGTGGATGATCTGCGAACGAATGCGGCACCGTCGCTGACGTTGGAGGCCGAAGAGATATGAAGACAATCATCGTTACCGGCGCAAGCTCGGGCATTGGCCGTGCCACCGCCGAGCTTTTCGTGTCGGAAGGCTGGACCGTTGGACTTTTGGCTCGCAGTGCCGACACTCTTAAGGAAATGGCAAAAGAGAGGGCGTCGGCAATCCCACTGGTTGCTGATGTGACCGACCCCAGCGCGGTTTCGCAAGCTTTCACTGAATTCACCAAACAAACCGGACGGCTGGACGTGTTGTTCAACAATGCAGGTATCTTTGCTCCGGGTGGCACAATTGACGAGATCGCGCTTGAGGATTGGTACAACTCGGTCAATGTAAACCTGAACGGAATGTTCCTATGCGCGCGCGCTGCGTTTGCGGCGATGCGATCTCAGGTGCCTCAGGGGGGGCGGATCATCAACAACGGTTCGATTGCCGCCCATGTGCCACGCCCAAACTCGGTCCACTATTCGGCAACGAAACACGCAATCACGGGCTTGACGCGCAGCTTATCGCTGGACGGGCGGTGTTTTAGTATTGCCTGCGGTCAGATCGATATTGGAAATGCGCGTACCCCGATGGTGCAGGCGTTGGTTGACGATGCAATTTCCGATGGTCGCGAACCAGACCCGACCATGGATGTCGAGGATGCAGCACGTTCGGTGCTGCATATGGCCGGACTGCCGCTTGAGGCGAATGTACAGTTCATGACTGTGATGGCCACGACCATGCCTTATATCGGCCGTGGGTGATCAGCTTTCGCGCAACAGGCGGAAGGCTGTCGAAGCGCCCCAACCAGCGGCAATCGCGATGGCCAGCGACATAAGACCGTACCAGATGGGCTGTTCACGGGACATAGTGTAGAGAATTCTCTCAAGCCCAACTTTGCGTACACCAATAGCTGTCTCAAAAGTCGAGACGACCGCGCCACCGCGGGTTAGAAATATTCGGGCAGAATAGTCCCCTTCGGTCAGGTCCGATGGCATGTCGATCGATGTGCGAAACAGCGTCTGTTCGTCAACGGCCACCGTGTTCTCTCGAATCGAATACAACCCCTCGTCTTCACGGATGCGAATGACCGCTTCGGAAAAATCCTGCGCACCGCGAATATTCATCTCGGCGCCAACTGACCGGATGGCACGTTCAATGGAGACTTTATAACGCAGATCTTCGGTATGCGTCAGCACATCGTCAAACGGTGCGCTGGTGGCGACGGCGTAGAAGCTGGGGGCCAGATCAACGACAAGGCTATCGGTGTTGACCCAGATGCCAAATCGTTTTTCCTTGCGCCGTACCGTGACGGGCTCGGATGGGCCAACGACAGATACAATAACCTCAAGCGGGGGACCTTCCGGAATCGGGGCCTCGCGCTTTACCGCTCCGAATATCAGAATCTCGGATCCGTCGAAATTCGCGGTGATCGAGACGCGATCCTGGCTAAGCCCCAACACAACCTGTTCTTCGGTCGCATATGCAGGCATGCAGATCAGGCAGAGAAGGGTGATCAGGCGCAACATCTCAGTGCCCCCCCGCATCGCCGATCGAGTACAGCTCGGAGGGTTGCAGTAGCAAATCGAGCGCAAGCTTGCCGCAGACGACAAGCACCAAAGCGGCCAGCAGAACGCGTAACTGCTCAGCTGGCATTCGGGCACCGATAACGGTTCCGAACTGTGCGCCGACAACACCGCCAACCAACAGCAAAACCGCCAGCACAACATCAACGGTATAGTTGGTTGTGGCGTGCAGCATGGTAGTAAAGGCGGTTACGAAGATGATCTGAAACAGTGAGGTCCCGACAACAACCTTGGTTGGCATGCCCAGCAGATAGATCATCGCAGGCACCATGATAAAGCCACCACCGACACCCATGATGGCCGACAACACGCCCACAAACAGCCCCACGATCACTGGCGGGATCACCGAGATATAAAGACCCGAAGTCCGAAACCGCATCTTGAACGGCATGGCATGAATCCATCCTCGCTGACGTCGCTTCGGTGGTGTAGTGCCAGCTTTACGTGATTTGCGTATCGCATTCAGGCTTTCGATGAACATCAGGCTGCCGATGATGCCCAGAAAAACCACATAACAAAGCTTGACCAACAGATCGACTTGTCCAAGGCTTTTCAGATAGTTGAACACCACCACTCCAAGGGCGGCACCTGCCAGACCTCCGATCAGCAGAACCGTTCCCATTCTCAGATCAACCGTTCGGCGCCTGAAATGTGCCAAAACGCCTGAAAATGACGAAGCGACGATCTGGTTGGCCTCGGTCGCTACAGCAACGGCAGGAGGGATGCCGATAAAGAATAAGAGCGGCGTCATCAGAAACCCGCCGCCGACGCCGAACATGCCCGAGAGTATTCCCACCATCCCGCCAAGGCCGAACAACAGAAATGCGTTTACTGAAACTTCGGCAATCGGGAGGTAAATCTGCATGGCTTCTTCTAGGCGAAACGGGTGTCTCCGCGCATTGCGGGGCACCCTTTGACAACATTGAACTCAGTAGACAACGCACGCACGACAGACAGTACCATTTAGTTTTCCCGTTCCTCTATCAGAGAAAGGCGGACACAATGGCTGCGGAACCGAGGCGGAGCTTGTCCATACCTCCTTAGAACGGTTGCGGCACACAAAATCAACTCTGTATGCCGCTTTGCAGCAAACAGGACTGAGGGGCAGTCCTGAACTGGCTATATCAGCGTTCCTTGACGTAGGGCTCGCCACCGGCGCGCGGTGGAATGGCCTTGCCGACGAACCCGGCAAGAATCACCACAGTCAGGATATAGGGTAGGGCGTCCATCACTTGCACCGGGATCACGACCCCACCCAGATCGATGTTCTGGAATCGCAGGGCGACTGCTTGCAACAGCCCGAACAACAGACAGGCCCCCATTGCATGCCAGGGCCGCCATTTCGCGAAGATCAGCGCCGCAAGGGCGATGAACCCTCGGCCGGCCGTCATTTCCTTCACGAAACCGGCCTGCAGGGCTGTTGCCAGATAGGCACCCGCAATGCCGCAGAGGATACCGCAGATCGCCACAGCTGCGTAACGCAGACCGACAACCGACACACCAGCGGTATCCACCGCCGCCGGATTTTCCCCGACAGCGCGGAGGCGCAATCCGAACCGGGTGCGGAACAATATCCACCAGGTCAGCGGCACCATCAGGAATGCCACATAAACCAGAATCGAGTGACCGGACAGAAGTTCGGAATAGACCAAATGTGGGACGTTGGCTTCGGACATGAGCTCGGAAACCGGGCGTCCGGTCAGTTCGGCGTCTTCCGGGCCTATCGCATAGGGAAATTCGGCGGACTCGAACCGACCTTGGCCAAACAAGGATGGCGTGCGACCGCCCTGTTTGAACCAGCTTTGGGCGATCAGAACGGTCATACCCGAGGCAAGAAAGTTAATCGCAACGCCCGAGATCAACTGATTGCCGCGGAAGGTGATCGACGCGAAGCCGTGCAGTGCAGACAGGACCAGAGACGCCGCAATACCGGCCAGAAGCCCCAGCCAGACCGAGCCTGTAACCGCTGCAACCGCGGCTGAGAAAAAGGCCGCCATCAACATCTTGCCTTCAAGGCCGATGTCGAAGATGCCCGCGCGTTCAGAATATAGCCCAGCCAGGCAGGCCAGCAGCAGCGGAGTCGCCAAGCGGATAGTCGAATCCAGGACCTGGATGAGTGTCAGGAAGATATCCATCAGGCTGACCCCTTCCGCAATGCAAGGAACAGCTTTTCAAGCGGCATCCGAACCATGTTGTCCAGCGCGCCTGTAAACAGGATCACCAGCGCTTGAATGACGACGATCAACTCGCGCGGGATTGATGTCCAAAGCGCCAGTTCTGCGCCCCCTTGATAGAGGAAACCGAACAGGATCGCTGCAAGGAAGACACCGAACGGATGAGACCGACCCATCAGGGCCACGGCGATCCCGATGAACCCAGCACCTTCGGTCGAGTTCAAGACCAATCGCTCCGCCTCGCCCATCACGTTGTTGATCGCCATCAAGCCCGCCAACGCGCCCGAGATCAGCATCGCAACGATTGTGATGCGCACAGGAGAAATACCGGCATAAACGGCACCCGTTTCCGAATGGCCGTAAGCGCGGATCTCATACCCCAACCGGGTCCGCCAGATCAGGGCCCACACCGCAACGCAAGCCAGTAACGCGACAAAAAACGAGATGTTTGCCGGAGCACCCCGGAATACAATGTTTTCAGCGCTCGAGAACATGGACTGGAAGGTCGGCAGGTGAACGGCCTCGGGGAACCGAGCCGTCGCTGGGTCTTGTGAGCCTTGCGGTCGCATTACATTGACCAGCATGTAGTTGAGGAAGGCCGCTGCGATAAAGTTGAACATGATCGTCGTGATTACGATATGGCTGCCACGTTTTGCCTGTAAGTAAGCCGGGATCGCGGCCCAAGCCGCACCGAACAGAGCTGCGCCCAGTGCTGCGGCAATCAAGGCAATGCTCCAATGCGGCCAATCGACATAAAGGCACACCATTGCAACACCCAGTCCGCCCAACATGGCCTGACCTTCGCCGCCGATGTTGAACAGGCGAGCGTGAAACGCGACTGCTACCGCAAGTCCGGTGAAGATGAAGTTTGTCGCGTAGTAGAGCGTATACCCCCAGCCATAGGTCGAGCCCAAGGCCCCAGTGACCATCAGGTTGACCGCCTCAATAGGGTCTTCCCCGATCGCGAGGATTACGATTGCCGAAAGGATTGTGGCCAAGAGCAGGCTGATCACCGGGATCAGCACGACATCGGCCCATTTGGGCATTTTTTCCATGGTTCAGGCTGCCTCTCCTGCAACACCGGCCATCAGCAGGCCCAGTTCTTTTTCATCCGTCTCGGCGGGCAGGCGCTCGCCCATGATATGTCCGTCAAACATCACAGCGATCCGGTCCGACAGCGAGAAGATCTCTTCCAGCTCGACTGAAACCAACAGGATGGCTTTGCCCTGATCTCGCAGCGCTACGATCTGTTTGTGAATGAACTCGATGGCACCAATATCCACACCGCGCGTGGGCTGGCCGACCAGCAGCAGGTCGGGATTACGCTCGATTTCGCGCGCAACCACGATCTTTTGCTGGTTGCCGCCCGAGAAGCTTTTGGCGGTCAGCCAGCCGTTAGGTGGGCGGACATCAAATTTCTCGATCTTGGCTTCGGTGTCGGCGCGCAACGCCGCATTGTCCATAAAGATACCGCGTTGATAGGCTGGGTCGCGGTGATAACCGAAGGCCACATTCTCCCACGCGTGGAAGTCCATGATCAGCCCTTCGCGCTGCCGGTCTTCGGGCACATGCGCGATATGCCGCGCGCGACGGGCCTGACCATCTGAACCGGCCCCACTAAGCGCCAAAGGTGCGCCGTTCAGCTTGATCTGCCCCTGTCCGGGGCGCATCCCACCCAGAACTTCCATCAATTCGGATTGGCCATTGCCCGCAACCCCGGCGATGCCAACGATTTCGCCGGCGCGCACGCTCAGGTCGATGCCTTTGACGCGCTCGACCCCGGCAGAATCGAAAACACGCAGGTTTTCGATCTCAAGAATCGGCTTGCCTGGTTGCGCAGGCACTTTGTCGACCTGCAACAGTACCTTGCGGCCCACCATAAGCTCAGCCAGTTCTTCGGGGCTGGTTTCGGCTGTCTTGACCGTCGCGGTCATCTGCCCGCGCCGCATGACTGAGACGGTATCGGTGTTTTCCATAATCTCGCGCAGCTTGTGGGTGATCACGATGATCGTCTTCCCCTCAGCCCGCAAACGGTCGAGGATGCGGAACAGCTGATCCGCTTCGGCGGGCGTCAGAACGCCGGTCGGTTCGTCCAGAATCAGAATCTCGGCTTTGCGATACAGCGCCTTTAGGATCTCGACGCGTTGCTGCATGCCCACGCCGATTTCGTCGATGCGCTTATCAGGATCTACGAACAGCTCGTATTCTTCTTCGAGTTCTTTCAGTTCTTTGCGGGCCTTCGCGAGCGACGGAGCCAGCAGCCCGCCATCTTCGGCGCCCAGAACAATGTTTTCCAGAACGGTGAAATTTTCGACCAGTTTGAAATGCTGAAATACCATCCCGATGCCAGCGGCGATGGCGGCTTGGCTGTCAGGAATGTCGGTCTTGGATCCATTGATCCAAATCTCACCTTTGTCGGCTTTATAAAAACCGTAGAGGATGCTCATCAGCGTGGATTTGCCCGCACCGTTTTCACCGATGATCCCATGGATCGTTCCGGGGGCGACGCTGATGGAAATATCTTTATTGGCCTGAACCGGCCCAAAGGCTTTGGAAATCCCTTTGAGCTCAATGGCGGGGACGGTCATGTCTTGTCCTCAATTGCCGAAAGGGCCGCGAAACATGTCGCGGCAGAGTGGAGTGGGGTGGAAGGCAATACCCACCACCCCGCGTGATATCAGAACTGCAGTGCCGGGCAGCTGTCGTTCTCATAGTAGCTGACAACCGAAACATTGCCGTCGATGATGTCCTGACGGGCCTTGTCGACTGCGGCTTTCATGTCGTCGGAAACCAACGGAGCGTTGTTGTCGTCCATGGCATATCCGACGCCATCTTCGGCCAGACCCATGACGAACACACCGGTTTCCACGTTGTCACCTGCGCTCATTGCGTCATAAACGGCAACGTCAACACGCTTGAGCATCGAGGTCAGAACCTTGCCCGGGTGCAGGTGGTTCTGGTTGCTGTCGACACCGATCGACAGGATACCTTCGTCTGCAGCGGTCTGCAGCACGCCGACACCGGTGCCTCCGGCAGCGGCATAAACCACATCAGCACCTTGGCTGATCTGCGCTTTGGTCAGTTCAGACCCTTTCACCGGATCGTTCCAGGCAGCCGGAGTCGTACCTGTCATGTTGGCAACAACATTGATCTCAGGGTTAACAGCCTTGGCGCCCTGCGCGTAGCCACAGCCAAAGTGGCGAATCAACGGAACGTCCATGCCGCCGATGAAACCCACGGTGCCCGATTTTGAGGCCATCGCAGCCATCATGCCAACCAGATAAGAACCTTCGTGCTCGGCAAAGCCGACCTGACGCAGGTTTGGTGCATCCAGCCATGTCACGTCGACCACGACGAATGTGGTGTCGGGATAGTCAGCGGCGACAGCGCTAAGCGGGTCAGCCATGCCAAAGCCCATCGTGATAATCGGGTTCGAACCCGCTTCGGCGAAACGGCGCAGGGCCTGTTCGCGCTGCGCTTCAGACTGCATCTCGATTTCGCGGTAAGTGCCGCCCGTTTCTTCGGCCCAGCGAGACGCGCCGTTGTGGGCCGCTTCGTTGAACGACTTGTCGAACTTGCCACCCAGATCAAAGATCAGGGCCGGTTCTGCCAGAGCGGCGCCTGCTGTCAGTGCAACCGCAGCGGCTGCGCCCATCAAGGATTTCATAAGGGTCATCTGTTACTCCCGTTGGTAGTTATCGGTCCGGGACTGGAACGCCCGGTACCCACTCAGAGCGAGCATACCTGTTGTGATGGCGGGAATTGAAGCTGTTTGCAACTGCTTCGGTCAACAGAAATTTGACCATATGGTCCAAAAAAGTGATTATTTGTCGTTTAAACGGCATTCCATGACGATCGCATCGACGTTTGGACCGTTCTCGCGCAGGTAATAGCTCTTGCGTTTGCCGCAGGCCATATATCCGCACCCTTCATAGAGCGCGATTGCTGCCATGTTGTCAGAGGCGACATCCAAAAACGCGCGCGACGCACCGATCTTTTTTGCATGGCCGTGAAAATCCGCCATGATTTGTCGCGCAAGCCCCAGCCTTTGATGATCTGGATGGGTCGCTATCGTCAGCAGTTCCGCTTCATCCGCGATGACCTGAACCAGAGCGAAAGATCTTTTGTCACCAACGACATGGATAAACCGGTTTGCCAGCAGTTCGGTGAATTCTTCTGCAATCCACGGGCGGCTTTGCCTGAAAGCCGCAGCATGGATATGGGCCATGTCCTGAGGTGTCATTCGTCCAGAAGAACCGGCGGTATGTCGCGGGAAGGCGCAGCATCCGCAGGGCGAACATAAAGAGGCGCAGGCGGAACATTCGCTGCGGCAAAGCGAAGTGTGGCCAGTCGCGCAATTGCGCAGACCTGCCGAACGGGCTGATCGCACAGATACAACGGGCCGAGCGATTCTGCGTGTTGTCGAGAGATAAGCCGCGCCTCGCCACCAGTTGGCTTCAAATAGACCTGGTCGCGCGGGGCGGAAACCGCCGGAAGATGGTTCTTGGGGGCCAATTGGGCCACCGCATCGAAACCCGACACGCCGACTGCGGGAATGCCCAAACCCAGTGACAAACCGCGGGCTGCAGAAACCGAAATTCGAATGCCTGTAAAGTTGCCGGGGCCAATTCCAACACCGATTGCATTCAAATCTTGCCAGCTGCAGTTGCCTTCTCCCAGCAGTTCTTCCAGCAGGGGCATCAGTCTTTCAGCCTGTCCACGCGACATAAGTTCAGCGCGCGATACGACGATCTTGTCGTTCTGCAGCAAAGCGGCCGCGCAATGCGCGGCCGATGTGTCAAATGCCAGAATGGTCGGATCAGATCGCAACGGGGCGAACCTCGATCACTTCAGGTATATAATGGCGCAGCAGATTTTCGATACCCATCTTCAACGTGATCGTCGAAGAAGGACATCCTGCACATGCCCCTTGCATATGCAGGTACACAATCCCTCGGTCAAAGCCGTGGAAGGTGATGTCGCCACCGTCCTGCGCCACAGCGGGCCGCACGCGACTGTCCAGCAGGTCTTTGATTTGGTGAACGATCTCGGCGTCTTCGCCGGTATGCTCGGCATGACCCGCCCCCGCATCAACATCCGCTCCCATGATGGGTTGGCCGGACTGATAATGTTCCATCACCGCGCCGAGGATGGCGGGTTTGATGTGATCCCACTGGGTTTCATCGGATTTAGTCACCGTGACGAAATCATTACCAAAGAACACACCCGTTACACCAGCTACGCCAAAGATACGTTTAGCAAGCGGAGATTTCTCGGCCGCATCTGCGTTTGGAAAATCTGCGGTGCCCGCCTCCAGAACCGTCTGACCGGGTAGAAACTTCAGAGTTGCCGGGTTGGGTGTAGATTCAGTTTGGATGAACATGGCGCGGCTCCGTTTAAGGTGTATCTGATATGCGCGTCCGGGCGAGGGAAGTCAAGATTTGGAACCGTTCTAAATTGATGCCGCGTGGCAAATTGCGTCATCTAGACGGTCGTCCCCCCAAAATAGCTCATCCCCGCCAATAAAGCTTGGCGCGCCAAAGATGTGCAAGGCCTTCGCCCGGGCGACCTGCTCAAACAGGGCGGATTTAATCTTGGGATCGTTCATCAGTTCCATCATACCGAGTGAAACGTCAGCCGTACCTAGGCATTCAGCCAAAACCGCCGGATCCGAGATGTCATGGCCAGCCGCGAATTGCGCAGAATAAACAGCACGAACGAAGGCCGCCCGCTGATCGGCGGGCTCGATCGCCATGGCTAGCCGCGCCGCGTTCAGGCTGTTTTGTGGAAATGTCTTGGGCTGCTGAAACGGCAGGTCGCGTGCCGCACAAAGCCGCTCCATATCCCGCCACATGTACCGCCCTTTTGCAGGGTAGAGGTTGAATGGCGAGTTGTTCCAACCCTGTTCGGCAAAGATAGGACCCAATAGAAAAGGTTGCCATTCCACGGCAATCCCTTTTTCAGACGCTGCCTGCTGGATACGCATCGCGCTGAGATAGGAATAAGTCGACGCAAAATCGAACCAGAATTGCAGTTTCGCGGGCATCAGGTTGCCTCAGGTGATGGCTTCCAGTTTTTCCTTACTCAGATCGCCCGGCACGATGGTGATCGGAATGGGCAAGCTGCCAGAGTTCCGGGTCAGCTGGGTGACCAGCGGTCCGGGGCCTTTTTTGTCAGTGCCCGCACCTAGTACCAGCACGCCGATCTCAGAGTCGGATTGGACGTGTTCGATGATCTCGGATACAGGATCACCTTCGCGGATGGCCAATTCGGGTTCGACCCGCTGCTTGTCGCGCATCCATTTGGCGAACACTTCGAAATGCGCGTGTATGCGTTCACGCGCTTCTTCGCGCATCACTTCGGCCACTCCGATCCAGTGATTGAATTCGTCAGGCGGAATAACCGAAAGAACCGTAACCCCGCCGCCAGTATGCGCCGCGCGCATTGCTGCAAATCGCATGGCGTTCAGGCATTCGCGGCTGTCGTCCAGAACGACTAGGAACTTGCGCATGTTTGTCCTCGTTTGTTTTCGGGATCATGCCTCACAGGATGCGCAGTGGCAACTGAAACAGGCAAGCGCGGGTCAGCGATTGCTTGCAGCCCAATCCCAGTACATTGCGCGCGCACGGCGAGCTATTGGTCCTACCTGATATTGGGTGTCATCCAACGCGGTGATTGGGGTCACTTTGCTCATGTTGCCGCTCATGAACACTTCGTCCGCATCGTGAAAATCATCGAAACTGAGGACGGTTTCATGCACTGCTACACCATCGGCCCGCAGGTTCTTGATATGCCTCGCGCGGGTGATTCCTGCAAGGAACGTGCCATTGGGAATCGGGGTAAACACCTCGCCATCGCGGACCATGAAGATGTTTGCCGTTGCAGTTTCAGCCACATGCCCCATCGCGTCCGCAACCAGTGCGTTTGAAAACCCCTTGCTGCGCGCCTCCTGCAGCATCCGGGCGTTGTTTGGATACAGGCAACCGGCTTTGGCATTAACCACAGCCGATTCCAGGACAGGGCGTCGGAATCGCGTGGTCGTCAGCGTGGCCGAGGCGGTTTCAGGTGCCATCGGGATTTCTTCGAGGCAGATCGCGAAACCTGTGCTGTTCTCTTGTGGGATGATCGCGGTTTGATCTCCGTCGATGCCCCAGTACATGGGGCGAATATAGACAGCGGTATCGGGTGTATAGCTTTGCAACCCTTCGTTAATCAGCTCGACCATCTGTTCGGTTGCCACTGAAGGTGTCAGCATCAGCGCCTCGGCTGAGCGGTTCACGCGGGCGCAATGGGCCTCCAGGTCCGGGGCCATTCCATCAAAGTACCGGGCACCGTCAAAAACCGATGAGCCAAGCCATGCGCCATGGTCGGCTGCCCGCATGATCGGGGCGTCCCCGTCATGCCATTGACCTTGGAAATAGGTGCGGATGTTTTTGCCGACTGCCATTGCGCCCTCCCTCAAGCTTCGGGGAAACCTAGGTTGGGGCTGACGCAAGGTCCAGCAGATTATCCGCGTTGCAGCGGCAGCGCATCGCGTTTGACCATGGTGCGTAAAGCAAAGTTTGATCGCAGGTTTCTAATGCCTTGGATTTTCATCAGCCGGTTTTCCAGAAATGCGTCAAACGCGTTAAGGTCTTTGGCGACAACACGCAGCAGAATATCGCGCGAACCGGTCATAAGATAGCACTCCATCACCTCGTCGCAGCGACGAATAGCCTTTTCAAAGGAATCGATGGCGTAGCGGTCCTGTTTCTCCAACTCGACAGACACAAAAATTGTAACGCCAAATCCAAGCCGCTCGGGGTCAACTTGTGCGGCGTAACCGGTGATGATCCCGTCCCGCTGCAGCCGATCCAGACGTCGCGCGCAAGGCGTCGGGGACAGTCCGACATGTTCTGCCAGATCAATGACGGTCATGCGGCCATCGTTTTGCAGGGCGCGGATTAACTTGGAATCGATCTCATCCATGGCGAAAAACTTCATATTTGTGTGTAATTTTAGAACTTATCACCAAAATTTTCTCTGAGATAGTGACAAAAGGGTGAAAATCACTCGACGATAGATGGCAAACTCTCGGAAGCATTCCGGAGGAGAAGAATGGAAATCACCATTGTAGACGCGCCAGAGCACGAGCGCGTGGTTGAATTCAAAGACAACGCAGTTGGTCTTTTGGGCTACATCGCGATCCACTCAACGCAACGTGGCCCTGCTGCGGGTGGCGTGCGCATGCGCCCCTATGGCCATCCTGTCGAGGCCCTGAATGATGCGTTGCGACTGGCCAGGGGAATGACGTTCAAGAACGCGGCTGCTGATCTTCCACTTGGTGGCGGCAAGGCCGTGATAATCGGCGATCCGCAAGTTGATAAATCGCCAGAGCTGCTGCAGGCGTTCGGGCAAGTCGTACAAAGCCTAAGCGGCCAGTACTGGACGGCAGAAGACATGGGCATGACGCCTGCCGACATGGCGCATATTGGGTCAGCGACTGGCTTCGTAGCGGGATTGGCAGAAGGTGCGTTTGCCAGCGGGGATCCCTCTCCGATAACGGCACGCGGGATATTCAATGCCATCCAGGTGACTGCGATGCACCGGTTTGGACAGGCCAGTCTCAACGGCCTGACCGTTTCGGTTCAGGGACTTGGTCATGTGGGGGAACACTTGTGCCGGTTGCTGCATGATGCCGGGGCGCAGTTGATCGTGACGGATATCGACACCCTCCAATCGGCGCGCATGGCTGAACGGTTTTCGGCGCAGGTTGTTGCGCCCGATGCGATTTATAGCGTTAAGGCAGATATTTTTGCCCCTTGCGCCATTGGTGGCATCCTCAACGAAACGAGCATTCCGATGTTGCAAGTTGGCGCTGTGGCTGGCGGTGCAAATAACCAGTTGGCCCGTAGTTGCGATGCGCAAGCGCTCCACCAGCGTGGCATTCTTTATGCCCCTGACTTTGTCGCCAACGGTGGTGGCATCGTAAATGTGGCAACGGAGATTCTGCGCGTCGCAGAGCGCGAAGCCTGGGTGGATGGTCGATTACAGACGCTGGAACAGACGATGGACCGAATCCTGACGCGGGCCAAAGTGGAATCGGTTAGCCCGCATGAGGTTGCCGAAACCATCGTGCATGAGATGCTTCACCTGCAGGCAGCTTAAGAAATCGCCAAACGAAAAACGCCGCCCGAGATGGGGCGGCGTTTTAGAATTCGGTGTGGTCGGTTAGGACTTACCTGCTCCAACCATTCCGACAATCTCGTAGGTCTGCTGCAGAATCGGGGCTGCAATCGCGCGTGCCCGTTCCGCACCACGGGCAAGAATTTGGTCGATTTCAGCCTCTTCCCCCATCAGGCGCGCCATCTCGGATGAAATTGGCGACAGCTTCTCAACGGCCAATTCAGCCAGCATCGGCTTGAACTCTCCAAATTGTTTGCCACCGACTTCTGACAGCACCTGCCCGGCGGTCTGATCGTTGAGCGCGGCGTAGATATTCACGAGGTTGCGCGCCTCGGGCCGGCTTTCGAGACCTTCGACTTCTGACGGTAATGCATCCGGATCGGTTTTCGCCTTGCGAATTTTCTTGGCAATTGCATCGGCATCATCGGTCATGTTGATCCGGGTCATGTCGGATGGGTCTGACGACGACATCTTCCGCGATCCGTCACGCAGGTTCATCACACGCGGTGCAGGCCCCCCGATGACCGGCTCAGTCACTGGGAAAAAATCAATGCCATAGTCATGGTTGAACTTGATCGCGATGTCGCGGGTCAGCTCCAGATGCTGCTTCTGGTCCTCACCGACCGGTACATGGGTCGCGTGATAAACCAAAATATCTGCTGCCATCAATGCGGGATAGGCAAACAGCCCCAGCGAGGCGTTCTGGGTGTTCTTCCCCGCCTTGTCCTTGAACTGTGTCATCCGCTGCATCCAGCCAATCCGGGCGATGCAGTTGAAAATCCAAGCCAGCTGGGTGTGCTCGGGCACTTGGCTCTGATTGAACAGAATAGATTTCTCGGGGTCCAGACCAGCGGCAATGAACCCTGCGCACACTTCGCGGGTTTTTTCACGCAAGCGATCAGGGTCTTGCCAGACAGTAATCGCGTGGAGGTCGACCATGCAGTAGACGGTCTCGTATTCCGGTCCCTGCATATCCACGAAACGTTTGAGTGCACCCAGGTAATTGCCCAAGTGCAGGTTTCCCGAAGGCTGGATGCCGGAAAACACGCGAGGCGTGAATTGGGTCTCGGTCATCGAAGGAAACTCCTGTCTGGAAAAATCAGCCCCCGTCGCTTACCCATGAGGCCAAGGGACGTCAACAGCCGCGAAAGGCCAGCCCAGTGAGCAGTGAGCATTATACACCGCCTGTAAATCCATTACCGCCGGTTGTGGTAGCATTGGTTTTGTTCATCATTGGGATCGAACTGGCCCTTATGCTGGGCAGTCGCGGGATGGTCGGAGGACCGACTGCGGTCGGGTGGCGGCTGGATGCGCTGCAGAAATACACATTCTCACCCGACATTTTCGATTGGATGGTTCAGAACGGGCGCTGGCCGTTCGAGCATGTGATCCGCTTTGTGACCTACCCCTTTGTTCAGGCAAACTTTACGCAAGCGATCTTTGTCTGTGTGTTCGTACTGGCCATGGGCAAGATGGTTGCCGAGGTTTTTGGCAGTGTCGCCATGCTGATCATCTTTGTGCTGTCAGGCGTGGGCGGAGCGCTGGCTTATGCCGTGTTGCTAAACCCACCCTATCCATTGGTTGGAGGGTTCCCTCCGGTCTATGGCCTGATAGGCGCATTCACATGGTTGTTGTGGCGCAAACTGTCGTTGGTTGGGGAAAACCAATCCCGCGCGTTCAGCCTGATTGCTGTTCTGATGGGGGTGCAGTTGCTGTTCGGCCTGCTTTTTGGCGGTACCTCGGATTGGGTTGCCGATCTGGGCGGATTTGCCACCGGGTTCGGCTTGTCATTCTTTCTGGCTCCGGGTGGGTGGGCGCGCATTCTCAGCAAAACACGACGCGATTGATGTAGATTCATCCTCGCCGCAATGTCTTTCGGAATTCAGAAAGCCTGAAAGCGCCAAAGATGTGACCCAACAGGAAGTAGGCAACTGCTGCGGTGACGATAAGCATCAGTAGCGCGAGATAGCGCCAGCCGGACACGCCAAATGTCCAGCCAAACAAGTGGATGGCAGCGAACAACACAACGCCCATGCCTGCCGAGGCGGCCACGATCCGCCAAATCCGGTGTTTGAACCGGTCGTCAAACCGTGCTTCGTCTCCTATCTTCCGCGCGCCGATTGCCAGTAACGCAACCATAACCCAACCGGCGGTCGATGCCGCAATCGCGGGCGCGATCCACCCGACGACGGGGTAAAGACCAAAGGCAAGCCCCGCATTCACTACCATTGCAACCACGGCGTATCGAAATGGTGATTTGGTATCTTCGCGGGCGAAAAATAGCGGTTGCAACAGCTTTTGCAGCATAAACGCAGGCAACCCGATGCCGTAGATGGCCACAGCCAGCGCCGTGGCTGCCGTATCCTCAGCGCTGAACTGACCGCGTTGAAACAGGACCGAGACCAGTTGGCCCGGAATGATGACAAAGGCAACCGTCGAAGGCAGCGTCAGCAGCAGCGTAAATTCTCCGGCCCGCGAAAAGGCGTTGCGGGCGCCTTCCTTGTCGTCGGCGCGCAGGCGTCGTGACAGGTCGGGTAACAGCACGATGCCGACCGCGATCCCGACAACACCCAGCGGCAATTGATATAGGCGGTCCGCTGCAAACAACCAACTGACCGCCTTTTCGGTGTTCGAGGCCACAAGCTGCCCGACCACCAGATTGATCTGCGTGACCCCCATAGCCAGTGCTGCGGGAACCGCGATCCGCACCATGCGGCGCATCTCCGGGCTGAGTTTTGGCCGACCGGGACGGATACGGATGCCGGCGCGTTCGGTCGCAACCCAGACCAACGCCAATTGCGCGACGCCAGCAACCGGGATGACCGCGATCAGCCAACGGATCACCTCTCCTCCCGATATCGCGCCAAAGATCAAAGCGGAACAGGCGAAGATGTTCAGCAAAACGGGCGCGGCAGCGGCGGCTGCAAAACGACCCGTCGCATTCAGAACACCGGAAAACAGCGCGGCTAGTGACATGAACAGGATGTAGGGAAACACGACATACCCGTAGTCCACCGCCAGATCAAAGCGCTCATCTCCGTAGAACCCTTCGGCGGTGATCCAGACCAATGCGGGCATGAAAACCATTGCCAGCCCAACCAGGGCCAGAACGGCCACCGCCAACAGATTGAACGCATCCTGAGCGAATCCTTCGGCGTTCTCTTCGCCTTCCAGTCGCTTTGAGAACATCGGCACAAAGGCTGCATTGAACGCGCCCTCGGCGAAGAAGCGGCGGAACATGTTGGGCAGGCGGAATGCGGCAACGAAGGCGTCCATCACCGGGCCTGGCCCGATATAGGCGGTCAGCAAAATCTCGCGCAGGAAACCCAGAATGCGGCTGGCCAAAGTCCAAAACCCAACCGTGAAAAAGCCCGAGAGCAGGCGGATCGGTTTCATGAGGCGGCCCGCTCTGCGCCTTCGGTGATGGCCGTGCGAAGCTTGGTTTCCAGACTACGCTGTTTGGCCTCAGAGTGGTATTTCAGGCCGAACATGTCCTTGACGTAGAACGTATCGACCACCTGTTCGCCATAGGTCGCAATCACCGCATTTGCGATGTAGATATTGGCCGCCGCCATCGTGCGCGCCAGATCATAGAGCAGACCGGGCCGATCACGCGTATCGACCTCGATGATCGTATAGATTTCCGAGCCTTCGTTGTCGAAACTAACATGGGTCGGCACGTTAAAGGCGCGTTCGCGCTTCTTGATCTTGTCGCGCGATTTCAAGGCATCGCGTGCGACCACTTCGCCCTTAAGTGTCTTGTGGATCATCTGGGTTAGCCGTGGCAGGCGAGAGGCCTCGAACGGATGGCCATCGGCATCTTGTACCCAGAATGCATCGGTTACGTAGCCATCTTTCGTCGTATAGCTGCGTGCATCCACCACATTGGCCCCGACAAGGGCTAGCGCGCCCGCGATACGCGCGAAGATCCCGGGATGGTCGCCCATGGCAAAACAGGCACGGGTTGCATCACGATCTTCATCCGGCTGCAGGCGGATTTCGACAGCCCCCGGGTCACCACTGTCTTCGAGGGATTGCAGCATCTCTGCAAACTCGACATGGGTCGACAGGTTCAGACCTTGCCAATAGGGATCGTAATGTCGCCCGGTCTCTGTTTTCAGATCAGATTTGGACCAGCTTTCCAACTCGGCACGCAACCGTTTTTTCG
Source organism: uncultured Ruegeria sp. (assembly GCF_947500045.1). Lineage (GTDB taxonomy): Bacteria > Pseudomonadota > Alphaproteobacteria > Rhodobacterales > Rhodobacteraceae > Ruegeria. The sequence continues at coordinate 89,385 of NZ_CANMQQ010000004.1, read as the reverse complement.
CCTCAACTCCGCGGTTGGCCCGATTGAGGATTTCCATACCGGATTCCAGCGCGTGCTTGGTATCTGCATGCAGCGCGCGCAGCAATGTGGCCTTCCAGTTGTTCCAGGTTGTTGGCCCGACACCGCGAATGTCACAGACTGTTAGCACAGTCAGCAAATCCAAACGTTTGACAGTTTCAACCGCTTTGGCGAAATCTCGGATGGTGCGCGGGTCTGAGATATCGCGCTTCTGCGCCATATCGGACATCAACAGGTGATAGCGAACCAGCCATTCCACGGTTTCCGAATCCGCCTTGGTCAGCCCCAATCGTGGCGCCACCTTACGGGCGATTTGTGCGCCAAGAATGGAATGATCTTCGGGACGCCCTTTGCCGATGTCGTGCAGCAACAAAGCCACGTACAGAACCTTGCGATCAACGCCCCTTTCCAGAATGGATGACGCTAGCGGGAGTTCTTCGATCAACTCTCCGCGCTCAATCTGGGCCAGATTGACGATGCACTGGATCGTGTGCTCGTCCACCGTATAGCTGTGATACATATTGAACTGCATCATCGCCACGATGTGTTCGAATTCGGGCAGAAAGGCTGAAAGAACGCCTAGTTCGTTCATCCTGCGCAGGGCGCGTTCGGGGTTGCCGTGTTTCAGCATCAGATCAAGAAAGATACGCCGCGCCTCTTTATCATTGCGCATCTCATCGTCGATGAGATTCAGGTTGGCCGTCACCAATCGCATGGCATCCGGGTGGATCAGCATACCTGTGCGAAGGCCTTCCTCAAACAGCCGAAGCAAATTGACTTTGTCTGACAGGAACTTGTCCGGGTCCGCGATATCCAGACGGCCATGGACAACCCTGTACCCGGCCTTGATCCGACGGCGACGACGAAAAATGCGTTCCAGCAGTGGCGCGCCCTTCATATGGGACGCCTCCAGCTTGGTCAGGAAGATGCGGGTCAATTCGCCCACGCGTGTTGCCTCGCGGAAATAGCGCTGCATGAACACTTCGACAGCGCGTCGACCTGCGCGGTCTTCATATCCCATGCGATCAGCCACCTCGACCTGTAGATCGAAGGTCAGCTGTTCGGTTGCACGCCCCGTCACCAAATGCAGATGCGACCGGACAGCCCACAGGAATTCTTCGGCCTGAACGAACTCTCCAAACTCTTCGGGGGTGAACAGGCCCATTGGGACCAGTTCAGCGACATCCTGAACGCCATAGATGTACTTGGCGATCCAGTAGAGCGATTGCAGATCGCGCAAGCCGCCTTTGCCCTCTTTGACATTTGGCTCGACTTTATAGCGTTCGCCTTGTTTCAGATGCCGCTCTTCACGCTCCTTCAACTTGGCTTCGATGAACTCCCGCTCTGTGCCTTTGAACAGTTCACTTTTCAGGCGCGTCTCAAGTTCTTGTGCAAGCTCCTGATCCCCAACAAGGAAGCGCTGTTCCAGCATGGCGGTGCGGATGGTGAAATCATCAGCCCCCAGCCGCAGGCAATCCTTGATCGTACGCGAAGAATGGCCAACCTTCAGCCGCAGATCCCACAGCATGTAGAGCATTGATTCGATCACGCTCTCGGCCCAGGCTGTAATCTTGTAAGGCGTCAGAAATAGCAGATCCACGTCCGAAGCTGGGGCCATCTCGCCCCGGCCATAACCGCCCACTGCCAGCACAGCGATCTTTTCGCCTCGGGTGGGGTTCGCCAGTGGATGCAAATGTTCGTTGGCGACGCGCATCACGGTGCTGACCATTTGATCGGTCAGATAGGTGTAAGAGTGTGCCAGCGGACGTGCATCGAAGGGGCGCCGGGCAAAGGCGTCCGCAATCGCCTTGCGACCCGTCTTTTGCGCATCACGCAAGATGCTTACTGTTTCAGCGCGCAACGCGGCGTTGTCCGAACTGTTTTCAACAGCGGTGGACAATCTGGAATTGACGTTGGCGTTGTCGAAAATCTCATCAGCCGGGCAGATCAGGTTAACATCAGGCGCAGTGACCTGTGCCAGTTGCTCAGAATCCGGCGCCAGAGAAGCTTTGTGGGGCAGGGTCAATCACAACCACCTGTTTGTTCTGGATCGTGGCAACAGCCAGACCGCGTTCGTTCGTACCGTTTGGCCGCAGGCGGAAGATACCACCGACACCCTGAAATCCGGCGTTTTGGGTCAGAGCTGCGCCGGTCAGCGCATCAGACTTACCCTGGCTGACCAGGGCCCCGATGGCTGCGATTCCATCGTAGGCCAGCCCACTGATCGGGTGCGGTGCCTCGCCGTAGGTATTGTTGTACCGCTGCCGATAGGCCTGAGCTTTTGCCGGATCGGGCAGGGCAAACCATCCACCCTGAACACCCGGAAGTTCCAGCGTTTGTGCCGGAATGTCCCAACGAGTCAGTCCCATATACTGTGTTGTGGCAGGTGATACGTCCGCTTCGGGCAGCAACTGGCTGTAAAGAGGTAGCGCGCCTGCCGTAGTTGCGGTCAGGAAAATCGAATCTGCGCCGGTCGAATCAACGGTCGCTTTGATGGTTGGAACCGAATCGATCACACCTTGCTGAGACCGGTCATACCCGACCGCGCCTGCATTGTTGACGCGGCTATTGCTGAGCGCGGTGGCGATTGCGGACTGGCCGAGCTGTCCTGCAGAGTCGTTGCTGTGCACGATGACTGTACCATTTTTGCCCTGCCGCCCGGCGTAATTGACCAGTCGGTCTGCGGTATTTTGGAACGTGGGGCCAAGCACATAGACATTTCCGCCCGCGATGCTTGTGTTGTTCGAGAAGGACAGCACGTTGACATTGTTGCTCAGAACAGAAAGGCCCGCCGCGTTTGCTGCTTGCGCATAAACCGGTCCAAGGATGATCTTTGCCCCGTCTGCAACTGCTTGTTGCGCAACCACCGATGCCGTCCCCGCGTTGCCCGCCGTGTCATACACGCGAAGGTCGATTTTGACGTTCGGCAAATCAGCGATGGCCAAGCGCGCCGCATTTTCAAGGCTTCGTGCCAGCGCCGCGTCACCAGATTGGGATGATCCGCTAGGCACCAACAAGGCCACCGGCACCGGGTCAGAGGTATCAATCGAAGGGCCTCCGCCGATACCGCCAACCTCACAGGCGGCCAGAAAAGCGGCCGTAGCCAGAACAATGGCGGATTTCGCCAATTTGCGTGCGGGCTTGCAAACGGTAAACATCTAAAAGAAAACTCCCTGATCCGGCGTCTGAGGGCACCTTGGTCTATCGATCCGCGATAATAAACGTCACGCTGTGAGGGTCCAGCTTTGAATTTCCAAAAGATCAGATTGGCCCCGGGCCTGTACTTTGTTGCCACTCCAATCGGTACCGCGCGCGACATCACGCTCAGGGCGCTGGATGTGTTGGCCTCGGCCGAGATGATCGCTGCCGAAGACACCCGCAGCCTGCGCCGGTTGATGGAAATCCATGGTGTACCGCTCGAAGGGCGCCGCATATTGGCCTATCATGATCACAGCGGGGCAGGCGCACGTGGCAAGATTCTGGAGGCGCTTGAGCAGGGACAGTCGGTCGCCTATGCGTCCGAGGCCGGAATGCCCCTGATCGCGGATCCCGGTTATGATCTCGGGCGTCAGGCGGCTGAGGCTGGATACTCGGTGACTTGTGCACCCGGACCTTCCGCTGTTCTGACCGCGTTGACCCTGGCCGGGCTGCCAACCGATGCGTTCTTCTTTGCCGGTTTCTTACCCAATGCTTCTGGCGCGCGGCGTACACGAATCGAGGCGCTGCGTAACGTCCCCGGAACACTTGTCTTCTATGAATCGCCGAAACGAGTGGCCGGTTGTCTTGCCGATCTCGCGGATGTTCTTGGTGGTGACAGGCAGGCGGCGCTGTGCCGTGAACTGACCAAGAAATTCGAAGAAACCCGGCGCGGAACGCTCGCCGAACTGGCCGCCGCGTATCTGGGTGCAACGGTCAAGGGCGAAGTTGTCTTGCTTGTGGATCGCGCCCATTCGCAAACTGTTAAGGAGTCCGACGTAGAAGAGGCTTTGAAAAGGGCCTTGGAAACGCATTCGGTACGCGATGCAGCAGATTTGGTGTCAGAGATGTTCAGCCTGCCGCGTCGCCCGATCTATCAGAAGGCCTTGAAGCTGGGAAAGGGATGACATGGCGCAGCGATCTGTTCGGGGTTCGGTATCCTATCACGCCGGACATTCGGCAGAGCTTTGCGTGGCTTCTGAATACGAGCGTCGGGGATACTCAATCGCGCAGCGCAGATGGCGCGGCGCAGGTGGTGAGGTTGATCTGATCGCACGCAATGCGGATGGGTTAGTCTTCGTTGAGGTAAAGAAAAGCCGAAGTTTTGAAGGTGCTGCAGCTCGGATCAGCCGCCGACAAATGGATCGAATTTGTGCCTCTGCCGCCCAGTATCTCGAACAGGAACCCGGCGGGCAGTTGACGAATGTCCGCTTTGATGCGGCTCTGGTTGATGACACCGGAACGGTTCAAATCATCGAAAACGCCTTTGGTTTGGACTGATCGCCATTGAACCCATCCGGTCTCTGCGCCATGTATCAGGCGTGGAATTGAGGGATACACCATGAAGATCGCCTTTCAGATGGACCCGATTGGGGCCGTGGATATCAATGCCGACAGCTCGTTCCGTCTGGCGGAAGAAGCACAGGCACGCGGCCATCAGCTTTTCTTCTATGGCCCGGATCAACTGGCCTATCAGGAAGGCAGGATCACGGCGCGCGGGCACGATATGACAGTGCAGCGGGTCGCAGGCGATCCGGCTGTACTGGGCCCCGAACGCGACGTGGATCTGGCTGATTTCGATGTGATCTGGCTGCGGCAGGACCCGCCGTTTGATATGCATTACATCACCTCGACCCATCTGCTGGATCGCCTGAAAGGGCAGGCGCTGGTGGTGAACGATCCGTTTTGGGTGCGAAACTATCCCGAAAAGCTGCTGGTTTTGGATTTCCCTGAGCTGACCCCACCCACGACGATTGCGCGGGATTTGCAAACCATCAAAGCCTTCAAGGAAAAACACGGCGATATCATTCTCAAGCCGCTATATGGCAATGGCGGGGCAGGCGTGTTCCGTCTGGATGCGAATGATCGCAACCTGACGTCGCTGCATGAGCTGTTCACTGGATTCTCGCGTGAGCCTCTGATCGCCCAGAAATTTCTGCCGGATGTACGCAATGGAGACAAACGTGTGATCCTTGTAGATGGACAGCCCGTAGGTGCCATTAACCGCGTTCCTGCTGAGGGTGAGACCCGCTCGAACATGCATGTGGGTGGGCGTCCCGAGAAAATCGGCCTGACCGCGCGTGACCTGGAAATCTGCGCCGCAATCGGGCCGCTTCTGAAAGAGCGTGGGCAGGTGTTTGTAGGCATCGATGTGATTGGCGACTATTTGACTGAGATCAACGTAACCTCGCCCACCGGCATTCAGGAACTTGAACGGTTCAACGGTGAAAACATCGCCGAAAAGATCTGGCTGGCGATCGAGGCCAAGCTTTAGGCACCAACCTTGGCGCTAATCCGAAAGCTTAGCGCCTCGGCGACATGCGGGCGGCGAACGTCCGGCTCTCCGTCTAAATCTGCTATGGTGCGCGCCACACGCAAGATGCGGTGAAAGGCGCGGGCCGACAGCCCGAAACGCTCAGCCGCTTTCAGCAGCAACTCTTTGCCCTCGGCGTCAGGTGAGGCGGTTTCTTCCAGCAGGTTGCCCTCAACATCTGCGTTTTGCCGCGTTTCGGGCATATCACGGAACCGATCAGCCTGAATTGCGCGTGCCGCTTTGACGCGCGCTGCCACCGTGGCAGAGCTGTCACCTGAAGGGGGGAGATCGAGATCGGTAAAGCCCACCGGCGGCACTTCGATGCGCAGGTCGAACCGATCCATCAGCGGGCCGGAAATGCGGCCCAGATAATCTTCGCCGCAACCAGGCGCACGAGAGCAGGCACGCGACGCATCGGTTAGATATCCGCATTTGCAGGGGTTAGCTGCAGCCACCAGCATGAAACGGCAGGGGTATTTCACGTGCGCATTGGCACGCGCGACCATAACCTCGCCGGTTTCGACGGGTTGGCGCAAGGTTTCCAGAACGGTGCGTGGGAACTCGGGGAATTCGTCCATGAACAGAACTCCGTTATGCGCCAATGAGATTTCACCGGGTTTTGCACCTTTCCCCCCACCCACGATAGCGGCCATCGAGGCGGTGTGATGCGGCTCGCGAAACGGTCTGGCACGGCTGATGCCGCCTTCGTCCAACAAACCGCAAAGCGACTGGATCATGGATGTTTCCAAAGCTTCGATGGGGGTGAGCGGTGGCAAAATACCCGGCAGACGCGCGGCCAGCATGGATTTACCCGAACCGGGGGTTCCGATCATAATCAGGTGATGCCGTCCTGCCGCCGCGATCTCCAACGCCCGTTTGGCGCGCTCCTGTCCCTTTACATCTCGTAGGTCGCGCGCGCTGGGCGATAGTTTGACTTCGCCCGGTATCGCGGCGGGCAGCGCAGATTGGCCCGTAAAGTGCCGAACCACATCCCCTAATGAACCCGCCCCGATGACTTGTGTGGCATCGACCCAAGCGGCCTCGGCGCTTGAGGCGCTGGGGCAAAGCAAACTGCGATCCTCGGCGGCGGCGGTCATGGCAGCGGGCAGCGCGCCGACGACAGGTACCAAAGAGCCGTCCAATGACAATTCGCCCAAAGCAACCGCGCCCTCGGCCGCGTCTGCTGGAATGATCTCTAATGCGGTCAACAGGGCAACTGCGATGGGCAAATCGAAATGGCTGCCTTCTTTGGGCAAATCTGCCGGTGAAAGGTTGATGGTGATCCGTTTTGAAGGCAGTGCGATGGCCATCGAACTAAGAGCGCTGCGCACGCGGTCCCGCGCCTCAGAGACGGCCTTGTCCGGCAGGCCAACGATGGAAAACGCCGGAAGGCCCGGAGAGACGGCGCATTGCACCTCGACCGGGCGGGCATCGACCCCTTGAAAGGCAACGGTGTGGGCGCGGGCGACCATGGCAATCCTGTTCTTGGTTAACAGGATGTTGCTGCCACGGTTCCAGTTTAAGAATCGTTAACGCTATGGATCATTGCCGCGAATTTCGGCCAGGCTTCAGGATCCACAACCGATTTGTCACGGCAAAACGGATTGCAAAAGCCCCAAACCTGGCCGTCGAGTTCCAGAAAATCCTCTACAGGTTTGCCAGAATAGGGGCACAACGCATTAATCGAGGGGCCTGTACTGACCGCCAAGGCCTTTGCTTCCCCGCCAATCGGCCAGCTTTGTGCAGGAAGGTCTTGTGCGTAGGGAAAGGGCTCATACGCAACCGTCATGCCCATGGCGCGCCATTGACGAACGGAAACATCCGAAAGCAGGTCCATGCAATAGGCGCGGTTGGCCTCGGAAACGGGCAGGCCGTAGCCGATGATCCGTGCTGCGATAGGTGTGTAGAAGACATCGGCCAGTGAATAGGTGCCGAACAATGGGCCCGAAGCAGCGCTAGAGATCTTCCGCGCATGGGCCCACAGGGTTTCGATCCGCTGCAGATCGGCAAGCGTATCGGGCGAGGGGCTGAAGCCTTCCCAGCGGTATTTCAGTTGCATAGGGCATTGCTCCCGCAATGCCGTGAAACCGGAAACCATTTCGGCACAAAGCCAGCGGGCCGTCGCGCGGGCGGCGGGCTCTGACGGCCAGAGCCCCACTTCGGGGTGGCGTTCGGCCAAAGTCTCTGCCATCGCAAGGCTTTCACCCACCACAGTCCCATCGGGCAGGCGCAGCGCAGGTACAAGGCGCGCGGGTGCCAGCGGCTCCATATCCGCTGCCATGGTACCAGAGTAGAGACCAATCAAATGGGTGCGGTACGGCAGGCCGAATTTCTCAAGCATCAGCCAACCGCGCATGGACCAGCTTGAAAACAACCGGTCACCAATAAAGAGATCATAAGTCATTCTGCAACGATGTCGGACACAGGCGCGTCCGTAAATCAGTGTTTTGTGCGCTGCCCTATCACGGTCGGTGATTGATCCGGTCTACAGTCCAGCTGTTGTTGTGGCGCGTAATTTCGGTGACTGAAAGATTGTCGATGCGATGGCTAAACGCCTGTTGTGCGTCAGAGTCCAGGGCGCGCTGGACTTGTGTCAGGATCACTCCGAAATGCGCGACTATGATCAGGTCGCGCCCGGTATGGGCGGCAATCAGGGAATCAACAACCGTGTCGACGCGCGCGCGGACTTCATTCCAGCTTTCCCCATCTGGGGGCCTGACTTCCCCCGGATTGTCCCAATAGGCAAAGCAGAGCTCGGGGTCTTCTGCTTCGATCTCGGCGAAGGCGCACAGTTCCCACGTGCCGAAATTGATCTCGCGTAGATCGGTGTGGTGCGGCAGGCGGTGCCGCGTGCCTTGAATGGCGCTGGCCGTGTCAGCGGCGCGTGAAAGGTCTGATGAAATGACGATGGCGTCTGAAGGTAGGTGGGCGCTGAGGCGGGCGATCGCAGCCCGGTCGCTGAGATCGGCGGGAAGATCAGACCAACCCACCATGGTCTTCGCATGGGTGGGGCCGTGTCGCACCAGATGAAGGCGGGTCACAAGGGATGTCCTTTTAACACCGAAGGCAAACCGGCGGTGACCTGCACCACCCTCTGTGCTTGCGCAGCCAGTGCAATGTTCAGCCGCCCCTGCGCCTCGCGGAACTGGCGGGATAGCGCGTTGTCGGGCACGATCCCGTGGCCGACTTCGTTCGACACGATCACGATCTGCGCTGCACAGGTCTTCAAAGCGGCAAGCAATGCTACCCGAGCCTCTTCCAGATCGTTCTTGGCCAGAAGGTGGTTGGTCAGCCACATGGTTGCGCAATCGATCAGGCAAACCTGCTCTGATGTCAGCTTTGCAAGTTCCGGCGACAGATCAAATGGTGCCTCAATCGTCGTCCAACCGCTGCCGCGTTGCGCGATATGTTGCCTGATTTTTAGGCGCATCTCATCATCAAACACTTGTGATGTGGCCAGGTAAACGCGCCTTTTCCCCGTGGAAACAACAAGTTGCTCTGCAAAACGCGATTTTCCGGATGCCGCGCCGCCCAGAACAAAGGTTAAATCGGCATGCACTTTTATTACCTTTCTAGTGATCCATCCGGATTCGCCCTGCGTATCGACCCCAGATCAGCAAGGCAAGTCCGGCCCATCGCCTGTGATAAAAAAGGGAGATTAGCATGGCATTAGATACCGCACATGATTTTTCGATGTCCCGTCAGGCAATGAAGGCCGAGTTGCTGGATGCCGAAACCGAGTTGCGACTGGCCTATGCATGGCGGGACGACCGGGATGAGCAAGCGCTGCACCGCCTGATCACGGCATACATGCGTATGGCGATCTCCATGGCAGCCAAGTTCAAACGCTATGGTGCGCCGATGAATGATCTGATCCAAGAGGCTGGTCTTGGTTTGATGAAAGCCGCCGACAAATTTGACCCGGATCGGGGCGTTCGATTTTCGACCTACGCAGTGTGGTGGATCAAGGCGAGCATCCAGGATTACGTGATGCGCAACTGGTCTATGGTACGCACTGGGTCAACCTCGTCTCAGAAATCGCTGTTCTTCAATATGCGCAGGGTTCAGGCGCGCCTTGAACGCGAGGCCGCGACCGAAGGTTTGGATCTGGATCGTCATCAGCTACATCAGAAGATCGCCACTGAAATCGGAGTCCCTCTGCGCGATGTAGAGATGATGGAAGGGCGTCTGGCCGGATCCGATTTCTCTCTGAATGCGGTGCAGTCGGCAGATGAAGACGGGCGCGAATGGATTGATGCGCTGGAGGATGACAGCGAACAGGCTGCTGAAACCGTTGAAAACAGCCATGACACTCAGCAATTGCGTGATTGGCTGGTCACGGCGATGCAGGCTCTGAACGATCGTGAGCGCTTTATCGTACGCGAACGCAAGTTGCGTGAACCGGCACGGACACTGGAAAGCCTTGGTCGAGAGCTTGGTCTGTCGAAGGAACGTGTTCGCCAGCTTGAGGCCGCAGCTTTTACAAAGATGCGCAAGAACCTTGAAGCGCAATCGCGCGAGGTGCAACACTTCTTCGCATGAAACCACTTGCGATTCTTGCCGCTTTTCTATTGCTCGTCGCCGCCCCGGACAGAGGGCGCACGGCAGAGTTGATCCCCGATGATACTCTGACTGACATGCAGGCGGCAGATATTGTTATCTTGGGTGAGATACATGACAACCCGCAGCATCACCTTGTGCAGGCCCAAGCCATCGAGGCCATTGCACCCACCGCAGTTGTCTGGGAAATGGTAACCGAAGAGGGCGCGCAGCGGTTGGCTCAGAAAGCAGCAACAAATCCCGAGGAGTTGTCCAGAATCCTGCAATGGGCTGAATCCGGTTGGCCGCCTCTCAGCATGTATTTCCCTGTTTTTCAGGCCGCGAATGTACCGGTGTACGGCGCTATGGTCCCTCGAGTTGCCGCACGTAAGGCGATGGAACGCGGGGCTGCCACCGCGCTGGGGGCGGATGCGGCCAGATATGGGCTGACCGTGCCCTTGTCGGACGAAGATCAGGCCGCGCGCGAGGCAGATCAACTCGCGGCCCATTGCAACGCATTGCCTGCCGAAGCATTGCCTCAGATGGTCGCAATTCAGCGTCTGAGGGATGCTGTTCTTGCCCGTGCCATTCTGCGCGCCGCTGACGAAACCGGTGGGCCCGTTGCGGTGATTACGGGTAACGGCCACGCGCGCAAGGATCGCGGAATACCAACCTTTTTGTCACGTTTGCGTCCCGGGTTGAAAGTCTTTGTGCTGGGACAATCCGAGGATGGAGTGATTGACGGAGATTTCGACGCCGTGATTGACAGCCCAGCGGTTGAGCGTGAAGACCCCTGCAAAGCCTTCGGGGTACAGAATTAACTGCTGGAACTGCCCGGCCGCGTTGCCTAATGTCAGGGCCGACCGGGACGGGAAGGGCGAAACATGCTGTCATCCAAACGCATTCTGCTGATTATCGGTGGTGGAATAGCGGCGTATAAGTCGCTGGACCTGATCCGACGACTGCGTGAGCGTGGTGCTGCAGTCCATCCGGTTTTAACGCGCGCGGCCAAGGAATTTGTGACCCCCTTGTCTGTGTCGGCTCTGGCCGGAGAGAAGGTTTACCAAGACCTTTTTGACCTGACGGACGAAGCAGAGATGGGTCATATCCAACTGTCGCGTTCAGCGGATTTGATCGTGGTTGCGCCCGCGACCGCTGATCTGATGGCCAAGATGGCAGGCGGCTTGGCGAATGATCTGGCCTCAACCCTTCTGATGGCAACCGATACGCCGGTTCTGTGTGCACCTGCAATGAACGTCCGCATGTGGGAGCATCCCGCAACCCGGCGCAACCACGTGCAGCTTGAAGCGGACGGCGTGCGTTTTGTCGGCCCCAATGAGGGTGACATGGCTTGCGGCGAGTACGGCCCAGGCAGGATGTCGGAACCGCTTGAGATCGTGGCCGCCATCGAGACGCATTTTGCGGTTGGACCATTGGCCGGTAAGCGCGTTCTGGTGACTTCGGGTCCGACGCATGAACCGATTGATCCAGTGCGTTACATTGCAAACCGATCTTCGGGCGCGCAGGGAACAGCTGTTGCGCGCGCGCTGGCCGCACTGGGGGCCGACGTTACGTTTGTCACGGGCCCGGCTGACGTATCGCCGCCGGATGGCGTGAATGTCGTGCGGGTTGAAACGGCGCAGCAGATGTCGGATGCGGTTGACGATGCGCTTCCGGTAGATGCAGGTGTTTTTGCAGCCGCCGTGGCCGATTGGCGGGTATCTGGCGCCTCGGACAGGAAGCTGAAGAAAAGCCGCGATGGTCTGCCCGCGCTGGAGTTCGCTGAAAACCCCGACATTCTGAAACGGATTGCGCATATGGAAAGTGGCCGTCCCACTTTGGTGGTGGGCTTCGCGGCCGAGACAGACAACGTGATCGAACACGCAACCGCCAAACGGGCCCGCAAGGGTTGTGACTGGATCGTTGCGAACGATGTCAGCCCCGCAACTGGCATCATGGGCGGGTCCGAGAACGTCGTGATTCTGATCTCGGATGACGGGGCCGAGGAATGGCCGCGTATGGCCAAAGACGATGTGGCAAAGCGGTTGGCAAGTAAGATCGCCGACGCGCTGACCGAATAACAGCCGATAAAACCTGAGGTGCAGTGATGGTGGCAATTCGCGTGATCCGAGAGGAAGGGGCTGACCCGTCAGTTCCATTGCCGTCTTATGAAACAAAAGGCGCCGCCGGTGCGGATATACGTGCCAACCTACCGGATGGTGCATCGATTGTGCTAGAGCCCGGTCATCGCGCACTGGTACCCACGGGCCTCCGGATAGAAATTCCCCAAGGGTACGAGGTTCAGGTGCGCCCGCGTTCAGGGCTTGCTTTGAAACACGGGATCACGCTGCCCAATACACCCGGCACAATTGACAGCGACTACCGCGGCCCATTGGGTGTGATCGTGCTGAATGCGGGTCAGGAACCGTTCGAAATTGCACATGGTGAGCGTATCGCGCAGTTGATCGTCGCACCCGTTGTGCAGGCAACGTTTGAAGACGCAGAGGCTCTGAGTAAGACCGCCCGCGGCGCAGGCGGGTTCGGCTCGACCGGGCGCGGCTGATGCTTTTGGTTCTGATCCTTGCTGCCGGGCTTTGGGGCGTCGGATACATCGCCGGAGTGTCGCGTACCGCGCGACTGGTTTCTGTTGGCGCATTGCTGACGGGCGTGATCATCGCCCAGCTCGTGTTGCCAGAAGGTAATCCGTTGCGTCAGGCAACCGGTGGGTCTGCGGCGATGTGGCTGATCCTTGCTGGTTCAGCCCTGTTGGTTCTGCTTTATGGTCGGGGCATCAAAGCATTGCGAAATCGCGCCACGCCCAGCCCTGTGACGGAGCCCACCATGCCAACCGATCAGTTCAGCGAAACCGAACTTGAACGCTATGCCCGCCATATCGTTTTGCGTGAACTGGGCGGGCCCGGACAAAAGCGGATGAAACAGGCGCGCGTTCTGGTGATCGGTGCGGGCGGGCTTGGCGCACCCGCCCTGCAATATCTGGCCGCCGCCGGTGTTGGTACGATCGGTGTGATTGATGATGACGAGGTCGAGAATGCGAACTTGCAGCGGCAGGTGATCCATCGTGACACCGATATCGGAATGCCCAAGGTCTTCTCGGCGGAGCAAGCCATGATGGCACAAAATCCCAACGTGGTGGTTCTGCCATATCACCGCCACCTGACCGACGAGATTGTGGAGAACCTGTTCAGCGATTTCGATCTGATCCTTGATGGCACCGACAATTTCGAAACCCGCTATCTGGCCAACCGAACAGCCGTTGGGTTGGGCAAGCCGCTGATCTCAGGCGCGCTGTCGCAATGGGAAGGACAACTGAGCGTCTTTGACCCCGCCACCTGCGGTCCCTGCTATCAGTGCATTTTCCCCGAGGCACCAGCACCCGGTCTTGCGCCCTCTTGCGCCGAGGCGGGGGTGATCGGGCCGCTGCCCGGTGTGGTCGGTTCGATGATGGCGGTTGAGGCGATTAAAGTGATCACCGGGGCGGGGCAGACTTTGCGGGGCGAAATGCTGATTTACGACGCGCTTTACGGCGAAAGCCGCAAAATCACCATGTCGAAACGCGCTGACTGCCCGATCTGCGGCGCGTCCTGCTGAGTTAACTTCAAATTTCCGGGTAGCTCTGGATCATTGCAACGGACGGTCTTAGCTATGGGGTCAAAGGAGACCTCAATGACCAATCCGATCCTGTCCGACTGGAACACACCGTTCGAAATCGCGCCTTTCGCAAAGATATCGGATGGTGATTTTGCCCCCGCGCTTGAGCAGGCAATGCAAGCGCATGACGCCGAGATCGAGACGATAGCGGCAAACCCGGATGCGCCAACCTTCGCCAATACGATTGAGGCGCTTGAGGCTGCCGGTGAACAGATGGACAAGGTTCTGTCTGTTTTCTTCACCGTTGCCGGTGCCGACAGTAACCCCAAGCGTGAAGAGCTGCAGCGCGCGTTTTCACCAAAGTTGGCAGCGCACTATTCGCGTATATCGTCGAACAAAGCGCTGTTTCAACGCGTGGCGGACCTATGGGATCGGCGCGATGACTTGGGCCTGACTGACGAACAGGCACGCGTTCTGATGTTGTCGCATCGGGGGTTTGTTCGTGCAGGGGCCGCATTAACCGGCGATGACGATGCGAGGATGCAAGCCATCAAGGCGCGGTTGGCCTCACTAGGCACATCCTTCACGCAAAACCTGCTGGCAGATGAACGTGAATGGTTCATGGATTTGACTGAGGAAGACCTGCAAGGCCTACCAGATTTCGTGGTCGATACCGCCCGAACTGCTGGTCAGGAAAAGGACGCGGATGGCCCGGTTGTAACGCTGTCACGCTCGCTGATCGTTCCTTTTTTGCAGTTTTCTCCGCGCCGCGACCTGAGGGAGAAGGCCTATCGCGCCTGGACGGCGCGTGGCGCAAATGGGGGTGAGACCGATAATCGCAAGATTTCCGCCGAGATTTTGGCCCTGCGAGAAGAACGCGCGAAACTGCTCGGCTATAGCAACTTTGCCAACTACAAGTTGGAAACTGAAATGGCACGGACACCTGATCGGGTGCGCGATCTGCTGATGCAGGTCTGGGAGCCCGCCAAAGCCCGTGCAGACGCGGATGCTGACCTCTTGACGCAGATGATGCAGGAGGATGGTGTCAATGGCCCGCTGGAGGCTTGGGACTGGCGCTACTATGCTGAAAAACGGCGCAAGGCCGAGCATGATCTGGATGAGGCCAAACTAAAACCATACCTTCAGCTGGAACGGATGATCGAGGCATCCTTTGCCTGCGCCAATCGCCTGTTCGGGCTGGAATTCACCCCGCTGGACGTCCCGCTTTATCACCCCGACTGCCGCGCGTGGGAGGTAACCCGCAACGGCAAACACGTCGCAGTGTTTATCGGAGACTACTTCGCGCGGGGCTCAAAACGGTCAGGTGCATGGTGCAGCGCAATGCGCGGGCAGGCAAAGTTCCCGAAAGAACAGGCACCAGTTGTCATCAACGTCTGCAATTTTGCCAAGGGCACCCCGGCGCTTCTGTCCTATGACGATGCGCGGACCCTGTTCCATGAATTTGGCCACGCCCTGCACCAGATGTTGTCCAATGTGACGTATGAGAGCATTTCTGGCACCTCGGTGGCGCGTGATTTTGTCGAACTGCCCAGCCAGCTTTACGAACACTGGCTGGAAGTGCCCGAGGTTCTGGCCGATTTTGCCACCCACGTGGATACCGGTCAGCCGATGCCGCAGGACATGCTGGAGAAGGTTTTGAAAGCCGCGAATTTTGATCAGGGGTTCCAGACGGTGGAATATGTCGCCTCTGCGCTCGTCGATCTGGCGTTTCATGATGGCAAAGCTCCAGCTGACCCGATGGCAAAGCAGGCCGAGGTTCTGGGCGAAATCGGAATGCCCTCCGCCATCGGAATGCGCCATGCCACCCCGCATTTTGCCCACGTATTCGCTGGCGACGGATACAGCTCGGGGTATTACAGCTACATGTGGTCCGAGGTTATGGATGCGGATGCTTTCGCGGCCTTCGAAGAAGCGGGCGGCGCATTTGACCCAGAGCGCGCCAAGTCGCTGGAGGATAATATCCTGTCCACCGGAGGTTCGCGCGAAGCAGAAGAGCTTTATCTGGCCTTCCGCGGGCGTTTACCGGGGGTTGAGGCGTTGCTCAAAGGACGTGGCCTGATCGCGGCCTAATAACCTAACCCGCGATCCACGAGGTTCAGGAAGGGCTCTCCTGCCTCACCTCGTCGGATGTTCTCGCAGATCACTTGCGCCGATGTGACCGGACGGGTTTCAGAGGCGATGTGCGGTGTTACGGTCACGTTGGGATGCGCCCAATAGGAGTGTTCGGGCGGCAGAGGTTCGGTCCGGAATACATCCAGTGTGGCATGTCCAACCTGACCCAAATTCAACGCCCGCAGCAATGCGTCGTCGTCGATCAAAGGCCCACGCCCCGGATTGATGATCTGCGCGCCTTTAGGCAGCAAGGCGAGCGTATCGGCGTTCAGGATGTTCGTGGTCGCGGGCGTGTCGGGCAACAGCAGCACGACGATTTCAGTCTGCGACAGCGCCGCGCGCAACCCTTCCGACCCGTGCAGGCAGGTCACGCCGGGGATATCCTTTGCGGTACGGCTCCAGCCGATGACATGGAAGTCCAATGCCGCCAACGCGCGGGCCGATGCCTCACCCAATGCACCCAGGCCCAACACGCAGACCTTGCGTTGAGAGGCCAGCGGCGGTGCATCCGGTGTCCAATCGCCGTCCTGCTGCGTAATGTGACGGTCCATGCCAAGGTGATAGCGCAACACATGGCCTACCACCCATTCGGTCATGCCCTGCGTAAGCCCTCCGTCCACCATACGCGCAAGGGGAACAATCAGGGTCTCATTGCCCGAGATGCTCTCTACCCCAGCCCAGAGGCTCAGCACGGCTTTGAGCCGCGTATAGGGGGTGAAGTCCTGCAATCCGCCGTTCGGGGCATAGACGACATAATCGACCTGATCTGCGGGGATGTCCCTGGCCAGATGAAAATCAAGCTCAGCGTCTGTCAAACCCTGACGCAGCAGTGGCTCATATTCCGGCCACAAGCCTGGGCGCGCGGAAAACAGAACATTCACGGGCATGAGAGACCTTTCAACGGGGGCGGTGGATATGGGCACTTTGGACAATGCCAAAGGCGGCCATCAGGACCAGCATGGCTGATCCGCCATAGCTGACCATAGGCAATGGTACTCCGACAACCGGGGCAAGCCCCATCACCATCGACATATTGACCGCAAAGAACAGGAAGAAGTTGAGCGCAATGCCCAATGTTACCAGTGACGAGAACCGGTCTTTGGTCGACAGCGCGGTGACCATGCAGAAGATCAGGATCAGACCATAAAGGATCAACAGGGTGATGCCGCCAACAAAACCGAATTCTTCGGCCAGAGTGGTAAAGATGAAATCGGTGTGCTTCTCAGGCAGGAAGTTCAGCCGAGATTGGGTGCCTTGCATAAATCCGCGACCATTCCAGCCACCTGAACCAAGCGCGATCTTGGACTGCGTGATATGGTATCCCGCCCCCAACGGATCGGTAGACGGATCGAGGAAGGTGTCGATGCGCCGAAACTGGTAATCCTTAAGCAGCTGCCATTCCGTCCCACGGCTGTTGAACACAGTGGCGATCAGTCCAACCCCAGCTGCAATCACGGCGGCGAAATAGGCCCAGTGAACTCCGGCCAGAAACATCAGGCCTCCGCCAGCAGCCAACAGCAGGATCGAGGTGCCGAGATCCGGCTGGCGCAGCACCATGAATGTGGGGATAACGATCAAAATGACCGGGATAATCACCCAAAGCGGACGTGATGTTTTATGTGCGGGCAGCCAGTCGTAATAGGCGGCCAGTACCATCACCAGCGCAACCTTCATCACCTCCGAGGGCTGCAAACGCATGAACCCCAGATCGATCCAGCGCTGGGCACCCATGCCGATGGTGCCAAAGAGTTCGACGACGATCAGCAAGCCAATTGAGCCGAGATAGGCCACAACCGACATATTTCGCCAAAACCAGATCGGCACCAAAGCAATAATGAACATGACCGTCAGACCCAGCCCGAACCTTTCCAACTGGGGTTCGGCCCATGGCATCCAAGATCCGCCCGCCACGGAATACAGCATCAGGAAACCTGCACTGGCGACGCTGATCAACAGCAGCGTCAGCGGCCAGTTCATATACAGAAACTTGCGAAACCCCGACGGCGTGGATTTGACGGCATATTCAAGATAGCTCATGCGCGGTCCTTTTCGTCGGGACGCGCCTTGGGGCGACGATCACCCTCTAGCCGTTTCTGCTGTTCTTTGATCCGCCCGCGGTCGCCTGCCGGATAGGCTTCGAGCGGGGGTGTGCCGTTGTAGAGCGCTTGCAACATGATGTCGCGCGCTACAGGGGCTGCGGCCTTGGAGCCGCCGCCGCCATGTTCCACGACCACGGCCACTGCGTATTTCGGATTGTCATACGGTGCGAAACTGACGAACAATGCGTGGTCGCGACGCTCCCACGGCAGGTCTTCGTTGCGGATCACCCCTGCGGCGCGTTCAGCTTTGGTGATGTTGCGAACCTGGCTCGTGCCGGTTTTTCCGGCCATGCGGAATTCATCGGCGATGATCCGGCTGCGATATGCGGTACCACGCCGATTGTTCGAAACCGTGAACATCGCTTTGCGCACCTGCTCAAGATTGTTGCGGTTGATCGGCAGCGCTTCTCCTGCGCCCGAGGGCTGTTCGATGCCGTTCATCGAACGTACCAGCCGAGGTGTTACCGCCCGACCTGTGGCCAGCCGCGCCGTCATAACCGCCAGTTGCAACGGCGAAGCAAGCATGAACCCCTGACCGATCGAGGCGTTGGCGGTGTCACCCACCAACCATTCCTGCCCGTGAATACGTTGTTTCCATTCCTGATTGGGCGCCAGTCCCGCGGCAACGGCGGACATGGGAATGTCATGTTTGACGCCCAGTCCAAATATGCGCGCCATCTCGGATATCCTGTCGATTCCGACACGGAGAGCCACGTCGTAGTAGTAGACATCGCAGCTGCGCTTCAGCGAAGTTTCAAGGTCAACAGTGCCATGCCCGCCACGTTTCCAGCAGTGGAACCGGCGGCTGCCTACTTTCAGATGGCCCGGGCAATAGACCGTGTTGGAGGGGCTGATCACGCCAGCCTCAAGCGCGGCCATGGCGGTGATCATCTTGAAGGTCGATCCGGGGGGATAGGTGCCTTGCACCGTTTTATTGGCCAGTGGGCGATATTTGTTATTTGTCAGCGCGCGATAGTCAGCCACTGAAATACCGCGCACGAACAGGTTGGGATCGAAACTTGGGGCCGAGCTGATGGCACGGATATCGCCGGTCTCGCAGTCGATCACGACGGCTGCGGCGCTTTCCCCAGCCAGTCGGGCCTGGGCGTATTGCTGAAGATCGGCATCAACAGATAGTTGCAGGTCGGCCCCGGCAAGGCCTTCTTGACGGTCCAGTTCTCGCATGACGCGGCCCGTGGCGTTGACTTCGACACGCTTGGCCCCCGCTTTACCACGCAGGCTAATTTCCTGTTTGGCCTCTAATCCGACTTTCCCGATCTGGAAGCGGGGAATGTGCAGCACCGGCTCGGGGTCATCAATCTGGCTCAGGTCGTAATCGCTGACGGGGCCGACATAGCCCACCACATGGGCAAAATCTTCATACCGCGGATACTGGCGGGTCGAGCCCACTTCGGGCGTGACACCGGGAAGGGCAGGGGCGTTGACGGCAACCTTCGAGATATCCTCCCACGTGACCTGATCGGCCAGTGTGACTGGCAGGAACGGGGCTGAACGGCGCATTTCCGTTTTGGCGCGCTCAATCTCGTCCTGCGTCAGAGGGATTAGTTCGGACAGCTTGGCGATGACCTTGTCAATGTCGCCTGCGTCTTCGCGCACGATCACGATGCGATAAGATGGCGAATTTTGTCCAATAATCTGTCCGGTCCGGTCATAGATCCGGCCCCGCGTCGGCGGGATCAGGCGGATGTTGATGCGGTTTTCTTCGGCCAGCAGGCGGTATTCATCCGCCTGATCGACCTGCATGAACCGCATCCGGGCAGCCAGGCCGCCGACAAAGGCCACCTGCAAACCACCCAGGATCAAAGCGCGGCGTGGCAGACGTTTGTAAGCAAGGCCTTGAGGCTTTGGATTGCGCTGCTTCATGGTCGTACCCGTGGCATTCCGCTATCGGCAACTGATTTGCGGCGTACGCCAAAGGCGCTTTGGCTCAGCAAAACCATCACGGGGTAGATTGCAATTGTCAAAACCACTTGCACCACCACCGGCCCCAGTGTCGCCTGTTGTACCGACAGAATACCAAGAATGAGACGATTAAGCACAAACACTGCCGTGATGACGGCTCCGACCGTTGTCCATTCACCGACAAATCCGGCGTCTTTCATGCCAGCTGACGTGGAATGCAGATATGCTGCCCCCAGAACAACCAGGGCGGCCAGCAGGCCGGGTGGGCGTTGCAACAGCAAATCCGCCGTGAACATGATGATGGCGATCATTAGGATTGGTACATATTCAGGCCGCCGCAAAACCCAAGCATATGTAAGCGCGACCAATATGTCGGGAAAAGGCAGGCGATCAGGTTTTGTGTCCAGCGGAAGCAGATGCAGAAACATCACTAGGACCGACAGCGCAACATACAGGCCGCGTTTGGCCCAAAGGTATGAGGTAGACCTATCCATCGTTGAGCTCTTGCGGGGTCAATGATGCCTCGGGTTGGCGCGGGCCAACGATATCTCCGGACTCTGTAATTGGGGGGGCTGATTGATAGCGCAAGACGCGCAGGAACTCGAGCCGCTCAAAATCGGCGGACAGCCGCACGCGCAACCTGCCGCCGGGATCGACCGTGATCTGGCCAATCAGCAACCCGCCCGGAAACACGCCGCCATCGCCCGATGTCACAACGCGGTCACCGGGGCGAACGAGTTCCCGGTTCTCCAGGAATTCCACCGCAGGTGCCGAAGTGTTGTCACCGGTGATCAGCGCAGTCTGACCCGATGGTTGGATGGTGGCGGGTATGGCGCTGGACGCATCGGTCATCAGGATCACGCGGGCCGTATCAGGGCCGACGCCCGAAATGCGACCCACGACGCCGATCCCATCCATTGTCGCCCAGCCATCCACGATGCCGTCCCGCTCGCCAACATTCAGCAAAACCGACTGCCGGAAGGGCGAACCGCTGTCCGCCATCACAACGCCTGTGACATAGGTCAGCCGTGGGTCAAGCCGCACGTTGTTGAGATCCAGCAGGCGCGCGTTTTCCTGCTCTAGCTGCAGTGCGGCCTCTTTCCAGGCGCGCATCAGGCGCAATTCGCTACGCAATTCCTGGTTTTGTTCGCTGAGGCGCTGGTAGCTCTGGAAGTCACGCGACAGGTTAACCACCGCTGTAACTGGAACCATCGCCCATTCCATCGACGGTACAACCTTGTCCACCACCTGAGCGCGGAATCGTTCGACGCGCGGGCTGTCGATACGCCAAACCAGAAAGATTGCAAGCAGGCATAAAACAACGATCCCCAAAAGCAAACGGCGCAGGGGTGTCGTGTATTCGTCGCGCTGTGATCGGTCCTTTGCCACAGGACTCCTTCCCGTGCTGCTCGTGCCCGAGTTTTACCCCATAAAGGTGCGCGCCTTAGCTTTCGTAGTCAATCGCGTGGCGCAGTTGTTTTTCGTATTCCAGCGCCTTGCCGGTGCCCAAAGCCACACAATTCAGGCTTTCATCGGCAATCGACACGGCCAGACCGGTCTGTTCGCGCAGGGCGAGGTCCAGATCACCCAACAGCGCACCGCCGCCTGTCAGCATCACACCCCGGTCCACGATGTCCGCCGCCAGATCGGGCGGCGTGGTTTCCAGCGCGGTCATCACCGCCTCACAGATGGCTTGTACAGGTTCGGATAACGCTTCGGCTACCTGGGCCTGACTGATCTCGATTTCTTTTGGCACACCGTTCAGCAGATCGCGGCCCCGGATATGCATCGATTGGCCTCGGCCATCGTCAGGCATACGGGCAGTGCCGATGGTGGTTTTGATCCGCTCAGCCGTGGATTCACCCACCAGCAGGTTCTGCTGTCGACGCAGATACGAAATAATCGCCTCATCCATCCGGTCACCGCCCACGCGGACCGAACGGGCATAGACGATGTCGCCAAGTGACAGAACCGCCACTTCGGTGGTTCCGCCGCCAATATCGACGACCATGTTGCCGGTCGGATCGGTGATGGGCATCCCGGCGCCGATGGCAGCCGCAATTGGTTCCGCGATCAGACCGGCGCGACGCGCACCTGCGGACAAAACCGACTGACGGATCGCGCGTTTTTCAACGGGTGTCGCGCCATGTGGGACGCAGACGATAATTTTTGGCTTTGAGAATGTGGAACGCTTGTGCACTTTGCGAATAAAATGCTTGATCATCTCTTCAGCGGTGTCAAAGTCGGCAATCACGCCTTCGCGCATCGGGCGGATCGCTTCGATCGAGCCAGGAGTCCGGCCCAGCATTAGCTTCGCATCCTCGCCGACAGCCAGCACTTTCTTGACACCATCCTTGACGTGATACGCCACAACCGAAGGCTCAGACAGGATCACGCCGCGCCCCTTGACATAAACCAGCGTGTTTGCTGTTCCGAGGTCAATTGCCATGTCCGCTGAGAACAGGCCGCCCAGATTGCCGAAGATGCCCATATTTTACTGATCCCGTTTGTCAGAATTTCCACTGCCCGCGACTCGACGGTTCCGGGACGGATGCCTTATAGGGTGCCAACTCGCCCGGTAAAAGGGCTGATTCCGCGATAGTCAGCACCTTTCCGCCTTATTGATGGGGACTTTAGAAGGCAAAATGCTCTCATATCAACACATTTACCACGCTGGCAATCTGGCTGATGTACAAAAGCACGCATTGTTGGCGTGGACGCTGCGATATCTGACTCGGAAGGACAAGCCGCTCAGCTATATAGAGACCCATTCCGGGCGCGGGTTGTATCAGCTAGACACGGCCGAAGCCGTTCGAACCGGCGAAGCGGCTTCAGGAACGGCGCGGGCTCAGCGTGAGGGCTGGTTTGATCCCGACCATCCGATGGCTCAAGTGCTGGAAGCGGTACAGGCCCGCCACGGCGCAGCGGCCTATCCGGGGTCACCGCTTGTAGCGGCTAATCTTCTTCGCGAACAAGACAGTCTGCATTTCGCCGAATTGCACCCACAGGAATATGCGGCCCTTTCAATGACGCTGTCGCCCTATGGTGCGAAGGTCTATCAGCACGATGGGTTTGACTTGGTACAATCGTTGCTGCCGCCGACGCCTCGTCGGGGTTTGATGCTTATCGATCCGAGCTATGAGGTGAAAGCCGATTATGCTCGGTTACCGGGGATCATCGCCAAGCTGCATCGTAAGTGGAATGTTGGTGTGATCGCGCTTTGGTATCCGCTTCTGACGGACGGGCGACATAGTTCTATGATTTCAACATTGAATTCCATGGATTACCCAAAGGCGATTTGCCACGAAGTGACGTTCCCTCCTGCGCGTGAGGGGCATCGCATGGTTGGGTCTGGTATGTTCATGCTGAATGCGCCCTTTGGTATTGAAGACGAAATGCGCCGTATTTCAGGGTTATTCGCGGAACTTTGATAGAGCTCACACAAATGGACAGAAATGCTCCCGCCCCGTTTGCCAGCATCAGAGATGCCGTCAAGCGCGTTGGGCCCGGCAGCGCGCCAGGGGCGCGCTGCCGGGCCCAAAACCCAAGAAGGTTCGGCGAAGCCGGGCCATCGCGGGTGCGGGAGCCTCCGCCGATTGATTAGGTCAGATCTTTGTAGCTGATCTCACGCGTATCTGCCCCGGGGCCCGCCTTTTCGCGGCGCATGATCAGGCGGTTTAGCGCGTGGATATAGGCCTTGGCAGATGCGACAACCGTGTCGGTGTTTGCCGACTGGCCTGTGGCGATCATGCCATCCTCTTCCAGTCGTACCGAAACTGTGGCCTGCGCGTCTGTGCCTTCGGTTACCGCATGCACCTGATACAGCTGCAAATGGGCCTGGTTCGGGTAAATCGCACGGATTGCCCTGAATGTCGCGTCCACCGGACCGTCGCCATGTTCAGTGGCGATGACATCTTTACCATCAAACTCAAGCTCGACCGTTGATTCAGCCTGACCACCAGTGCCGCAGGTCACTTTCATAGATACCAGTTGCAGGCGATCATCGTCGTCATCCAGAGACATCAAAGCGATCAGGTCATCGTCAAAGACCTCTTTCTTGCGGTCGGCCAGATCCTTGAACCGCACGAAGATATCCTTGAGCTGATTATCCCCGACCTCATAGCCCAGCGTCTCAAGCTTGTCGCGCAATGCCGCGCGCCCGGAATGTTTGCCAAGTGGCAAAGACGTTCCCGAAAGGCCGATATCCTCGGGGCGCATGATCTCGAAATTTTCGCGGTTCTTCAGCATCCCGTCCTGATGGATGCCACTTTCGTGGGCAAACGCATTCTTACCAACGATGGCCTTGTTGAACTGGACCGGAAAGCCCGCCACAGTCGCCACCCGGCGTGAGATGTGCATAATCTTGGTGGTATCAATGCCGGTGTGCCAAGGCATGATGTCATTGCGGGTACGCAGGGCCATCACAACCTCTTCCAGCGCAGTGTTACCGGCACGTTCACCAAGCCCGTTGATGGTACATTCGATCTGTCGCGCCCCGCCTGCGACAGCGGCCAGCGAGTTCGCGGTCGCCATGCCAAGATCGTTGTGGCAGTGGGTGGCAAAGATCACCTCGTCTGCGCCTGGCACCGTTTCGATCAGGCGTTTGATCAGATCGGCGCTTTCGACCGGTGCTGTATATCCAACAGTATCGGGGATGTTGATTGTGGTCGCACCTGCCTTAATGGCAATCTCGATCACGCGGCACAGATAGTCCCACTCGGTCCGAGTTGCATCCATCGGCGACCACTGCACGTTTTCGCACAAGTTGCGCGCATGGCTGACCGTTTCGTGGATCTTGTCGGCCATCTCGTCCATCGTCAGGTTCGGAATGGCACGGTGCAGCGGAGAGGTGCCGATGAACGTATGTATCCGGTTCTTGTCGGCGTGTTTCACGGCCTCCCAACAGCGGTCGATATCGGCGAGATTGGCGCGGGCCAAACCACAGATGCGGCTGTTTTTCGAACGCTCGGCGATTTCGGAGACCGCTTTGAAGTCACCTTCGGAAGCGATTGGGAACCCGGCCTCGATAATATCGACACCCATCTCATCGAGCAGCTCGGCAATCTCCAGCTTTTCATTGTGGGTCATGGTGGCGCCGGGGCTCTGCTCGCCATCGCGCAAAGTTGTATCGAAGATCACGACGTGGTCTTGGTCGGTTACGTTGGTCATGGGATACTCTTTCTTCTTCTGTCCTAAAGCCTATTGGCGCGCGGGCGTCCTCCTCTGAGCGGGCGCGCCGGATGGCACGCTCAGAGGCGGATTAGGATCAGTAGACCGCGCAGCAACGCACCACGGGGTGCGGCGTCAGCAAATGCGATATCTGCGCGGTTGATCATGGGCATCAGCTTATACAGGGCACGCCGCGAATGAAAAGCGAGAAAATGAACCGGAACAGTATTTGGGCGAATTGTTGAAGACACAGGGTTTTCGCCTAACTCTGGTTCTATGAAAACCGCATTGATCATTGGCGCCACTGGTGGAATCGGGCGCGCACTAAGCGACAACTTGCAGGCGCAAGGCGTCGAGGTGACGGGCTTGTCCAGATCCGACGATGGGTTCGACCTGGCCGATCCCGAAGTTGCCGAACACATGCTTTCACAGGTCGCCGGGCCGTTTGATCTGGTCATAGTCGCGTCAGGGGCGCTTGAGATTAACGGGGCCGAACCGGAAAAGTCGATGCGCGCTGTTTCAGCGCCTGGGATGTTAGACCAGTTCGCCTTGAATGCGGTTGGCCCGGCATTGGTGCTGAAACAGGCGCGCCGGCTGTTGCCGCGTGATCGGAATTCGGTCATTGTCGTGTTGTCGGCGCGTGTCGGGTCAATCGAAGACAACCGTCTAGGTGGTTGGGTGAGTTATCGCGCAGCAAAGGCTGCGGTGAACCAGATCGTCCACACCACTGCGATCGAACTGGCCCGTACCCACAAAAAAGCCGTTTGTGTTGCGTTACATCCCGGCACGGTCAAGACGGCCTTTACCCAAAAATACCTCGGACGCCACCCGGCGGTCGAACCCGAAGAAGCTGCCGCGAATTTGCTTGCAGTGATTGATGCGCTGACGCCAAGCGAAACTGGCAATTTCTATGATTGGGCGGGGAAACGTGTGCCTTGGTAAGGCATGCCTAGTTGTTGCTGGAATCCGAGCTTTCCGCATCGGGTTCTGGTTCTGACGCCTCGTTTCCGATGTCAGGATCAGGTCCAGTGTCAGGATCAGGAGTGGCAGTCGCGTTTTCGGATTCACGTGCCAGCGTATCGTTCTCCCAGACACCCGTTTCGACTTCACCGCCTGCGAAACGCATAGTGCCTTCGCCGTGGCGTTTGTTGTCCAGGAAGGTGCCCTCGTAGATATCTCCGGTCTCATAAGTCGCGGTGCCGGTGCCGTTGATTTTTCCGTCCGCCCACTCGCCTGTATAGCTGAAACCGCCAGGGCGGGTGAGAGTTCCCGTGCCATGGCGCTTACCATCAAGGAAATCGCCCTCGTAGACAATGCCATCTGGAAATGTGGCTTTGCCTTTGCCTTGTCGAATACCGTCCGCCCAGTCCCCATCATAGCGATAGCCGTTGGCAAAGGTCAGAACGCCCCGTCCGTCAAAGCGGGCGTTTTTAAACGTGCCTGTATACGCGGTGCCGTTGGGGTAGGTTGCGGTGCCGGTGCCTTCGAAGACGCCGGCGATCCAGTCGCCGTCATAGATCGAACCATCCGGATAAGTGGTCTGTCCTTTGCCGTGGGGCAGGTCGTCTTGAAAATCGCCAACATAGACCGAGCCATCGGGATAGATCATCTCACCCAGGCCTTCGATCTGACCACGCTGCCAAGCACCGGTGTACTGAAAGCCGTCACTACCCTTGTAGGAGCCCTGACCATGGCGTTGGTCATCGGCATAGTCGCCTTCATAGGTGGCGCCGTTGGCATAGATGGACTTGCCTTGGCCCTGTCGACGATTATTGACCAGTTCGCCTTCATAGACGTCTCCGTTGGGCTGAACCTGACGGCCTGTTCCCGACATCTGATCCTCGGCCCAGGTTCCGTCATAGGTTAAACCGTCAACCCAGACCTGACTGCCTTGACCATGCCGTCGCCCGTCCTTGATTTCGCCTTCGTACTTGCTGCCATCGGCATAGGTGATCTTTGCGCTGCCAGTTTTCTGGCCATCAACCCAGTCGCCCTCATAAACGGACCCATCCGTGCCGGTTAAGACGCCTTGACCATGGTATTGGGCGTCCTTGAAGCCGCCCTCGTAACGCAGGCCACTGGAATACATCGCAATCCCGGTGCCATTGATCGTTCCATTGGTCCATTCCCCTTCATAGGTCCGGCCATCGGGGTACACGATCTTGCCGCGCCCGTCGGGCTGGCCCTTGACGAAATCGCCTTCGTAGATCGCGCCGCTATCATATCGCGCTGTGCCCCGCCCCTGAATTTCTCCTTCAACCCATTGGCCAGAGTATTCAAATCCGCTGGGCAGCCGGTAAGTGCCGGTGCCATGCCGCAGGCCGTTTTCGAACGTGCCTTCATAGACACCTCCGACCTCGTCGTCTTCGATAACGATCTGACTGTCCTGCTGGGCTACCGCGAAGGTTGCCAGCATGGCCATCGTTGCAGCAGTAAGGGATGTGCGGATCGCTTTCATATTTGTACCTGCCTGCGGGTTTCGTCACGCGTGAGTGTTGGCGCAAAACTAGGATACCGCCGGGGGCAGGGCAACGGCTTTTGCCGCATTTGCCTTTTACTCGCGCTGTGATCTGCTAAATCCCTGAATGACTGATGAGGGCAAGAGGGCAAAAATGGCCGACCGTTTCCGTATCACGCTGGCACAATTGAACCCCACCGTCGGGGACATCGAAGGCAATGCCGCCAAGGCCAAAGCCGCATGGCAGAAAGGGCTTGAGGCACAGGCTGATCTGGTGGCTTTGCCCGAAATGTTTGTTACGGGATACAATACCCAGGATCTGGTGATGAAACCTGTCTTTCACCGGGCGGCGATGAATGCGGTGCAGACGCTGGCTGAAGCGTGTGCCGATGGTCCTGCACTAGCAATCGGCGGGCCTTGGGTTGAGGGCGGAAAGCTCTATAACGCTTACCTGATCCTCAAAGGTGGGCAGATTGTCAGCAAGGTGCTCAAACATCACTTGCCGAATGAGACGGTGTTTGATGAAGTCCGCCTTTACGATGCGGGCCCGATGGGTGGCCCCTATGCGGTTGGCAATGTCCGGGTTGGCAGCCCGATCTGCGAGGATGGCTGGCATGAAGATGTGGCCGAGACGTTGGAGGAAACCGGGGCCGAGTTTCTGCTGATCCCCAACGGGTCGCCTTATTTCCGAAATAAATATGATATCCGTCTGAATCAAATGGTGGCGCGCACGGTCGAGACAGGTTTGCCGGTGATCTATTTAAACATGGTTGGCGGGCAAGATGATCAGGTGTTCGACGGTGCAACTTTTGGGCTGAACCCGGGCGGAGAGCTTGCGTTCCGTATGCCGGTCTTTGACGAGGCGATCCAGAATGTCGACCTGCTGCGCGGCGATGATGGCTGGCGGATTGACCCCGGCGAGGTGGTGCCGCAACCTGACGAATGGGAGCAGGATTACCGCGCGATGGTGCAGTCCCTGCGCGACTACATGGGCAAAACCGGTTTTGAAAAAGCGGTGCTTGGCCTGTCCGGTGGTGTCGATTCGGCGCTTGTGGCGGCGATTGCTGTGGACGCCATCGGTGCGGATAATGTGCGCTGCGTGATGCTGCCTTCGGAATACACCAGCCAAAGCTCTTTGGATGATGCCGAAGCGGTCGCCAAGGCGCTGGGCGTGCATTTTGATTTTGTGCCAATCTCTCAGGGCCGGGCTGCAGTGACTGAGACTTTGGCACCGTTGTTCGAAGGGCATGCCGAGGATCTGACCGAGGAAAATGTTCAGTCCCGCCTGCGCGGGCTGCTGTTAATGGCGATTTCGAACAAGTTTGGCGAGATGTTGTTGACCACAGGCAATAAGTCAGAGATCGCGGTAGGGTACGCCACAATTTACGGGGACATGAACGGGGGCTACAACCCGATCAAGGATCTGTACAAAACCCGCGTGTTCGAAACCTGTCGATGGCGCAACGCCAATCACCGGGATTGGATGATGGGTCCCGTGGGTGAAGTTATCCGTCCCTCGGTCATCGACAAACCGCCAAGCGCCGAATTGCGTGAAGATCAGAAAGACAGCGACAGCCTGCCGGATTACCCTGTGCTGGACGCCATTTTGGATATCCTGGTGGATCAAGATGGCTCAGTCGCTGATTGCGTAGCGGCCGGGTTTGATGAGACCGAAGCACGGCGAGTTGAACACCTGATTTACATCAGCGAATACAAGCGCTTCCAATCTGCGCCGGGGACGCGGCTAACGCCACGCGCCTTCTGGCTGGACCGTCGCTATCCGATCGTAAATCGCTGGCGGGATAGGAACTAGGTTTCAGCCCGCATTCCTCAATCATTGTTGCCGGATTCTTAGCAATCAAGTTTTCTGCCCTGAATTGTTTATAAAACACAATTGGTTGCAGGGCAGATGTGCGGGTTTGACTTGTGTTTAGGCCTATTTTTTGCCACATTTGTGACAGGGGTTCGCCTCATATGGGGCGGATGTGACGTAATCCGGTAAGCTGCTCTGCTGTTTTCAGAACCTGCGACCGTGATTGTTGATCTGGATAAGGGCATCCGTGTTTGGGGTGTCAGTAAAGATGTTGGTGGTCAAATGACGAATGGATACGATAAATCGCTTCATAATCCGTTGCCGTGGAGGACAATGGAATCTTCGCCACGCGAACTGGATGAAGATTCGCTGGACGCTTCAATCGCAGAAATTTTGAACCAAGAGGCACCAGCCTCGAAACCAGTCGCAGATAGTGCACCGGCGCGTTCAGAATTTCCGCCCTTGAAATCACAAGAGGGTCTTGCGGCAAAGGCCGATACTGGCCGTCGCTCAATCCTGCGCCAGACATGGGCGCAATTGTCGGGCGCTGCCTGATTTAAGCGTGCATGCGTGGCGTCAACCGCCGCGCATTGGCTGAACGGCCACAGGTTTTGGCAATTGGCCGAACTGCTTCTTTTTTGCATTGTCAGCACAACGGTTCTCAGGCTGGATGTCGTTCGATGAATAAATTCCGAGCGGTTGATGCCTGGCCCTACTCCGACACCTGTCGAATCTGATTTCACCCATCCTAAATCCGTAGATGTCGTTGTCATTGGTGGCGGAATTATCGGTGTCTCGACGGCATTGGAACTGGCCGATCGGGGCGTTTCTGTTCTGTTATGCGAAAAAGGCCGGATTGCCGGCGAACAGAGCTCACGCAATTGGGGCTGGGTTCGGCTGGGTATTCGCGACCCGCGCGAGATTCCGTTGATGCAGGAATCCATTCGCATGTGGGGCGGATTGGAGGGGCGCATCGGGCGGGCCACGGGTTATGCCCAATCGGGAATTCTGTTTGGTGCATCAGGGGCGCGGGACGATGACAAGCTGACGCAGTGGTTGAACCACGTCGACGGGCTGCAAACCGGTGCCCGCATGGTCGCCGGCCCTGAGCTGGACGCGTTGTTACCAGACAATACCATGAAGTTGCGGTCGGGACTTTACATGCCGCAGGATGGACGGGCCGAACCGCAATGGGCTGCACCCGCCATCGCTGAAGGGGCCCGTGATCGCGGAGCCGCGATCATGACGCAATGCGCAGTTCGAAGCGTCGATCTTGAGGCTGGTCGGATCGCGGGTGTCTTTACCGAACGTGGCCGTGTGAGCTGCAGTCAGGTTGTGCTCGCGGGCGGAGCCTGGTCGCGGCTGTTTGCGGGTAACACAGGGATCGCTCTGCCCCAGCTAAAAGTGTTGAATACCGTCATGCGAACCTCGCCGGTTGAGCCGGGTCCTGAAGTATCGCTCTGGAGTGATGATTTTGCGATTCGAAAGCGCTCGGACGGTGGTTACACCATCGCATCTGGCCATGAGAATATCGCGGATATCGTCCCTGACAGTTTCCGCCTTGGATTGCAGTTTCTACCCGCTTTCCGGCTAGAGTGGCGTTCCTTGCGTTTTCGACTGTCCCGCCGCTGGATGACCGAAGCCAAACAGGACAGAGCCTGGTTGCCGACCGATGTCACCCCGTTCGAGCTCTGCCGGGTGTTGGATCCCGACCCCTCGCAAAAAGTCTTGCGGCGGGTTTGGTCCAGCGCCCGCAAAGCGATGCCTGTGCTTGAAGGCGCAGAGATCGTCCAAAGCTGGGCCGGGTTGATCGATGTAACCCCGGATGCAATTCCGATAATCTCCGATGTGGATGAGGTGCCGGGCCTTCACATCGCGACCGGTTTTTCCGGCCATGGCTTCGGGATTGGCCCCGCCGCAGGTCGGTTGATGGCCGATATCGTCACCGGCATCTCGCCTATCGTTGATCCGACCGCCTTTCGTCTGTCCCGTTTCACGGATGGTTCAAAAGTGCGGCCGGACGCAGGTTATTAAAGCTTAGCCCATCATCTGATAGCTGACCGGCACGAAGCGGAAGCCGTCACCACGGGTTTCAACATATCCGGCAGCAGGGAAGGGCATGTGATACCCGATCATGGGCACTTTGTCGGCCGCGAGCATACCCAGCACGTTCCGTCGCGAAGCGGTTGCGGCAGCAGCATCCATGTCAAAGCTGAATGGCCATTCGGGATGAGCAAAAGACCAGACATAGTGGTTTGCCAGATCCGCCGTCAGAACCAGGCGTTGGCCATTGCTTTCCAGATGGAAAACCGTGTGGCCAGGTGTGTGCCCATGCGCCGCCATGGCTGTAATCCCCGGAGTTACGGCTCCGCCATCTTCAAGAAACGTCATCTTCTCGGCCTGAGGTGTGACTTTTGCTGCAACCATATCTCCAACTCGGTTCCCCGCATCCATCGCAGACCAGAAATTGTACTCCGGCGCGGCCGTGACAAAGCGTGCGTTCGCGAATGTTGGCGCTTCATTCGTTGTCATGCCGCCGATGTGGTCGGGGTGCATGTGGGTGATCACAACCACATCAATCTGGTCGGGTGTTACACCAGCGTCAGCCAGTGCCGCCTGAATCCCGCCTTGGCCCAACCCTGTGTCAAACAACACCAGTTCAGCGCCGGTATGGACCAGTGTGGGCGTGAAGAAGAATTGCGCGATATCAGTAGGAACAAAGTTTTCTGCAGAGACGGCTGCAAATTGATCTTCCGCTACATCCGCGGCGAACAGCGCCTTCGGGTCGTCACGGGGGACGCTGCCGTCAAGCAAAGTCGTGACCGTGAAATCGCCCAGCTTAAATGATTTGGCGATGGTCGAGTTTGCTTTGGCCTGCTCGCCTGCCGCCAACACTGGTGCGGCAACGGAAGCAAAAGGTAATGCGGCTGCGGCACCCAAAGCGGCTCTGCGTGTCAATTTGATGGTCATGTCTAAGTCTCCCTGTCAGAACGCCAGTGATAGAAATAGGTCAGCGCAAGTACTTGGCCAGTATATAGACACAACACATGGGCTGTGCGGATGAACATTACGTGTTAATTTTTGTTCATGACGCGATCAGAGAACAAAACCCAACCCACCGGACACAGCGTCGGTGCTTTCCTTGCAGCGGTGCAACCGACACGCAAGGCGGAAGAGGCGCAGGTGCTGGACGGGCTGTTTCGCGAAGTCACCGGGTTTGCTCCTGTGATGTGGGGTCCATCGATCATCGGTTATGGCAAGTATCACTACCGCTATGCCTCAGGACGCGAGGGCGATTTTCTGGCAACCGGGTTTTCGCCGCGCAAAACCGCGCATTCCATCTATATCATGCCGGGATACGGTGATTTCCAAGATATTCTGCCGAGATTGGGCAAGCATAAACTGGGCAAGTCCTGCCTCTATGTGAACAAGCTGCCGGATATCGACCTGGACGTGCTGTCCGAGCTTATCAAAGCCGGACTTGAGCGTCTGGATAGCCTGTGGCCGGTTGAGCCGACCTGAAAGCCCCTGCTGGACAAAAACACGCCCATGTGAGATGAGCCGCGCCAACAGGAGACTTCCATGACCACGACCCGTTTTGCCCCGTCGCCCACCGGTTACATCCATGTGGGCAACCTGCGCACTGCCCTGATGAACTATCTGATCGCCCGCAAGGCTGGCGGCACGTTCATTCTGCGTATCGATGACACTGATCCTGAGCGGTCAAAAGAAGAATATGTCGATGCGATCAAGCAGGATATGGAGTGGCTGGGTCTGCACTGGGATCGGATCGAACGTCAGTCTGACCGCCTGGACCGTTATGCCGAAGCCGCCGACAAGCTGCGTGAGATGGGCCGGTTCTATGAGGCGTTTGAATCGCCGACCGAGCTGGACCTCAAGCGCAAGAAGCAGCTGAACATGGGCAGGCCCCCGGTATATGACCGCGCTGCGCTGAACCTGTCAGACGCCGAGAAAGAGGCGCTGCGCGCTGAGCGGGGCAATGGGGTCTGGCGGTTCAAACTGAACCATGAGCGCATCGAGTGGAATGATGGCATTCTGGGCGATATCTCGATCGATGCTGCCTCGGTCTCTGATCCAGTGCTGATCCGAGGCGATGGGCAGGTTCTTTATACGATTGCGTCCGTTGTGGACGATACCGAGATGGGTGTGACTAATGTGGTGCGTGGGTCGGACCACGTGACCAACACCGCGACACAGATTCAAATTATCGATGCGCTGGGCGGCACTTGCCCGCATTTCGCGCATCACTCGCTGCTGACAGGCCCGCAGGGCGAGGCGCTATCTAAGCGTTTAGGCACGCTGGCCCTGCGCGATCTGCGTGAACAGGGCGTGCAGCCAATGGCTCTGCTTAGCCTGATGGCGCGGTTGGGGTCCTCTGATCCGGTTGAGCTGCGTGCTGAGATGTCCGAGCTGATCGAGGGGTTTGACATCAACCGTTTTGGCGCGGCACCAACCAAGTTCGACGTGCAGGACTTGTTCCCACTGACCGCGAAACACTTGCAATCACTGCCGCTGACCGAAGTGGCCGACGCTGTTGCTGAGGCAGGTGTTCCGGCAGATTTGGCCGAGCCCTTTTGGATCATGGCACGCGAAAACATCACCACTTTGAGCGATCTCAAGGGTTGGTGGGAGCTGTGTCGCGATGGGGCAGAACCTCTGATCGCAGATGAAGACCGTGAGTTCATTGCAGAGGCTGTGGCCCTGCTGCCCGAAGGTCCGTTCGACGCGAATACCTGGGGGACTTGGACCAAGGCTGTGAAAGAGACCACGGGCCGCAAGGGCAAAGGTCTGTTTATGCCGCTGCGCAAAGCGCTGACCGGGATGGAACGGGGCCCAGAAATGGCAACCCTGTTGCCGCTGCTGCAGGTGATCCGCGCGCGCGGCTAACGTAGCGCGTCAGAGCTTTAGAAGACGAAGGAGGCAGGCAAATCGCCTGCCTTTCTTCGTTCTCCGGGTTGCAAAACTTGCGCAGAAACACGTTGCAGGCGGTCGTCTACAAACTCGGTTTCCAGCTGTTTTAATTGCTGATGCCGGGGATATCGCGGCTCGGCACGATCATTCAAAATCGGGGCGTCCCATCCATCGGTTGTCGCAAAAAACCGATCGGCACCGTCCTGTCCAAATGCCCTCAGATAACCCTGCACGACAACATCAATGTAACTCAGAAGCAGCGGATGGTGATTGCTGGGCGCGGTATGTCGGTCGTGCGGAACGGCATAGACGGCGATTTCCGCCGCTTGCGTCAAGGTATGTGTTACCGATTGGGTGGCGGGCACACGATCATAAGCCCATTCCCGTTCATCCAGCGCAGCCCAATCATCATTAGGCACATGGGCGATCATTCCATCGATCTCTGACGCAGGATCCGGGATCGCCGTCAGAAACGCGACCGGGCGCAAATCGGTATGCCGCCATGCCCGTCGCCAGCCTTTCAGATGTGCTGGACGCGGGTCGGGAAAGTCGTGTGTCGACAGGTTCACGAGGCTGCCATAGCCGAAGAAATAGGGGTCTGCCATCCGGGTCGTGTCCTTCTTTGACGATTGATGTATGTCAAACAGTCTTTTTACGGGACATGCAATAAGGCTTCATCTTGAGATTCGGGAGGCCCTTATGCGGATTACCAAACGGACGAATATAGCTGTGCGCGTTCTGATGTATTGCGCCGCACATCAGGATCGGCTGGTGACGAAAGCCGAGATTGCCGAAGTCTGCAATATTTCAGAGAACCATCTGGCGCAGGTGATCAACCAACTTAGCCAGTTGGACTATCTCAGCACCCAACGTGGCCGCAATGGCGGTATGACGCTGGCTCGCTCAGCGGACCAAATCCGAGTCGGGTCAGTGTTCCGTCATGTCGAAGGCGGTTTACCGATTGCCGAGTGCTTCGCAGATGCCGATAACACCTGCCCGCTGACTGATGCCTGCCGCTTGCGGTTGGCGCTGCAAGACGCGGCCGAGGTATTTTATGCGTCACTGGACGAAATCACACTCGATGCGTTGATTTGTGACAACGATCAATTGTTGAAGATACTACAGCCCGTCGCCTGCGTGCGCTGAACTCAATCACTTGCGCGCAGGATGCGGGCTGGGCGTACCGAGAGCGGGCGCAGGGCAAAGAGCATCCCCGCCCCCAGCGTTACGACAATGCCTGCGAAAACGATCCCTAACGCGGATGGCCAGATGATCGTGAACTCTGTATCGAAGATATAAGTGGCAACCGCCCAACCGCCCACAATGCCGGTCAACAGGGCGACACATCCGGCGGCGGCCCCCAACAGGACCGCACGCAAGGCAAAGCTACGTAGAATTCGGCCTCGGTTCGCGCCCAGAGTTTTGAGGATTGCTGCCTCGTATCTGCGCGCGGGCTCTCCTGCGGCTGCAGCACCGATTAGAACCAGAAACCCGGTCAGCAAGGACACGCCCGCGCCATATGAGGTGGCGGCTGCCAAGCCTGCCAACAAACCAGAGACCCGGTCGATGGCATCGCGGACGCGGACAGCGGTGATGTTGGGATATTGCCCAGCAAGATCGCGCAGGATGGCGGCCTCTGCCTGCTCTTCTGCGTAGACGGTCGCGATGAAGCTATGCGGGGCACCCGCCAGTGCAGATGGGTTCATCGACATGACAAATCCCATTCCAGCGGTGGAAAAATCAACCTCGCGCAGTGAGGTCAGTTCAGCCGTAATGTCGCGGCCAAGGATATTAACCGTCAGTTCATCACCCAGTTGCAGACCCATTTCTGCAGCCTCTTCGGCGGCAAAACTGACCTGAGGAGTGCCTGCATAATCGTCAGGCCACCAATTTCCGTCTGTGACGCGTGCATTTTGCGGCGGTTGGGCGGAATAGGTCACTCCGCGGTCACCATCCAGAACCCAGTGATCGCCTGCAACATCGCGCGCAGGCTGCCCGTTGATCTTGGTAATGATCCCGCGCAGCATCGGCGCACTTTCGACCCGGGTGACGGCTGGGTCGTTATCAAGACGCTCGCTGAACCCCGGCATCTGGTCCTTCTGGATATCCACGAAGAAATACGAGGGTGCCACTTCCGGCAGGTTCCCCGAAATTGCATTGCGTAGGGTGCCGTCGATCTGCCCTACCGCTGCAAGAACCGAAAGACCGAGCCCAAGGGACAGAACCACCGAAGCCGCGCCCTCGCGCGGGTCAGATATGGCGGACAAGGCCCATCGCAGGGCTGGATGCCCGCGCACCCAAGGGGTGCCTGCCCGGGCGAGTTTGCGTGCGGCGAATGCAGAAAGTGCCAGCAGCGCAAGCGCCCCTGCCAGTCCTGTGCTGGTCCATAACGTCAACCGGGTAGAACCGCTGAACCATGCGGCAGATCCGATCAACACCGCAAGACCCACGGCTGTTGCGACGACATAGATCAGGCGCGGGAAACTGCGCGCTGAGGACAGCGCATCCCGGAACAAGGTTGCCGCGCGCACCTCTTCGGTTCTGGCCAGAGGCCATAGTGTGAACAGGAACGCCGTCAGAACCCCATAAAGTGCGGCCTCGAACAATGGCTGCGGATACAGCGAGAACGCTGCGGGGATTGGCAATTGCGTTTCGATTACCGGGGCCAGCAGCAGCGGCAATATCCCACCCAGGGTCAGCCCCATGATAATGCCGATGCCAGACAGAACGGCAATCTGGATCATATAGGTCTGAAAGATCGTGGCCCGATCCGCGCCCAAAGTCCGCAGTGTCGCAATCGTTTCCGTTTTTTGGGAAAGATAGGCGCGCACGGCGGCAGATACACCGATCCCGCCTACCGCCAAGCCAGATAGGCCAACCAGCACTAGAAACGCGCCGAGGCGACCAACGAATTCAGAAATTCCCGGCGCACCATTGCGGGCATCGGTCCAGCGCATACCGGTTCCCTCAAAAGCCTGCCTCGCCTCGGACGACAGTGCATCCAGCTCGGCAGTCTGAGGCAGATCCAACCTGTATTTGGTGGAAAATAGAGTGCCCGGAGCCAATAGGCCCGACGACTTCAGATCTTCTGTTCGAACCAATGTGCGCGGTCCCAGCGAGAACCCATCTGCCGCACCATCCGGTTCATGCGATAAGGCGGCCATAAGAACAAATCTCTGGGTGCCAAGGTCAAACTGGTCCCCAACCGTAAGGTTCAAACGGTCAATCAGAGAGGGGGCCATAACCGCGCCGGGTAGTCCATCGGCGCCTGCAAATGCATCGGTCAGAGACAGCGTTGGTTTCAGTGTCGCCGAACCTAACAGCGGGTAAGCGTCATCCACAGCCTTAACCTGGGTCAGCGCGCGTTGCGTGCCCGCATCGTTGCCCGTTACGGCCATGGACCGGAAGTCGACAACTTCGGACACTGCCTGCGCGGTTCCTTCCATCCACGCGCGCTCCTGATCGTTGGCGAAGCGATAAGTGAATTCCAGCTGCGCATCCCCGCCTAGAAGCGATGCACCCTCTTGCTGCAAGCCGGTCTGGATTGCTTGGCGAACCATGCCGACTGCTGCAATCGCCGCAACGCCCAAGGCCAGACAAGCCAGAAATACCCGAAACCCGCGTAACCCACCACGCAGCTCGCGCCGCGCCAGCCGTCCGGCCAGATGCAGGCTCATTCGGCGGCCTCGCGCTGAGACTCCTCAGCGATACGGCCGTCCCGCAAGCGGACAACACGGTCGCATTTCTGCGCCAGCGTATGGCTGTGTGTGACCAGAACCAGAGTGGCGCCGTGCCTGTCGCGTAGGCCGAACAACAGATCAATGATCGCCGATCCGTTGGCTTCATCCAGATTGCCTGTGGGTTCGTCAGCCAGCAAAATCTGCGGGCGCGGGGCCGAAGCGCGCGCCAGTGCCACTCGCTGCTGCTCGCCACCTGACAACTGCGCCGGGTAGTGATCACTTCGGTGAGACAGTCCCACCGCCTCTAGCTCGGCCTCGGCACGCTTGAAAGCATCTTTGTGCCCCGCAAGTTCCAGTGGGGTGGCCACGTTCTCAAGCGCGGTCATCGTCGGGATCAGGTGGAAGTTCTGAAACACCACACCCATGGCATCTCGTCGGAATCTCGCTAGCGCATCCTCGCCCATTTCCGTCAGATCATGGCCCAATGCTGTAACGCGGCCACCGGTGGCCTGTTCCAACCCGCCCATCAGCATTAGCAGTGAGGATTTCCCCGAGCCGGAAGGACCGACCAGCCCCAAAGTTTCACCCTGGTTCACGGTCAGAGAGATGTCGTGCAGGATATCGACCCTTCCGGCATTGCCATCCAGCGATAATGCGGCATCTTGGAGGGTGAGAACGGGTATCGTCATCAATCAGGCCATTAAAAGGGGTACGGTCCATTGGGATATGGCGTGAAACAGAAACTGCGCAAGGTTTTGATGTCAGGTGTGTTCATCTGTTGCGGATTTGCAGCGATGGCCCAGCCCGTGGTGATTGCTGCGCTCGGAGACTCTCTGACCCAAGGATACGGGTTACCAGAGCAGGATGGGTTTGTGCCGCAATTGCAGCGCTGGCTGCAGGATGATGGGGTGGATATCCAACTGATCAACGCAGGCGTGTCCGGGGATACGACCGCAGGGGGCGCGGCGCGCGTTGATTGGACGCTGACACCTGAGGTTGACGGCATGATTGTGGCCCTTGGGGGCAATGATATGTTGCGCGGGATCGACCCGAGTGTGTCCCGCTCCAACCTTGAGGCAATACTGGTTGCCGCAGAAACCGCAGGTGTCGAGGTGCTCATAATCGGAATGCAGGCGCCCGGTAATTACGGAGTTGATTACAAACAACGTTTCGATGCCATGTATCCGGAACTGGCCCAGCAGCATGATGCGCTTTATGCAGAAAGCTTCTTTGACGGGCTCACAGCCGAAGGTGATCCAGACGCCGCGCGCCAGTTCATGCAATCTGATGGCATCCATCCGAATGCCCAAGGCGTTGCGATGATCGTTGCCCATTTGGGGCCTTCTGTTGTGGCGCTTGCTGAACGGGTCGCCGATTAGGAGGACGCTATGCCGGGCCGGTTTTTTCTTACACGTCCAGTTGGCGAGATCGCTCAGTTCCTGAATGTGGAAAACAACCTGGCACCTCAACCAGCACGCAGGAACATTCAACCGGGTCAGGATGTGATCGTACTGACCGGTGAGGGGTTGACGACGATGCGATGGGGGATGATCCCGGTCGGCAGGGTCAATGCGCGCGGACGTCCGGTGATGGAGACTATCATCAACGCCCGCTCGGAAACGGTGTTTGACAAAAGTGCATTCGAGGGGGTCGGGCGCGCAATCATTCCGGTTGATGGCTGGTACGAATGGACCGGAGAGAAACGGCGTAAAACGGCATGGCGGATCGCCGCCAAGGATGACGCACCGCTATTATTTGCTGCGATCACGGTCACCTGGGAAGCCCCAGGCGGGCAACGCGTGGATCAGGTTGCGGCTGTGACCTGCGAGCCAAATGCCGATGTAGAGCCGATCCATCATCGCATGGGCGTGCTGCTGGAGGCGAAGGATGTGCAATGCTGGTTGCATGGGTCCGAGGATGAGGCACAGGGCCTGACGCGCCCTTGGCCCGAAGGTCGGCTCAGGATTGAAGAAGCAGATGATGTGGATTGGTCGGCGGCTTAGACCACTGTGACTACCGTTCCGATTGGCACCCGATTGTATAGATCAATCACATGCTCATTCAGCATCCGGATACAGCCGTTTGAGGCCGCACGACCGATGGTCTGTGGCTGTGTGGTGCCATGGATTCGGAAATAGGTGTCGACCCCGTTCTGGAACAAATACAACGCGCGCGCGCCCAATGGGTTATCGCTCCCGCCGGGTTGAACATAATCGTTATCCTTGAACCGGCCATAGGCGACTGGATCGCGCTCGATCATCTCGTCGGTTGGTCGCCAGGTGGGCCATTCCTTCTTGACGTCGACCGTAGCCGTGCCGGTAAACTCCAGCCCTGCTTTGCCGACCCCGCACCCGTAGCGAACTGCTTTGCGAGGTTCCGTGATGTAGTAGAGATAGAATGAGCGGGGGACGACCAGCAATTGACCCGGTTGGAATTGCTTTTTGACCCGTACGAATTGCGGCGTGGGATCATACTCGACCGCTTTCTTGGCGCTGGCGACGCCCGGCAGCAGGCTGGCAGCAGTGCCGGCCAGAAATACGCGGCGTGTGAACATGGTGGTTTCCCTCAAATGACCAAAGAAATCATTACGCTAGTTTCGAAATGATAGCCGATTTGGTCAATCACCGGGGAGAGATAACCCGATTGTGATGTATTCCCTATGCCACACCGTCAACGAGAGATTGTTCTGGGAGACAAGGGAAGGGCGGAGAAAAACTCCGCCCTTTGAACAGCTTAGGCCAGCTGGATGTCGTCGGCGCTCTCGCGGCCGTCACGACCAGCGCGCAGCTCGTACGTGACTTTCTGGTTGTCGGCCAGACCGGTGAGGCCCGAACGCTCGACAGCCGAGATGTGTACGAAGACGTCTTTGCCGCCTTCTTCAGGTGCGATAAAGCCGAAGCCTTTGGTGGTGTTGAACCATTTTACGGTGCCTGCAGGCATATCCGTGTCTCCTGTGTATGTGCTGCCCACGGAGTTGCGGCAGCCCGGCGTCGTTGTCTGTATCGATAGACTGAGCGCCGGAAACGGAGACAGTGGGTCGAAATAGAAAAACGTAAGCACCTTTGATATGGCACCCAGAAACGCGTGTGACAAGGGATTTTGTACGGCTTGTACAAGGGTTTGAGGGGCAATTGTCCGACTTGTACAAGAATCCGCCGATGGGTTTGGTTATCGATTTAAGCGCTTTCTATATGATGTGGTTATTGCCATCTGAGCACACAATCGGGATTCAGAACCTGTTAACCGCGCTTGTGATCAAGTCGCGGCATGAGCAATTATCGGCGTGTCCGCATTCCCGGAGCCAAGTTCTTTTTCACCGTGTCTTTGACTGACCGGTCGTCGGGTTTGTTGACACAGGAGGTGGCACATTTGCGGGCGGCCTTTGCGGTGACGCAGAAGGAGCGGCCGTTTTGGTGCGATGCGTTTGTTGTGCTGCCAGACCATCTGCACGCGATTTGGACCTTGCCGCCGGGCGATGCGGATTATTCGACACGGTGGGGTGCGATAAAGGCGCGGTTTACGCTCAGGGCGAAGGCGTCGGGAGCGGTGGGGTGGAACCCCACCCTACGAACGGATTCGAAAATCGCGAAAGGGGATGCCGGCATATGGCAGCGCCGGTTTTGGGAGCATGCCATTCGGGATGAAACGGATTATCGCAATCACATGGCGAATTGTTGGGGGAATCCGGTGAAGCACGGGTTGGTGGAGCATCCGACCGATTGGGCGTATTCGTCAATCCATCGCGATATTCGTGCGGGCCGGGTTGACCCGGAATGGAGTGGTGTTGTCACCGAGGGCATGTACGGAGAGCCGTAGGATGGGGTTTCACCCCATCATTTGAGAGGTTGGAATTTGGAAGTGGTTTGGTGCGCAGGAACAGGTAGTGCGGGTGTGCGGGTATGATCGCTGAGCGAGAGATGGGGTGAAACCCCATCCTACGCTTGCTAATATCGATCTTTGATATGGTCGTTATAAAACTGTCCCTTAGAACGTGCAGACAGAAACGCATCGTAGACGTGTTCAGGGACACCAAAATAGTCGTATCTACCGCTTTCTCGGAACCAAATAGAAAGTGTACCGCCGCTCCACTCGATTTGTCTTATTGCGCTTGAGTTTACATATGGCATGAATGTGGCTCGCGGTTAAGAAATCGAAAAGGGCCGGTGCAATACCGGCCCTTCTGACGCTACGCGTGTTGGATCAGCTTCCAAGTAACGGCTTTGCCAGCGTACGGTGGCATGACGTTGCTCTTGGCGATTGGTGCTGTAGTGGAAGGAGAACCTACTACCTTCCATACGCCGCTTTCAGGACATCGTTGCCCTGTGCGTGCAGTTGTTCCAATAGGGGCTCGGCTTCTCGCCTGATAGGTCATGATCATTCTCCATGAACGGTTTCGGTTTTTGGAGATCGATCAAACTACCACATTCGAAATGCGATCCCCGCCTCCAAGCTGACTCGCTGGGGCGGTTCTGTCAATCAATATTTTGGGGCGTGTGTGCCGCCCTCCCCTAATTCCGGTGTGTTCAACAATATGTCGCTGAACTTCCCCAGAAGTTATCCACAGAATACCCTCGCCAATGGCGAGGGCGTTCCGTTCTCAATGCATCGCATTTCGAATGTGGTATGTTGCGAAACTGACTCAATAAATGCATTTGATCAAGAGTCAAAAATACAACACATCTTGGGTTGTCCCCAAAGTTGTCCACAATATTTTGTGACTATTAAGCTGAGCATTCAAAAATCAGTTGGTTACAAAGTTGTGCAAGTCGGCGACTGTTCTGGGTCTGTGTTTTTATCCACAAGAAATCTCTGAAGCTTCCTTCGAATCGCTTCGTTAGTAGGCCGTCATAGATCGCTGTCGCCTAAATCACCGCGCAAATTTCTTATGCTTCAAGCGCTTGGGCTCCAGCGCGTCCGGTCCCAGACGGCGCTTTTTGTCCTCTTCGTAGTCCTCGAAGTTACCCTCGAACCACTCCACATGAGCATCACCCTCGAACGCCAGAATATGCGTGCAGATCCGGTCGAGGAAAAAGCGGTCGTGAGAGATGACGACGGCGCAGCCGGCGAAATCGACCAGCGCGTCTTCCAACGCGCGGAGGGTTTCCACGTCCAAATCGTTGGTCGGTTCGTCGAGCAGCAGGACGTTGCCGCCCTCTTTCAGCAGACGGGCCATGTGGACGCGGTTGCGCTCACCGCCTGACAGCAGCGAGACCTTTTTCTGCTGGTCGCCGCCCTTGAAGTTGAAGGACGAGCAATAGGCGCGGGAATTGACCTGCGCGTCGCCCAGTTGGATGATCTCGGCGCCGCCGGTGATCGCCTCCCACACGGTGTCGTTGTCTTTCAGGTCGTCGCGGGACTGATCGACATAAGACAGCTCGACCGTGTCGCCCAGTGTGATGGTGCCAGCGTCGGGCTGTTCCTGACCGGTGAGCATCTTGAACAGGGTCGATTTACCGGCACCGTTGGGGCCGATGACACCGACAATTCCGCCGGGGGGCAGAGCAAAGTCGAGCTTTTCGATCAGTTGCTTGTCGCCCATGTGTTTGGCCAGACCCTCGACCTCGATCACCTTGCCGCCAAGGCGCTGGCCGTTGGGGATGACGATCTGGGCGCGGGTCAGTTTTTCGCGCTCGGACTGGTCTGCCAGCTCGTTATAGGCGTTGATCCGGGCCTTGGATTTGGCCTGACGGGCCTTTTGTCCCTGACGCATCCAGTCGAGTTCACGTTGCAGGGTCTTTTGCTTGGACTTGTCCTCGCGGGCTTCCTGCTCCAGCCGTTTGGCCTTTTGTTCCAGCCATGCGGAATAGTTGCCCTCATACGGCAGACCACGGCCCCGGTCGAGTTCGAGGATCCAGCCGGTGATGCTGTCCAGGAAATAGCGGTCGTGGGTGACGATCAGGATGGTGCCTTTGTAATCGATCAGGTGCTGTTGCAGCCAGGCGATGGTCTCGGCGTCCAGGTGGTTGGTCGGTTCATCGAGCAGCAGCATGTCGGGTGCTTCAAGCAGCAGTTTGCACAGCGCGACGCGGCGCTTTTCACCGCCCGAGAGGTTGGCGATGTTGGCGTCGTCGGCGGGGCATCGCAGGGCCTCCATGCTGACGTCGATCTGGCTGTCGAGGTCCCAGAGATTCTGGCTGTCGATCTCGTCCTGCAGCTTGGCCATCTCATCGGCGGTTTCATCGCTGTAGTTCATCGCCAGTTCGTTATAGCGATCAAGGATCGCCTTCTTCCCG
Source organism: uncultured Ruegeria sp. (assembly GCF_947500045.1). Lineage (GTDB taxonomy): Bacteria > Pseudomonadota > Alphaproteobacteria > Rhodobacterales > Rhodobacteraceae > Ruegeria. The sequence continues at coordinate 45,270 of NZ_CANMQQ010000004.1, read as the reverse complement.
GCCACGCCTAGCATGACGTTTTCACGCACGCTGAGGGTTTCGTCCAGCTTTGGCTCCTGCGGCAGATAGCCGACCTTGGCGCCTTCGGCCGCCCAGGCCTCACCCGTGAAGTCCTTGTCGAGGCCGGCCATGATCTTCATCAGCGTCGATTTACCCGCACCGTTGACGCCGACAACACCAATTTTCACACCGGGCAGAAAGCTCAGGTGGATGTTTTCAAAGCACTTCTTGCCACCGGGATAGGTCTTGGAGACACCCTGCATGTGGTAGACATATTGATAGGCGGCCATGTCGCGTCCTCTGGGTCGGGGAAATTGAGTTGGGCGGTGTGATAGCGGATGCGGTTGGTGGGGGCAATGTGTTGTCGTAAGGTGAAATGCTTCGATCAGGATTGCACCCGTAACTGGCCGTTGGCATTGTGCTGATCAAAGCAGGCTAGATTTTGAGAGATTTTATGACTTGGGGTGTTTTGTTTCCATATGGAAGTGGTGATTATTCACCGGAAGCGGCGGATTTTGCCGACTATGAAGAAAAGATCGAACGTCATTTCAACGAGGTTCTGACAGACAAAGAACGCGCCGAATACGACGATTGGGTTGTGAAGTTTCGGTCCAAAATCGGACGGAAGTACTCGTCCAAGGGGGCAATTTTTGAAGATTTTGAGAAACCCACCCAATTGGTGCTTCCCAGAACTCCGAGAAATTTGGCATCCCTCTTCTTTGTGAATCGTGGATTTATGATCGTAGAAGAGGCGCTGAAGGGGATTATCGAGGGATTGGAGCCGTCTGTGCACCAGTTCTGGTCAGTGGATGTACAATTGCCGCGTGGCAAGACGCCGGACAAGAGTTACTTTTTCATGGTGATTGGTCAGTATTTGGATGCTTTTCTTCCAGAGAAGAGCATTGAAGGCGCATGGAGACGTGCTGGGGCATTTTATAACGCAGCGTGGAGCGACAAGAAGCACTGCAATGGGCTAGCCCTTAGTGCGAAAGTAATCCGAGGTGCTCATTTGTGGCGGGACGAAAAGCTAGCTAATCCTGAGTTTTTCATTTCTGATGCGCTGAAATCAGAAATTGACAAGACTGGCCTTCGCTTTCTTAAGCATTACAACCTGATTGAAGCTTGATCCGTCGGATAAAAGACATCTGACGTTGAGCGCGCGAAAAATTGCGCAGATGAAGCAAAGAGGAAGGCCGAAGATGTCTTTGAAAGCTCTGATAGCCGGTTGGACGCAGCCGGGGCGTGTCGAATGGATCGGGTTGCGGCCTGACCGGCGAGAGGACATGCAGGCCGTTGACGGCGCAGTCATCTCAGCCGACGGCCTCGACGGCGACCGCAGCCGTGCAGGTAAGCGAGCGGTGACGTTGATCCAGCAGGAGCATCTGGCGGCGATTGGGTCTTATCTCGGGCGCGGGCCGGTTACGCCCGAAATCCTGCGACGTAATCTGGTGGTGTCTGGGATCAATCTGGCGGCGCTTAAGGGGCGTGAGGTGCAGGTGGGCGAGGCGATTTTGCGGTTTACCGTGATCTGTGCGCCATGTAGCCGGATGGAGGAGACCTTTGGCAAAGGCGGCTATTCCGCCGTGCGCGGGCATGGGGGATGGTGTGCCGAAGTCATCCGACCGGGGCGCGTAATGCTGGGCGATGCGGTGCAACCGATTGATTGACAACGCCCTACAGTTCTGAACATCAGCAAGTAATGCAGCGCAGTGCAATTCCATATGCGCGGCCCGGGCAGGTCGTGGGGTTGTTCGGGGGGTCGTTTGATCCTCCGCACAAGGGTCATGTGCATGTCACGCGTGAGGCGATGAAGGCGTTTGGGTTGGATCGGGTGTGGTGGCTGGTGTCTCCGGGCAACCCGTTGAAGGAACGTGGGCCCGCCCCGCTGGCGCGGCGGATGGAAGCGGCGGAAGCTGTGATGCAGCATCCGCGCGTTGAGGTGACGGATATCGAGGCGCTGACGGGGACGCGTGCGACGGCGGATACTCTGGCTGCGCTCAGGCGGCTTTATCCGCAGGTGCGGTTCGTCTGGCTGATGGGGGCGGATAATCTGACGCAGTTTCATCGTTGGAAAGACTGGCGGCAGATCATGGACAGTGTTCCGGTGGGCGTTGTAGCGCGGCCGGGGGATCGGATTTCGGCGCGGATGTCACCAGCCGCGCGTCTTTATGCCAAATACCGCATCGACGGACAGGCACGACATTTGCTTGGGCGGGCGATGGCCCCTGCCTGGTGTTTCGTAAACGTGCCGTTGGTTGACGTCAGTTCAACTGATCTTCGCAATCGTGGCATCTGGGGCGATGGGGTGTTGCCTGAATGACTCCTATCAGCGCATAATCTTAATCTAGTGATTGTCTGCATTTAAGCTCTGGGATTCTAATAGACCTATGGTCGATCGAATTTCGCGTCGTTTGTTTCTTGGTGGATTGGGGGCGTCTCTGGTTCCGGGCACGGGCCTTGCCGAGGCGCCTTTGGTGTCTCTGCGTCCGGTGTTGCGTGGGCCTCAGCTCAGCGGTGCAGAGCGGCTGGTGCAGGCGGCAGGGCTGAGGGGCGAGGTTGTCTTTGCTGTTGCTGACGTAAAATCCGGAGTGCCGTTGGAAGTGTTTGGCGAGGGTCAGGGCCTGCCGCCCGCCAGCGTCGCAAAGGCGCTGACCGCGCTTTATGCGTTGGATAATCTGGGGGCGGATTATCGCTTTGAAACGACCTTGATTGCCAATGGACCCATTGAGAATGGGATTCTGAAAGGGGATTTGATCCTTGCCGGTGGCGGTGATCCACTGCTGGACACGGATGCGCTGGCCACGATGGCGGCCAATCTGCGAGAGGCCGGAATTACCGAGGTGCGCGGCGCGTTCAAGGTTTATGATGGGGCTTTGCCCTACGTCTTCAGCATCGACCCGGGGCAGCCGGATCATCTGGGCTATAGCCCGTCGATCAGCGGGATTTCCCTGAATTTCAACCGCGTGCACTTTGAATGGAAACGCGACGACGGTGGGTATGATGTGACGATGGATGCGCGCAGCGCCCATTACACGCCGTCGGTGGATATGGCGTCGATGCGGGTCGAGAACCGTAGCCTGCCGATCTACACCTATCAGCCAAGCGCGCGCCAGGACCGATGGACTGTCGCCAAAGGGGCGCTGGGCAATGGCGGTGCGCGCTGGTTACCGGTGCGCAAACCCGCGCTTTACACCGGAGATGTGTTTCGGACGCTGGCGCGTGTGAACGGCATTGTGCTTGGTCGGGTGCAGGTCACTCGGCAAGAACCACAAGGGACGGTTCTTGTGGTTCATCAGAGCGATCCGCTGGAGAGCATCCTGAAGGGGATGCTGAAATACTCGACCAACCTGACTGCAGAAATGGTCGGCATGGCGGCGACCAAGGCGCGCGGTGTTGCACTACAAAGCCTTGAAGATTCTGCCGCCGAGATGAACCGCTGGGCAGCAGAGAGTTTTGGTGCAAGCGGGATTGCGATGGTCGATCATTCGGGGCTGGGCGATGCCTCGCGCATGGTGCCGTCCGATCTGGTCAAGGCGCTGGTCGCGGCGGGGCAGTCGGAAACACTGCGGCCTTTGGTGCGGTCCTTTACGCTGGCGGACAAAAATGGCCAGCCGATCAAGGATCATCCGATCAAAGTGGATGCAAAGACAGGAACGCTGAATTTTGTTTCCGGGCTTGGCGGGTATCTGACCACCATAGACGGAACCGAGCTTGCCTTTGCCATCTTCACGGCGGATATGGCGCACCGGGCTACAATACCGCGCGCGCATCGAGAGCGACCCGAAGGTGCACGCAGCTGGAACCGCAGATCGCGCAAATTGCAGCGCGACTTACTAGAGCGGTGGGGGTCGCTTAACGGGAGTTAGGTCGTATGTCGTGCCCGCGCCCCGCGTTCGATCGCAGCAGCATGCAGACGGTCAATGCTTAGCTCATACCGGATTTCTTCAAGCAGGCGCAGTTCGCTTTCGGCCAGCGCGCCATCAGCTGCGGCCACATCACAAGCGAGCGCATACGCAGTCTCGTTCAGCCGTTCGGGCAGGTTATCACGGATCAGACCGAACAGGGCGTCAAGGCCATCTTCCTGCTCGAACAGGTCAAACACGATCTGTGAAACACGGCGGGTGCGGTCGATATCGTAACCGGCAAAAACCGGCAGCATGTTGACCGCTGTTTCGATCTTGACCAGCTCTGCCGTTCGGATGTTTTCGTCCGAGGCGGAAACCGCGACCATGATCGCCACAAGGCAATCCTGTGGGGACATGGGATGTGGGATTTGCTCGGTCATTGTGCTGTCCTGATTGATTTTGTGCAGGCGCACGATAGGTGGGGGAAAGGAGAGGTTCAACTGGTTGTTTCGAAAACGGCACTCTGGTCACGCCGGGACCCCGGCTTCTTTGAACTGAGCCTGAACGCGCGTTCGCAATCCTTCGGTCTCGACAAGTTTCAGAAAGTTCCAATCGGATAAGGTGAAAGCTGGGAAGCCAGCCAACAACGCGTCAACAACGGCGCGCCCTTTGTCGGTTTGACCGGTTGCGCAATAGGATGCAGCAGCCCAGCAATAAGCAGGAGGGCCAACGGGCCCACCGCGTGCGATGTTTTGTTCATGAGCAGCGAGCGCTGCGTGATAATTGCCAGCCATGAAATTAGTGTGTGCGATGACATTGAGGTACGGGCCATTCACAAAATTCGGGCTGAGCCGAAATGCGGTTTCCGCAGCCTGAATGGAGGCAGCAGTTGCGCCACGCATTCCGTTGATGACGCCGCAAATCACATGCGCATCAGCGTCATTTGGCAAAAGTTGCAGACCTTGTTCGGCGGCGCGCAGCGCTTCATCAAACCTCCGCTGAGCCAGCAACGCAACGCCAAGCACAGTGTAGGACCATCCGAATGTCGGATCGAGTGCGATCGCCTGATGCGCAAGAACTTCTGCACGGGCCCCGAGCGTTTCAGGATCGCTGTGACCCCAAAGAGCGCCAAATCCGATGATCCAAGACAACCCAGCATATCCGCCCGCAAAATCTGGGGCCTTCTTTATGACCTGATCGAACAGATCCTTGGCAGCCGCAAGCCGCGCCGGAATGGGCGGGTAGGGTGTGGATTTGGCCTGCACAAACAACTCATAAGCTTCGATGTTGGTGGTATGAACAGTGGTCAGGTTCTTTGTTTCGGAACTGGTCAACTTGACGGATAGGGTTGAGACGACCTCGCTGCAGACTTTGTCTTGCAACTCGAACACTTCCGATAGCGAACCATCGTAGCGATCTGCCCATTTATGCCCCCCGGTTTTGGTATCAATAAGCTGAACATTGATCCGCACACGCTCACCCAGCTTTCGCACACTGCCTTCGACGACATTTGCGACACCAAGACGGCGACCTATGGTGGGGATGTCGACGGCCTGTCCCTTGAATGCAAAGGTCGAGTTCCGGGCGACCACGAACAGGCCCGAGATTTTCGACAGATCGGTGATCAGGTCTTCGGTAAGACCATCGGCGAAATAGTCCTGCTCGTCGTCGCTGGACATGTTATCGAATGGCAGAACCGCGACGGATGGCAAATCAGGTAGACTTGGCTCGGGCTCTGTTGGTGACGAAACAGAGCCGTGTTTCCAGTGCCAGACGCGGACTGGGTGTGCGATGTTCTTGAGGTCGTGCTCACCCCCATCGGTCCAATCCATGTCGAGTTTGTTGCGCACCTGCCGGTATGCCTCGTCCGACAGACAGAGCCCTCCGGGATTGGCCAGTGGTTCGACCCGGGCTGCTACATTGACCCCGTCACCGAATATGTCTCCATCTTCGACAACAATATCGCCGAGGTGAACGCCGATACGCATAACGATATGCTGGTCAGTCAGGGCTGTGTGCGACGCATTGTTCAGGCTGCGCTGTATCTCGACTGATGCCTGAACGCTCGTAACTACAGACGAAAATTCGATCAGAAAACCATCGCCCATTGTCTTAACGACGCGACCGCCGTGTTTGTCTACAATCGGTTGGAGCAGGTCCGTTCTGAGTGAGCGCACAGCGTCAATCGTTCTGACTTCGTCTATGGCCATCATCCGCGAATAGCCAACAACATCCGCAGCCATGATCGAGGCGAGTTTTCTTTGGTGTTCGTGCGACATTCATACCAGCCTAGTCGTGGCGCTGTTCCAAACCTAATGAAAAATACTACGATGTTGTTGAGTGCCGTGCAAAATACACGCCCTTTATTGACTCATACTGCACCTGCAGAATAACAGGGGCCGGGCTGGGTGCATCGGGTGTCTGGCACGTTTCCCTATGGAGAATCTCAATGTCTGACCTGCGTGAAACCGCGATGACGTCCAAAGCCTGGCCGTTTGAAGAAGCGCGGCGGTTGCTTAAACGCTACAGGCAAGGTGCTCCAGAGAAGGGGTATGTGCTGTTTGAGACGGGCTATGGACCCTCGGGTCTGCCGCATATCGGGACCTTTGGCGAGGTTGCGCGGACTACAATGGTCAAGCGTGCGTTTGAGGCGTTGTCGGATATTCCGACCAAGCTGATCTGTTTCTCGGACGATCTGGATGGGATGCGGAAAGTACCCAACAATGTGCCGAACCCAGAGGTTCTGGAGCAGCATTTGCAGCGCCCGTTGACCTCGGTGCCGGACCCGTTCGGCGAATATGACAGCTTTGGCGCGTATAACAACGCGATGCTGCGCCGGTTTCTGGATACGTTTGGGTTTGAGTATGAGTTTTATTCGGCCAAGGAGTTTTACGAGTCCGGCCAGTTTGACGAGATCCTCAAGCGCGCGGTTGAGCGTTATGACGAGATCATGGCGATCATGCTGAAAAGCCTGCGGGAAGAGCGCCAGCAAACCTATTCGATCTTCCTGCCGCTGCATCCTGAAAGCAGGCGGGTGATGTATGTGCCGATGAAAAAGGTCTGTGCCGAGACATACACCGTGACCTTTGACGATGAGACGGGCAAAGAATGGACCGTTCCTGTCACCGGCGGCAACGTGAAGCTGCAGTGGAAGCCGGATTTCGGTGCGCGCTGGGCGGCGCTGGGCGTGGATTTCGAGATGTATGGCAAGGAACATGCCACCAACGAAAAGATCTATGACGCGATCTGTCGGGCGCTGGACGGCCGTGCGCCCGAGCATTTCAGTTATGAGCTGTTTCTGGATGAAAATGGTCAGAAGATTTCCAAGTCGTCCGGCAATGGCGTGTCGATTGACGAATGGCTGACCTATGCGCCGACCGAGTCGCTGGCTTACTTCATGTATCAAAAGCCTAAGACGGCCAAACGGATGCATTTTGACGTGATCCCGAAAGCCTATGATGAGTATCATCAGCAATTGCGGGCCTATCCGGGGCAGGAGCTAAAGGCGCAGTTGAACAATCCGGTCTGGCATATCCATGGCGGGGATGTTCCCGCATCAACGCTGATCGTGCCCTTTGCGATGCTGTTGAATTTGGCATCCGTTTCAGGCGCCGAGGATAAAGAGGCGCTGTGGGGCTTTATCCGTCGCTATGCGCCTGATGCCACGGCTGAGACCCATCCCGATCTTGATCAGGCGGCGGGTTTTGCGGTGCGATACTTCAACGATTTCGTCAAACCAACGCGCCAGCATCGTGCGCCGACGGATCAGGAGCGCGAGGCGCTGGAAGCGCTTCGGGCAGAGCTGGCCGCTTATGACGGACCCATCGAGGATGAGGCGCTGCAATCAGTGGTCTATGCCGTTGGGCGTGAGCGGTTCGACCCGCTGCGGGGCTGGTTCACAGCACTGTATGAGGTGCTGCTGGGCGCCAGCCAAGGGCCTCGGTTCGGCGGGTTCATTGCGCTTTATGGCGTGCCAGAGACGATTGCTCTGATCGATAAAGCGCTGGCCGGAGAACTGGTCTGATTTGACCTGATCCTGTGTGGGGCTACTCTTGGTTCAGGAGGTGGCCCCATGCGTCGACTATTGCTTGCTGTATCCCTGAGCGCCGGATTGGCTTCCGGAGCCTTCGCGCAGAATGCTGAGATCGAGGCCAATATCTCGGCGCAGATACAAGCGTTCAAGGCGGATGATTTTGCCACCGCTTTCACCTTTGCCAGCCCGAACATTCAGCGCTTGTTTGGCGACCCGAACAATTTCGGGGCGATGGTGCGGAATGGCTATCCGATGGTCTGGCGGCCATCGGATGTGCGATTTCTGGAACTGCGTGAGATTGCCGGTAACCTGTGGCAGAAAGTTATGATCACCGATGCAGACGGGCGGGTGCATCTGCTGGATTACCAGATGATCCAGCAGGAGGGCCGTTGGAAGATCAATGGCGTACAACTGCTGGGTAATTCTGACCCGGCGGCCTGAGGCAACACCACCGTCACGGTGGTAAGAGCCGCGATTAAACCCTTTTCGATACTCAGACCCATGCGCTTGGGCCTAAGGCCCGAGCCTTTCAGGTTTTGGCGCGCGTGCTTGGCGCGATTGGGAAAGGGATTTTATATGAACAAGGCAATCACCGACGGCATCGTGTTCATGCCACCTGCCTATGCGGATGGTCTTGGGGTCTGGTCCAGTGGCGATGGCACCCTGGGCTCTCCGACCTATGAGGGGTCGGGCACGGGCGCGTTTGTCCCGGCGGACGCGGATTTCGCGGGCTGTCTGGAGATTTACAAGACCGCAGAACCGCAGCAGCTGCGCTATATGGGGCAGACCCAGCTGTTGCCCGGTTGTTACCTGCAGATCAAGGCACGAGTGAAAGCGATCAGCGGGCCGCTGCCCGAAGTGCGGATTGCGGGCTGGGCCGGGGGCGCGGGCGATGCGCATGTGGACGGAGTAGTCGAACAGGGCCCCGCGACGCAACTGACTGGCTATGGCACGGTGCATGAGGTTACGGCCATCGTGGGTACTGGTCTGCGCCCGGGCGTGGACATGCCGTGGGGCAATGCGGCGCTTTATGGTCACTTCGGTTTGGATATCGAGGGCACCAACGGTGCCGTCGTGCGGGTCGATGATATCGAAATTACCGATGTGACCTCGGTGTTCCTGCGCGACATGATCGGCCTTGTCGATGTGCGTGATTTTGGTGCGGTTGGGGACGGCGTAACCGATGACTCAGCGGCGTTTGAGGCGGCGGATCAGGCTGCAAACGGGCGCAAGGTCTACGTTCCGCAGGGCGTGTTCCGGCTGGAAGAGAACACTAACATGGCGTCTGAGGTGTCGTTTGACGGCACGGTAACCCTGCCGGTCGACAAGATGCTGCTGTTGACCAAAAACTTCGATCTGCCCACATATATCACCGCCTTTGGCGATGAGATGCTGGCCTTCAAGAAGGCGTTTCAGGCGCTGCTGAACAGCTCGGACCATGAATCTCTGGATCTTGGGGGGCGTAAAATCGCTGTGACCGAGCCGATCAACATGGCCGCAGCGGTACCGAACCGAACGGGCTATACCACCCGTCGCGTGGTGCGCAACGGTCAGTTTGATGTCAAAAACAGTGCGGCCTGGGATACCGAGACTTTCACCTCGATCGCGACCTACAGCCCGTCTGATCCCGATACGCTGACGAATGTGGCCAATGTGGCCAATATCCCTGTGGGCGCGCTGGTCACGGGCAGTGGTGTCGGGCGCGAGGTCTATGTGCGATCAAAGAATGAAAGCACGGGTGAAATCACGCTGAGCGCGCCAACCTATGATGCAGCTGGCACGCAGACCTTCACCTTTACATCGTTTAAGTATCTTTTGGATTTCAGCGGGTTCAGCGCGCTGCAGAAGTTCAATATGGAAGGGATCGAGTTCCAGTGTAATGGTCGATGCAGCGCGATCCGGCTGTCCCCGGGCGGCAATACCTTTGTGCTGAAGGACTGCTATGTCAGCCGCCCGAAGGATCGAGGCATCACGTCGATCGGGCGCGGGTGTCAGGGGATGCTGGTTGATGGCTGTCAGTTCCTGTCGACCGAGGAAAGCCTGGATGTGTCGGATCGCAGTTCGATCGCGCTGAACGCCAATGCCAACGACGTCAAGCTGCGCCATAACCGGGCCACGCGGTTCCATCATTTCGCAGTGCTGAGCGGTGACAACAATCTGGTGCTGGGCAATCACTTCTTCCAGGGTGACAACGTGGCAAACGGGGTGCGGAATGCCGGGTTGGTCATAATAGGCGGCTACAACAGCTCATCCATCGCCGAGAACTATGTCGATAACTGCTTTATCGAGTGGACGAACGAGCATGATGCCAACCCGGATTACTTTACGAGCTTCTCGTTCAGCGCGATGAGCATCACCGACAATATCTTCTACGCCAGCGATGTCGCCCCTTGGTTCAGCTATCTTGTGATCCGCCCTCATGGCACCGGGCATTTCCTGAACGGGTTAACCGTGACCGGCAACAAGTTTCGCGTCAACAACGTGCGGATCGACCGGGTTGATCGGGTCGACACCAGCTTTGCCGATCTAGACCCGGAACGGCACAAGAATATTAGCTTCGAAAACAATACGTTCCATGGCATCGATACGCCGTGCGCGAGCCCCTTGCGGGTGCATCACACGCAAAGCTCACCGTCGTCAGCCTGGACCGTCAGTTCGCAAGGGCAATTGCCTTTTGGCGGCAGGGCACGCGGGTGCGACTCGGTCGTGACATTGGGAAGCCTAAGGAGCGTTCTGAACGCGGTGCGCTATGTTGCGCCGTATGTCGAACTAAGACAGGGATCGAGCCAGAGCGACATTCGCCTGCGGTGGTCCGAAGGTCTGCGCGGGGCGGTCTCGACCATCCTGCGGATCGACACCTGACCGACGATCAGGCGGGCCGCCTGAATAGAGCGGCCCACTTTCAATAGCTACGCCACAGCGCAAACTTGAACCCGATATCGTCGCGGGTCGAATTGCGTTCTGCCCCGACAATCCAGCTGAGTTTCCCCGTTTTTGGGCGATACATTAGTGAGGGGCGCACGCTCCAGTACCAGGGATGGTCGGAAACATAAGAGGTTTCGATCTGCAGCAACGGATCCAGTCGTCTACCCGAAGACAGGCCGGTAGTGAAATCCAGTTTGCGGATCAACGCCTCGTGCGTGCGGTATTCGAGCGCCGTGTCGACGTTGATCCATCCGGCACCCAACCCAGTCTGAATACCTTTGCCGTAGGATAATGTCGCTTTGTACATTGCCCAAGCGCTGTACTGGCGATGATGCGCGCCTACGCCGAACTCGGCTGCCAGACGTCCTGCTTGACCGAAATCGGCAACCGGGACGCGGGCGAAGACGAGCGCATGACCATACAATTCCTGGTGTTCTTCGGCATCCAATCCGATTGTGAGTTTCGGTCTCAATCCCCACTCGGCATAGAGTGAGGATTTGTACTTGTAGATATCGTCTTCTTCTTTGAACACGGTCAGCGAAATCGCAGTGAAGCTTGATCCCTTCTCACGCAGCCAGGCCCCGGCCGATGCCGGAGTGCCCATTGTAATAAACAGCAGAAAGATCAGAACCCGATGCGCCATCCGTGCAGCATCGGCAGACATGGTTAACGGATGGTTAGTATATTGTTCATGTTCGAGAAAGTTTTTGATCCGGAACAATACCTGACTGCAGGAAATAGATGGCGTTTTCAAAAGCTGTGCTAGGCTGCAGGCAGCTACAAAGGAGAAGCCAGATGCCGCAGATTTCCAAAGCCAACAGTTGTCAAACCGTCATCACCACATTCGAGATGACCCCCGGTACCTGCCAGGATCTGCTTGAGGCGCTGACGGATGCCTACTCGGCCTTTATTTCTAAGCAGCCGGGGTTCATTTCGGCCGGTCTGCATGTGAATGACGCCCAGACCCGGATCGCCAACTACTCGCAATGGGAACGGCGTGAGGATTTTCTGGCAATGCTGCGCACCCCAGAGATGCGCGAACGCAATCGACGCGTCAACGAACTGTGCAAAAGTTTTGAACCGGTGATGTACGAGGTTGCCGAAACATTCGGCGATGCATGACCTGGATCAATGTGCCGGTTGGCCGGGCAGTGCAGAATGCCCGCGCAATTACGGAGGCATGAGCCATGTATCATAACATACTTGTCCCCATTTCATTTGATGCCGAACGGGATAGTTCGGCTGCGATGAAGCTGGCACGGCTGCTGGCGACACCGCAGGCACAGATCACGTTGCTGCATGTGGTTGAACACATCCCGGACTATGCGATTTCATACATGCCGGTGGAATATCTGACGGAAACACGCAAGGCGCTGCAGGCAGAGCTTGATGCGCTGGCTGTCGGATTGCCAAATGCCCGTGGCCAGGTGGTCGAGGGCCATTCCGGGCGAACAATTCTGGACTGGGCCGAAGTCAACAAACCCGATCTGATCGTTATTGCCTCGCATCGGCCGGGTATGCAGGATCTGCTGTTGGGCTCGACTGCGACACATGTGGTGCGCCATGCAAAATGTGCGGTGCATGTGGTGCGATAACGGCACAGGTATTTCCTGTAATAGGCATCTGTGGCCATCGCTTTGCCACATACCGGGTGTATGGCTGCAGAAATGACGACCGGAAAATCAACCGATGAGATCAGCCAGAGCCCGCGGCTGACAAGGCGGCAACGGCGGGCAGATGCGCTGCGCCGGAAAGCCCTGTCGCCCTTGCGTATCCTGTTGATGGTGTTGGCACTGCCCTTGACCACCGGGATGATCGCCATCGGAGTATATCTGCGCACCTCGGATTATGAACGTCATGAGGCCGTGATCCACTTGGTGGCGTTGGCCGGGTGTGATACAATACAGCGGCTTGTGTCAGGCCCGTTTTTCGAAGGCCAGCCCGGTTACCACAAGCGGAATGATCCGGACGGGGACGGTGTTGCCTGCGGCACCCGTGGCCTGCAACGGCCGCGCCGCGCCGCGATGCCGGGAGTTTCCGGTACCCAACCTCAGCAAGTTCAAGCGCCGCGTGAGCGAACCGTCGGAACGGCCAAGTTCCTCAAACCCTGAAGAGTTCATCCCTTCATCGCATGCAGCAATTCCAACAGACGCTTGCGGTCGTCATCATTGGTGTAATCGCCCGTCGCAAGACGCTCCGCGATGCGTAGACGCAGGCGTTCCTGTTGGGTGCGCACCTCTTCCCCGGCGGTTTCGGCCAGTGTCTTCATGATCGCGGCCACCGCCTGCTGGCGCTTGGTGGTGGGGTTGGCGATGTAGTCGACAAGGCTCTGCTGCCCGGAATCGAGGATGTTTTCGGCCAGATCACGCAGTTGATCGCCATTGGGCAGTAACGGCGCAGGGGCGTTCTCAGGCGGTAGGATTTCCGGCACGCTGCGCGGGGTCTCTGCCAGAGCGTTTGCGCCGTCAACGAAGGCTTCGGTGATCATCCTTGTAATCTTGATCGCGCGTGGGTCCTTGAACAGGGTTGAGGCGATGGCCACGCCGTAATCCGTATAGACCCACGGATTGACGCGCCGCCCGCCGCGGCCCTTGGGTTTTGAAATCACATTCTGTGATTGCAAATCTGCGACCTCGGCATCGGTCAGCTGAAAGCGATAGCCCTCGAACAGGTCGGTGTTGCGCGACACCGCCTGATTGAAGGCGCTGACGGATTTTCCATAGAACTGCGCCAAATCCTCGGCCAGCACTACGCGGGTGCCGCGTATCCTGTGGATGGCACTTTGTACCTCTTGGGTGCTGGGCAAGTTCTTCGGGTTCGTCATGGCAGCCGTTTGGAATCACAATCTGTGATTTCAAACGTGAAGCAGTGCGCGCTGGGCTGCAACCTTGAAGTGTCAGACGCCGAATGTGGGTGAGGCGCTAGGTTGAAAATACGCTGAATCATCAAGTATCAATACGAGATTTAAGGCCGCCATGCTAGCTTGCGCGCGGCGAGGCCGTTCCGGTTTCGCCCTATGGCAATTTTGCCAGACGAGGGAGGAAAGTCATGTTTGCACGTATTACCCAATTCAAGATGAAGCCCGGCACGCGTGAGGCGGCGACGGCGAAAATGAACGCATTGAAATCCGAAATTATGGGCATGCCCGGCATACACAGCTTTACCAATGTGATGAACGAGGACGGTTCCGGTTATGTGATTTCGGTCGTCGAAAGCGAGGCAACCTCGAACGCGAACGCGCCCAAAGTGGCCGAGCTGTGGGGTCATTTCGCCGAGTTCATGGAAAGCCCACCGACGCCAGTTGGATACGACGTGGTTGCACATTGGGATAAGGGGTGAGTTAGCGGGCGAGATTTTCCCGCCCTTTTTTTGAGGCGGTGTAGGATGGGGTTCTACCCCATCATGCGTTTAGGTGGTCAACGGAGTGATGGGTTGTACCCCTTCAAGCGTTTACGACGCCGCGGAGTGATGGGTTGGAAACCCATTCTACTTGCTGCAAGTTTGAAGTGTGAGGTGCATCTTACCTTTGGAGACAAACGCTCATAACTCTTTCTTTAGAGTCGCCGCCGTAACGAGTGTTGGTCGGTAAAGCGATCCAGTCTCTATAACGGTAACTCCAAAGGTATGGCCAATTCTCAGTATCGCAAGCAACGCCATGCGGGTCTTGATAGCCATCGGAGCGATCCCGGATAGATTCGAACAGCGTCGAGCGTTCGATGATGCGCAACTCGGATGCTTCCGCAGACTTCGTCATTTGCCACTGCACCTGTACGTTCTGCAGCATGACCGGGCTTATCACTGCAAGCATTGCGCCAACAATTACAGTCGGAACTTTTGCTTTGCCCGGGATAATAGCAGTGACTACGCCAATCAAAGCAACCAAGATCAACGCCGCACAAATGAAAATAAAAAGTTTCGCGGCAACAGCGGCTTTTAGCAAAAATATAATTGAAACTGGCCACAAAGCTAACACCGACAGCCGGGCCATGCTGTAGTCGGAGTCTATTCCAAATCCCAAAATGCCTATCAGAAGGAGCAGGAACCAAAGCATTGCAAATGCTCTGCCGGGTGAAGCTTCACGCCATCCCGCAAGCACACTCACCCAAGCCCAAGCCATTGCTAAAATGGAGATTGAGCCGAGCAGTCCAGCTATAACTAGGAGTGCAATCAAGAATTTTCCTAAACTGATTGTTTCGGAAGATAGATTTCTTGAATCAGGTGAAAATGCAACCATCAGCTGCGCGATATTCTACCGCTTCCGCCTCTTCACATTTCCCCCTCGCTGCCCGGGCCGTCCAGCCGTTGACCGCCCACGAGACTTAACCGCGTCTTCCGAGGCTTTCTCGACCGCCCATTGGCGCGCCATGGGGTCGTCGGCGATGGCCAGATCGACCGCTTCCAGACGTTTGATCTCGTCCCGGATATTGGCGGCCTCTTCGAATTCCAGATTCTCGGCGGCTTTGCGCATCTTGTCGCGCAGCCCGTCCAGATGCGCCTCAAGGTTCGCGCCGTGCATCGGTTTGTCGATGGTGGCGGTGACGCGGTTCATGTCGACGTCGCCTTTGTAGAGACCGGCCAGAACGTCCTCGACGTTCTTTTGTACGGTCGCGGGGGTGATGCCGTGTTCCTCGTTATACGCGACCTGTTTGGCGCGGCGGCGGTTGGTTTCCCCCAAAGCGCGCTCCATCGAGCCGGTGATCTTGTCGGCATACATGATCACCCGCCCGTCGGCGTTGCGCGCGGCGCGGCCGATGGTCTGGATCAGGGATGTTTCGGAGCGCAGGAACCCTTCTTTGTCGGCGTCCAGAATGGCGACCAGACCGCATTCGGGGATGTCGAGCCCTTCGCGCAGCAGGTTGATGCCGATCAGCACGTCGAAGGCCCCCAGACGCAGGTCGCGCAGAATTTCGATGCGTTCCAGCGTGTCGATGTCCGAGTGCATGTAGCGGACTTTGATGCCCTGTTCGTGCAGGTATTCGGTCAGGTCTTCGGCCATGCGTTTGGTCAGCGTTGTGACCAGCGTGCGGTAGCCATCGGCGGCGACCTTGCGCACTTCGTCCAGCAGGTCGTCGACCTGCATCGATACGGGGCGGATTTCGACCTCGGGGTCCAGCAGGCCAGTGGGGCGGATCACCTGTTCGGTGAAAACACCGCCGGTCTGTTCGATCTCCCATTTCGCCGGCGTGGCCGAGACGAAGACGGATTGCGGGCGCATGGCGTCCCATTCTTCGAACTTCAGCGGGCGGTTATCCATGCAGGACGGCAGGCGGAACCCGTGCTCGGCCAGCGTGAACTTACGCCGATAGTCGCCCCGGTACATGCCGCCGATCTGTGGGACCGAAACGTGGGATTCATCGGCGAAGACGATGGCGTTGTCGGGGATGAATTCGAACAGGGTTGGGGGCGGTTCACCGGGTGCGCGACCCGTGAGATAGCGTGAATAGTTCTCGATCCCGTTGCAGACGCCAGTGGCCTCAAGCATTTCAAGATCGAAGTTGGTGCGCTGTTCCAACCGCTGCGCTTCGAGCAGTTTGCCTTCGCCGACCAGCTGATCCAGCCGGATGCGCAGTTCCTTTTTGATGCCGATGATCGCTTGGTTCATCGTTGGTTTCGGCGTCACGTAGTGGGAGTTTGCGTAGACCCGCACCTGCTCCATATTCGCGGCGCGTTCGCCGGTCAGCGGGTCAAATTCGGTGATGGTTTCCAGTTCCTCGCCGAAGAACGAGAACTTCCACGCCCGGTCTTCCAGGTGGGCGGGCCAGATTTCCAATGAATCGCCACGCACCCGGAAGGACCCTCGCTGAAACGCCTGATCATTGCGGCGGTATTGCTGAGCGACCAGATCAGCCATGATCTGGCGTTGGTCGTATTCTTTGCCAACCTTCAGGTCCTGCGTCATCGCACCATAGGTCTCGACCGAGCCGATACCGTAGATGCAGGAAACCGAGGCGACGATGATCACATCATCGCGTTCCAGCAGCGCCCGCGTGGCCGAGTGGCGCATCCGGTCGATCTGTTCGTTGATCTGGGATTCCTTTTCTATGTAGGTGTCGCTGCGCGCGACATAAGCCTCGGGCTGGTAGTAGTCGTAGTAGGAGACGAAGTATTCGACCGAGTTTTCCGGAAAGAACCCTTTGAATTCGCCGTATAGCTGGGCCGCCAGCGTTTTGTTTGGCGCAAGAATGATGGCGGGGCGCTGGGTTTCTTCGATCACTTTGGCCATGGTGAAGGTCTTGCCCGTCCCGGTCGCGCCCAGCAGAACCTGTTCGCGTTCACCGTCCATCACACCGTTGGTCAGTTCCTTGATCGCGGTTGGCTGGTCACCTGCCGGGGCAAATTCGGTGTGCATGACAAACTGTTTGCCGCCCTCCAGTTTCAGGCGGGCGCGGACGTCATCGGCGGTCAGCTGTGTCTTGTCGGAATGGGCATAGGGCATGGGCAGGCTCCGGGTCAGGCCCCTACATTTGTTCTTATTTTGTCCATCTGCAAGGGCTGAACCGGATTCATTTACCATTATGCGGTCTGAGGCTGTGCGTCAGGGTTCGATTGGACCTTTACCGCAAGCGCCGAGAGGTTCTCGGCCAGCACGCGGCCCATCATCATCTTCATCATGGATTGCCCCATCAGCCAGCCCAAGGGGCCGTATTTCATACGGTAGTCCATGCTCCAAGTTACGCGGGTACGGTAACCGGATAACGCCTTCATTGCGATGGCGGCATGGGCCTCGTGCATGGGCATGGCGGGCATGTTCGACAACCGAACATTGTATCCTTGGTTATCATGCCACGCGGTGACTTCTTCGACCAACGAGGTTCCGTTCTCAAAATGACAACGGCGTTTTGATCCTACTCCTGTGGCGCCGTCGGTCAGTGCGTCGACAGAAGCCACCTGGGGGGCGAATTCGTCAATATGCATAAAGCGGCTGAGTATGGCCCAGATGTCCTTTGGCGTGGCGTTGATGTCGAGGCTGCGTTCGTGGTGGATCATCTTGACGTCCTTCTTAAGTTCACCCGGGTCTAGCGCATACCAATGACAGTTTCTGTCATTAGGAAACAGATGGCAGCCGCGACAATAGCGATCTTGTCTCCGCTCGTTCTCTGACGCATAAACGACCACAGCCAAGTGAGTACGGAGAAGCGACATGCGCGCACGGATTTACCAGCCTTCGCGAAACGCGATGACTTCGGGGATGGCCAAGACCCGCAGGTGGGTGTTGGAATACGCCCCGGCCTCGGCGCGCGAAGTTGATCCGCTGATGGGCTGGACGTCGTCCACCGACACGCAGACACAGGTGCGCCTGAAGTTCGACACTAAGGAAGAGGCGCTGGACTATGCCAAAGACAACGGCATCGACGCGCAGGTAAGCGAACCGCACAAGCGCAAGCCGAACCTGCGGGCCCGCGGTTATGGCGAAAATTTTGCCACAGATCGACGTGCGCCCTGGACCCACTGACCGGGACTTGCCAGATGATAGATATCCGCGAGGCTGATCCGGGTGCAGATGACCTACGGCCCATCATTCAGGCCCATTTGACCCATAGCTGGGATGCGACACCTCAGACGTCGAATCATACAATGGACGTCGCGTCGCTGCGAGAACCCGGTATCCGGTTTTGGGCGATTTATGAATCTGACACGGCCCTGGGATGTGGTGCGCTTAAGGCGCTGCCGGATGGTACGGCCGAAGTCAAATCGGTTCACGTTCTGTCAAAGGCACGAGGGCGAGGGTTGGCTCGGGTGATGATGGACCATCTTGCCGATCTCGCACAATCCGAGGGTATTTCCGCGCTGGTTCTTGAGACCGGCGCAAGCCATCTGACCGAATATGATGCTGCCCGCAGATTGTATGAATCGCTGGGCTATTCCTATTGCGACCCGATCTATGGCTACGCGCCCGATCCCAACAGCGCCTTCATGCGCTTGGCTCTTGAACCCCGCGCTTAAAAACAGCAAGAAGGGCGCAGCGGTCCCTTAGCTCAACTGGATAGAGCAGCTGACTTCTAATCAGCAGGTTGAGGGTTCGAGTCCTTCAGGGATCGCCATCAGAGTTGGATTTCGACAGCATTTCTCTGATCTCGTGCCTTCGCGCCGAGCCTCGGATTTACGTAACGTGGCGGTTTGCCGGGCTGGGTGATGCAAGAACGCTACAGGTCAAGTGTTGAGCGATGGTCAAAACATACCTATCAGGCTCTGCTGGCGTTTGTCTGAGCGATTCCGCGCTGCAACCGTGGCGGCTTTCCGCTAGGTCAACCTGTGCTCACTTTCCCGAGAGCGCCGCTTGCCGTAAGCCGTGCGCATTGATCTGGTGGGGGCCATGATGAAACTCAGTGCGTTGGAAATTCTATGCTTGCTTCTGGCAGGTATTGTGGCGGTTGCAGGGTTTGTAGGTGCGGCAAGTGCCTTGATCTCGGCCGCCTGAGCGTAATCCGAAACATCCGGATCACTGCTGCCAGAGGTTTCAGACTCACCCATCGCAGATGAAGCCTACAAATTGAATCTGATTAGGATGGTGGGTGATGAGAGACTCGAACTCCCGACATCTTCGGTGTAAACGAAGCGCTCTATCCTAATCCGCACGTGCAACAAGGTGCTGTTTTCCACTGCCGCAACCAGCACTATCTTGAAGAGATGTCTAGTGTTGTCAGTGGCTTGAAGGTTGCACAATCTTCTGGACGTATCAAGATCATTTGTCAGCTTTCTGAGATCAGGTTTGTCGTTGATCGAACTGAAACAAAGAGTTGGTGCAGCGGTGGCGCTGCGCTGCATGCACCGCCGAAGGGGCAATGGGGGCATTTGTCCCTCTGTGATCCTTAGATAGGGGCTCCAAAAAGTGTGTTGCAAATTCTTGTCGGCCCGCACTTGCTATGTAGTGGAAAAGCAGCCCAAGTATTCGCAACGTAACTATACACCGAGGCGGAACTTGGTCGGTGTCATTCCGGTTTGACCTCGGAAAAAGCGAGTGAAATGGGACTTGTCGGAATAGCCGAGCATCAGACCGATCTCCGCAATTGTCATCTGGTCTTCATTGAGGTGCTCTTTGGCGACATCGACACGCAGCCGTTTGATTTCACGGGGTAGCGTTGTGCCTTGTCGCTGAAGCGCTTTCAGAAACCGTTCCGGTTGTATTCCCAGCATTCCAGCCACCATCTCAGGTCCCAAATCGGTTTCATCTAGTTTGTCGCGTAAGACAGAGCGCAAAGCTGCCACCACGGTTACTTCTTCCTCTTGTTGAGGTGAAGCTATGGGCTTGGCAGAGCCCTCAGAGACATGGTGCAAAAACAACCATCCCACAGGAAAACTAATTTGCATTCCGGGATCAGTCCCAAGGCCAACCTCGATCCCTTTGTAGTCGATAGGCAGCCCATTGATGTATCTGCTTTCCCATCGCACACGCGAAGAATCCCAAGAATCTCCAATGACGGTCTGCAATAGGCGTACATAGATTGCGGCACCAAAACCGGTCACCTGAATGGGTGGGACAGTTGGTTCCTGTTGCCTCTCGATACGATAAGTCGCCTTGTCTGCTTCAATTACAAGGCTGTGACGCACAGAATTGGACTCCTGCGGTACGAGCCCAACAAAGCGGGTAAAAAACTCGAACAGCGTTTTTGTAGATTGCAAGGCTTGAGCGAAGGGCGGCCATCCTTGTAGGTCAAACGCCTCCCCTACATTCAGTCCTAGGTATCGATCCCCTGATACTTCTGAGAAGGCATTCACCAAACCGTAGACCAGCTCTGAGTGAACGAACACGGATGGGTCAGACAACAGTTCGGCTTTCAATCCGACCTGGTCCAATGCTGGTTGCGGATTGATCTTGCGTTCGGTGAGATATTGCAAAAACGGA
This sequence comes from uncultured Ruegeria sp., assembly GCF_947500045.1. Classification (GTDB taxonomy): domain Bacteria; phylum Pseudomonadota; class Alphaproteobacteria; order Rhodobacterales; family Rhodobacteraceae; genus Ruegeria. Next base: position 24,623 of record NZ_CANMQQ010000004.1, on the reverse strand, counting down.
GCGGCTAAGGAGAGGCGAATAAAGCCCTCGCTATGCTCTTTAGAGGTGGAGTTGAAAGGCAAGCTCGTCACCCTTGTGATGATTGGTATTTGTATTCAGTGGCCATTTTTACGAACACATTCGAACATGCTAATTCAAAAGTGGCAACCGAGGAAAAGTTTTCCGGACTACAGTTGGCAAAACATGAATATGAAGGGAGTACTTATGGCCGGTCTGCGAATGTCTCTTTGTTCAGTGGCAATTGTCGCTGCAGGTCTCTTTGTTGGAACGTCCGCGCACGCTCAGGATCAGGAAGAACCCCAAACGCTTTTCACCAACGTGCATGTCTTCGACGGCGTCAATGAACAGCGTATCGAAAATGCAAGCGTTCTGGTTGAGGGCAGCCTTATCAAGGCCGTCTCAACTGATGCGATCGATGCCCCCAATGCCACGGTCATTGACGGAGAGGGGCGGACGCTGACCCCCGGGTTTATCGAACTGCACGCGCACCTCATGCTGATGGGGCCGACGTTACCCGCGATGGAGGCCAACACAACTTGGGAAGACTTTGCCATACACGGTGCACGGATGGCCGAGATGTATTTGATGCAGGGTTTCACCACAGTCAGGGATGCGGGTGGGGCCAATGGCGGGTTACGCCGTGCAATTGACTCAGGGCAAATTGACGGTCCGCGTTACTTTCCATCTGGTGCATTTATCGGAACAAGAGGTGGCCATGCTGACTTCGCGAATTTCACTGCTCCGCCGGGTTCAGAGACCAACATGAGCCGTCTGAACATGGCGCAGGAAGTTAGTGGAGTGGACGACGTTTACAGGTTTGCACGCAACAATTTCCGCATGGGTGCGACACAGTTGAAGTTCATGCAATCCGGGGGTGTCGTTTCGGCCTTCGACCCATGGCAATTGCTGGCTGGATCGCCCGAGGAAATCAGAGCGGCGGTGCAAGTGGCAAATGAGTATGGCAGCTATGTCATGGCGCATTCCTATCGTAAGGAAGCTATCCTGAGTGCGCTAGACGCGGGTGTGATGTCGATCGAACATGGCTTCTCGTTTGACTGTGAAATTGCCCAAGTCATGAACGAAAAAGGGGCATATATTACCACAAACCTGACGGCCTTCGATCCCGGATTGCTCGATATCCCGGCAGTGGCAAACGTCCCGTCGAGCCTTGCTAAAGCAAAGTCCGCCTCGGCCACATTTGCAGGCTACATCGACAATATGAAGGAATGCCCGGTGAAGCGAGGGTTCCAGACCGACTGTGTTGGTTCGGTCGAGGCTTGCAATATCCAGATTGCCTACGAGAAGCACTTGAACAATGAATTTTTTGGACCCTATACGTCGATGGTTACGCTGACATCGACAGGTGGCGAAGTCGTGGCTCTGTCAGGTGACTTTATGAACCCGTATGCCGCCGGAAAACTTGGCGTTATCGAGGAAGGCGCCTATGCGGATATCCTGCTGATCGACGGCAACCCACTTGAAGACTTCTCGGTTGTTGGCACGGGTGATCAGTGGTTCGGAGCTGACCCGAGGCCGGAAAGCCCTGAAACGATCCGGCTGATCATGAAGGACGGTGTGATATACAAAAACACACTGAATTGACCCCAAAAACCCGGCTGGAGAGTTTTCATGTTCCTTTGGTTTCGCCCCGTCTTACTCTTAGGGTTGGTTTGTTACGGTCATTCCGCCATGGCAACGTCAGGCACGGCGCTGGACTGGGTCGATCTTCCAGATCCATCTGTGCAAGTCTTTGAAGATCCCTATCGTGACCTCAGCCCCGAACAATTTGACGACGTCCTCTTTGTTGTGCGGATGCGTGGCAGGCTGCAGCAAGAGGCTGGCAGCGCGGAAGAAAGACAAAAATGGCAGGAGCTTCTGACCGAGACGGAGGACGCCTTGGCGGCAGATGGTATTGATGTCGACTGGCTACTCGATCAGCGAGAGGCTGTGAAGGAACGGCGAAGAATGGCAGGAACAAAGGGAAATCCGCAATTCGACGGTCAAACAATCACACTCGCGGGCTTTGCCGTTCCTGCTCCGAGTGATCCGGACGGTCAGCCTGTGGCATATTTGGTGCCAGAAAGAGGGATGTGCAGTCACATGCCTCCACCTCCGCCCAACCAAATGATCCGTGTACGACTGAATGGCGACTGGACGCCCAGCTATTTCCACGAACCCGTTCGGCTGACGGGCACGCTGACTATCGATCCTTCTGTTCAGAATATGATGGTTGTGGACGGCCTCATGCCAATGAATGCGACATTCCAGTTGGAGACGGAACGTGTCGAAACTCTGGAAACCGAGGCAGACAGGCTGGAATGGAAGCAGCGTGCCGCCGATCGTATCCGGGCGGCGGGAGATCGCAAGACCGGAGGGGCAAAGGCGTCTGAATGATAAGACTTCTGGTTACCGCCTTGAGTATTGCCAATGCTGGCGTAGCTTCGGCTCAGGGACTATCCGGGCCATCTTCGGTTGAAGCTGATCTAAAGCCCGGAGATGGGCTAACCGATCCGCAATACCGTTCCGATTTTCCACGCAATATCGCTCCGGGTTGGTTTCAGTGGAAAGACCGACTGGCCGAGGAAGGATTTCGCTTCAATATTGACTACTTGGCATTGGGCCAATCCACGAATGCTGATCTGGGAACCGGCGAAGCAGCAAGCGGAATTGCGCGTTTTTACGGTAGTTGGCAGGCAACTGAACGCGGCTCTTTGACATTCAAGATCGAAGACCGGCACAGTTACACCGATGTTGCCCCACAGTTTCTTGGGCTGGATGGCGGAGCACTTTCGATCACTGGGACAGCCTTCAACGATAATGGTTTGCTGCTGACCAACCTGTTCTGGACCCAAAGGGCCGAGAACGGCGCTTGGACGTTGCAAATCGGCCAGATTGATGTGACGGACTTCGTGGACATCTATGGATTGGTAAGTCCCTATAGTGGCTTCCAAAACCTGTCTTTCAATACCAACCCGACACTTAACGCGCCCAACCCGGGCCTTGGTATTGCCGGTGGGGTCAAGCTGAGCGAGAACCTCTACGCTGTTGCAAGCGTCTCAGACGCAAATGCCGACCCGTCTGATCCAAATTTTGACGTGTTTAGCGACGGCAATCTCTTCAAATCACTCGAACTTGGGTACACTTCCGGCTTTGATCGCATCTATTTCGACAATATCCATCTGACCCTCTGGCATGCGGATGCGGCCGAAGATGGCAGCCGAGCGGAAGACTACGGCGCTGCGTTTTCTGCCGCATGGTTTGTTGGCAATAAGTGGATGCCGTTCTTCCGCGCAGGGGCCTCAAAGGGGACCGCAGCGCTCTATGATCGGTCCGTTTCTGCCGGTCTGGGTTACTATGGTCGCAATACCGATTTGGCTGGGCTGGGCCTGAATTGGGCCGAGGCAAGAGGCATAGATGGCAATCAGTTCACGCTCGAAGCCTTCTACCGTTTTTCAATCTCACCCGGACTGCAGATTACGCCATCACTGCAATTCATTTCTGACCCGCTGCTGAATCCCAATCAGGATAGCATTACGCTCTTCGGTCTAAGAACCCGGATCGTTTTCTGAGGGGTTCGAATGCGGCGGTAAAAACAAAGCAATTAAGGAGGTACTGTCATGAAGACTATGTTGGCCGTGAGCGCTATCGCGATCACTCTAGGTTGCGCACTACACGCGAGCGAGGAAAGCAAGACTTGGGATGCGTCAGAAGAGGCGAAGCAATTCGTGCAAGACACAATCGTCCTCGGCATGTTGGCCAGCCCCTACGGCACTGGTTGGACCGACTACGACCAGCTTCATACCTACTTCGCGCGGGCTCGGGACAACGGCATTACGGGACACGAGATGACGCTGGCAGCTGCGGATATGTCGTTTGAAACCCTGCTAGAGCAGCACTATCACTTTCGCTCAGCCATGGCGCAGCAACCGGAAAACTACCTGATCGTCAATGAAACCCGAGATATCGAAGCCGCCCACATCCAAGGCAAGACAGCCGTCATCTGGAACAGCCAAACCGCCACAATCCTGAATGGCGATCTTAAGAAAATGGCATTGCTAAAGGATATGGGGATCAAAAGTATGATCCTGGCTTACAATGACATTTTTCGAACCGGATCGGGGCAGTTGGCGGCCTATAACGGGCGCGACATTGGTCTTACGCCTTGGGGGAAGTCGGTCATCGATGAAATGGTGCGGTTCGGCATCCTGCTAGACCTAAGCCACACGGGCTCCAAAACGGCCAATGACGCAATGGATTATTTGGACGAGAACTATCCCGGCGTACCATATGTCTATACGCACTCTGTCCCAGCTGGACTTTATGCGACCGAACCTAATGCCACGCCACGCGGATGCTATCGTGCCATTCCGGACAACGAAGCGTTGCGCGCGGCCAAATCGGGCGGCTACATTTCTCCGACCTTCACCGAATGGATGATGGACGGCGTTTGGCCTGAGGATATTTCACCCAAACAGGCTGCTGATATGATCGACTAATATGTCCAACTTGTAGGGGTCGACCATGTCGGGATCGCAACAGACGACATGTTCTCGACCGAGCTTGTCGTGCAGTTCGCGACTGAAAACGCGAGCATGTACGATGATGGCGGATATATGATCGACGCGTTTAACAAAGGGGCTACCGGCAATGGTGAACTTGCCAAAATCCTTGCGGCGATTACCGATGACCTTTGGGCGCGTGGCTATTCAAACGAAGACCTTGCAAAGATTTTTGGCGGCAACAAGATTCGGGTTTATGCGCAAGTTTGGGAAGGCAAACCACCCGAACTTTTCCTGAAAGAGTACCCGGAGCGCCTGCGCCTAAGGCAAGAACTTCGTGATGGGTTCTATTCGCGTTAGGTTTTTTGGAGCTTACTGAAAGAAGACAGATTACATCCCGCAGGGGCGAGGCTTACGCCCCGCCCTTTGCTAGGTTGTCCCGCTTCCAAAGAGGTTGCAGGTTGCTGTAGTGGCAAAGTTCGATGAGGTGTTCCAAAGACCGTGCAGCTGAGAGAGGGGTAATATGGTCCACCTCCCATTGACCATAACGATCCCATGTCATGCCGTCTGAGAACCGGGCCTCAATGTGCTGTTTCAAGTCCTCCTGAGAGCAGCCAACCGAATTAGACGGGCTCTCCCGCCCCATCAGCACTTGTCCCGACCGGTTTAGTACCGACCTGTACATCCGGTAAGATGGATCGATTGCTCGACACCTCCGATCTCGTTCCGCCGTTTGCTCTGCATTGCACTGAACGCATTGGCGATTGCTAACGTACCGCTCGGACACGTGCCCATACTTACACGGACGACCCGTCCAGAAACGAGAAAGGCCGCACAGGGCGGCCTCTTCACGAGTTAGGAACGTCTGTTCCGCTGCTATGTCAAACGGCATTACGCTGCTGCCGCCACCTGACGACCCTCCAACCGGGCAAGCAACTCAACCTGTCTCTGGCCTTTCGCATTGACCGCTCCACTTTTGACCTGACCCGACAGCAGCCAGTTCAGCAGTAGGTTCCGCATTCTCTGAGATGGCATGTAGAGCGTTACCCGACGCCTTGGCGTGTGGGTGTGTCCTGTACCGTTTAAGCCACCGACACGTATTGCGGACCGGAACAGCCACTGCACCAGTTCGGTCAACGCATAGGCATCCGAGAACCTATGAGCCTCCTTGCTGTCGCGCTTCATGCGTAGGAAGGTCAACAGTTGTGGGTTGGGGTGTTGATCATATAGGTACACCGCTGTTGTGCACCCGATATGGTCATTGGTCCCGCGTGTAGTGTTGGGCACAAAGCTGACACCGTTTGTGGTCCACTCCTCGTCAAAGGTCTCCGTGTCCTTGTTGTACACGTCTTCCTTCATTGCGCGACCGAACAACCGCGTATGCTTTGATAGCCTGCCTGCCTTTGGCTTTTGGCCTGTTACTGCCCCATGCCACAGGTCACGTGCGCACGTCAGCATAACGGTTTTGAGGTTTACTCCATACAGTTCTCTGTCTTTGAACTTGCGTAGCTTCTGACCAATCGAAGAGCACTCCCGATGCGTTTTGATCGACTTTAGCTGTGCGCAATGTGTCCACTTTTGGTTCGCAATCTCTGGCATGGGTAGAACCGTTAGCGCGTTAGCAACATCTTCTCGCCATGCTGCCTCATCTACTGCATCCAGACGCTCCACCTCCAGAGTGAAGCATTCGGGGTGGTCTTTCCGCAGTTTTTGCAGGTACTGCAGCAGCACCGATCCTTCCGAAAGGTACGTGTAAATCGTCACGGACTTGGGCTTGAGCAAGAGTTCTTTGGGAATGGCGAGCACGAACAGCTTCTCGCTTATGCGATACAGTGCACCCGACTTGGCCTTTTCATATAGTGATCGGTTAAGTGTCTTGTCCCCTAAGCGGTATAGCACATCCCACTTTTCTGTTGGAACAATACGTCCGTCAGGCTCCTCTTCTGCCATGCCAAGACCGAGGTAAACTGCATCAAAGTCAATCTTTCGGATTGTCTGGTCTACCTCGAAGGGGTTTACGACCTCGTCGATGATGAGATTGTATCCACTAAGCAAGTGATCGACTTCGATGGTCGGTTTGCCGCGGCTGTCGAACTCAGTGCATCTCGCAACCCCGGTGTCTTGGGTTGCCAGAGTTCCGAGCCGGTAGAATAGTTGATGAGTACAAGCGATTGACTTACCCGCCCGGATCAACTTTTCGCAGTGATCGCGTTTGTTGCCGCCGTTGCAAATAGGCTGTGTCAGAATGAAATCGGAACCCGTTCGGGCACCTTTGATGAACCGTTCCACCTCACTTAGATACGGGACAACGGCTATGTATTTTTCCGACTTTTTGAAGTTGCGGTTGATTTCTGTGGATTTGCCATACCCACAGGGTTTGTCGACAATAGTGATGTGGGGCATTCAAGCCTCCTGTATTCGGTCCATTGGACTAGTTTGGGGAATGCGCTCTGGTGGATACCGAGCAAATGGAACTGCCCCGTTGGGGCGACTGGGAGGAAATCCCGGTGAACACGCAATGGATAAACTAGAGGGATCAAAAGCCCCCTTTTTAGTACCTTTGCTTACAGGTCAGCATGATTTAGTGTTTATTTACATATGCTTACTTACCACTTACTCCACTCGCATTGGAGTAAAGCAAGGCCAAGTCGTCTAAGCGACCCGATCAACAATGACCAAGCGAAACCTGTATGCTCAACTGAGGGAGGGGTTTTGCTCAAATGAGGGAGCGGTAGCGCTTGTTAGTTCACAAGACGGAGGGTTAGCGCCTGTGTGTTCACAAGAGGAAGGGTTAATGCCATTTCCAAATGCGTGCGGGACAGAAAGCCAGCCACGGGACAGCCAAAAGGCTAGGGGAGCAGCGTTGTCGATTGATAGGGAGTAGGGTGGTCAAAAACTGACGCACCGAGAGACTATGACCACCCTGCACAGCATCACGCCGATTTACGCATGTTCGACGTCTGCCAACTTTGCCACGATGTCATCGGTCTGCAGGTGGGTGTAACGCATCAGCATCCGCAAATCCCGATGTCCGCTGATCATTTGGACCTGCGCCAACGATAATCCGCTTTCCACAAAGCGGGACACCGCCTCGTGTCGAATGTCATGAAATGTAAGGTCTACCACGCCTGCCCGTTGCCTGAGGCGCTCAAAGGCTAATCGCACAGAATTACCAGACAGGGGCAAACACCGGTCGTTCCCGCGTGGCAGGTCCATCAAAACGGCAACGGCATTCGGGCTAAGTGGCACTGTACGGGCGCGACCGTTTTTGGTTTGGGGTAAGAACACTGTCCGACGCTCAAGGTCTACATGCTTCCATTGTATCGATAGCAATTCCCCTCGGCGCATCCCGGTTGCCAATGCAAGCGTCAGCAATGGCTTCATCAGCGGAGACCGAGCTTGGTTCACGGCTTCCAGCAAAGCCTGCCATTCTCCCTGCTGCAATCGTCTCTCTCGGCGGTTGTCGATCTTGGGCCGCCGGGCAGACTTGACTGGGTTACCCTGTGGCAGGTTCTGCCCCCAATCCTCACAGGCGACATCAAGGGCGTGCTGCAACCAACCCAGTTCCCTAACGACAGTCGCTGCCTTCATGGTTTTGATGCGCTGGTCACGATAGCGGACAAAGTCAGCGGATCGCAGCTTGCTGACCTTCATTTTGGCTAGCTTGGAGCCTTTCCGCAGGAACCCGTTAATTGCGTAACTTTCATTGTCCGCACATCGTTTCTCGCTCGTGACGTTATCTCGGTATTTGCGCAGCACCTCTCCAAGGGTCATCTCAGATGCGCTCACACCGAGAGTAGGCGTCAGCAATCCTCTGTCGGCGCTCAACTCCGTCTCTCGCGCCCACTTCGCCGCATCAGCACGCTTTAGAAAGGACTTAGATCGAGATTGCCCGTCTTTCCGAACCGTCGCTTGCCACTTTCCGCTAGGCCGTTTTACGATTGTTGCCATGGCCCATATCTCCTGTGTTGGAGACATCTTTTCCGTTTAAGTGCAGCGGATGCGCAGCGGACACACTTTCACACGCAGCACAGCAATAGGTGCTAGTCGCGTAAGGCCTTGATACAATGCGGGGAAAGGATGGTGGGTGATGAGAGACTCGAACTCCCGACATCTTCGGTGTAAACGAAGCGCTCTACCAACTGAGCTAATCACCCGTGAGGGCTGATGTAGCTAAGCACGTGCGCAGGTGCAAGAGGGTACGGCACAATTTCTTTTGCAAAATTGTGCCACGCCGCAGATCAGGGTTTCATGTCTTTGAGAACGGCCAAGAGCTGCGCGACCTCATGCTCGGTGTTGTAGTGGCACAGCGAGATGCGGATGCAGTCGTTCAGGCCTAGCGGTGTTAGCACATTGCCGCTGTAGTGGTCCGCCTTGCGGGTATGGGTGCGGATGCCTTGCTGGTTCAGCCGCGTCACCACGTCAGCCGAGGGGATGTCACGCACGGTGATCGAGACCAGCCCTTCGCGTGCTGGATTATCAGCTCCGGCAAGGATAGTGATGTGGTCCATATCGCGCAGGCCGGGCAGGTTGCCAGTGCCATTGATCATGGCGTTGGTCAGGTGGGTCTCGTAGGCGTGGATCGCGCGACCGGCGGCGCGAATGCGGTCACCTCGGTCGGCCTCGTTCGACACCTGAGCGCCCAGCCAGTCGAAATAGCCGATTACGTTGGACATGGTGGCGTAGGCACCGGTATCGCGAGTTCCGAATTCCCACCCGTTGGCTGGTGCATCAATCAGCTGATCGTGGGGCAGGGCCGTCAGTCGGTCCGAAATCCAGGCGATGCCATAACCGTGGCGCGAGAACACTTTGTAGGGGGAAATCGCATAGCCATCGACGCTGTAGCTGTCGATATCCATCTGACCATGGGCTGCGTGCTGGATACCGTCGACGATGATGAAACAATCAGGTGCGACCGCGCGGATGGCGCGTGCGATGGCAGCCACATCCATCCCCATACCCGTCACGGGCGAGGCATGCAGGATGGTCGCAACGGCCACATCCGGGGTCATCAGCGCGGCATAGGCTTCGGCGGTTACAAGGCCGGTCGCGTCGTCATGCGGTACATTGATATAGTCCAGACCGGCGATTCCCGCCCAACGGCGCGCTGCGCTGCGGCTGGCGGGGTGTTCGATGGAACTGCCGATTACCTTCCCGCCTTTCGGCGCGTTCACGCAGGTGGTGCGGATCATACGAAATAGCAGCTCGGTCCCGCTTTCGCCGACAAAGAACTGACCTGCGGAGGCGTTCATAAACACGGACAGATCGGCCTTGGCCCGATTGATGATATCGACCAGAGCATGGCTGGCGACGTTATCTCGGCCCTGATTGTCAGGGATTGCGGCAAACTTGGCCGAGGTTTCGACAACTGAACTCAAGGTTAGCGCACCGCCCGCATTTTCAAAGAAAACGCGTGGCCCCTGAAACGGGCAGGCGTCGACATGCGCAAAGCGAGCGCGGATTTCGTCGATCAGTTTGGGGGTCTGGTGCAGCATGTTCAGCAGTGTCCTGTCTTGGTTTGGCACACAACAGCCTGAATGAAAGCCGGGATCAATCCCTATTGCGAGACAAACGCGTGCCAAAGTAGGGCCGGATATACCCTTGCACAGGTAAAGGGCCTTGCCTGCCCCGTGTCGCCTCCGATATGCCCAAAGGGACTGCAACCCTTTGAACCGGAGGCACAAGATGCGCTGTCTGATTGCGGTGCTGGCGTTATGCGCGCTGATCGCAACCCCGGTTCGGGCCGAGGGTGTGCTGGTTTTTGCAGCCGCCAGCCTTAAGACCGCGCTTGATGCGATTGCACCCGGGTTTGAGCAAGAGACTGGGCATAAGGTTACGGTGTCCTACGCCGCCTCTTCGGTTTTGGCACGGCAGATACAGGTCGGGGCTCCTGCGGATTTGTTCATATCGGCCAATCAGGACTGGATGGATGTGCTGCAAAGCGAAGGTTTGATCGATACCGCTTCGCGTGTGGATTTGATGAGCAACGGTCTGGTTCTGATTGGTGCACCAGATGCGGAATCCGCTGAGATTGAGGTCGGGTTTGATCTGATCACCCGATTGGATGGGGGGTATCTGGCGATGGCGTTGGTCGATGCCGTCCCCGCAGGGATTTACGGCAAAGCAGCCTTGCAGGGTTTGGGTCTGTGGAACGATGTGCAGGGCCAGATCGCGCAAACCGATAATGTCCGCGCTGCGCTGGCGCTTGTGGCGACGGGCGCCGCGCCACTGGGGATCGTGTATCGTTCAGATGCCATTGCTGAGGATCGGGTGGGCGTTGTCGGAACGATCCCACCTGAGCTGTATCCAACAATTGTCTATCCTGCGGCCGTGACCACTGCTGCAGGGCCAGATGCGCGGGCGTTTTTAAAATATCTGCAAGGCGATGCCGCGAAGTCAGAGTTTCTGAGGCAGGGTTTCTCCCTGCCGGAAGGGTGATGCGATGGGCTGGTTGGGACCGGCAGAGATGGAGGCGTTGCGCCTGTCACTGCGCGTGTCGTTCTGGGCGACGCTGATCACGCTGCCATTTGGTATCTTCGTGGCCTATGCGCTGGCGCGCTGGCGCTTTCCGGGGCGGCAAGTGTTGAATGGCCTGGTGCATTTGCCATTGATCCTGCCCCCGGTGGTGACCGGCTATCTGTTGCTGTTGACCTTTGGCATCCAGGGACCGTTGGGCAAACCGTTGTCCGAGCTTGGTATCGTTTTTGCGTTCCGCTGGACTGGTGCCGCGCTAGCCGCCGGTATCATGGCCTTTCCCCTGATGGTGCGCGCGATCCGATTGTCGATCGAAGCGGTGGACCCAAAACTTGAACAGGCCGGTGCCACGCTGGGGGCCTCGCGTTTGATGGTTTTTGGAACGGTAACACTGCCGATGATCCTGCCCGGCGTCATTGCGGGCGCAATTCTGGCATTTGCGAAAGCGATGGGAGAGTTCGGGGCCACAATCACCTTTGTCTCAAACATCCCCGGCCAGACACAGACACTGCCTTCGGCTGTCTATGCATTCCTGCAAGTACCGGGCGGAGAGGCGGCGGCGACGCGGTTGGTCATCATCTCAATCGTCATCGCCATGGGGGCGCTTCTCTTGTCGGAATATGTGGGCCGTCGTGTGGCTAAACGAGTGGCCGGGTCATGAGTCTGTCCGTCCGTTTGCAACACACTCTGCCGGGGATCGCGCTGGATTTGGAATTTGAGGCGCCCTCGGGCGTCACGGTTCTGTTCGGGCGCTCGGGCTCGGGGAAGACCACAGTGGTGAACGCTGTGGCCGGGTTGTTGCGCCCCGAGGCAGGGCGCGTCGCGGTGGACGATTGGGTCTTGTTTGATACAGATCGCGGCGTTTGGTTGCCTCCGCATCGCCGACGACTGGGCTATATCTTTCAGGAAGGTCGTCTGTTTCCGCATCTGACTGTGCGTCAGAATCTGAACTATGGCCGCTGGTTCGCTCCGCGAGGGGCACGGCGTGAAAACCCGGACCGAGTGATCGAAATGCTGGGCATCGGTCACCTGCTGGATCGACGCCCCGCGATGCTGTCAGGTGGTGAGAAACAGCGCGTCGCCATTGGCCGCGCCTTGCTAGCCGGCCCGCGCCTGATCCTTGCGGATGAGCCCTTGGCCGCGCTGGACGATGCGCGCAAGGCGGAGATTTTGCCCTATTTCGAACGCCTGCGGGACGAAGTCTCGGTTCCGATCCTCTATGTGACCCATTCGGCGGCCGAGGTTGCGCGGCTTGCAACATCTGTCGTTGCGCTGCAGGACGGCCGGGTTGTGCGCCATGGTCCCGCGTCCGAAGTTCTGTCTGATCCATCGGTGGCCCCTGCAGGCGTGCGAGCCGTAGGTGCGGTTCTGCGGGTCCGCGTTTCGGCGCATCATGACGATGGTCTGACCGAGTTGGATGCAGGCGGGGCCCGGCTGTTCCTGCCACGCATTTCCCACCAGATTGGTGAAGAGCTGCGTATCCGGATCCCGGCGCAGGAGGTGATCTTGTCCAATAAGCCGCCCGAAGGGCTGTCGGCCCTGAACATCTTGTCCGGTCAGATCGAAGCCATCCGTGCCGGAGAGGGGCCGGGGGCTATTGTATCGGTCAAAACGCCTGCAGGTGTTGTTTTGGCACGCGTGACCCGCCGCTCGGTCGCGGCATTGGGATTGCGGCAAGGCAGTGTATGTCATGCGGTGATCAAGACCGTAGCACTTGCACCACAGGATGTTGGCGGGCGGATCGTCTAAGGCTTAGGCAAGCGCACGCGCCTCATGCTCGCGCAGGATCAGCCGCGCGGCATAACCAAACCCGATATGTTCACCCGTGGCGCGGTCGGGGAAAATCTCGGCAAGTTCGCGCAACGCATCGGAAGACAGCGCATAGAGGGTCTCCTCGCCCAGAAACAGGCTTTCGGCTTGGGCACCTTCGGCGGTGAGAATCTCGTGCCGACCAAGCAGAATGTGCAGGTACTCGATAGGCTCATCATCGGTTTCAATGTCGATACCCGGCCATGAGCACAGGTGCTTGGCTGCAATAAGCACCTCAGGAACACCAAAGAGCATCTCGACTTTGGGGCCGCGGATCAGGATGCGGTGCTGTTGCGAGACCAGCAGATCACGGGATGGAATGCCCGGTCCCAGACTGCCCGCAGTCAGGCGCACAGGGCGCATTGCGGGATTTGCGCGCAATCGCTCGGCGTCCAGCCGGCTGCTTTCGATCCAGCGGATGGGCTGCATTCCGTGATCTGCTGTCAGAACTTCATCGTTTACGCGCAGGTTCTCGATGGCCTGCGCGCCGTCTTTTGTCTCGATCAGGGTGCCAGCGGTAAAACATACACCTTCGATGGTGATCGTGACGTCGGTTGTCTCTGGGGCAGCGTTTATGTTGAAGCCAAAGACGTTGACGACGGCGTTGACCTCGACCGTGAATGTGTCGGTGACGATTTCGCCATTGTCCAGACTGTCGAAAAAGGTGGGATCGACCGTGTAGGTCCACTCACCCGTTGCAGGGTTTATACTGGCGGTGCCGTGATCGGGGGGCGTCTGGATCGACCAGTCCTGCGAGACGATGGTGGCCGCGCTGGTAATGTCCAGATCGCCGGTCGCCACATTTGGTGGATCACCTGTCACCGAACCTGTTGTATCGCCAACTATCGAGACCATGTCATGTGCCCCCCTGCCGGAGAACCTGCGCGAATTCGTTTTTCTTATAGAGGCGCATATGCACTTCGCCCGCGGCGTCGCGGGTCCATTCGACAATCCGGTTTCGGGTCAGATCGCTGTCCATCCTGTTGGTGCGCACCCGAGGATGGGGAATTTCGCGCTTTAGCGCTTCGACGATCTGATTGGTCTGGCCGAACGGGGCCACCATGTCGACGATCCAGAAAGAGGCCCCGCTGGTGAAATCAGTGTCATTCAGGGGTTCTTCGTTCACCGCAAAGCGATACTCGGCCTCAGAGCTGAGGCCTGCAAAGGTCACAAAGCCGCGCGGGAAACCACCTTGTCGAAAGATATGATATTGTCCCAACCGCAACGGTGTTTCAAAGGCATAAAGAACCTGACCCAGAGTGCGATCACGGTGTGTTTTGGTCAGTGCAGCCAGATAGAACAACGCGCCGAAATCGGCGTATTTTTCATTAGAAAGGTCAAACCAGTCTTTGGGAAATGAGTCCTGCACGGGCCACTCTGAAAACAGCGATTATCTAGATCATAGCGCGCATCATATTCAATGAAAGGATTTTCATGGTGGGTCGCTAAGACAGGTCAAATCGACGTTGTGCCCACAGCATTAATGCTGTCATGGTATATTATCGTTAAAAATCATGCTTTGATGACGTTGGTCGAATTTGTCGAATGAGGTATCGGAATGCGTTTTATCAAGCTCGCCTGCCTGATGGTTGCCCTAGTGACCCCCGCCGTTTCACAGGCGGTAGGCTATGGCGTGGGTGCGCGGCCTGCGTTTCGAACGACAGTCACGCCGTTAGCCGATGGCATCTATGAGGTAGCCGCGATCGGCACATCGGCCCCGGTTGCGTATTGGTGCGGTATTGGTGATTTTGCAATCCGAACGCTGCGGACTTCGGCAACCCAGCGCATCTATATCTCTAAACCGTACGAAAGAGGCGTCCGCACGGTCCAGTTCTCTCTGACACCACCCGCGGGGGCCGAGGACGTTACGACCTATTCCGTCACGGTTAAAACCGTAGGCGCCAATATGACGGCAGGGTCCGCGCAGGGATATTGCTATGACAATGTCATAGATTTTGGGTTCTGATTATCAGATCCATTTCGCCAAAGGCGGAAGGCTCATCAGCACGGCATCTGGGTCATGCCCGGTTTCCAGCCCGAACTTGGTGCCCCGGTCATAGACCAGATTGTATTCGGCATATAGCCCGCGGTGGACAAGCTGCGTGTTCTTGTCGGCATCATCAAAACTCTGTACCCGCCGCTTTTCCACCAGAGGTGCGAAGGCGGGTAGGAAAGCGCGGCCGATATCCTGCGTCAGCGCGAAATCGGCCTGCCAATCGCCAGTACAATAGTCGTCCATGAAGATGCCACCGACGCCGCGTGCACGCTTGCGGTGGGGGATATAGAAATACTCATCCGCCCATTCTTTGAGGCGCGGATAATGCCCTGCACCGTGCGGGTCCAGATGGGCCTTCTGTGTGGCGTGGAAATGGTTTGTATCTTCGTCATATTCGATGCAGGGGTTCAGATCTGATCCACCGCCGAACCACCAGGCATGCGGGGTCCAGAACATTCGCGTGTTCATATGAACCGCCGGCACATGCGGGTTCTGCATATGCGCCACTAGGCTGATACCCGAAGCCCAGAATCGCGGATCATCCTTCATCCCGGGAATGCCCTTGCGTGCTGCCATCGCGTTCTGCGCGCGCTCGCCCAAGGTGCCATACACGGTTGAGACATTGACGCCCACCTTTTCAAACACGCGGCCGCCGCGCATGACTGACATAAGGCCGCCACCTGCATCCGAGCCATCGTCAGATTGGCGTTGTGTCTCTTTCACCTCGAACTGGCCCAGAGCGGCATCGGCAAACGGACCAGTGTCATGGCTGTCTTCCAGCGTCTCAAAAGCAGTGACAATCTCATCCCGCAATTGGCGGAACCAGGCCGAGGCGGTGGTCTTTTCAGCATCAAACATAGAGATTAATGCGCCGGTGCCGCGACGGGATCCAGCAATGTGCGGCCACCGTCAATTGTAAGGATTTGCCCGGTCATGAAACCTGCAGCGTCCGAGGCGAGAAATTGCGCGGTTTCGGCCAATTCGGTCGGTGCGGCGATGCGGGCCAACGGGGTGTGTTTTTCGATGTCGTCGCGAAAGTCGCGGTTATCTTTCAGGGTGGATTGCAGTGACGCGCTCATAACCGATCCCAAAGCGATCGAGTTGACGCGGATGCGGTTCGGCGCAAGTGCCACGGCCAGTGAACGCGTCATCTGATCCAGCGCTGCGGTCGAGACTGAATAGGCCATCAGATCGGGATGTGTCCGGCGCGCAGCAATCGACGAGAGGTTGATGATTGAACCGGCGGGGTTTTCATCATCTCCGTCGGCCTGTTTGATGAACCTCTTTGCGCAAAGTTGGCTGAGCCGCAGTGCGGGCATCAGGTTCTGGTTCAGAAGCGTGCGCACCGAGTCGTCATCGCTGTCCAACGGGTCCGATTGGATCACCTGCCGCGCGCCGTTGATCAGGATATCGACCTGATCGAACGCATCCAACGTCGCCGAAAGAAGGTTGGCGATGGTCAGCTTTTCACGCAGGTCGCCCGCGAAATAACGGATGTTGCTGTCATCGGCCTGTTCGCCAAGCTCGTTGGCCAGGCTCTTTTCGTCCATATCGGCAAACATGACATTGGCACCTGCATCGGCAAAATGCCGTCCGATGGCCAGCCCGATGCCATTGGCACCCCCGGTGACGATTGCGGTTTTACCCGCGATGGAAAAGGACATGCGAATCCTCCTGAGTTCTGGCGCAGGTTAGCGGTCCTCAGCCCCGAGGGCGAGAGGCATGGAATACCTTGAAACGGTTGTCACCTGCGACTTCTTCAACCCGCGCGAAGACCTCGGACAGCGTGGCTTCGTAGGGCAGGTGACGGTTGGCGACCATCCACAGGCTGCCATTGCGAGTGAGGTTGCGGGCGGCACTTGCGATAAAGCCCTGACCTAAGGTTGGGTCAGCGCTGCGTGACGTGTGAAAGGGTGGGTTCATGACCACCATATCCAACGCCTCGGGCGCTTTCCAAGTGGTGGCGTCGGCCCAATGAAACTGTGCGCGCGGGTCGGGTACGTTCGCGCGCGCGCAGGTCAGGGCGGTATGATCAGCCTCGACCAGATGCAGGCTGTGCAGGGTGTCGTGGGTCAAGTTGGCCGACAGAAAACCCCAGCCTGCCCCCAGATCAGCGATGCGCGCGCCACGTTTTGTTGGCAGAGACTTCAGCAGCAAGGCCGAGGCCGGGTCGATGCCGTCGGCAGAAAACACGCCAGGGGCGGTTTGGAAACCGTCGACCATCTGGTTTTCAGGTGCGGCCCAGTCGGCAAACGTAACCGCATCAGACTGAAACCAGAAAATCTTGCCATGCGCCTTCGAGATTGGCCCTTCGACTGCAACGCGCTTGCGGATATCTTTCAGCAGACTGTCCACGCCATCGGTTTTGGCCCCGTCCACAACGATAACTCCGCTGGCACGGCTACAAGCCTGATGAATCAGTGCCCGGGCCAGCGCCTTGGCGCGCGGCAGAAAAACGATGACACCCTGACAGGGTGCGTCGCTTTCGGGCGTGGTCACAAAGCCCTGTGTGGCAAAGTGATCGTGGAACGGTTTGAACGGTTGCACCACCTGCGTCTCACGCGGCAGGTCCAACAGATCGTGATCAGAGGTCGGCGCCAGAACACTCAGCGGCTGCGTCAGGCTGAGCCCGCTGGTCAGGGCTAGTTCGAGGCGAGGGGACATTGGCAAACCCGGCTTTGGACGCGCGCTATTCTTCGCGTTCCATGGTGCATTGAAGCGGGTGCTGATGCCGCCGCGCGAAGTCCATCACCTGACCTACCTTGGTCTCGGCGATCTCATGGCTGAACACGCCAACCACTGCGACACCTTTCTTGTGTACGACCAACATGATCTCGAATGCCTGCGCATGGGTCATGCCGAAGAAACGCTCAAGCACATGCACCACGAACTCCATCGGGGTGTAGTCATCGTTCAGCAGCAGCACCTTGTATAACGGCGGGCGCTTGGTCTTTGGACGCGTCTGTACAAGGATCGACGTGTCGTCGTCCTCGTTGTCCTTTTCAGACATGATCCACTGGTGTTCACGCATTGCTGTAAGAGAATCCGATTCAAGCTTCGGTTTATGTCAGGGCTTATATAACGTCACGGTCGTCAGAGAAAAGAGCTACGAGTCGGATTCGCAATGCAAGACACACTGACCACAATCGGGTTCGATGCCGACGATACGCTTTGGCATAACGAGCGGTTTTTTCAGCTGACACAGGCATATTTCGCCGAATTGCTGGCCGATCATGCCGAGCGTGATCACCTTATGGACCGCTTGCTGCAGGCCGAAAAGCGGAACATTCGCCATTATGGCTACGGTATCAAAGGCTTTACGTTGTCGATGATTGAAACCGCGATCGAGGTAACTGATGATCGCGTGCCCGCCCGCATTATCCGACAGTTGATCGAGGCTGGGCAAGAGATGCTGGCCCATCCCATCGAATTGCTGCCCCATGCGCAAGAGGCGATCGAGGCGGTGGCTGCGACCCATCGGGTCTTGCTGATCACAAAGGGCGATCTGATTGATCAAGAGCGTAAGCTGGCCCAATCCGGTCTGGGAGAATTGTTTGATGGGGTCGAGATCGTTTCGGAAAAGTCCGTTTCGACCTATCATACGATCTTTGACCAATATGATGGCACGTCGGTGTCGATGATGGTCGGAAACTCGATGCGGTCGGATGTGGTGGCTCCGCTTCAGGCCGGATGTTGGGGTGTGTACGTGCCCCACGGACTTGTTTGGGAGATCGAGCGGGCCGAGACCCCGACGTCACATCCGCGGTTCCGCGAGCTGCGCGATTTGGGAGATTTGGCGCCGCTGGTGGCTGCAATTTCTTGACCTGTTGCGCATTCGCCGCAGTTTTGAAAAATTCGTGATGGCAGCACGCCCAAATTTAGGCGTAATCGCCGGTTTGGTGTGTCGGAGTGGCTTGGACACCAGATGTAGGTTCATTTGGCCTGGAATCGCGAATGACGATCAGACAGCTTTCAGTTTCTTTAAGCCCGTCCCTGTGTTAGCCTGATCGATATCAAAACAATAATTGCTGACCGGGAAAACCCGGCGGCGCGAGGCAGACAGAGGCAAAGACCGTGCAGATTCGGCGGACAGTTCCGGCCCGAATGGGCCTATTCCTTATAGCATTTCTGTGGCTGTTTTCTTTTATGCCATTGCAGAGTGTGGCGGCACCTTATGCGGCCATGGTGATTGACGCACGCACCGGAGAGGTGCTGCATTCCCGCAATGCCGACACCCGGTTGCATCCGGCATCACTGACCAAAATGATGACGCTCTACATCGCATTTGAGGCGGTGCGGAATGGCGAAATCAGCCTGGACACGCAGGTGCGTATCACCAAAAAAGCATCATCAGAGCCCCCTTCGAAGCTGGGATTGCGTACCGGTCAGCGAATCGCGTTCCGGTATCTGATCCGGGCGGCTGCGGTGAAATCGGCCAATGATGCGGCAACGGCTATCGGCATCGCGCTCAGCGGGTCCGAGGCGGCATTTGCCCGTCGCATGACCCGTACCGCCAAGGCGATGGGGATGAGCCGGACAACCTTCAAAAACGCCCATGGTCTAACCGAAGCGGGGCATTTGTCGACCGCGCGGGACATGACCACATTGGGTCGTCATCTACTTTATGATTATCCGCAGTATTACAACTTGTTCTCGCGCCAATCGACACATGCCGGGATCAAGACCGTTCCGAACACCAACCGCCGCCTGCTGGCTGCGTATAAAGGGGCAGACGGCATCAAGACCGGGTACACCCGTGCGGCTGGATTCAACCTGGTTGCTTCGGCCAAGCGCAAGGATGAACGCATCATCGCCACAGTCTTCGGGGGTAAATCCGGTGCGTCGCGAAATGCCCGCGTTGCTGAACTGCTGGATATGGGTTTCCGCCGAGCGCCTTCGCGCGCGCCGATCCGCAAACCGGCCCGCCCGGTTTATGCCGGGAATGCGGGCCTGGGTGCAGTTCAGGTTGCCCAGGGGGGCCCACCGAAAAAAAGCTTGCGCCCGGTTCTGCGCCCCGCAGCGGGATCAACGGTTCAGATTGCAGGCACAGTCGCCGAAACGGCCGAGAAGAATGGTTCCCGGATACAGGACGGTATTGCCGCGGCCATTGCTGCAGCGGATGTCGCACCTTCCGACAACGCCGCGCGTCCGGTTTCACGGCCTGAAGATGTGGTTCTGGCCTCGGCCGAACCCGTCAAACAGCCCGAGCCGGAACCCGAAATTGTCACCCGCCTGTCCACTTCTGGCGGGCATCTGTGGGGCGTCAACGTGGGTCGGTACACAACCCGGTATGAGGCCGAGAAGATTTTGCTGAAAACCGCCTTGTCAGAGATGACTACGTTGGAAGGCACATTGCGCAAGGTTAACCAAAACGCGCGCGGGTTTGATGCAACATTTCAGGGCATGACCCGCGAACAGGCCGATCTGGCGTGTCGCCGGTTGCAGGCACGAAATGTCACGTGTTTCATGATCGGGCCATCATAAGGCCCGACACAAACTCTCCTGAATGGTTCTGGGCTGCGATCACTTCGCAGCCCTTTTTTCAATCGAAGACGTGGCCGTGCTGATACTGCTCATCCTGACCGGCAGCGGCGGTTAGCGCCGCCACGTTATCCTTGGTGAAGAATCCTTCATACTTGTGGCAGCGCTCAATATACTCGGTGATCAGCAGAGTATTTTTCGAGTGTTTTGAGAAGATCTGTTTCAGGTTCGGATCGTCTTTGCACTCACCCACCACATGGGCGAGGAAGGGCACGCCTTTGTCCTTAAGTGTGTTGACCACGAAATCTACGTTCTTTTCACCCGCGCCATGATCCCCATCCTGAATCTCGATCGCCATATGGTGCAGGCGACGCCCGAAATTGCGAACGAAATCCTCGGTCGGCATCGGCAATTTGGCGAAAGAATTCACGAAGGACGGCGTGTTGTTGGCTGTAAACACTTTGGCCGGTGACTTCTTGTCGTCGTCCACATTGGCATTGCGGTTCACATTGGTCGACGAGTTCATGTCAAAGATGTTGTACGCCCCCCAGAAGTAATAGGGGACCATAGTCAGAAACTCGAGGATCGCATCCTCGCGTTCCCCCGCCAGAACACGTGTGGCAAGGTGGTCGATACCCAGCATCAGCGGAGAGATTTTGCTGTCTGATCCAAAAGCGGCCGCTTGTTCCAACCGCGCCTGCTCCGCATCGCTCAGCAGCACACGGTCACCCAGCCCCAGGCTGTCAGTGTCGTTGAAATCCAGCGTTGAATAGCCGACGCGATTGCAGGTGAAATCTGACGGCGTTGTAAAGCGGAAACCCTCCAGCGTGTAGAACGAGTTTTCAGTGTCGCCGGGATATTCAAAGCGAATATTCTGATCCTCAAGCGTTCCCGTCAGGGACTTCAGATCGGTGGCCCCGTAAATCTCACCCACATAGCGCGTCTGCGGTAGGTTGCGGGCCATAGGGTACATGCGGTTGATGCGGGGAATGAAATCTTCAAACGCCGGGCTGAGCGGCGCCATCAGAATGAGCGCCGGGTAATCGGCATGCGAATGCATAACCGAAAACTTGTGTGTTTGCCCCAGATAGCTGGCCGTGTGGCGATAGGGTGTCATCACGTACATCTCGACCATCGTGTCGAGCATCGCATCGGGTTCGACCTGAATGACAATCGCGCGCATCGTACTGATCTGGTCCGCAATACCTGAACTGATGCGGCGTTCGTATATCTTCGGCAGATATTCGGTGAAGAAGTCCGAGTTCTTCTTGTCGCCCCGCGGCTGGTAGGACATCAGATCGAAAGACATAGGTTCACCTCCATATGCGGCGCTGCGCAGGTTTGTGGTAATCAGATCATGCACTTGGTGCCCATGCTAGGCGCTAGGGCCTGCACGGGCAACAGGCTGAAGTTGGAGTTTAAACCTAAGGCAAAGGTGGCTAGCGCGTGAATTTCGTGACTTCGACACCGCCATCGATCAGGTTTTCACGCACAGATCGCGCGATTTGGACTGCTGTCGGGCCGTCACCATGCAGGCAGATCGTGTCGATCGAGGTTTCCAGCCGCTTGCCGGATTCGGTGATGATCGCGCCCTCGTTCACCATGTTAAGAATGCGCGGGCCCGCCAGATCGGGGTCATGAATTACCGCTCCGGGTAGAGACCGATCCACCAAAGTACCATCGTCATTATAGGTGCGGTCGGCAAAGATTTCGCCGACCCATTTGCAACCCAGCTCGCGCACCGCCTGTTCCTGTTTGGTAACAGCCAGCACCATGATGATGATATCCGGATCCACGTCCAACGCACCCTGGTAGCAAGCCCGCGCCATGTCGATATCGACCGAGCACATATTGGCCAGCGCCCCGTGCAGCTTGAGGTGTCGCACTTCTGTGCCGACCGCCTTAGCCATACCCATCGCTGACCCCAACTGATAGCGCGCCAGATTGCGTAAGGACTCCTGCGGCACTTTCATGTTCCGGCGACCGAACCCTTGCAGATCCGGGAAACCGGGATGCGCGCCGATGCCCACACCATTCTCAGCCGCCAGAGCCATCGTTTTGGCCATCACATCCGGGTCCCCGGCGTGGAATCCACAGGCGATATTGGCCGAGGTGATGATCTTCAGAAGGCTTTCATCGTCACCCATGTTCCAAGGGCCAAAGCTTTCGCCCATATCGGCATTCAGATCGACGCTCGGCATCGCGATAACTCCTTATTCGGTGGCTGAGATCATTCCGCTGATCAATTGGTAGGACAGAAGATCCGGGATGTCATGCGGATCGCGCACCAGTGGTTCCACGCGCGCCGGCAGGCGAACTAGGTCGGCCTCGAACGCGGCTTGCAGTGAGATGGCCTGTTCCAGCGATACAAACTCGAACCGAACTTCACCACCTGCCTGGGTTTGTGCCGCGCGGGGCAGGTCACAGGGCAGGACTGTTGCGATACGTGGATAACCTCCGGTGGTTTGGCATTCGGGCAGCAGGATAAAGGGCGCACCAGTGCCGGTCATCTGGATGTCGCCGGGGGTTATGACCTCGGAGAGGATGTTCAACTGACCCCTCGCCGCGAACCCGTCGCCATCGCTTTCCAACTGCATGCCCATCCGATTGGCCCGTGCGCCACGATGGAAAGTGGTTTGCGTAAACCGTGTCAATGTTTCGTCGTCAAACAGCGCGGTTTGAAAGCTGGCCACTACCCGCAGCAAACCACCCGAGAACCGGTCATCTGCGCGCAGCTTCAGGCCCGTTTTGCCCGTTCCGGTTGCTGGCAACTGATCACCTGCTTGAACGGCGCGCCCGATCCTTGCAGTCAGATGGGACGAGCGAGAGCCCAATGTCACCTCGGTTTCGATCCCGCCACCAAGATGCAGATACCCATAGCTGCCCTGCAGAACCGACCCGATCACCAGCCGTTGCCCTGCCTCCAACTGATGTGAGGCATTCCACATAATTGGGCTGCCATCGATACTGGCCTGCATCGGTGCGCCGGTCAGCGCGATGGTAAGTGTTGCAGTCGCTTCGAATTCGCCCCCCATTCCCGCCATTTCCAGAGCTGCAAGGGCAGGGTTGTTCCCCAGCAAGGCTGCGCCTTCGTACAAGGCGAGTAAATCCGCAGCACCCGAGCGCGACAGGCCTTGATCCAGATAACCGGTACGCCCCTGATCCTGAACAGTGCAGGCCGGACCGATGCGGTGGACGATCAGTCTCATGCCGGGATCTCCTCACAACTCGCGCCGCCTGTTCCATCGGTGCAGGTCGCCCGGATATCCTCGAGCGCATCGCGCGAGACCGAGACGAACTGCATCTCATCCCCGTGGTTGAGCGCAAAACTCTGCTCCATCTCGGGGCGAAAGCAACTAAACGCTGTCTGCCCAACATGCCGCCATCCGGTTGGTGTGGGCCCCGAGAACAACACGAATTGCGAGATCGCAAGAACCAGCGCCCCTTCGGGCACCATTGGTGTCAGTTCTTTTAGGCGTGGAATGTTGAACTCAGGTACCAACGGTCCAAGATACGGCTGCCCCGGTGCAAACCCGATGGTCAGGACACGCACGCGCGACTGGCTCAGCCGCTCGATCGCCTCCGCCGGGTCCAGCCCAGCCGCAAAAGCTGCGTCTTCCAACTGCGGTGCTAAGTCGGTGCCGTAAACCGTCGGCACTTTCCAGAAACGCCGCCCGGATGGCAGCGGTGCGCTGTACCAGTCACGACTGTCCAACAGCGCGCGTAACTGCTTTTTGATATCATAATGCGACAGCTGTGACGGGTCGAACCGAACATAAGCGGACGCCAGAGAGGCCGAAGTTTCAAACACACCGTCCATCTGTTGCGCTTCAACTGCTCCCCGGAACGCCAAGGCGGCACGGTTCGAAGGTTCAGACATGGTTTGCGCAAATGTCACCAGCAAGCCGTCAAATCCGACGGTGCGCATCAGAGGAAACTGAGTGTCGGTTGTCATGTTACGTTCGCAGGCTCAGAGTTTGTGCATTGAGGAGACCTGAGCCTATCCGCAGAGAATGCGCAAGACCCTCTGAAACTGACTGGCTCTTCCAGCTGGTTGTGAAGGCCATGAGCGCGATTCTAAGTCTGAAAATGAATCGGCTGACCTCCAACGACTCGGATTGGTCTTGTGGGTGGGTGAATAGTTCTCACTATATATAGGGGTGGAACCGATTGGCTTTGAAATCCAAGTGGGATACCCTTCGGGCTGAGTGGTTGAATTCGGCTGCTTTCCGCGGCACGCATTGGATTTAACTTATTGATATAATTACATTAACTATCGCTTCTCAGTTTTTCTCGTATTTCTTGAATTTTCTGCTTGCGCGTTTGTTGTGTTAGGCCTAGAACGCCCTTCACCGGCGCTGGTG
>NZ_CANMQQ010000003.1 GCF_947500045.1 uncultured Ruegeria sp. | reverse complement strand
ATCAATTTCCCAACCGTCCCCCGCGGCACCGAACGCCTGCGTTTCACCCCGTCGCCCGTGCATGGGCCGGATGAAATGAACCGACTGGTTCAGGCGATGGACGAACTTTGGTCACATTGTGCGCTAAATCGCGCCGAACTTGCCGGATAACCTCACGCCAAAGTGTGCAACGAGTTTGCTGCGTGTTAAGCTTACGCTAACAAAAGTAGCGGACGAATCGTTTTAGGGGCGATTCGCCGTGGACGCGTAACACGCGACAGGCAAAGATGGGGCAGCAGGAATGATTGGGCGCAGATCACAGCGCAATTCCGAAGAAGACATGGACGTCAGGCCAAAGGGTTTTGACGACTACGAGGTACGGCTAGGCGATGTTATGCGCGGTGAACGCGCAACGATGGGCAAGTCGCTGCTGGATGTGCAACGAGAGTTGCGGATCAAGGCCAACTACATCGCTGCCATCGAAAATGCTGATCCCGATGCATTCGACACACCCGGTTTCATCGCCGGGTATGTGCGGTCATACGCCCGCTATCTGGGCATGAACCCGGATGAAACCTTTTCGACCTTCTGTCAGGAAAGCGGCTTCGAAGTCGCGCACGGCATGTCTGCCGAGGCGTCGGTCGTCAAGAAAGCGCAAGGCGGATTGCCCGCGCGTGGATCGATGGGGCGTGATCCCTTCGTCTCACCCAGCACACCTTACATTCCGGGCCGCGAATCCGTTGTCAGCCAGATTGAGCCGCGGGCTATTGGATCGACCTTGGTCTTGTTGGCCGTCATCGGTGGCATTGGCTATGGCGGCTGGTCAGTCCTGAACCGCATTCAGCAGGTGCAGGTCAGCCCGGTCGAACAGGCACCGGTAGTTCTGACCGATCTTGATCCGCTGGACGCGGCGCAAGCCCGCCCCGAGGGCGAGCAGATCGCCGGTGTTGAGGCACCAAGTGCTGAGGCGTTGGATCGTCTGTATCGCCCGCAGGCACTGGACGTACCGGTGCTGGTCGCACGCGATGCGCCAATTTCGACCCTTGATCCACGCAGTGTCGGGACGTTCCGCGCGCCCGAGCCTCCGCAGATCAAGGTGACCGAGGTTCATACGGTGGAACGCCCTGCATTGCCGCAAGTTGTGGAAAAACTGGATACAACATTGAAGATCGTGGCCGTGGACCCATCCTGGATGCGCGTTACAGCCGCTGATGGCAGCGTGATCTTCGAAGGGACACTGGGCACGGTTGAGCAAGGCAGCACATTCGAAGTGCCCTTGACCGAAGAACCGCCGCAATTGCGTGCGGGTGCCTCAGGTTCTGTCTATTTCTCGATGAATGGTGAACATTTTGGCCCGGCGGGCTCACCGGGAACGGTAGCCAAGGGCGTCATTCTGTCGAAAGACGCTGTTGCCGAAAGCTTCGCTGTTGTGGATCTTGAGGCAGAACAGAACAGCGCACTCAAACAGCTGGTCGCCGAATTGCAGACCGAGGCGACACAAGAGCCCGCTGAGTGATCTAGCCATTGCTCCCCATGGGTTGGCGAACTATCTAGGGGTCAACTCAGGCTGATCTGGAACATCCCCTCATGTCCCTCAATCACATACGCCCCTGGCGCGACATCTATCGCCGTAAATCTCGTCAGATCATGGTGGGCAACGTGCCGGTTGGAGGGGACGCGCCGATCGCGGTGCAGACCATGACCAACACTCTGACCACCGATGTCGCAGGAACCGTTGCACAGGTACAGGCGGCGGCAGAGGCAGGGGCAGATATTGTGCGGGTATCGGTTCCCGACGAGGCCTCGTCGAAAGCTCTGAAAGAGATCGTGCGCGAAAGCCCTGTTCCTATCGTGGCCGATATCCATTTCCACTATCGCAGGGGTATCGAGGCGGCCGAGGCCGGTGCGGCTTGTTTACGCATCAACCCCGGCAACATTGGCGATGAGAAGCGCGTGAAAGAGGTCATCGAAGCCGCGCGCGACCACAATTGTTCGATCCGCATCGGTGTGAATGCGGGAAGTCTGGAAAAACACCTGCTCGAGAAATACGCCGAACCGTGCCCCGAAGCGATGGTTGAAAGCGGGCTGGAACATATCCGTATTCTGGAAGACAACGACTTTCACAACTTCAAGATCAGCGTGAAAGCAAGCGACGTTTTCCTGTCTGCCGCGGCCTATCAGGGCATCGCCGAAGCCACGGATGCACCGATACATCTGGGCATCACCGAGGCCGGGGGGCTGGTCAGCGGCACCATCAAATCCGCCATTGGGCTGGGCAACCTTCTGTGGATGGGGATCGGCGACACGATCCGCGTCAGCCTGTCTGCCGATCCGGTGGAAGAGGTCAAGGTTGGCTTTGAAATCCTCAAGTCACTGGGCCTGCGCCATCGGGGCGTCAACATCATCTCATGCCCCTCCTGCGCGCGACAGGGGTTTGACGTGATCAAAACCGTTGAGGCGCTGGAGCATCGGTTGGAACACATCAAGACCCCGATGAGCCTATCGATCATAGGCTGCGTCGTGAATGGTCCGGGTGAGGCTCTGATGACAGATGTTGGTTTTACCGGCGGTGGGGCTGGGTCCGGCATGGTCTATCTGGCGGGTAAAGCCAGCCACAAGATGTCGAACGACAAGATGATCGACCACATCGTGGAAGAGGTCGAGAAGAAGGCGGCTGAACTGGATGCGGCGGTTGAGGCAGCAGAGTAAGGGTGTAGCGATAGAAACACCGAAGAACTAGCGATTGCTGCGGTTGCTATGCAGTCAACTGAATCACATGCTTTGTGACCGAGACAAGAGACGCCTGTGGCGCATTATTTTAGTTCACTTCGGATACGAAGATAAATTGAGCTATTCGTCGAATTTCGGATAAATGAACCCGTTCACCGGATAGTGACTGCCATACCGCCCTGGCTGGCTTTCGACCCGGACCAGCGACCAATCGTTGTTTTTGGATACGTCCTTGACGCCCATTTTCAACGATACTTTGTTGCGGTGCCAGTTGGCGTGGTTGATGATGACTTCACGCTCGGTGACAATATCGGATACGACCGCCACATGACCCAAAGGCATTCCGTTGGTTGCCCGAAACGACATCACCGAACCCACAACCGGTTCATTGCCTCGGTCAAAGAGATTGCGCGCCTTACCCCACCAGTCTTTGGCGTTGCCGCGAATTTCAATACCGCTGAGGTTTCGTGCGTAGGGTACGCACCACACCCTTTGCCCGCGGGCCTGTTTTCTTGAGACCTCTTGCAGCGCCATTGACTGGCGTTCCGGATCAAGATCGAAGTCGTTAGGGTTCTGAGCACAGGCAGAGACAAGAGCGATAAGCCCCAGCGCAATCGTATAGCGGGCGGCGCCGGGCAGGCGCGGCCAAATTGTATTCGTTTTGCGAGCGTTGATATGCAAGAAACTTCATGCCGGTTTGAGTGGTCACAGAGTTTTATTGCGATCTTGTGCGTTTTGAAAAGAGGTAGAAAAATTTCCCGGCAAGATCTTGCCGGTTCCGATTACTGAATGTGGGCCAATGGCCACACTCGAAAGCCTGTACACTTCCTTGGCGGATGATGCGTTGGAATAGTGAATTTGCAAAAGGCTTAGGTAAGACAATGGCGGCTTTTTGAATCAAAAGCCGCCTGGGTCTTAAATCGACGCGACATGCCTCCCCTGCAATTACCCCTGTTCCGCCCGAACACCATTAGCAATCTGCTGCATTTGATCGGCGGGCAGGAAGCCGCGCAGCATCTCGGTACCCAGAACGAAAGAGGGAGTGCCGGAGATTCGCAGCTTTTGCGCCAACTCGCGGGTCTTGGTGATCTCTTCGGAGACTTCATCACTGTCCATCGCTGCGATGATCGCCTCACTGTCCAGGCCCAGGCCGTCGGAGATGCGGCGCAGGGTGACCTCTGAAGGTTCGCCGGTGAATTCCAGAAGCGCATCATGAACCTGCTTATACGCATCATTACCTGCAACCTGTTTGGTCGCCACGGCAAAGCGCGAAGAGACGATCGAAGCATCGCCCAAAATGGGAAGCTCTTTGATCACCAGCCGGATGTTGCCATCCTCGGCCAGCAGGGAGGCCACCTCGGGCACGGCGCGACGGCAATATCCGCAGCGATAGTCCATGAACTCAACCAGTGTTATGTCACCGTCCGGATTGCCGCCGACCCAGCTGTAGCCGTCATTGAACAGGTCATCCGCATTGGCAGCGACAAGTTCCTTGTCAGCTTGGGCCTCAGCACTGGCGTTACGCTCTTCGAGGATATTGATTGCCTCAATAATGACCTCCGGATTTTCCAGCAGGTATTCGCGCACCTGCTCGCCGAACTCGGCCTTTTCAGCATCGCTCATGGCGTTTAGGTCAAGCGCCTGTGCTGGGCCGGTGATCAGGGAAAGACCCAATAGGGCCGGTGCAGCATGTCTCAGGATCATTTCCGTTTCCTTCTTTTGTTCTTTTTAAAGCGCTCGGAGGCAATCAACACATCCTGTGCCCTTTGCCAACCCGGAGAACCTTCGGGAAGCTGTGCAACAGCTCGTTTAGCATGAATACCCGCATCCTCAAGCCGGCCTTGCAGTGCATATCGTTCCGCAGTCACCGCCGATGCCATTCCGTTGTTGCCGACTTGCGAATAGGCAGACCCAAGATCGCGCATCAGGCGGGCGTTGCGATAGTCTCGTGCGCGCGCTTTTTCAAGTACTTGCAGGGCTTTCTTCGTCTGGCCATCCGCCAGAAGGGCTCGCCCATACCCTGCGAGGATCAGAGAATTGTTGGGCGCCATATCAACCGCAGCACCATAGGCCGCAACGGCCTCGGTCAGGCGCCGGTTTTCCAGCAAAATCTGCCCCTTCAGTTCATAAAAAAATGGATCATCAGGGCGGATTTCCAGCGCCCCGTTGATCGCGGCGCGGGCGCGGGTCAGATCGCGGTTCTGGTGATAAGCCGAAGCTTCGCGCATCAATCGGACGTCGCGGTCGGTTTCCTCGGCCGCGCGGCGCAGCGTCCAGGTCGGAGAACGCAAAAAGGCAGATAATTTACCTTTGATACGGGCAAACCAGTAATCCGCATTTGGGTTCTTTTTTGCTTTGTCACCAAACTGATCCAGAAACGACTCGGCTGCGCGAAGCCGTTCGCGGCTGGTCGGGTGCGAGCGCATGTAGGGATCCTGCCTGAATTCGCTCAGCAATTCCTGACCGGCAAACTTGCGGTGCAGGTCGACCATCCCGCGTGGCGAAATTCCCGCCCAACGCAAGTAGCTGGCCGCGCTGCGATCGGCCGAGGCCTCTTCTGCACGTGTATGACCCAGAAAACTACGCAGCGCCGATGCCTGAGTGCCCGCGGCGATGCCTACAGCAGCTTCTCCGCCACCAGCCGCCGCAGCCGCCAGTGCCAGCAGCGTACCAAGTTGCGCGTTGCGTTGCGCTGCCCGCAGGTTTTCCGAACGCCGGGCCAGATGACCATTGGCGATATGGGCGGCTTCGTGTGCGATCACGGCCTGCAACATCTCGGGGGTTTCGACGGTCAGGATCAGGCCGTAATTCAGGTAAATGGTGTTATAGTCGATGACGAAAGCGTTGAAAACGCTGTCATTTACCACCAAAACCCTAACGCGGTTGGTGTTCAATCCTGCAGCGCGCAGGACAGGAAAGGCAAGCTCTCGCAGGCCATGTTCAATATCGGGGTCGCGGATCAGACTTTGAGCACTGGCTTGCGCGACACTGACCAGCCATGTCACTGCAATCAGCAACAAGGCCGGGATTGACGCCAGCCGAGATAAGCGTTCAAAAGCCATGGCTGCAACATGGGAGATGGCCATGAGAAACTCAACCCGTTCCGGGGTCGATCCCTTCATCGTGATGGATGTGATGGAGGCTGCGCGCAAAGCGGAAGAGGCCGGGCGACATGTCGTGCATATGGAGGTTGGCCAACCAGGAACCGGTGCCCCACAAGGGGCGACCAGGGCTCTTGCCATGGCCATGGAACAGGGACCTTTGGGGTATACGGTGGCGTTGGGTCTACCCGCGCTTCGGCAACGGATCGCACGGCTTTATGGCGAGTGGTATGATGTTGATCTCAATCCCGAACGGGTGGTGATCACCCCGGGGTCGTCCGGTGGGTTTCTGCTGGCTTTTACAGCCCTTTTCGACAGCGGTGATCGTGTGGGGATCGGTGCGCCGGGATATCCATCTTATCGGCAAATTCTGAAAGCTTTGGGATTGGTGCCCGTCGACCTGCCAACTGCGCTGGAAAACCGTCTGCAACCGGTGCCTGCTGATTTTACAGGACTTGATCTGCAGGGATTGATGGTCGCCTCTCCCGCGAACCCCACCGGGACGATGTTGGATCACGCTGCGATGCGGGCGCTGATCGAGGCCGCGCAGGGGCAGGGTGCATCGTTCATCAGCGACGAGATTTATCACGGGCTGGAATACGAAGCCAAAGCCGTCACCGCGCTGGAACTGACGGATGAGTGCTATGTGATCAACTCATTCTCCAAGTATTTTTCGATGACGGGCTGGCGAGTGGGGTGGATGGTCGTTCCCGAGGATCAGGTGCGCGTGATCGAGCGCATTGCGCAGAACATGTTTATTTGCGCCCCCCATGCCAGTCAGGTGGCGGCCTTGGCCGCGATGGATTGCGAAGATGAGCTGCAGGCCAATCTGGATGTCTATCGCCGTAATCGTCTTCTGATGCTGGACGGTTTGCCCAAGGCCGGGTTCACCAATATTGCACCGCCGGATGGGGCGTTTTATGTCTATGCAGATGTCTCGGATTTGACGCAGGATAGCCGTGCCTTTGCAGCCGAGATTCTGGACAAGGCCGGGGTGGCGGTGACGCCGGGGTTGGATTTCGACCCAGTGCGCGGGCACACGACTCTGCGGTTTTCATATGCGCGCTCGACCGAAGACATACAGGACGGGCTTGACCGGCTGCAGCGTTTTATGGCCGAGCGGGGCGCGATATCAGAGCAGGCCTAAAGCGTTCACAAAGGCGGGGCGATGCTATAGGCTCTGCGTCAAACGATCTCGGGAAAACTTGAGGCCATGAGCAGGATTTTCTATGCAATCGCGCTGATTTGGGCGCTGACCAGTGCTGCAGTTGCGCATGAATTCAGTGCGTTGGCGCGTGTTCTGCCAGAACAAAGCCGCATCATCGACGAGGGTGGCGCCGGCGTACGGGTCGAGCTTGGTCTTAGCCAAGGTGTTCCGTACCGCGTGTTCACGCTGCGCGATCCCTATCGGATGGTGCTGGACTTTCAAGAGGTCGACTGGACCGGCCTAAACCGCGAGGCGTTCCTGCAAACCAACCGGATCAGCGGTATCCAATACGGGGCCTACGTGCCCGGTTGGTCGCGTCTGGTGCTAGAGCTTGGCGCCCCGCTGGCGGTGGAAACTGCCGATTTGCGCATTGATGAATCTACAGGGGTGGGGGTTTTGTCCCTGCACCTGAAGGGGACGGATTTTGACAGTTTCGCAGCCAGTGCAGGTGCCCCCCGGCAGCCGGGCTGGGATTTGCCAGAACCTGCTGTGATTTCGCAGGCATCACGCGGCGATGGTTCACGCCCTATGCGGATTATGCTGGACCCTGGCCATGGCGGTATCGATCCTGGGGCCGAAGTGACGGGCACGGATGAAAAAACACTTATGCTGACCTTCGCGCGTGAGCTGCGCGAGTTGCTGCTACGCTCTGGCGGGTTTGAGGTCGTGATGACCCGGGATAACGATCAGTTCGTTTCCTTAGAACGGCGGATTGCATTGGCACACCGCGCGGGGGCGGATGTTTTCATCTCGCTCCATGCCGACTCGCTGTCGGAAGGGCGGGCACATGGGGCTGCTGTCTATACGCTTTCGGATGAAGCGTCGGATGTGGCCAGCCTGAAACTGGCTGAACGGCATGATCGGGGTGACCTGATTGCTGGTATCGATCTGAGCGGCTCGGATGATCAGGTCGCTGATATACTGCTGGATATGGCGCGGCAGGAAACCAAACCACGCACCGATGCGCTGGCGCGTGCGTTGGCAGATGGCATGACGCAACAAGGCGGTCCGATGAACAGCCGTCCCATCCGAACTGCCTCGTTTTCGGTGCTCAAGGCGGCAGATATCCCATCGGTTCTGGTCGAACTGGGGTTTCTCTCCAGTCCCCGGGACTTGAAAAACATCGTGAACCCCGAATGGCGCGCGGCCATGGCCAAAGGGTTGGCGCAGGGGCTTGATCAATGGCGTCAGGACGATCTGGTCAAGCGCTCCCTGATCGGTCAATAACGCTGCGGCGCAAAACAGCCATTGTAGCCTTTCGTGTTTTGACCCTGCGGGGGGGCGACACTATATAGGCGTCACCGCGAGTAAAAGGCAGTAACGTGATCCGGTTCATTCTTTCGTTTTTCGGGGCAATCTTCAGCCTCGTGACCTTGGGTATTTTCATGGCCGCGCTGGTTGTCGGCGCGATCTTCTGGATGTATGGGCGCGATCTGCCCAGCCACGAGTCGCTGGCGCAATACAAGCCGCCGACGATCAGCCGGATATACTCGGGCGAAGGTCAGCTGATTGACGAGTTCGCGCAGGAACGCCGCCTGTTCACCCCGTCCGAGGAAATCCCCGATCTGGTGAAACAGGCGTTTATTTCGGCGGAAGACAAGAACTTCTACACCCATCAGGGCTATGATCCACGCGGGATCGTCGCGGCAGGGGTCGAGGCGGTGCGTTCGAAGGGCGAAACTGTCCGCGGGGCTTCGACGATCACGCAGCAGGTGATGAAGAACTTCTTGCTGTCTGGCGACCGCCGGGCCGAGCGCAAAATCAAAGAGATCATCCTCGCCACCCGGCTTGAGGATACGCTTGATAAGGAACAGATCCTCGAACTTTATATGAACGAGATCTTTCTGGGTCAAAACTCATACGGTGTGACCGCCGCGGCGCAGAC
The DNA here is from genome assembly GCF_947500045.1 of uncultured Ruegeria sp. Lineage (GTDB taxonomy): Bacteria > Pseudomonadota > Alphaproteobacteria > Rhodobacterales > Rhodobacteraceae > Ruegeria. Next base: position 428,334 of record NZ_CANMQQ010000003.1, on the reverse strand, counting down.
CTATTTCAACAAGACACTGCAAGAACTGGCCCCGCACGAGGCTGCGATGCTGGCCGCGATGCCCAAAGCACCTTCTGACTATCACCCGGTGCGCCAGAAAGAACGCCTGTTGAATCGTCGAAACTATGTGCTGCGCGAGATGCAGCAGAACGGATATATCGATCAGGCGACCTATGAGGCCGAGGTTGAGATGCCTCTGCGGTCTGTTCAGAACGGCGATTTTGAAAGCTTCCGTACTGCATTGCCACCCCGTGACTACTTCACCGACGAAATCCGCCGCCAGCTGAGCGAGGATTTTGGTGAAGGTGAGTTCTTTACCGGCGGTTTTACCGTCCGGGCGTCAGTTGATGAAGAAATGCAGGTCGAAGCTGCGAAAGCCCTGCGCACGGCGCTGCAGAAATACGACCGTTCGCGCGGGAAATGGCGTGGTACGGGTGAGGTGATCCCGGAAGAGAAGCTGGCAGATGAAGCTCAGTGGCGCGAGGCGCTGGCGATCATGGAAATCCCCCGCGACGTGGTGCTGCCAACGCAATGGTATCCGGCCGTTGTTCTGAACGTGGCCGATCAGTCCCTGACCGTAGGGATCGAAGATGGCCCATCGGATGGGAGCATCCCTCGGGCTGACATCAAATGGATGCAGGGCAGTTTTCAAGACAATTTCAAGCGCGGCGATGTCATACTGGTGATGGCCGGGGAAGAGGGGCAGTGGTCTGCCCGTCAGGTACCCGAGGTGCAGGGCGGTTTCGTCGCGATGGACGTGAACTCGGGCCGTGTTCTGGCGATGCAGGGTGGCTTCTCGTATCAGGATACGGTGTTCAACCGCGCCACGCAAGCGCAGCGTCAGCCGGGTTCAAGTTTCAAACCCTTCGTTTATGCTGCCGCACTGGACAGCGGATACAGCCCCGCCACCATCGTCGTGGACGCTCCGATCGAGGTGAATACCCCTCAGGGCCTGTGGCGCCCCAAGAACTCGACCAACAAATTCTATGGTCCGACGCCTTTGCGCACCGGGATCGAGCAATCGCGGAACCTGATGACCATCCGTCTGGCGCAGGAAGTCACGATGCCGGTAGTCGCGGGCTATGCTGAGCGGTTCGGCGTTTATGACCGGATGGGCGCGTTCCTTGCGAACTCATTGGGGTCCGAGGAGACCACGCTTTACAAGATGGTCGCGGCTTACGCGATGTTCGCCAATGGTGGTGAACGGGTTGAACCCACCCTGGTGGATCGCATTCAGGACCGGTTTGGCAAAACCATCTATCGCCACGACGACAGGCAATGCCTGGATTGCAATTCAAGTTGGTTGGAGCCTGATGAAGCGCCTCAGATCATCACGGATCGCAGTCAGGTAATGGATGCGATCACCGCTTATCAGCTGACTTCGATGATGAAGGGTGTGGTAGACCGTGGCACCGCATCACGCGTTGTGAACCTGCCGGTGCCCACTGCCGGTAAGACCGGCACGACAAACGAATCCAAGGATGCGTGGTTCATCGGCTTCACCTCGAACATCGTGGCAGGTTGCTACATTGGATATGACCGCCCACGTCCGATGGGGCGGGGGGCCTATGGCGGCACCCTGTGTGGCCCGGTGTTCCAGAGCTTCATGGAAAAGGCAGTCGAAAAATATGGCGGCGGTCCGTTCGAGGTTCCCCCGGGCGGCCAATTCATCAAGATCGACCGTTTCAGCGGCGCACGTTTGCCTGAAGATGCCTCAGGTGACTATGTCGTTGCCGAATACTTCCGTGATGGCATCGACGGCTTCATCGACCGCATCTATGATGGTGGTTTCGCCATGGGGTCGGATCTGCCGCTGTTTGAAGAGGCCAGCTCGGGCCGTCAGGTAACCACCTCGACGGGTGATACGATCACGGTCGGCCCCAATGCAAGCCAGGGTGATCTGCAGGGTGGCGGGCTTTATTGATCGGTCCAAGTTTCCCGACTTGGTCGTCTTGTGGTGCCTCGCACCTCTTGCTATCACGCACACCTGATTGAGCAAGTTGGGACCTGACCATGCGCGCCGAAACCCAGAATATCGTGGCGGAAATCGAAAAGTCGCTGGAGCTGTTGGCGCAGCGGATGGACTATGAAACTGCGCCGCACCGGTTGGAAGAGTTCAACGCCCGCGTCGAAGACCCCAACCTGTGGGACAATCCCGAGAACGCACAGAAACTGATGCGCGAGCGGCAGTTGCTGGTCGACGCCATCGAGACGTATGAAACCATCAAGACCGATCTCAGTGAAAATATCGAGCTGATCGAACTGGGTGAGATGGAAGAGGACGAAGAGGTCGTTCAAGACGCCGAAGCAGCCATCAAGTCACTTGGCACCAAGGCTGCCAAGAAAGAGCTTGAAGCGTTGTTGGACGGCGAGGCAGACGGAAACGATACGTTCCTCGAAATCAACTCGGGCGCAGGTGGCACGGAAAGCTGCGACTGGGCTTTGATGTTGGCGCGGATGTATGTGCGTTGGGCTGAGAAAAAGGGCTATACGGTCGAACTGCAATCCGAGACTGCGGGCGAAGAGGCAGGGATTAAATCCGCTGCTTACAAGATTACGGGCCATAACGCCTATGGCTGGTTGAAATCCGAAAGCGGCGTTCATCGGTTGGTGCGGATTTCTCCATTCGACTCGGCGGCCAAACGCCATACCTCGTTCAGCTCGGTCTGGGTCTATCCGGTGGTAGACGACAATATCGAGATCGAGGTCAATCCTTCGGATATTCGCATCGACACCTACCGGTCTTCAGGTGCGGGTGGTCAGCACGTGAACACCACCGACTCGGCGGTGCGGATCACGCATATTCCCACAGGGATCGTTGTAACCAGTTCCGAGAAATCACAGCACCAGAACCGCGATATTGCCATGAAGGCCCTGAAGTCACGGCTGTACCAGCAAGAATTGGATCGCCGGAATGCCGATATCAACGCAGCCCATGAAGCCAAGGGTGACGCGGGTTGGGGCAACCAGATCCGATCCTACGTGCTGCAGCCCTATCAGATGGTCAAGGATCTGCGGACCAATCACGAAACGTCGGACACAAAAGGTGTGCTGGACGGTGATCTGGATGAGTTCATGGCTGCGACACTGGCCCTGAATGTTTCAGGCAAAAGTCGGTCCGAGGCGCAGGGCGAAGGCTAAGTGCGGCAGCACCTGAACTCTGCGGCGAACCTGATCAGGGGCCATTGGCAATTGATCGCAATCGTCGCGTTGGTGTTTGTGTTCTGGAACACGCTACTGGTTCTGCCACTGAAAATCCTGGTTGTTTTCCTGCATGAGCTTTCGCACGCGTTGGCCATTGTCGCGACGGGTGGGTCTGTCGAAAGCTTTTCAGTTTCTCCACAGCAAGGTGGTCTTGTGATTGGGCGGGGCGGCAATCGGTTTATCAGCCTTTCTGCAGGATATCTGGGGTCATTGCTGTTTGGAATGGGCCTGCTGATCATCGCCTTGCGCACAAATGCAGACCGGGCGGTGCTGGGTGTATTTGGCGGCGTCATGCTGGTCGTGACACTGCTTTATGTCCGCGATCCATTTGCCATGGCGTTCTGCGCAGGCAGCGGTGCGGTGATGCTGGCCGCAGCTTGGTATCTCAGCCGCAACCTATGTGATCTGGTTCTGCGGGTCATTGGCCTGACCAGCATGATCTATGTTCCCTTTGATATCTTCGATGACACGATCCGACGCGCTGGATTGCGATCGGATGCCTATATGCTGGCCGAAGAGTTCGGTGGAACGACGATGATGTGGGGGGGGAAGTGGCTGGTTCTGAGCGTTGTCATGATCTTCTTTTGCCTGAGGAACCTGCTGGGTCGTGACAGTAATGTTCGGATTGACGTCCGGATCAGCTGATCAAAGGCTTGGGGGCTACGCCCGTGGCAAAGTGCAGAAAAGATACATTTAAACAGTGGCTTTAAATGATCCAATCACGTCGCTAGGCTGCTGCTGAATAGCCAAAGGACCAACCCGAATGGATCTGACCAAAGCCTCTGCAAAGGACATTCTTGATGACCTGTCCAACCGTCGATTTTCGGCGGCTGAGTTGATGCGAGCGACGCTGGACCGGATCGCAGCGGTGAATGGTGACGTGAACGCGATCGTCGCGATGAAAGATGAAGATACGCTGATGGCTAAGGCGCGGGCGGCAGATGCGTCACCCCCGCGTGGGTCGTTACATGGACTGCCGATCGCGGTGAAGGATCTGGTCAATGTGGCAGGCATTGCATCGACGCAAGGGTCGCCGCTTTTCAAAGATCATGTTCCACAATCCGACGATCTGCTGGCCGCCCGTTTGCGCGCGGCTGGCGCGATCCTGATTGGCAAGACCAATACACCGGAATTCGGGCTGGGCTCGCACACGTTCAATCCTGTCTATGGCGCGACCCGCAATCCCTATGACCCAACGAAGTCTTGCGGTGGTTCATCCGGAGGCGCGGCAGTGGTGCTGGCCACGGGTATGCTGGCGCTGGCGGACGGGTCTGACATGATGGGCAGCCTGCGCAACCCTGCTGCGTGGAACAATGTTTATGGTTTCCGGCCGAGTTGGGGCCGGGTGCCCTCGGAACCTGTTGGCGACAGTTATCTGCATCAGCTTTCGACGCTTGGCCCTATGGCACGCAGCCCCGAAGATATCGGGGTTCTGCTGGATGTGATGTCCGGCCCCGATCCCAGGATCCCGCTGAGCACGGAAGTTTCCGACATCTCACCCGTGCAGGCCGCCGACCTGACCGGGATGCGGATAGGATGGCTGGGTGATTGGGGCGGGGCGTTTCCTTGTGAGGAAGGCATTCTCGAACTTTGCCGGGATGCCCTGACTGCATTCGAAGATCGAGGTGCGCGCATTGAGGCGCTTGCCCCGCCTTTCGATGCGGAACAGATCTGGGACAGCTGGATTACCTTGCGATCCTGGAGTGTGGCCACCGGGTTGGAACCTCTGATCGCGAAAAAGGCCTCATTGAAAGACACAGCACAATGGGAACTGGAACGCGGTCTGGCGCTTAGTGCGATGGACGTGCACCGCGCCAGTGTTATCCGGTCTGACTGGCACAGGCGCGCAGCAGAGCTGTTTGAAGCCTACGATGCGCTGGTTCTACCAGCCGCGCAGGTTTGGCCTTTCGATATCGAAAAACCTTACCCGACCGAAATTACGGGGCAGGGGATGGATACCTACCATCGCTGGATGCAGGTCGTGACACCCGTCAGCCTGTTGGGCCTGCCTTGTCTGGGCGCACCGGCTGGATTCGGTGCCAATGGTTTGCCAATGGGGGTACAGGTGTTCGGCCCGCGCGGCTCGGATGCGAAGCTGTTGTCCTTGGGCGCTGCCTATCATGCAGAAACCCGCTGGCCGCAGCAAAGACCCGCTATGTAGCATTCTACCCGGGAGGAGAGAACAAGAATGGACAAACCCTTTGGTGTGCCGACGCTGAATCCTGTCGATGCCACGATGCTGAAAGAAGCGCTGCGTCGAGCCTGGCGCGACTATCGCCGTGCGCCATTATTCGGGCTTCTCTTCGCGGGCTTCTACGTATTGGCAGGGTGGTTGATGGCTTGGGTCACGCTGAAAACCGGAACGTCATTCTGGTTGGTTCTGGCTGCGATCGGGTTTCCCCTGATCGGTCCATTCGCGGCCGTAGGACTGTATGAGGTTTCACATCGGTTGGAACAGGGTGAGCCGTTGAACCCCGGCGCGATCTTCGGCGTGGTCGTTCAGCAAAGCCGCAGGCAACTGCCATCGATCTGCGCCATTATCGTGGTGATATTCCTATTCTGGTTCTTTTTGGGTCATATGATCTTTGCCCTGTTCATGGGGCTTTCGACGATGACCAACATCTCGTCATCAATTGAGGTATTCCTTACCCCCAATGGGTTAAGCATGTTGGCCTTAGGCACGCTTGTCGGGGCTGCGTTTGCGATCATTCTGTACATGATCACCGTGTTGTCTATACCGATGTTGTTGGATCGCGAGTTGGATTTTGTGACCGCGATGATCTCAAGCTTTGCCTATGTCAAAGCGAATATGAAGGTGATGTTGGGGTGGGGCAGTTTCATTGCGATCATTACGTTTCTTGCCATGGTACCTTGGTTTTTGGGCTTGTTAGTGGTGCTGCCGTTACTGGGGCACGCAAGCTGGCATCTCTATCGTCTGATCTCGGGTGACGGGTCATCAGAAACCGCAGGAACCGAACCTGCCTAACCGGTAAAAATCAGATCGGCACGTCCCGGTGTGGATGTGCTGCGCGCCTCGATTTGCGTGCCAGTCGTATCGCTGTTGGCAGGTCATCCCCCAGATGCCGTAGTTCGAACCGGCAGGGTTTGGAGGCCAGTGCCGAGCCGTCTGCCAGTTGGTATACGTGACCTACGAACCGCAGCCCGTTCTCACTGGATTGTTCGGACAGAATCATCATTCGGCGTTCCTGCGCATCCCGGCGGGCCAACAGGGCGCAGACCCGTCCCTCAGCATAGGACACGATGCCCTGAACCTCACGCGAAGGTGCGCATTCTTTTGGCATTGCGGAAACAGGTTCGTAGCCGCGTAGCAAAGTGCAATTGGAAATCCTTCGCACATGATACAGCCGGTGCAACGTCGAACTTGCGCTGGTCTGCGCGCGCTCGATCGCGTGATAGAATCCGGTCCTGAACGCAGTTTCCGCATAGGCAGAAAGGAAGCGGTCGATAACGTCGGTTGCCGGGTGCGGGGCAGGAGGCTCGACCTCATCCAGCGGTTTCAGAAGGATACGGGCGTCGACGTCGAAAAACCGGCAAATCCTATCCAGAACATCTGGCCGTGGAAAGCTTTCACCGCCCAGATATCGATTGAATTGAGTACGGTTGATGCCCAACTGGCGGCACAGCTCTGAAACGGATGGGTAACTTTGTGCAAGCTGTCGAAGGTTCGCGCCAAACATTCTGCGTAAATCTGAGGGGCTGCGATGGATGTCGGTCACGTCTATTCCAGGTTTCTGCTTGTGAATTGGAAAAACAAGATCGCGGCGGCGCTGTGGCCGCACCTCAGTCAGAAATCGTAAAGATGACCCCAGCGGGCATCAAAGGACGCCTCGCTACACCGCACACGCTAACGTGGCAGTTTGCAAAATCAATAGTCATTTGGCCTATTTGCGTGATCTTTTTCACGCTGTTGTTCAAATGTGGCGTGGTAATGCGGGCTGTTAGCTAATGTGGTGTGTGTTTCATTCGCTGTCGTGTCCCCAGCTATGACAACACAGCCGGGGACGCTCCAAATCACTAGTCGCCGCGCAACAATGCGGCCACACCGGTGCGTGCGATTTCGACAAGCCCCAAAGGACGCATCAGATCGGCAAACGCATCGATCTTGTCAGGTGCACCCGTAATCTCAAAAATGAATGAATTCAGGGTGCTGTCGACCACATTGGCGCGGAAGATATCAGCTAGGCGCAACGCCTCGACCCGCTTGTCGCCTTCGCCAACGACTTTGATGATCGCCAGTTCACGCTCGACCGAGGCACCTTCGACCGTCAGATCATGCACGTCGCGGACCGAAACGATGCGCCCCAACTGAGCCTTGATCTGCTCAATCACCTGAGGCGTGCCGGTGGTGACGATGGTGATACGGCTGAGGTGGCCCGTGTGATCGACCTCGGCGACGGTAAGGCTTTCGATGTTGTAACCACGGCCCGAGAACAACCCGATGACACGGGCCAGAACACCGGGTTCGTTTTCAACCAGAACCGCGATTGTGTGCTGTTCCTGCACGTCCGAAAAGGTTGGGCGTAGATTATAGGCGGAGTGGCGGGTCGCGCCTTTTTTGATTTGTAGGGCAGACATTTATGTCCCTTTCATCATCCTGCGGATGTCGGGCATCTAAGCGCCCGACAAAATTCTTTGAATTTTGTTAAACCAGAACTGAACCTTTGGAGTCGATCACGCCTTGCGTCTCGGCCTCACCCAGCAGCATCTCGTTATGCGCCTTGCCCGACGGGATCATTGGGAAGCAATTTTCGTGCTTTTCGACCAGACAGTCAAAGATCACCGGACCGTCATAGTTGATCATCTCTATGATCGCGTCGTCCAGATCAGCAGGGTCTGAACACAGGATACCTTTGGCACCAAAGGCTTCGGCGAGCTTAACGAAATCAGGCAGCGCCTCGGACCAGGAATGCGAGTACCGTTCGCCATGCAGCAGTTCCTGCCACTGACGCACCATGCCAAGGCGTTCATTATTCAAAATGAACTGCTTTACCGGCAGGCGGTACTGTGTTGCGGTGCCCATTTCCTGCATGTTCATCAGCCACGATGCTTCACCGGCCACGTTGATGACTAGCGCATCGGGATGCGCCATCTGGACGCCGATTGAGGCAGGGAAACCATAGCCCATTGTGCCAAGACCACCCGATGTCATCCAACGGTTAGGGTCTTCAAAGCCCAGATACTGCGCCGCCCACATTTGGTGTTGCCCAACCTCGGTCGTGACATAGCGGTCGTGGTTTTTCGTCAACTCTTCAAGCCGTTGCAACGCATATTGCGGCTTGATGGTCTTCTCGCTGTTGGTGAAGGCCAGGCAGTTGACCTTGCGCCACTCGCTGATCTGTTTCTGCCATTGCTTGATGTTGGCAGTATCCGTCTTGCGACCTCGGGCCTTCCAGACCTTCAGAACATCCTCAAGCACATGGGCAACGTCGCCAACGATCGGAATATCCACCCGGATAACTTTGTTGATCGAGGACGGGTCGATATCCACATGCGCTTTGATCGAGTTGGGCGAGAATGCATCAATACGACCGGTGATCCGGTCGTCAAAACGCGCGCCGATATTGATCATCAGGTCGCAGTCATGCATCGCCATGTTGGCCTCGTAAAGCCCATGCATCCCCAGCATACCGATCCAGTTCTTGCCCGAGGCCGGATAAGCACCAAGCCCCATCAGGGTCGAGGTGACTGGGAATCCGGTTGAATCCACAAGCTCGCGCAGCAGTTGGCTGGCTGCGGGCCCGGAATTGATGACGCCGCCGCCTGTATAGAAAACCGGTTTCTTTGCGGTCTCGATGGCCGCGACCAGTTCTGTGATTTCTTCCAGATCGCCCTTCACGACCGGCTGATAGTGAGAGGTCGACGGTTTTGGTGTCGTGTATTCACCCGAGGCAAACTGCACGTCCTTCGGAATGTCGACCAGCACAGGGCCAGGTCGGCCTGCGGTGGCCACGTGGAAAGCTTCATGCATTGTTGCAGCCAGAGAGTCTGTGTCTTTCACCAGCCAGTTATGTTTGGTGCAGGGGCGCGTTATGCCGACGGTATCGGCCTCCTGGAATGCATCAGAGCCGATCATAAAGGTCGGGACCTGGCCAGTCAGAACAACAATTGGGATCGAGTCGAGCAATGCATCGGTCAGGCCGGTTACCGCATTTGTCGCACCAGGGCCTGAGGTTACAAGCGCTACGCCGGGTTTTCCGGTAGACCGCGCATAACCTTCGGCTGCGTGTACTGCACCTTGTTCATGCCGCACCAGAATGTGCCGGATGTCATTTTGCAGAAAGATCTCATCATAGATCGGTAGGACGGCGCCACCGGGATATCCGAATACTGTGTCAACGCCCTGATCCTTGAGGGCTTGAACAACCATCTTTGCGCCGGTCATCTCACGTGTCATCTGCTTTGCTCCGTTCGCGACATGTGTCTTGCGTTGTGCCAAAAAAAAGCCCCCGAGATTTTCGGAGGCGCATGGGTTCGAATATGGTTTACCGTTACCGGCCCATGCGCGTCTTTCCTACGATTACGACTAGCGCTTTCATCGCCAGAGGCTCCTTCTTTGCGTGCAGGGACATTATGGTTGAGGGAAAGGGGCGTCAACAGGCAAAAACAAAAATATTGTAAGTCAGGGGCTGCATATTTTGGTATTTTGTTGCGCAAAATGACGCAGGTGTGGAAACTTCCGTGAATTTCGGCCCGATTTTGTGGCGTTGTGCCGGGCATGAGAGTGGTCTGATTGCGTCAGACCCATGTCTGAAACAGACCAGAGCACGCCCCGAGGCTGAGGCAGGCTGTCACGAACAGCGTCACCTCGGGGGCAGACATGTTGCACGATCTTGTAGATTTGGGGCGTTATCCGATCGATCGGCCCGACTCGCACGGGTATCGGCAGTTGATTGCAGATTTACGGCGGGAACTGGATGAAGATGGATGCGCGGTTCTGCCGGGTTTTGTTCACGAAGATGGACTAGGCAAACTTATTGCCGAGGCTGAGGAGGTGGCCCCAAAGGCCCATCGGTCTTTCAATCGAACGAACGCGTATTTCACTCAGGACGATCCGAGCTATGGCATTGGGCATCCGATCCGGCGTTTCTTTGACCGGTCCAATGCATTTGTACCGGCGGATAACTTCCCGCGAACAAGCCCGCTGCGGCGGATTTATGAGAATGATGGCTTCATGCCATTCATCCGTGACGCGCTGAACGAACCTGCGGATCGGTTCTTTCGATATGATGACCCGTTGGCAGATGTGATTATCAATGTGGTCGAGAAAGGTCAGGGCTTTCCATGGCATTTCGATACCAACAACTACACTGTGACGCTGGCAATCCAGAATGGTGAAGCGGGTGGAGCATTCGAATACGTCCCCCATCTGCGTACCGGTGAGGATGAGAATTTCAATGGTGTCTCCGCAATTCTGGACGGCAGCATGAAAGGCGTGCGCCAGTTGGACCTGCAACCAGGCGATCTGCAGATTTTCAGAGGGCGATATACGCTCCACCGGGTTGCTCCGGTCGAGGGTGATCGCAAACGCTATGTTGGCATTTTCTCGTTTGTCGAAACCGAAGGGATGTGCGGCGGGATTGAGCGTACGCGGCAGCTGTATGGTCGGGTCTTGCCCCAACATTATGAGCGCGCCGGTCTCAGGTGTGATGAATTGCTGGATTGAGACGGGCACTCGGTTAGACTGATCCCGATAATATGCGGGAGCTACCGATAATGTCGCAGATTTTGCAACTTACACCATTTGTTCTGTGTTCATCTTTAGACGCGCAGATTGATTTTTATTGCACCCGGTTGGGATTCTCCTGCGGATTTCGCCAGGACAACTATGCGTTTTTGTCACTGGGACCCGTTGCCATTCGTCTGTTGGAATGTCCGCCACGACCTGATGGCAAGCCTTTGGGTGATGACCAGTCCTTTTATATCGATGTCGATGGGATTGACGCGCTTTACGAAGAGTTGAGAGCTGGGCTTGCCGACCTACCCGAGGGCCGTGTCTGCCCACCATTCGATCAACCTTATCAACAGCGTGAGTTTCATGTGATGGACGAGGATGGAGCGCTGATCTTCTTTGGGCAAGGCATTCGCCCAAGATGAGGAGGGCTCCCGCCCGTTATCAATGCGCCTTGCGGCGCGCCTCTTCCGGTTGGGCCGGGCAGCGCGTGCCGCGCTGCGGTCAGAACCCTGGGCTGGTGCCCTGCAGGACGCCATGTTCCAGGGCATACCGGGTCAGGCCGGCGGTCGAGGATATGCCCAGTTTGCGTTTAATATTCTTGCGGTGCGTCTCGACAGTGCGCACCGAGATATCCAATGCCAGCGCGACCTCTTTGTTGGATTTGCCTTGTGCCAATTCCAGCAGGATCGTCTGTTCCCGGCCTGTCAGTGCCTCACGCGCGTCGCCGTCTTTTGGCTCCAGCGATCCGCTGGCACCGGTGCAGAGGTACCGCTCTCCGCGCATGACGGCATCGATGGCCTGTTTGATTTCTTCGGTCGGTACATCTTTGAGGATATACCCCTTGGCGCCGTGATTGAGCGCGGTCGAGATGTATTCCGGGCTGTCATGCATAGATAGAATCAGGATTCGAGTTTGGGGTAGGCGTTCCAGAATGATCTCAGTAGCGCTCATCCCGCTGAGGCCTGGCATGTTGAGGTCCATCAGGATTACGTCTGGCTGCAGGTGGCTTGCCTGATCGACAGCCTCTTGCCCGTTTGAAAGTGTTCCGACTACGTCGATTTCGTCAAAACTTTCCAACAGGGACCGAATGCCTTCGGCGACCATTGGATGATCGTCGACAATGAGAACCCGGATAATTGTATCGGACATCAGGAACCGGCCTTTCGTTTTGGCGTTGGATCTTCCTGTGGTGGCAGCATATGGCTGAGCGGCAGGCTGACTTCGATCACCGTGCCACTGCGCCCGCCGCGAGAGGAAAGGATGCGCAGCGTGCCGTCAAGCTGTTCGATTCGCTCTTGCATGTTGCGTAGCCCGATCCCGGCGCTGACATGGCCCGGCTCGCTGCGCAGCCCGCTACCGTTATCAGCGATCCGCATTGTGGCACCTTTCTTGTGGCCCCGCAGGTCGATGGTAACACGGGTGGCACCTGAATGGCGCTCGATATTGGTCAGTGCTTCTTGTGCGATCCGGTACAGGGCGATCTTGCTGTCCTGATCCAGTCGATTGCGGAATACTACGGTCGAGAACTCGGTTTCGATCCCGGTGCGTTCGCGAAAATCATCGGTCAGCGCTTTTAGTGCGGGGCCTAGGCCCAGATCGTCCAACACGCCCGGTCGCAGGTCACGGCTAATGCGGCGGACCTCGGTGATTGCGGTTGCCAGATTATCGATGCCTGTTTGCAGCGGCTCTTGTGCGGCTGCATCCTCACCTCGGTTCAGACGTCGGCGGGCGTTGTCCAGCGCATAACGGACGCCCACAAGAATCTGGCTGATACCGTCATGCAATTCGCGCGCGACGCGTCCGCGCTCTTCTTCCTGAGCGTCCAGCACCCGCTGGGTCAGTTCCTTGAGTTTGGCGTCCGCCAGCCTGCGCTCGCGAAAATTCAAAAACATTCCGGATGTGAAAACGATCAACACAGCCGCCAGAACGATGCCACCGATATAGAGGAACGTCCGTTGTACCCGTGCCTCGACCTCGGCCCGTGCATTTGCCACGGTGGCGACGATGTCGTCGATGAAAACGCCGGTACCCACCACCCAACGCCAATCCTGCAGGCCTGCGACATAGGCGATCATCTGTGCCTCTTCCCCGGTTGAGGGTTTTTGCCACATGAAGCTGTGCCATCCCGCGCCCTGACGGGCGAGGCGGATGAACTCATTCACGATGGGGGTGCCATCACTGTCGGTCAAGTCGGCCCAGTTGCGGTTGATGAACTCGGTCTGGCGTGGGCTGACCAGATTGTTGCCGTCATAGTCATAGACGAAGAAAAAACCATCTTTGCCGTAAATCATGGCCGACAGAATCTGGCTTACCAGGTTCTTTGCGACTTCGTCATCCGGTGAAGCGCGGCCATAGATATAGGCAAACCCGTTCCGTGCCTGCGTCACATAATTGCGCAACTCTTCTTTTTTGGCTTCGATCAGTCGGCGCTCGAGGGCATGGATCTCGCGTTCGGCTGTTGCACGAGATTCGTAAGCAACCACCATGGCGATGGCCGCCACCGCCACGAGCAATGGAACGGCCGCAACCAGCGACAGTTTCTGCCCATAGGTTAGTGAAACGAGCTTTCGGAATCCCCTCATAGGCGAATCGATACGCAAGCGCGGGAAAAAAAGCAAAAAGATTGGGCGGATACAGGTCTAAGATACCGGGTTTTGTTGAAGTGGGCGCAAAAACGGCCCTTTTTTCCGGGATTGACCCGGGAAAAACCGGCCCAGCTACGTAGTACTAGGTATTCACATTTATGTGCGCGGAATTAGGCTGACGCACACTGGAAACGATCGGCTCGGGAAAGCCCGGGTAATAAATACGTAGGGGAGGATCACTCATATGGATCGTCGTAAGTTTCTGAAAACCTCGGCTCTGGGCGGCTCGGCTGCTGCAGCCACCACACTGGCAGCGCCAGCCTATGCGCAGGGCAAGCGCACATTGACCATGGTTACCTCGTGGGGCCGTGGCCTTGCGGGCGTGTTTGACAGTGCACAGCGCTGCGCCGACAGCATCACCACGATGTCGGATGGCAACCTGAATGTCGAAATCAAAGCAGCCGGTGAACTGGTTGGTGCGTTCGAAGTGTTTGACGCGGTGTCGTCCGGTCAGGCCGATATGTACCACGCGGCGGACTACTACTTTGTGGGTCAGCATCCGGGCTATGCCTTCTTCACCGCTGTTCCGTTCGGCATGACCGCGCAGGAACTGGTGAACTGGTACTATCACGCGGGCGGCATGCAGCTGCATGACGAGCTGGGCGAAATCTTTGGCCTGAAATCTTTCCTAGCGGGTAACACCGGCGCACAGGCTGGTGGCTGGTTCTCGAAAGAGATCAACAGCCCAGAAGACTTCAACGGTCTGAAATTCCGTATGCCGGGTCTGGGCGGTGAAGCGCTGGGTAAACTGGGCGCATCCGTGCAGAATATTCCGGGCTCAGAGGTGTATCAGGCGCTGTCGTCCGGCGCGATTGACGGAACCGAGTGGATCGGTCCGTGGGCCGACGAAAAAGCAGGTTTCCAGGAAATCACCAAGACCTACTATACTGCGGGCTTCCACGAGCCGGGTGCAGGTCTGTCGCTGGCGACCAACCGCGAGGTTTATGACAGCCTGAACGCAGCGCAGCAGAAAATCATCGAGATCGCTGCGGCGGAATGCCACCAGTGGAATCTGGCCCAATTCCTGGCCAACAACGGTGCCGCGCTGGCCCGTCTGCAGGCGGCAGGTGTCAAGGTTATGGAATTCCCACAACCCGTCTGGGATGCCTTCGGCAAGGCCAGCCAGGAAGTTCTGGACCAGTATATGGGCGACGAGCTGTTCGCACGCATCCACGACAGTGCGATGAAGTCGATGGCTGAATCCTCGGCCTGGAACAACCTGTCATCGGGTGTTTATACCGCAGAGCGCGATCGCGTTCGCGGCTAAGCTATCTTGTTCACAACAATCGGTTCCCCCGTCTGGCGGGGGAGCCATTCCCGTTGCACATAAGCGGACCGGACATGCCGCAATAATCAAACGTGCAACCGATGCGACCTGGGGACAACATGCAGGACGAAAACGGTATCTCGTTCTTCGGCGCCCTGTGGAATGGACTGATCTGGTTCATTCAGAACATTGCCGAAGCCTTCTATAATTTCGGATACGCCATCACGCATCCGCAACTCTGGCTTAACTGGTCGGACAAAGATGCGATCATGCGCTTTGTCTATTACGGCGGTTCGGTCGAGTTCTTCTTCGTGATCTTCGCGCTGTTTCTGGTGCTGACGGCCATTGGCCTTTACTACCGAAACTTCATGTGGGGGATGGTGCGTGGGCTCGAAGGATTTGCCAACACGACGGGTCGTTTCTTTGCGTGGGCAGGTCTGTTGATGGTCGTCCAACAGATCATAATCGTTTTCATGCAGCGGGTCTTTACGCGCCCGGATATGTCGTTTGGTCTGGGTATTCCTTTTCAGATGGATATCAGTTGGTTCGCCGAAGAACTTAAGCTGTATAACGCCATGGTCGTCTGCCTGTGTTGCACCTACACGTTTGTGCAGGGCGGGCACGTACGGGTCGACCTGGTCTATGCGGGCATCAGTCACAAGGCCAAACGTGTTGTCGACATGTTGGGCGCGGTTTTGTTCATGATGCCCATGGCGGTGCTGACATGGATGTATGGCTGGTACTTCATGTGGCGGCACCTGATTGTGCCGAAACCCTCGGCCAGTGACACTCTGGACCGGTTGATCACAAAATCCCGCGCACTGCGCTGGAATGTCGAAACGATCGGATTCAGCCCCAACGGCTTTAACGCCTATTTCCTATTCAAAATACTGCTGGTGGCTTTTGCCGCCATGGTTTTCCTGCATGCGATCGCGTTCCTGTACCGGTCTTATCTGGAATATGTGGAAGGCGAAGAAAGTGTTGGAAAATACCTCGACAAGGACAGCCTTGGTGAGGGTGAAGAAGCCTACGAAGGCGCGCATTAGGGACGGAGAACCAGACAATGCTATTCGGACTTGATGGCGTCGAGATAGGCCTCATTATCGTATTCTTCTGCCTCTTCGGGGGCATTCTTTCGGGCTTTCCCGTGGCCTTTGCCATCGGTGGGGCCGGGGTGATTTCTTTCGGGATCATCGCGGCGCTGGACAGTGCCGGATTGCTGATCCATCAGGCGATCGACACCGGATCACAAGCTTATCGGGATGTGGTGAATTCGGGTGTCAAACCTGATGTTATATCCGTGTTCCGATACCCGGACTTGCCCAGGATCGCCGAGCCGGTTTTTTTGCAGGGTTGGGAAACTGCGCTGGATCGCAACGTCTCGTTCATCGTGAACCGTATGAACGAACGTGTTCTGGCGGGGCAGTCCATTGAGACCCTGCTGGCGGTTTTGATGTTCGTTCTGATGGGCATCACGCTGGAGCGGTCCAAGATCGCAAACGATCTACTGACCACGATGGCGCGCGTCTTTGGCCCGCTGCCCGGCGGGCTGGCGGTGTCGATTGTGGTTGTGGGCGCATTTCTGGCTGCCTCGACCGGTATCGTCGGCGCGACCGTTGTGACCATGGGCCTGCTGGCCCTGCCGACCATGTTGCGGAACAATTATTCGCCGGAACTGGCCACGGGCGTGATTGCGGCTTCGGGCACGTTGGGGCAGATTATTCCGCCCTCCATCGTGATCGTGCTGCTGGGCACCTTGGCGGGCGATCTCTATTCGACCGCCCAGGAATCCCGCGCGGTTGAGGCCGGATGTTCTGACGCGCTGACCTTTCTGGGTGAGCCTGCGGTTGTCTCGGTAGGGACGCTGTTTCAGGCGGCCCTGCTGCCGGGGATCATGCTGGCGCTGCTTTATGCGCTTTATGCCTTCGGCTATGCGCTGCTGAACCCAGAAAAAGCGCCTGCCGTTGAGATGACAGGCGGCTCGGGTGAGACCATCACCCGCTCGGAAGGCCTGACATGGCTGCTAGGCGCTCCGGTTGCTTTGATTGTAGGTGCTGTTCTGCTGGGCAGTGCGGGCGTGATCGGCAGCCAGAACATATCGGTCTCGGCATTTTCTGATATCGGGCAGGGCGCATCGTTGCGCACGAACGTTTCGGAAACCTGTAAAGCTTCGATGATCGAACTGCATGGGCAGTCCGCATGGGATCAGGCGGTCGCTGAGCAGGAAGCGATTGACGCCGCCGGTGGTGCAGCTGAATCGCAGCGCTTGAGCGAAGAGGAACTGGCAGCCGCGCAGAAAGCGAAGATCGCGTCGGCGGCGCCGATTGGCAAGGGTGTTGCCGTGATCGTTGTGCTGCTGGGTCTGACACTGGTTCTGGGGCGGGGGATTGCGCCTTCGCGGTCTCCTCAGCCTTTGATCGTGGGGGCCATCGGCCTGTTGTTGATGCTGCTGGTCGATGTGTTGCTGATTGCGCCGACAACTTCGTCCGGGGCAACGTTCCTGTTGTTGGCCATTCCCTTTGCAATAGCCATGTATGGCTGCAAAGAGGCGGCAGCGCGCTGTGCCACGAATGACCTGATCCGCGTGGTCTTCCCGCCACTGGTTCTGATCATCGCGGTGCTGGGATCGATCCTGGGCGGTGTCACCAATCCAACGCCAGCCGCGGCGCTGGGGGCAGGCGGGGCCATCATGCTGGCGGCCTATCGCAAGCTGCAGGATCAGGGCCGGTCGGGCATGGTGATCATCTGGTCGACCTTTGCCGTGATCATCGCGTTGCTGATGGGTGTGAATTTTGATCTGCGCATCAATCAGGGGAATGTGTCGGTCGAAAGCTGGATTGCCTTTATCATCGCATATTCAGCTTATGCCTATGCCCTTTTCGGTCTGTTGTTCGGGTGCTGGGTTCTGTTTGCAAGCGGCGTGCTTACACCAGTGGTGCGCGAGACGGCCAAGGTAACATCGATGGTGTTCACCATTTTGATCGGTTCGCAACTGTTGAACCTTGTGGTGATCTCGTTCGGGGGTGAGCACTATATCCAGCAGTTCCTCAAGAGCTTCGATAACGAGTTCACGGTCTTCTTGATCGTGATGCTGGTCCTGTTCTTCCTGGGCTTCGTGCTGGATTTCCTTGAAATCATCTACATCGTGATCCCCATTGTGGGCCCGGTGATCTATGGCGGGTCGTTTGATCCAAAATGGGTGACAATCATGGTGGCGGTGAACTTGCAGACCTCGTTCCTGACGCCACCGTTTGGGTTTGCCCTGTTCTATCTAAGGGGGGTCGCGCCGAAAGAGGTGACAACCGGCCATATCTATCGTGGCATCATACCATTTGTGATCATTCAGGTGGTCGGGATCGCCATCCTGTGGTTCTTCCCGTCGATCGTGACCATCGTGCCGGATCTGATCCCGAACTGATCAGAGCGCTGATGGGGAAAAGGAAAAGGGGGCCGATTGGCCCCCTTTGCTTTGCCGATTGAGGAAGGGGCCAGCCCCTTCTTGGCCTTTGGCCAATTCAACCCCGAGGTATTTTTTGGCCAGATGAAGCGGATCCGGTGAACTGAATCAGGTCCCAGCGATTGCCGAATGGGTCGCGCCAGACGGCGACGATTCCGTACGGTTCGTGTCGAGGCGTCTCTTCGAATTGGATGCCGTTTGCGCGCATAGTTTCGTGGTCGCGATCGAAATTATCCGTTTCAAGGAAGAACCCGACGCGGCCACCTGTCTGGTTGCCGATGGCTGAAAACTGCGCATCTGTGACGGCTTTGGCGAGCAGTAGGGAACCGGCGGAACCACCCGGAGGGGCCACGCGTACCCAGCGTTTGCCTTGGCCCAAGTCGATATCCTGAAGCAGCGTGAAAGCGAGCGTCTTGGTGTAAAACGCAATTGCCTCATCATAATCGGGCACCACAAGGGTGACCGCGTGAAGGTTCTGCCGCATTGCAGATCAGCCTTTTGTCGGGCGTCGGTCAGGCAATTGGATGCTGGCCACCTGTTCGGCAATTGGGGGCGATGAAAGGGGGTGGTGGGCGGCCTGGGCAAATTTCTCAGGGTCTTTGATTTGTTTCCATTCGCCCTGAATGTAAGCCTGAAGCCCTGAAAACTTTGCTTTGTAATCCATCTTCGGGCTGCCAGGGACCCAGTATCCAAGATAGATATAAGGCAGCCCGGCCTCACGCGCGATCTCGATATGGTCGAGGATCATGTACGTACCCAATGAGTGCTGGTGAAACTTTGGGTCATAGAATGAGTAAACCATGCTTAGCCCGTCATCAAGAACGTCCGTCAGACTGACGGCAATCAACTCATCGGTTTCGGGGTCGGCATATTCCACGACGCGGCTGCGGATCGGCGTTTCCTCGATCATCGCGGCAAATTCGAATACGTCCATATCGGCCATACCGCCATCGGCGTGGCGGGCATCCAGATAGCGGCGGAACAGATCGAACTGCTCATCTGTTGCCCAAGGCGACGTAGCGCGCCGTTTCAGATACGAATTGCGTTTGAACGCGCGTTTCTGGCTTTTGCTGGGTCGAAAGGCTGCGACCTCGATCCGGGCCGACAGGCAGGCGGCGCAATCGGTACAAGACGGGCGGTAAAGGACGTTCTGCGAGCGCCGGAACCCTTGTTGTGAAAGGCAATTGTTCAACTGATCCGCGCCGTCCCCCTGAAGGGCGGTGAACAATTTGCGCTCCATCCTGCCCTCAAGGTAAGGGCAGGGCTGGGGTGCCGTCACATAGAATTGTGGCGCGATTGGCAGCGTGTGTCGCATGAAGGTCCCGCATTTCCTCGGGACAGATGATAGCAACGGTTTTTGGTGCCGCCAAGTGTTTCACTTGGATGTTTTCAGGCGCGCTGGTTGATCATCACGGTACCAAGGAGAGCATCGGTCAGGCCCTGGCAGCGTGCACTTGTCATCATCATAACAACCGAGATGATCTGCAGGATCGGTATCGCCATGCTGACAAAATAACCTGCCGTGTGCGCGACGGCTTTACCGGTGTCCATCCGTGCGCCAAATGCGTCGCGCAGTTCGATCCCCATAAAGCGCATCCCCAGCGTGGCCGAGCCGTTGGAGATGGTCACAACACGATAGATGAAGCTGATGACGGCATAAATCAGGGCAAGAATGAAGAAGCCCAAACCAAAGGTCAGCAGGACTGCGACCGTGCAGAGCAATGAGATAAAGGCGATATCAAACAGCCAAGCAAAAAAGCGCTTTGTGGCCACGGATTGATAGAATTCGGGCTGGCTGTCGGGATCAGGCAGATGAGGCATATATTTTGGTCCAGGTCTGGTGCGAAAGCACCCTGTCCCGACTATCGGGACAGGGCAAGGTGCGATCAGGCAGGCTGTTCGCCATTTTCTGTATCATCGCGGTTGTCGCGGGCGCGTTCGTCCATGAACTCGTCGAACTCGGCCTTGTCCTTAGCGTCACGCAGACGGCGCAGGAAGGCTTCGAACTCCTGCTGTTCGCGTTCAAGCCGCGCCAGAGTGTCGGTTTTGTAGGCATCGAATGCGCTGTTGCCCGAGGGTTTCATCGCGCTCATGTGGCCTTTCCACGAAGAACGACGGCTGCAGGATTTGCTGAACATGCGTTTGCTCCAGATCATATAGGCCAGAAAGGCCAGGCCGATGGGCCAGAAGAAGATAAAGCCAAGAACCATTGCGGCGATCCATGCGCCTTTGCCCTTGCTGTCAAGCCAGGCTTCGGTTCGGTGCAGCCACCCCGGATTTTGAGGAACGGTGTGGTCGGACAATGCGGTCATTTGCTCTCTCCAGTTAGGATGTAAATGCTTTTCACATTTCCTAGATGGGAGGGGGCAACCGGGATTGCAAGATGCGAATGTGAAAAAGATTTACATTTTGTGGGTTGTTGCAGCTGATTGGTTGACGCGGTCATGGAACAGGCGCAATTTCAGCGCATGCAAGATATTGAAAACAAATCCGCCCCGACGCTTGATCAGATCCTTTCGCTGGAGAAACAAGTGTGGACGGCGCTGGTTGAAGGCAATGCTCAGGCGGACCGGGCGTTGCTGACCCCTGATTTTCTGGGCGTCTATCCATCTGGCTTTGCCAATCGCGACGATCACGTGGGGCAGTTCGCGGATGCACCCACGATGAAGGAATATGAACTTAGCGATATCAGATTGCGCGTGTTGTCGGCGGATGTTGTTCTGCTCTCGTATCGCGCCGATTATCTGCGGCCTGATACGGAGACATGGGAGGCGATGCTGATCTCATCCCTGTGGGAGCGGCGGCATGACGTCTGGATCAACAGCTTCAGCCAGGATACGCCATTGGATCAAGTATGAGCCAGGCACTTGTAATTAACCGCCTGCCGCGTGCCTTTCATACCGAACTGGGGCAAGAGACACGCGCAGCGCTACCCGAGTTGACTGCCGAACAAGGCGAATTGATCGAAGGCACCGCGGGCTCCAGCCCCTACCTCAAAGCGTTGATCGATCAAGAGCAGGGTTGGCTGCCGCAAGCGTTGCATCAGCCGGATCTAGCATTGGCAGACGTGATGGAGGAGGTGCGCAAACTATCCCCGGACCTGTTGAAACCTGGTCTTCGGCAGGCGAAACGGCGCATGGCTTTGCTGACGGCGCTTGCGGATTTGGCCGGTGCTTGGCCGTTGGAAAAGGTCACGACCGTGCTGACCGATTTTGGAGCGTTGGCGGCCGACGTAGCAGCTAAGACCGAAATTGCAGCGTTGATCCGGCGTGGGAAACTGCCCGGCATGGTCGAGGATGACGTCGAAACTGCTGCCGGTATGGTCATTCTTGCCATGGGTAAAATGGGGGCGCACGAGCTGAACTACAGCTCTGATATTGATCTGATCGTGATGTTCGATGAGACCAGATTTGACCCTGATGACTTCTTTGACGCGCGGCAGGGGATGGTGCGCGCCACACGGAATTTCTGCGCGACCCTCAGCGATAAAACGGCGGATGGATACGTCTTTCGCACGGATCTTCGCCTACGCCCCGACCCGGCGGTCACTCCGGTTTGTTTGGCGTTGGAAGCAGCAGAGCGATATTATGAAAGCCTTGGCCGCACGTGGGAGCGTGCAGCTTATATCAAAGCGCGCCCCTGTGCCGGGGATATTGCCGCGGGGCAGCGGTTTCTGGACACGTTGCGCCCGTTTGTTTGGCGGCGGCATCTGGATTTTGCTGCCATCCAGGATGCCCATGACATGCGTCTGCGCATACGTGAGAACAAAGGGACGGGCGGTAGCCTTTCGATCCCCGGTCACGATATGAAGTTGGGGCAGGGCGGTATTCGCGAGATCGAGTTTTTTACTCAGACCCGACAGTTAATCGCCGGTGGTCGCGATCCAGACTTGCGGGTGCGCGGAACTGTGCCCGGTTTGGCGGCGCTGGCGTCGAAAGGCTGGGTGCCCGCCGATGTTGCCGAGAAACTTACGGATCATTATCGCGCCCATCGCGAGGTCGAGCATCGCATCCAGATGGTACATGACGCGCAAACCCATAAAATTCCGAACTCAGAGGACGGCATCGAACGGGTCGCCTGCCTGATGGGCATCAGCAGCGATGAACTGACCACTGATTTGACCCGCCGCCTGACGGAAGTGCACGAGCTGACCGAAGGATTCTTTGCCCCCGGTCCAGGTGCATCGCCCACGCAGGTGCAGGAGGTCGAGTTCGACAAGGGCGTGCTGGCCCGCTGGCCCGCCTATCCCGCACTTCGGTCGCAGCGTGGGGCTCGGATATTCGAACGTCTTAAGCCCGAACTGCTGTCGCGATTGGCAAAGACCGCGAAACCTGAAGAAGCGCTGCTGGCATTGGATGGGTTTCTTTCGGGACTGCCGGCAGGGGTACAGCTGTTTTCCTTGTTCGAGGCGAACCCGCAACTGATCGACCTGCTGATCGACATTGTCGGTACTTCGCACGCGCTCGCCACCCATCTGTCGGGCAATGCCTCTGTCTTCGACGCGGTGATCGGCGGCAGTTTCTTTAGTGACTGGCCCGGTCGGGCGACGTTGCAAGCCGAACTTGCCCACGCTTTGGCGGAAGAAAGCGACTATGAAACGCGGCTCGATCTGGCGCGCCGCTGGTGCAAAGAATGGCACTTTCGCATCGGCGTTCATCATCTGCGCGGACTGATCGACGGGGGGCAAGCCGGGCAACAATATGCCGAGCTGGCAAAGGCCGTAATCGCCGCGGTGCTGCCCTGTGTCGTGGAAGAATTTGCAAAAAAACATGGCCCTGCACCGGGGCGTGGCGCTGCGGTATTGGGAATGGGATCGCTTGGGGCAGGGCGGATAAACTCACAATCCGATCTGGACATGATCGTCATCTATGACCCGTTGGATCAGGATATGTCCGACGGCCCCCGCCCGCTGGCCACACGGACATATTTTGCCCGTTTTACCCAGGCTTTGATCACAGCGCTAAGCGCGCCGATGTCGCAAGGGCGTCTATATGAGGTCGACATGCGCTTGCGACCGTCGGGCAATCAGGGGCCGGTAGCCACCAGTTGGGCCAGTTTCACCAACTATCAGCAGAATGAGGCCTGGGTTTGGGAACATCTGGCGCTGACCCGCGCCGATGTGGTCGCAGGGAACACCGATCTGGCCAAGGATATCGAAACCTTCCGCACCGAATTCTTGTCGCGCCCGCGCGACCGAAAAAAGGTACTGAAAGAGGTCGCGGATATGCGCGGTAGGCTGGCCGCCGCCAAGGCGCCTGCTGGGGTATGGGACGCCAAGAACGGGCCGGGCCGGATGATGGATATCGAACTGTTGGCCGAATCCGGGGCGTTGCTGGCCGGGTTCCCACAGCGCGATGTTCCTTCGGGTCTGGACGGCGCGGTCGCTGCCGGGTTGCTGGATGTCGCGCAGGCGCAAACCCTCAAGGACTGTTACGATCTATGCTGGTCGGTGCAATGTGCAGCGCGGCTGCTGTCGGGAAAGACGATCGAGGCCGATAAGATCGGTGAGGGGGGGACTGCCTTCCTGTGCCGAGCCACCGGATTTGATCGGGTCGAGAAGCTACAATCCGCGTTGCAGGACAGTTACAGCATCGCCGCCCAATTGATTGGCAGCGTGGTCGGGGAGAATGAAGATGGCACGCAGTGATGATCCAAACGATCACAAAGGCCTGATCCGCGAGGCGTATCGCATCGACGGCATCACCTTGCCCGAATGCCGCAGCATCTTCCTGGATTGGGCGCTAAGCCTGCCAGAAGAACGCGATCAGCAACAGGCTCTGATCGGTTTGCATTCGATCTATTCATCTCAGGCTGCAGATCATCCGATGACACAGGTTCTGGCCGAAGGGTTGCAGGCTGCTCAAGCGCCCAGACGGCGTGGCGGCTGGCGTAATCGCAACCGATAACAGGGCTTTTACCGCTTCGCATTCGCGACTATGAGGGCGCCATGACAAATTCATCCGAGCGCCCCCGTATTCGTTTGAAACCCAAGGCCAACGCGCGTGGCCTGAGACACGGGTTTCCCTGGGTCTATGCCAATGACATCGTGACCGACCGCCGGACCCGCAAAATCGAGACCGGAGCTTTGGCAGTCCTCGAAGATGATAAGCGCGCACCAATTGCTCTGGTTGCGGTGAACCCAGCATCAAAAATCATGTGCCGAGTGCTGGATCGGGACATCAAGGCGCAATTGGACGCAGATTGGTTCGAAACGCGCCTGCGCCATGCACTTGAGATGCGTGAAAACTTGTTTGATGCGCCTTACTACCGTCTGATCCATGCCGAGGCGGATGGATTCCCGGGCGTCATTATCGACCGGTTCGGCGAGGCTTGCGTGATCCAGCCAAACGCCGCCTGGGCCGAGGCGCATCTGGATGCGCTGACCGATGCGCTCGTCAAGGTGACCGGGGTCAGCACCGTGTTGAAAAATGCCTCAGGCCGCACGCGCTGGTTGGAAGGTTTGGACGACACAAGCCTGACCCTGCACGGCACCGCACCCGAGGAACCTCTGCCGGTGCCAATGAATGGAGCGACCTATATGGCCGATCTGACCGATGGGCAGAAAACCGGCCTGTTCTATGACCAGCGTCCCAACCATGCCTTTGCTGCCAAGCTGGTTCACCCCGGCGCGCATGTGCTGGATGTGTTCAGCCATGTCGGTGGCTTCGGTCTGGCGATGCTGGCAGGCGGTGCCGCGCAGGCGCTTTCAGTCGACGGATCTGCAGCGGCGCTGGAGTTGGCAACCAGCGGCGCCCATGCGTCTGGATTTGCTGACCGCTTCCAAACCCGACAAGGCGATGCTTTCGAGGTTTTGACCAATCTGGGCGAAGAGGGCGCGACATTCGATATTGTCATCTGTGATCCTCCGGCCTTTGCGCCGTCGAAACAAGCGTTAGACGCAGGTCTGCGCGCCTATGAACGTATCGCACGTCTTGCCGCCCAACTGGTCAAGCCGGGCGGCTACCTTGGCCTCTGTTCCTGTTCACACGCCGCTGATTTGGGACGGTTCCGCGATGCCTCAGCGCGGGGGATCGGACGGGCAGGGCGGCAGGCCCAACTGATCCACACAGGCTTTGCCGGCCCGGATCATCCGCAGCTGCCGCAGCTGGCCGAAAGCGGCTATCTCAAAGCAGTGTTCTACCGGCTGTGAAAGCAGTTCTGGATACCTGCGTCATCTATCCAACGGTGATGCGAGAGATGTTGCTTGGGGCTGCCAAGCTCGGCCATTTCACCCCCGTTTGGTCTGCGCGTATCCTCGAAGAATGGGCTCGCGCGGCCCGCAAACTCGGCCCCGAAGGCGAGGCGCAGGCGCGCGCTGAAATCGCACTGGTTCAGGCCAATTGGGCAAATGCGACGCACCCCGCAGCACCCGGAACGGAACAACGCCTGTGGTTGCCGGATGCGGGTGATATCCATGTTCTGGCAACGGCGGTTGCCAGCTCAGCCGATGTCATCGTTACCGTCAATGCAAAGGATTTCCCTAAGAATCTTCTCGCAGACGAAGGGCTCAACCGGCACGATCCAGATGGTTTCCTGCATGGCTTTTGGCTGACTGACCCAGACGGAGTGACCCAAGTTGCCGACACCGTACTATCCGAGGCCAACCGACTGTCCGGCAATCAATGGACTTTGCGCGCACTTATGAAAAAAGCCCGCCTGCCTCGTTTGGGTAAAGCCCTCACCAGTTAGCGCGGGATCCCTTTCATCTGGCAATAAATACCTCGGGGAGCGCGAGGGGCTGGCCCTCGCATCCGAACCTATCTACCTGTGCCCCATTTCTGTTCCAGAACCTCCAGCGCAGCAATCCGCTCATCCGTCTTCGGATGGCTCATCAGCCAAGCCGGAACCACACCTGCACGCTGCTGCGTCAGATCCTCGAGCTTATGGAACAACGACTTCTGCGGCCCGATCCCGATTCCGGCCTTGGTCAACAGCGCAGCGGCATATTCATCTGCTTCGTATTCATCACTTCGTGAAAGGCGAGAGGCGAGTAGATGGGTCAGCATATTCGCGATCCACGCACCGATGAACGGGATGAAACGATTTAGCAGCATCATCAATGCCGCCCGCAATGCATTCTGACCTGAGAAATCAATCATCCGCTTCCGCGCGTGGCCAAGGGCGACATGGCCCAGCTCATGCGCGATGACGCTGGCCATTTCTTCGGCGGAAACTTCGCCATTTCCAAATTTGCGATAGAACCCGCGCGTGATGAATATTCGCCCATCCGGCGCGGCCAGCCCGTTCACCGGATCAATTTCGTAGATGTAGACTGGCACCCGGTCGATTTCCAAAGCCGCCGCTAACCGGTCTGTCATCCGCTTGAGCGCGGGGTCAGCCAACTCGGTTGATTTTACGTCCAGCTCGCGATGCGTCCGCCAGACCGAAATTCGGTACATCACAACGGCATAGGCGATAGCCAGAAGGATTGGTGTTAGGCGAAGCATGGGTTAGATATGGGGGCACCGCGCCGCAAGGGCAATGAAAATCACAGAATTGCCAATCGGCCGGTTTCCCGGCGGCTAGTTCAAGTTACCGCCCGTCTCCATTCAACAAACGCGTTGACCTTTTGCCCTTGAAAGACGGCGTTTGTGGCGCTGAGGTGAAGGTTCTGACCGGAAAATGAGACCTGACGAACCTGTTCTGTCCCGATCCAGTTCGGGAACGAAGCCTGTGTGACATGATGTATCACGTGATCCCCGTGATATTCGTACCGCCCTGCATAGGTGATCTGCGTCTTATAGGCCTTGGAATCCTCGGCCGTAGAACCTCCAAATGGATCACTTGTCTCAAACGATACCCGATCAGAGGCCATCATATGTACAAAGACAAAACCATCTTGAGAGTAGCTGATGTAACCTGTGGCGTTCGGACCAAGCGGATACAGGCGCTCGCCGGTTTCCGTCTCGTTATACCAATCAATCAGGGACCATGTTCCGATCAGCGGGGTTGGTTTGTGCACCAGATGAGCCTTCCGTTTCTTGCAGCACCAGACCGTCGCTTATAATCGAGAACCGGCGAGGCCATGATCTCATATGCCCGATGTCTTGCGCGGGCTTTAACCTTTGAGAGCGTAGCGGTCAGCCTCTTCAAAAACATCAATGACTTTTGCGCCAGCCTTGATATTCGCCCCATGCTCGACCCCGGCTGGAATGGAATAGCTGTCACCGGGTCTGTAAATCCTGGTCGATCCACCAATGGTGAGTTCGATCTCTCCCTCAACGACAGTTCCCCACTGGGCGCCATGCGCATGCATTGGAAGCTCCATGTCTTTGTGGAATGTGAAGAATGCGACCAACCCAGAGTCAGATTTTACCACCGCAGTGGTGACAACATCTTCGGGAAAGGGCACGTCGATGCCGGGGAAATTTGTGATAAATTCGGGAAAAGACATCGCGGTATCCTTTGAAAACTGGGATGAATGAAATAATTAAGCGATAACTTATTGGTGCCAGAAAGCACTTACAAACTCAATGCTTGGCGTCGACGGTAAGAGAAGCGGTTTACCGCGTCAGGGCCCGCATCCCCTGTTCCAACCCGGCCAGCGTCATCGGCACCATGCGATCCTCGAAAATCTCGCGGATCATTCCGATAGAATGGGTGTATTCCCAGTACTTTTCGGGCACCGGATTGATCCACAGATTTGATGCCCATTGTTCCCGTGCGCGCCCAAGCCAGACCTGACCGGCCTCCTGGTTCCAATGCTCATTTGCACCACCGGGATAGGCGATTTCGTAAGGGCTCATCGAGGCGTCGCCGACGAAAATACATTTGTAATCCGGGCCGTATGTGCGCAGCACCACATGTGTCGGGGTCTGCTGGTCCCAGCGGCGGTGATTGTCGCGCCAGACGCCTTCATACAGGCAGTTGTGGAAGTAGTAGTATTCCAGATGCTTGAACTCGGTTCGCGCGGCCGAGAACAGCTCTTCCACCACCTTGATATGCGGGTCCATAGAACCGCCCACGTCCAAAAACAGCAGCACCTTGACGGCGTTATGACGCTCGGGGCGGGTCTTGACGTCCAGATAACCGTGCTCGGCAGTGGCGCGGATCGTGCCATCCAAATCCAGCTCTTCCACCGCGCCTTCACGCGCCCAGCGGCGCAAACGTTTCAGGGCAACTTTGATGTTGCGCGTGCCCAGTTCGACTGTGTCGTCGAGGTTCTTGAATTCACGCTTGTCCCAGACCTTGACCGCGCGTTGGTGACGACTTTCACTCTGACCGATGCGGACGCCTTCGGGGTTATAGCCATAGGCACCGAATGGTGAGGTTCCTGCGGTCCCGATCCACTTGTTGCCACCCTGATGGCGGCTTTGCTGGTCCTTGAGGCGCTCGCGCAGTGTCTCCATCAGTTTGTCGAAACCGCCAAGTGCCTCGATCTCGGCCTTTTCTTCTTCGGACAGGTGCTTTTCGGCCATCTTCTTCAGCCACTCAGCGGGAATATCAACGGCTTCCAACACCTGGTCGAGACTGATTTCACCCAGGCCTTCAAAACTGGCGGCAAAGGCGCGGTCGAATTTGTCGATGTTGCGCTCGTCCTTCACCATGGACACGCGGGCGAGATAGTAGAACGCCTCAACATCATAGGTGGCCAGGCCCTTTTTCATCCCCTCCAGAAAGGTCAAGTATTCGCGCAAGGAAACGGGGATACCGGTGTTTCGGAGGTTTTCGAAAAAGGGCAGGAACATAGTTCTAAACCAGTCGTACCAGAACCAGTGAGATCACCAGCCCGATCAGCGCAAAGGCGATTCCGTAACCAGCTGCATATTGGGCCAAATCCGCACCGCTGCCGTTGCGTTTTCGTGCTGTTCGGACGCCCAATAATGCGCCCAGAAGTGCCATGCCCAAAACCACTATCATATGCCGTTATCCACCTGTGCTTGTGGCGGCCGACTGCGCGATATCCTGCGTGACCGAGCGCACCACCAAATCCGAGCCGAAGCCGTAGCGCGCCCATCCGATACTGTCCAGCCGAACGCTGCGTGCTTGATCGATCTGGCCGGATTGCCGCAATGCCTCGGATTTCAGCAGCAGCAAGGTCGCCAGCAGGGCGGCGTTTTCGGATCGTGTCATGACATCGATCGCAGAGTTCAGCTCTGGCAGAGCTTGCGCCCCTCGCCCCTGCGCCAATGCAAACGCCGCAGTCTGTGCGGTGATATGCGCGCGCTGAACCTCGGTTCCTGGGGTGGTCTTTAGAAACTTCATGGCAATGTCATATTGCTGCTGCGCGGCTTGGGGATCGTCGAACTGGCCCATACGGCCCAACAGGTAGTGCGGATAGGCGCGGCGGTGATCCGTCCAGCCTTGCTGTTGCCCGATCCGGGCCGCTTCGTTCGCGGCATTGATCCGCTTGGATGAACCCGCGCCAGCCCCCAATGCGCGCTGCACCGCGTTGATCCAGGCGCGGGGTGTCTCGGTCACCGGCTGTGGCGAAACGCGATCCCCGCGGGGGTTCAGACGGCTGAGTACGCCGGGAAGGGTCGCCGCAACCTGTTCGTGCGTCATGCCGTTTTGCAACTCGGGCGCATAAGCTGTGCGCAGGATCAACATGTCGAACCCGGTCAGAACCGTGTGGAAATTATCGTCATTGAATACCGAATCCGGTAGGCGGTAGAGGTCGTTCAGCGGCCCGAGCGCCTGCGCCAGTTCTTCATGCAGGCAATCCCGAATTTCCTGTGGGCTGGCATCATAGGGGATGAAAATCCCGATCCGTTCACGGCTGCGCAGCTCGGTCCAGTTGCTTTTGCTTTTGCGCCGGTCGCGCCGGTATTCTTCAAGGCTTGATGAGTTCGGGACGACGAAACAGGCCGCCTGTGGCAGGATACGGCGGATTTGTTTCTGGCTTACGGCCTCGATGGTGATATTCGCCTGACCCTCGGGTATCTGGCGGATATCGATCTGCGCCTCTCGTTGCAGTCGAGCCAGCAACCGGCTG
The DNA here is from genome assembly GCF_947500045.1 of uncultured Ruegeria sp. Taxonomy (GTDB): domain Bacteria; phylum Pseudomonadota; class Alphaproteobacteria; order Rhodobacterales; family Rhodobacteraceae; genus Ruegeria. The sequence continues at coordinate 398,133 of NZ_CANMQQ010000003.1, read as the reverse complement.
AGGTCGGTCTGCATCGATTGTGGGGGCGTGCCTGTCAGGCGCACCGTGATAGGTTCATCAAACCGGGTGAAGACCGGTAGTTCCGCGCCGCTTTCCAGCGCGAAGTGCAGCGACAGGAAATCGGCCGCGATATTCTTGTTCGAACGCGTGGCAGCGACGGGGCGGGCAGCGCCAAAGGACTTGGTGGGTGGCAGTGACGCCTCGATCACCTTCGTCCGGGTCGGAACCTCAACCCTGTCAACGGCGGTGCAGGCGGATAAAGTCGCCAACAGGAGGGCTGCGGCCAAACGGGTCATGGGCGCTGATACTTCAGGAACGGCGACAACTTGCCGATGCGGTCATACAGCTTGCGCGCGGTATGGTTGTTATCCTGTGTCAGCCAATAGACGGAAGGGGCCTCTTGCCGGTCAGCCTCGTCATAAACGGCCTGAATCAGGGCGCGCCCAACACCGGTGCCTCGCGCGTTGGGGCGGGCATAGAGATCCTGCAGATAGCAGACGCGTTCGACCTTCCATGCGTGGCGATGAAACAGGTAATGGGTCAGTCCGACCAGTTGGCCATCAACCTCAGCCACGAAACAGGAAAAGTCTTGCGGATCATTGCCTAAGAGGCGCGCAAAGGTACTTTCGTAAATCGCATCCGCCACCTCGGTTTCATAAAAGGCCAGATAGTCGCGCCACATCTCGGCCCATTGATCCCGGTCGTCAGGGCGCAAGCGGCGGATCACGGGTGCGGTAGACATTCAATAGTTTCCTGCTCTTGAGACCCGATTAACGCGGGGTCTTTCGTTAATGCAATGCTGACATCCGACCGCACCAATGACAAGCGGTGATCACCGCTTGCTGCGTGCCATGAAGGCCAGTCGTTCGAACAGATGTACGTCTTGTTCATTCTTCAGCAGCGCACCATGCAGTTTCGGTAACGCGTTTGCCCCGTCGCGTTTGAGGTCCTCGGCGCTCAGGTCCTCGGCCAGCAACAGCTTCAGCCAGTCCAGCACTTCCGAAGTCGAAGGCTTTTTCTTCAACCCTTGCGTCTCGCGGACCTCGTAGAACTGGGTCAGCGCGGTCGTTAGCAGCGCGTCTTTGATACCGGGGTGATGCACTTCGACGATGCGGCGCATTGTGGCCTCGTCCGGGAAGCGGATGTAGTGGAAGAAACAGCGGCGCAAAAATGCGTCAGGCAGTTCCTTTTCGTTATTCGATGTGATGATCACAATGGGGCGGTGCTTGGCCCGGATTGTCTCGCCGGTCTCGTAAACATGGAACTCCATCTTATCGAGTTCCTGCAACAGGTCGTTGGGGAATTCGATATCGGCCTTGTCGATCTCGTCGATCAGCAGCACGACCTTTTCATCCGCGTCAAATGCCTGCCACAGCTTACCCTTGCGGATATAATTTGACACATCGTGCACACGTTCATCGCCCAACTGGCTGTCGCGCAGACGGCTGACCGCATCGTATTCATAAAGCCCTTGCTGGGCGCGGGTGGTGGATTTCACGTTCCACTCGATCATGGTCAGCCCCAGCGCCCCGGCAACCTGTTTGGCCAGCTCGGTCTTGCCGGTGCCGGGCTCACCCTTGACCAGTAGCGGACGCTCCAGCGTGACGGCGGCGTTCACGGCAATGGTCAGATCGTCGGTGGCAACATATTCTGCGGTGCCTTGGAAACGTGCGGTCATGGGACCCCTCATATGATTTCGCGAGATGGGCGGGCTGCTTCTGTTCAGCCCGGGTTACAGAGGAGGGGCATTTTTTACAAGCCGGGCCGCTGCGTCGCGAAGGTGCGGACTTTGCTGAGAGTTCAGCCCATTTCAGGCGATTCGTTCAGCGCGGGATACTCCAATGGTTGAGGTTGCCTGAAAATCGCCCTGCGATAACCACAGAAAAACAAGGTTTTGTTGTTACAAGTCTCAATGTTAGATCAGCCGGAGCGACCCGGTGCAGGGGTACACGTTTGTGTAGTGACAATCTCTGCGCTGTCGGATAAACGCTCCGCAGAAGGGGGTGCCGAATGTCAGGTAATACTACAGCGACCGACGTTTCAGGCCATACCGAGGGAGCAAATATGAAGCAGGAAGTTTTTCTGCCGGAGGATTATCGCCCGGCCGAAGATGAACCTTTCATGAATGATCGACAGCTTGAGTATTTTCGTCGCAAGCTGATGGATTGGAAGACAGAACTACTCGCAGGCAGCCGCGATACGATCGAAGGGCTGCAGGACAATACCCGAAACATTCCCGATGTCGCCGATCGCGCAAGCGAAGAGACCGACCGCGCGCTTGAATTGCGCACGCGGGATCGCCAGCGCAAGCTGGTCGCCAAGATCGACTCGGCCCTGCGCCGGATTGATGAGGGTGAGTACGGATATTGCGAGAAAACTGGCGATCCGATCTCATTAAAGCGGCTGGACGCACGTCCGATTGCGACAATGACATTGGAAGCGCAAGAGCGCCACGAGCGTCGCGAAAAGGTTCACCGCGACGATTGATCGCTGGAAAATCACAACAAAACACCGACGCCGGGGCCTGTCGCCTCGGCGTTTTTGCGTTATGGCAGTGCCATGAACATTAATGGTCTGAATTTCTGTGTCATCGGCGGCGGGATCGGCGGCGTGGCTGCGGCGCTGGCCCTGCGCCAACGTGGGGCCAAGGTCACGATTCTTGAGCAGGCAATCGAATTGACTGAGGTAGGCGCCGGATTACAAATCAGCGAAAACGGAATGGTGGTGCTGCGTGCCCTAAATGTCGTGGGGGAACCTCCCGAGGCGGGCTTAAAGTCAGTTGGGTCAATGCTCCGCGATTTTCGGGCTGGGCGATCTGTAAGCGATATACCGGCTCCGGTCGCAGGGCCAACCTATTACTATCATCGTGCCGATTTGCTGGGTTTGCTGCACAAGGCTGCCATTCGCGACAGTGTTGAGTTCCGATTGGGCGCACGAGTTGCGCGAGTGTACAAGCATCCGACAGATGCCGAGATTGTTCTGACAGACGGCACTCGGCTGCGTGTTGATTGCGCGATTGGCGCTGATGGAGGGCGAAGCGAAATCCGATCAGGTCTGAACGGCCCGGAGGCGCCGGAATTCACACATCAGGTAGCTTGGAGGGCGACGATCCCTTGGGAGCGCCGCGATCAAAATCCATGCGCAGTTTTAACAATGGGGCCCGGGCGGCATGTGGTAACATATCCTCTGCGTAACCATACATTGATGAACATCGTTGCGATTGAAGAGCGGTCCGACTGGCAGGAAGAGGGTTGGAATCGACGTGGTGACCCAGAAGATTTGCAAGCGCGATTTGCTGATTTCGGGGGGCTTGTTGGCGAAATCCTACGAAAAGTTCAGGAACCTTATGTCTGGGCTCTGTTCCTGCGGCCAGTCGCGGAGTGCTGGCAGAATGGGCGGGTTGCCTTGCTAGGGGATGCGGCCCATCCGACGCTGCCATTTATGGCTCAAGGGGCATGCCTTGCGCTTGAAGACGCCTGGATGTTGGCGCGCGCCTTCGATGAGCAGTCAAGCATAGAGAAAGCGCTTGCCGCCTATGAAAGCCACCGCCGTCCAAGGGCTCAGCAGGTGGTTGCGGCCGCAGGGGCCAACGCGCGCAACTTCCACCTGCGCGGACCAATGAGGTTGGCCGCGCAGACGGCGTTGATGGCGATTGGCCCACGCTTGGCGCGACGCTATGACTGGATCTATGACTACGACGTGACAGCGTAGGTCTTCAGAGATCGAGATCGACCCAGACCGGTACATGGTCCGAGGGTTTTTCGTGCCCACGGATCTCGGAATCAATCCGACAATCCCGCATCAGATCGGCCGCCTGAGGCGTCAGCAGGAAATGATCGATGCGAATTCCGTCGTTTTTGTTCCACGCGCCTGCCTGATAATCCCAGAATGAATAATGTCCCGAACCTTGCGTGCGTGCGCGAAAGGCTTCGGTGAACCCCAGATTCAAGATTTTCCGAAAGGCCATGCGACTTTCTGGCCGAAACAGCGCATCCTCACGCCACGCGTCAGGGCGCTTTGCGTCCTCGGCCTGCGGAATGATGTTGTAATCCCCCGCCATCAGCGCGGGTTCTTCGGATGCAAGCAATTCGCGTGCGCGATCATATAGACGCTCCATCCAGGCGAGCTTGTAGTCATATTTCGGACCCGGCACGGGATTTCCGTTGGGCAGGTACAGCCCGCAAATGCGGAGCGCCTTTTCCCCGATGACCGTCGCTTCGATCCAGCGCGCTTGCTCATCGGTATCATCGCCGGGCAAACCTCGGGACACATCCTCGAGCGGAAGTTTCGAAAGGATCGCAACGCCGTTGAAGCTTTTTTGACCGTGGGTTTCTACGTTATATCCGCGCTCTTCGAACATCTCGCGCGGGAAATTCTCATCAATTGATTTGATTTCCTGCAGTAGCACAACATCCGGATGCGCATCATCCAGCCAACGCGGCAGAGCTTCAGCCCGCGCTTTGATGCCATTGATGTTGAATGTGGCGATTTTCATGCGCGTTCCTCCGGTGCCATTGGCAACCTATCGCGCAGAATGCACCCGACGGCAAGGATCGGAGCGGGTTAGCGAGGCTCTGCCTCGCGCTCCGAGGTATTTTTAGCCAGATGAAGAAACGAATTTTTAACCAAACTTGTAGAAAATGACGATGCGGTACAGGCGGAGGCGCCGATGACCGCGCCAGGTGAAGCTCTCTGACTTCGATGGTCAGAGAGCGGATCCCTCTTCATCTGGCTAAAAATACCTTGGGGGTGTGGGGGCAAAGCCCCCACCGGTGCTACATCGAAAATGACGTACCGCATCCGCAAGAGGATGTAGCGTTGGGGTTCTCGATCACGAACCGCGCACCGATCAGTTCCTGTGTGAAATCAATCACCGCGTTTTCCAGAAACGGCAGAGAAATCGAGTCAACGATTACCTTTTGCCCTTTGCCTTCCAGCACCAAATCGTCTTCTTTCGGCTGATCCAGCGCGATTTCGTATTGAAACCCAGAACATCCACCGCCTTCCACTGCAACACGCAGGGCCTGACCCTGATCTGCGGCTCCAATCTCGGCCAGGCGGTCGAATGCGCGATCTGTGACTGTGGGGGGCAGATTCATGCCGGTCTCCAAAGGTTTATTTCCTTAGCACCGTACCATATATGAAACCTGAAGACAGGCGACAAGGACAAGACCTTTGGACAGAGCGGATTTTGCCTCGGATCCAGGCCGCGCTAGGGGGCGGTTTGTACCGGAGGAAGAGAGCAGTTTTCGGTCGTGCTTTCAGCGCGACCGCGACAGGATCATTCATGCCAGCGCCTTTCGGCGCTTGAAACACAAGACGCAGGTCTTTGTGGAGCATGAAGGCGACAGCTATCGTACGCGTTTGACCCACTCGATCGAAGTGGCGCAGGTGGCGCGGACTATTGCTGGCGCGTTGGGATTGAATCCGGAACTGACTGAGGCCGTGGCGCTGGCGCATGATCTGGGTCACACTCCGTTCGGGCATACGGGCGAAGATGCGCTGCACGCTTTGATGAAGCCTTATGGTGGTTTCGACCACAACGCGCAGGCCATTCGGATCGTGACCAAGCTTGAGCGTCACTATGCCGAGTTCGATGGGTGCAACCTGACCTGGGAATGCCTGGAGGGCATCGCCAAGCACAATGGTCCTGTGGTTGGTGAATTGCCTTGGGCCTTGGCTGAGTTCAATCAGGACTTTGATCTGGAATTGCATACGCATGCGAGTGCTGAGGCGCAGGTGGCCGCGCTTTCGGATGACATAGCGTATAACAACCACGATCTGTTTGATGGGTTGCGGGCCGGGTTGTTCAGCGACGAGGATATTCAACAGCTTCCCATTATTGATGCCTGTTTTGCTGAAGTGGACGCCAAATATCCGGGTCTCGACCCGTATCGCCGTCGGCACGAGGCCTTACGGCGGGTCTTTGGTGTGATGGTGTCGGACGTGATTGACACGTCGGGTGGGTTGATCTCGACTTCAGGGGCGCAATCGGTCGAGGATATCCGACATCTGGGGTATCCGGTCATTCAATTCTCGGATGCGGTTTGGGCAGATCTCAAGCAGATCCGGACGTTCCTCTTTTCTCGTATGTATCGTGCCCCCAGCGTAATGCGGGTACGTACCGAGGTTAGTCGAGTGGTCGAGGAACTATTCCCGATTTACCTGAGCGACCCGAAACAGATGCCCGGACATTGGCACAATGATATTGAGGCAGCAGCCGATGAAACGGCGCTCGCGCGGATCGTCTCGGATTATATTGCCGGTATGACTGACAGGTTTGCGCTGCAGGATCACGCCAGGCTGACGGGTGATCACTCGATCGCGATATAGGCGATGGCCCAGACCTGTTGGCTGGCCTGCGTCTGGGCCAGCTCGGCATCATCCGAGGGTGGGAAGACAATCATCGTGGGGCCATAGCCACCGATACCCATCGGTGCGCCGTCCGCATGGGTGGCCACGATGGGCTGGTGGGTCTCAATGCTTTGCCATGGTATTTCCGCCTGATAGCCGTCCATTGCCATGGGCAGGGCGGATTTCCCCTCGGCCCCGGCCATCGTCATGACGTCAGAAAGCAAAGGGCCAGAGAAGGTATAGGTGCGCTGTTTTTTCCGAGGGACCGTAGGGGATGGTGATCTCGACTTGCGCGAGCCCGTCCAGCATGGCTTGGTCAAAACCTGCCGCACCCATATGCGTGACTTCCAGATAGCCCAGCAGACCGCCATCATCCTCAGCGCGCGCAGGCAGATTTGTTTCTCCGACAGCACCACCCAGCGTCAGGATGACATGACCTTTTGGCGTCGGCAGCTCAGCTAAGGCGGGCAGGGCTGTCGATAGCAGCAAGGCAAGGGGCAGGGCGCGGCGCATGGGCAGCTCTCCGGTTGGTGGGGTCGGGGCCGAGATTACCCAGCCTAGGCGCCAATCCAAGCCTAAACTTTGGGCGTCCATTGACCTTGGCGCTTTGCGTGGTAAACCGCCGGGCAAGCAAAAGGACATTCGAAATGAACCTGTTTTCCGAGATCCGCAGCCTGGTACTGGACGCGCTGGCGCAGATGCAGTCCGAGGGCGCTCTGCCTGCGGGGCTGAGCTTTGACAACGTAGCGGTCGAACCTCCGCGCGATGCGGCGCATGGCGACATGGCGACCAACGCCGCGATGGTGCTGGCAAAACCGGCTAAGATGAAGCCGCGCGACATTGCGGATGTGCTGGCGGGGAAACTGGCGGCGGATGATCGGATCATCAGCGCCGAAGTTGCAGGGCCGGGCTTTTTGAACTTGCGGTTGGCGCCGTCGGTTTGGCAGGGCGTGCTTGCAGCGGTGTTGGAAAAGGGTACGGATTACGGTCGCTCGACCATGGGGCATGACCAGAAGGTCAATGTGGAATATGTCTCGGCCAATCCGACCGGTCCGCTGCATGTCGGCCACACGCGGGGCGCTGTTTTTGGTGATGCTCTGGCGAGTTTGCTTGCGTATTCCGGCCACGACGTGACCCGCGAATACTATATCAACGATGGCGGCGCGCAGGTGGATGTGCTGGCACGGTCCGCGTATGAACGGTATCGCGAGGCCAACGGGCTAAGCCCCGAGATTGCCGAGGGTCTTTATCCCGGCGATTATCTGATCCCGATCGGTGAAGCGCTGAAAGAAAAGTATGGCGATAGCCTGATTGATAAGCCGGAAAGCGAATGGCTGGAAGAGCTGCGCGCGTTTTCGACCGAAGCGATGATGGATTTGATCCGCGCCGACCTGAAGGCGCTGGGTGTCGAGATGGACGTGTTCTTCTCAGAAAAATCGCTTTATGGCACGGGCCGTATCGAGGCCGCGTTGAAGTCGCTGACCGACAAAGGCCTGATCTACGAAGGCGTGCTGGAGCCGCCCAAGGGCAAAAAGCCCGAGGATTGGGAACCGCGTGAGCAAACGCTGTTCAAATCGACTGAGCATGGCGATGACGTTGACCGCCCGGTTAAGAAATCGGACGGCAGCTGGACCTATTTCGCCCCGGATATCGCCTATCACTATGACAAGGTGACCCGGGGCTATGACGCGCTGATCGACGTTTTTGGTGCCGACCACGGCGGCTATGTCAAACGGATGAAGGCCGCCGTTTCGGCGCTGTCCGATGGCAAGGTGCCGCTGGATATCAAGCTGACGCAACTGGTGAAGCTTTGGAAAAATGGCGAGCCGTTCAAGATGTCCAAGCGGGCAGGGAACTTTGTCACCCTGCGCGATGTGGTCGATCAGGTCGGGCCGGATGTGACCCGGTTTGTGATGCTGACCCGCAAGAACGACGCGCCCTTGGATTTCGATTTCGACAAGGTGCTGGAACAAAGCCGCGAAAACCCCGTGTTTTACGTGCAATACGCCCACGCCCGCGTCATGAGCGTGCTGCGACGTGCGGCTGAGGCCGGGATTGCCGCGGATGACGCGACCCTTACCGGGGCCGATCTGGGCAAGATCGATCACACCTCCGAGCTGACGGTTGCCAAGAAACTGGCAGAATGGCCACGTCTGGTTGAAATCGCGGCGCGCACGAATGAACCGCACCGGGTTGCCTTCTATCTCTATGAATTGGCAGGGGATTTCCACGCACTGTGGAACAAGGGCAATGAGGAAACGCAGTTGCGCTTTATCCAGGATGGCGATGTTGCCACAAGCCAGTCGAAAATCGCATTGGCCCGCGCTGTTTCTGTTGTGATTTCAGCGGGCTTGGGTATTCTTGGCGTTACCCCGGCGCAGGAGATGCGGTAAACAATATCGCCCGAACCGCCGGTACGAGGTAGGCAAGAAATGACCCGCGTGCCATCTTTTTAAGGCGCGAAACGGGCGGTGAGGCGGATATGGCACGTTACGATTACTCAGGGCAGCAAAGCCCTGAGCAGATGCATTACTCGAATCAAGCGCACGCGCAGGATGCGTATGATTATCCTGATGAAAGCTATGGCCATGATGAGGCCCCGCGCGCAGGTGCTGGGCTGGGCCGCTTGGTCAATGTGCTGGGGGCGGTTGCGTCGCTGGCGCTGGTCGCAGGCGTCGGTGTCTGGGGTTATCAACTGATCATCCGCGACGTCAGCGGAGTACCGGTAGTGCGCGCTGCCGAAGGACCCATGCGAATTCAGCCGGAGAATCCGGGCGGAACGCCTGCGGATCATCAGGGTCTGGCCGTGAATGCCGTCGCCGCCGTTGGCACCGCTGCACCGCCGGCGGATCGCCTGATTCTTGCGCCGCGTCCTGTTTCATTGACTGATGAAGACACGCCTATGGCCGCGTTAGAGGCCACGAATGCGGTGCAAGTGATCGAAGCGCCTGTCACGGATCAGGCCGTTATCAACGCTCTGGCCGAGGGGCTTTCTACCGAAACGAGGCCTGAGCAGGGGCAAGGGCAGGGTGTCCAGCTGGCGTCGTTGGTCACGCCTGAGGAAGAGCCTGCGATTGATCCGGCAGACCTTGCCTCCCAACTGCCCGACCCGAAGATCGCAGCATTGCCGGGTGTGCGCCGGTCGCTGCGCCCTCAGGTGCGTCCGGCGCGTGCAACTCCCAGCTCGATTTCGTCAAACAGCGCCACTGAGGCGGCGATCAATGCCGCCGTAAAGGCCGCTGTTGGTCTGGATGTCGACCCGGATGCACTGCCAAAGGGCACACGGCTGGCTCAACTTGGGGCTTATGAAAGCGCCGATGTGGCGCAGGCCGAATGGGCGCGCCTGAATGGTCGGTTTGCCGAATACATGGATGGAAAACAACGCGTTATCCAGAAAACATCAAGTGGTGGCCGCACTTTCTACCGCCTGCGTGTCTCGGGATTTGATGATCTGAGCGAATCGCGTCAATTTTGCGCTGCTTTGGTCGCGCAAGGCGCTGATTGTATCCCGGTCGCCGTCAGGTGAGCTTTGGTGCAGTTATCACCGATGCCGAAGGACTGCGCCTGACGTCGGATGAGAAAGACCTGTTCAAAGAGATGAACCCGTTCGGGTTCATTTTGTTTGCCCGCAACATCGAAACCGCCGATCAAACCCGCGCTTTGTGTGCGGACTTTCGCGAGGCTGTTGGCCGGAACTGTCCGGTCACCATTGATCAGGAAGGTGGTCGCGTACAGCGCCTGCGCGCCCCGATAGCCCGCGAGTGGATGCCCCCTATGGATCATGTCGCACGCGCCGGAGAACAGGCTGAGCGCGCAATGTATTTGCGCTATCGTCTGATCGCGCAGGAGCTGTTGGATCTGGGCATCGACAGTAACTGCGCGCCGATGGTTGATCTGGCCCGCGACGACACACATGCGTTTTTGAAGAACCGTTGCTATGGCTCTGATCCGGAACAGGTCTCTGCGATTGGTCGGGCCGTCGCCAACGGTCATCTGGATGGCGGTGTGCTGCCGGTGGTGAAACATATGCCAGGCCACGGTCTGTCTACGCTCGACAGCCATCACGACTTACCGCACGTAGATCTGCCGCTGGAAACGCTTGAAGAAATCGATTTTGTCCCGTTCCGCGCGCTCAATGATCTGCCGATGGGGATGACGGCGCATCTGGTTTACGATCAGATCGATCCTCGACCTGCGACGATATCTGCTGGGATGATTGCACTGATCCGTGAACGTATTGGATTTGATGGCTTGATCATGACCGACGATATCACGATGAAGGCGCTCAACGGTACACCTGCTGATCTGACCCGTCAGGCGCTGGCCGCCGGTTGCGATGTGGTTCTGCATTGCAATGGCACGTTCGATGCGCGCGCGCAGGTGCTGCAGGCCGCTGGCGAAATGTCCAACATGGCACAAGCCCGCGCAGATCGGGCGCTGGCGCAGCGACTACCGCCACAGGAACTTGACATCCAGGCCGCCGAGGCTGAACTATCTGCCCTAATGGGCGGGCAGGTGTATGCAGGATAACCTTTTCAGCGAAGACCCGGTCTCGGTCGCGGATCGGCTTGCAGCCGAGGCATTGATTGTTGACGTCGACGGGTTTGAAGGCCCGCTTGACGTGTTGCTAACCCTGTCACGTACGCAAAAGGTGGATCTGCGCAAAATCTCGGTTCTTGCGCTGGCACAGCAATATCTGACCTTTGTTGAAAAGGCGCGTCAGCTGCGGATTGAGCTGGCGGCGGACTACCTGGTGATGGCGGCGTGGTTGGCATTCCTCAAATCCCGCTTGCTGCTGCCCCCTGACCCGGATGACGAAGGCCCCTCGGGTGAGGAACTGGCCGCGCATCTTGCATTCCAACTGGAACGCTTGCAGGCCATGCGCGACGCCGCTGCACGTCTGATGGCGCGCGATCAGCTTGGGCGCGATTTTTTCAAACGCGGGCAAGGCGAAGATGTCACCCGTCTCCGCACTGTAACCTATTCCGCCACGCTGCTGGACCTGATGCAGGGTTATGCGCGTATCCGCACCCGCGATGAATTCCGGCCCTTTGTCATGGACCGTGACGCCGTCTTTACGATGGAGCAGGCGTTGGAACGGATGCGCCCGCTGATCGGTTTTGCGGGGGCGTGGACGGATATGGAAACCTATCTGCCCGAAGGCTGGGACGCCGACCCGGTGCGCCGTCGCTCGGCCACGGCTGCGACATTTGCGGCCTCGCTGGAGTTGGTGAAGGAAGGACATATGGAGATGAAGCAAAGCGAGAGTTTTGCCCCGATCCATCTGCGTAAAAGGACCGAAACACGTGAGTGACGCCCCAGAAGAGACCGGCACCTTATTCGAAGCGCCGCCCTTGGCCGAGCAGGAACGAATGGTTGAGGCCGTGCTGTTCGCCAGCGCTGAGCCAGTTACGATTGCCGATCTCGAAGCACGGATGCCCCATGGCAGCAACGCCGCACAAGCTGTTGAATTGCTGCAGAAACGGTATGAAGGGCGCGGCGTACGTGTGGTACCTGTGGGTGAGGCCTGGGCGATCCGCACTGCCCCTGATCTGGGCTTTCTGATGCAGAAAGAAACGGTCGAGACTCGCAAGCTGAGTCGCGCCGCAGTTGAGACGCTGGCGATTGTTGCCTATCACCAGCCTTGCACACGTGCCGAGATCGAGGAAATTCGTGGGGTCTCCGTCTCGCGCGGGACTATCGATCAATTGCTCGAAATGGAGTGGATCCGCCTTGGCCGCCGCCGTATGACGCCGGGCCGCCCGGTGACATTCGTTGTCACGCCCGAATTTCTGGACCATTTCGGTCTGGAAAATGCCCGCGACCTGCCGGGCCTCAAGGAATTGCGCGCCGCTGGATTGCTGGAGAACCGGCCGCCTCCGGGTACTGTTCCGTTGGTCGAGGGGCAGGAAGACGAAGATGAAGATCAGACAGAGCTGTTCGAGGAAGAGTGATCGAACAGCCCTTTTAATGCCGCAGAACGCGCCTATCGTAGCGCGCAGGAATCGGAGTTGAGCAAATGAACGCCAATCGGATCATCGATATGATCGTACGACAGGTGACACGTCGACTTGTAAGCCGTGGGGTCGACAAAGGGTTCGATATGGCAAGCCGTGCGGGTCGCAAGCCAGGTCGGGAAGAGACCCAAATCAGCCCCGAAGGGGACCGTCAGATGCGCGATACCGCCGCACGTCAGAAGCAGAGCGCCAAGCAAATGAAGCAGGTAACGCGCCAGTTGCGCCGCTTCATGAAGTTCTGAAAACTAACTTACGGGTCTGAAATGCTTAGATAGTTTCAAACCTTGCCCCTGATAGTTCGAGGCAATGCCCGCGCCGTATAGCTGTGTTGGCATCTCGGCCATCTTCTCATAAACCAATCGCCCGACGACCTGCCCGTGTTCCAGCACAAAGGGTGCCTCGTGGCAGCGCACTTCGAGCACGCCACGCGATCCGGCACCACCGGCTTCGGCATGACCGAATCCGGGGTCAAAGAACCCTGCGTAATGCACCCGGAACTCGCCTACCATGGCCAGATAGGGGGCCATTTCGGCGGCATACATGGGTGGGATATGCACTGCCTCTCGGCTGACAAGGATGTAGAATGCGCCGGGGTCGAGGATGATGCGACCATCTTTGGTGTGCACCTCTTCCCAGTATTCCTGCGGGTCGTATTCCCCGATCCGGTCCAGATCGATCACGCCAGTGTGGGGTTTGGCACGATACCCAACCAGATCGGTATCGGGCAGTTGCAGATCGACCGAAAAGCCCAAACCGTCCTGAATGACCGCTGGCCCGTCGACCAGGGGAGTCTGGCCATGCAGCGCGGTTAGCTCTGCATCGCTAAGCACGGCTTGACCCTTACGAAAGCGGATCTGGTTCAGCCGCATGCCGGGACGCACGAGGACCGAGAAGGACCGGGGGCAAATTTCGGCATAAAGCGGGCCGTTGTAGCCTGCAGGAACGCGATCAAACTCGGCACCACCATCGGTGATTGTGCGCGTGAGCAGGTCAAGCCGCCCGGTCGAGCTTTTGGCGTTGGCCACTGCGCTGACATCGCCGGGCAGGGCGAGCGATTCCATCAGCGGCACCAGATAGACGCAGCCTTTTTCCAGAACGGCCCCGTCAGTGATGTCGATGCGATGCATCTCGAATTCAGCCAGACGATCCGCGACGGTGCGTCCTTCACCGGCCAGAAAAGATGCGCGCACACGGTAAGCCACTGTTCCTAAACGAAGATCAAGGCTGGCGGGCTGCACTTGTTCCGGGATAACGTCCGGGATCGCTGCGATCTCACCACGCGCGATCATCGCCTCAAGCTGCTGGTTCGGGCAAACACCTGTCATCTCGATCCCCTCTGATGCCAGAGCGGGATCTGGCCTATGTGCCATAAACGTCGGTGTGATTTGGTCGGGCTAGCAGGACTCGAACCTGCGACCTTCCGTCCCCCAGACGGACGCGCTACCAGGCTGCGCCATAGCCCGACGTTGGAGTGTTCATAAAGACTTTCCCGGCAGGGGCAAGAGGAAATCATCGCCTTTTTTGCTATCCCGCCGCGTGGTTTTCAACACGATCCAGCCACTTGCGCAGGTCTTTCGCAAGTGGCGCAATCTGATGCAGAAGTTCTTCATCATACTCTGAACGATTCCACGCCAAAGAGGCTATTCCACCTATAAGAGGGGCTGCGTCCACCTCATCCGGTTGTGGTCTGGATTGCTCGTCAATGGCGGGTTTTGCGACCAAGGGAGTCTGGGTGTCCTCAGGATCACCTAGATCCAGGTCGATCTGATTTGCCGGCTGCTTCGATTCTGCTGTGAACGGAACGACGGTGTCGTCGTCCAGTGGGGCAGGCGTGTTTTCATCCAGATTGGGCGAAAGCGATGCGACATGCGCGACACCTTGTTCGCGCAATATCCTCTGAACGCCTTTGATTGTGGTTCCGTCTTCGTGCAGCAGCTTCTTGATGCCACCCAACAGCCGCATGTCATTCGGGCGGTAGTACCGCCGACCACCGGCGCGCTTGACCGGCTTCACATGCGTAAACTTACTTTCCCAAAAGCGCAGAACATGAGCCTGAACTCCGAGCCAGTCCGCAACTTCACTTATGGTGCGAAAGGCATCGGGGGACTTACTCATAACCAAAATGTCCTGAACTTACTTACGGTTCCCTGCAGCGACGCGATCCTTCATCAGGTGCGACGGGCGGAAGGTCAGCACGCGGCGCGGCTGAATCGGAACCTCTTCACCGGTTTTGGGGTTGCGGCCGATGCGGGCGGTTTTGTCCCGAATGCTGAATGTGCCAAAAGACGAAATCTTAACCTGTTCGCCACGCACCAACGCGTCAGACATGTGGTCCAATACGCTTTCTACCAGCTGCGCACTTTCATTGCGTGACAGGCCAACCTCGCGGAAGACAGCCTCGCTCAGATCCATTCGGGTCAGTGTTTTATCGCCCATACCTATTCCCCTGTTGATGGTAGAACATACGGCGATGGGAAATTCGCTGTCAATATCAATGAATTGCAAGCGGCTATGTAAGCCGGATTGCGCCGGTCACCAGCGCAGAGCAACTGCACCCCATGCCAAACCGCCGCCAATGGCCTCGGTTACGATCAGATCACCGCGTTTAATCTGGCCACGTTGCTTGCCGACTGACAGGGCCAGAGGAATCGAAGCGGCAGACGTATTGCCGTGATCCTGAACAGTGACGACGACGTTTTCCATAGGCAGGCCCATTTTCTTGGCGGTGCCCTGTATAATACGAATATTGGCCTGATGCGGTACGATCCAGTCCACGTCGTCGCCGGTCAGACCCGCACGTTCCAGCGCGACTTCGGCTGTTCGGGCCAGTTTTTCGACCGCATGCCGGAAGACCTGATTGCCTTGCATCCGCAGATGGCCGGTGGACTGGGTTGAAACCCCACCGTCAACATATAGCAGGTCTTTATACCGCCCGTCCGAGTTCAGATCAGTGGCGAGTATTCCACGATCATCTGCGGTGCCTTGCCCTTCTTGCTCTTCCAAAACCAACGCGCCTGCACCGTCACCAAACAGCACGCAGGTTGATCTGTCGGTCCAGTCCATGATTCGCGAAAAGGTCTCGGCCCCGATCACCAGAACGCGCTTCGCCTGGCCGGACAGGATCAGAGCGTTGGCATTGCTGAGCGCAAAGACAAACCCGGCACAGACGGCTTGCACGTCGAAGGCGAAGCCCTTGGTCATGCCAAGTTGGGCCTGCACCATCGTGGCGGCCGACGGAAAGGTTAGATCAGCGGTCGAAGTAGCCAGGACAATCGCATCGATATCGTCTGCCGTCAGACCGGCATCGGCCAAGGCAGCTTTGGCCGCTTTGGTGGCCAGATCCGAGGTGGTCTCGTCCTCAGCTGCGAAATGCCGCCGCTCGATACCGGATCGGGTGCGAATCCATTCGTCCGTTGTTTCTAGCGTTTTCTCGAACTCGGAGTTTGGTACGACGCGTTCCGGTAAATAATGCCCGACACCTACAACAACTGAGCGGCCTGCCATGCTGGGGTACTGCCTTTTTTGTTATTATTCCGATTGAGACACGGAATGGGCCGCATCTTGTGCAAGTGCGGCTGTTGATGCAACCCGTGCCGCCAATTTTTCAGCAAAGCCGGATTCGGCCAGAGTGAAGGCCAGTTTGACGGCTGCCGAAACGCCGGTTGCGTCCGCTCCGCCATGGGATTTGACCACGGTTCCGTTGAGGCCAAGGAACACGCCACCATTGACGCGACGTGGGTCGATCCGCTTTTTCAGACGGTTCAACGAAGTGATCGCAAGGATCGAAGCCAGACGGGACAGGGGGGAGTATTTGAACGCCTGCCGCAGAAGGTCGCCGATCAGGTTCGCCGTGCCTTCGCCCGTTTTGATCGCAACATTGCCTGTGAACCCGTCGGTCACGATAACATCGGCCTTATCACCGGGAATATCGCTGCCTTCGACAAAGCCCACGAATTCAAAATTCGCCTGATCGGCAAATTCTGAAATCATGGCATGCGCTTCTTTCAGCTCGGCCCGTCCTTTGTGCTCTTCTGTGCCGACATTCAGCAATCCGATGCGCGGGCGGCTCAACGCCATGCCGTTGCGCGCATAAGATGCACCCATCAGCGCGTATTGCAGCAGATCTTTGGCGTCTGCGCGCACATCCGCGCCCACGTCCAGCATCACGTTGAATCCATGCGGATTACGTGAGGGCCAGAGAATTGCAATAGCAGGGCGGTTCACGCCGGGCAGCTTGCGCAGCCGCAACATCGACATGGCCATCAACGCGCCGGTATTGCCGCAGGACACCGCGCCATGCGCTTCGCCCGCACGAACCGCTTCAAGCGCGGACCACATCGAGGTGTTCTTGCCGCTACGGACCACCTGACTGGGCTTGTCTTCCATCGTGACCACATCGGCGCAATCACGAAAAACGACGCGTCCATCAAGGACACGCCGTTTAGCTACAAGCTTTCGTAACACCTGTTCAGGCCCGTGCAGAATAAATCCAAGCTTCGGGTTCTTGTCCGCAGATTTGGCAATGCCCGCCACAACGACGGCAGGCCCCGAATCTCCGCCCATAGCGTCAACCGAGATGGTGATCCGTTCGGTTTGCGTGGGCTGGTCCGTCATGCCTTGGCCTGCGTCCAATCAGGCTTAGGCCGCGTCTTCGTCCAGGTCGATTTCGTCGGCCTGAGCGACGACTTCACGGTCATCATAGTGGCCGCAAGATGCACAAACGTGGTGCGGGCGCTTCAGTTCGCCACAGTTCGGGCATTCGTTCGGGTTTGCAGCAACCAGAGCGTCGTGTGCGCGGCGGTTGTTGCGACGCGACTTGGAAACTTTGTTCTGTTGGACGGCCATGGTCTCAACCTTTGTCTGATAAGGGCTGACAGATTCGCCGCCAGCCGGGTTACGTACTTTGTTTTCTCGTGGTTTGACGCGCGTTTAAGGGGCTTGCCCCGCAATGTCCAACCCAAAATCCAATGAGCGCGCGAAAATACTGCGATTCTCGTCATGTTCAAGCAATTTTTCTGGAGGCCTCCTATGACAGGAAATCCCCTGCCTGTCACTCGCCTTTTTTCAATGCATCCCGCAGTCCGGCCAGCCCGGCAAAGGGTTTGACGTCCTCGTCGGTCATGGCCTGTTTTCCCGCTTCGGTAAAGCCAGCCTGTTCCAGTTCGGCCCCATCCTTGCGGGGATATTGCGGCAGGGCCAGCGACACCGCCTCGATCATGATCAGCGCAGGATCAATGTCTGTACCCAGCGGTTCGGTCTCATCATCTTCGGGGATTTCAAATTCAGGTTCATCCGGGTCGTTCCAATCGGCCAGAAATACGCGGGTTACGGGTGTGTCGATGCGTGTCGTCACCGGCTCCAAGGTGACAACGCAGGGCTGGATCACCGTTGCCCCCAGTTTACCCGTCAGCGTCCAGTCACGCTTGCCTTTGGCGCGCAGTTCACCGACAAAGCTGAGCTTGCGTAGTCCCAGCAGGCCAAGCTCGTGTTTGATCGCCTCCAGCGCCTCGCCGGTCGGACGCAGCTCAAACGGGGTGGGAGCGTTCTGGGGCAGGTCGGCCACGTGCAATGATGTCTGGTTGCTCATAGTTGAGTCTTTCCTGTGTTGAACCGGAGCGCTGGTTTCTGTAATCGGATAGGGTCCGCAACGGGCCAAGGCAAGAGGGTGTGAATGTTGAAGGGTGTGAACAGGCTGAAACCGGCATCGAAAACACTTGTCTTTGCTGCTTGTTTGGCAGTCGCTGGTGCGTGCTCGCCGATCTTCAAGAATCATGGCTATGTGCCTCCGCCAGAGGATCTGGCCAAGATCAAGGTCGGCGTTGATACCCGCGACAGTGTGGAAGAAGCCATTGGCGCGCCCAGTTCGTCCGGTGTTGTTCGGGATTCTGGTTACTACTACGTCGCGTCGCGAATTCGGCATTCCGGCGCCAAACGACCCAAGGTCGTTTCGCGCCAGTTGGTCGCGATCAGCTTTGATCAACGCGGTGTTGTCCGCAATATCGAACGGTTCGGGCTGGAGGATGGCTATGTCATCGTGCTCGACCGGCGTGTGACGGATTCCAGCGTGGAAAACAAAGGCTTCCTGCGTCAGCTTCTGGGCAATATCGGCAACTTTAACCCGGCGAACATTCCGGGTGTAGACAACTAAACTGTCTTATCCACTTGCACGGGTCACAGGACAGTCACACTTGTTATGGTAAGGACCAGACGAATGTGACCGGTCAGCAACCGCAGGAGGATGCGACCATGACTGTTTTGTTGGACAAGGGACGCTATCGCGCCCGCCTTGCGCAATGCGAGCGTGACGTCGCAGCGGCGCAGACGCTGCGGACACATGCGTTTGAGACAGATCAGCTGGATTGCGATCCTTTTGATGATCGCTGCAGCCATGTTCTGGTCGAGGACCTGAAAGCCGGCGGAAAGTTGGTTTGCTGTTTTCGTATGCTGACAATGCAGGACGGTTCTGAGATCGGGCGCAGTTATTCGGCACAGTTCTATGATCTGTCTGCGTTGCACGATTTTGCGGGGCCGATGGTTGAAATGGGTCGGTTCTGTATTCACCCCGAATGGCACGATCCTGATATCCTGCGCGTCGCTTGGGGTGCGATGACGGCTTATGTCGATCAAAATGGGGTTGAGATGCTGTTTGGTTGCTCGTCTTTCGCGGGGACCGAAACAGCCGAGTATCTGGATGCATTTGCTATGCTTAGGCAACGGCACCTGGCCCCAAAACGATGGTTGCCACGGGTCAAGGCGCCGGATGTCTTTCGCTTTGCCTCGCGTCTGCGCCGGCGCCCGAATGTGAAACAAGCGATGCAGCGGATGCCGCCATTGTTGCGCACCTATCTGATGATGGGGGGCTGGGTCAGTGATCACGCGGTGGTCGATCGACACATGAATACCTTGCATGTGTTCACGGGACTTGAAATCGGGGCGATACCCGCAGAGCGCAAGCGTCTGCTGCGCGCGGTTGCCGGGTAGAATCCCGTATTTTTGACGAGAAGAAGGTACGGACGTTGACGCGCCAGCCTCACCGGTTTAGCTGGCGGGCATGGCGAGAATTCCTTTATTGCAGATGTCCGGCATTTCCCTGACCTTTGGGGGTGATCCAGTGTTTTCCGGTTTGGACCTTGTGGTGCAACCCGGTGATCGCGTTGCACTTGTCGGGCGAAACGGATCTGGCAAATCCACGCTGATGAAAGTGATGGCCGGGCTGGTCGAAGCAGATCAGGGCGACATCATCATCCCCCCAGGTAAATCCGTGGGTTACATGGAACAAGACCCCGGTATGCAGGGATACGCCACGCTTGGGGATTATGCCTCCAGCGGGCTGGAGCCAGGAGAGCTTTATAAGGTCGAACGTGCCGGTGAGGGGCTGAAATTCGATCCCGACCGCGCGGTTGAAACCGCATCTGGTGGCGAAAGGCGGCGCGCTGCTTTGGCCAAGTTGATGGCGGAAGCTCCGGATCTCATGTTGCTGGACGAGCCCACGAACCATCTGGATATCGAAGCGATTGCCTGGCTTGAGCGTGAGCTGGGATCGACCCGCGCGGCTTTTGTATTGATCTCGCATGACCGGGCGTTTCTGCGCGCGTTGACACGCGCCACATTATGGATTGATCGCGGCGTTGTACGACGACACGAGCAGGGGTTCGAAGCCTTTGAGACTTGGCGGGACAAGGTCTGGGAAGAGGAAGATCAACAGCGCCACAAGCTGAACCGCCTGATCAAGTCCGAGGCGCGATGGGCCGTTGAGGGCATCAGCGCGCGGCGTAAGCGCAACCAGGGCCGAGTGCGTGCGTTGCAGGCGCTTAGGGCCGAAAAAACAGCGCAGATCAAACGTCAGGGTTCTGCCGCTATGGCATTGGAATCCGGTCCGAAATCGGGCCGTAAAGTCATCGAAGCCAAGGGGGTTTGCAAGACGTTTGGATCTCAGCAAATCGTGCGCACCTTTGACCTTTTGGTGCAGCGCGGTGATCGCGTAGCGTTTGTCGGGCCAAATGGTGTGGGCAAGACGACGCTGCTGAAAATGTTGCTGGGTCAGGTCGACCCGGATGAAGGTTCGGTGATGCTGGGTACCAACCTTGAGGTCGCCGTGTTCGATCAGGCCCGCGCGCAGCTGGACCCCGAAATGAGCCTTTGGGACAGCCTGACAGGTGATCCCGAGATGCGGGTTTCGGGAAAGGCCGATCAGGTGATGGTCGGCGGGCAGCCCAAGCATGTGGTGGGCTATCTCAAAGAGTTTCTGTTCGATGATGCGCAGGCAAGAGCGGCTGTTAAGTCTTTGTCAGGTGGGGAAAAAGCGCGATTGCTGTTGGCCAAGCTTATGGCCAAATCGTCGAACCTTCTGGTGTTGGACGAACCGACGAACGATCTGGATATCGAGACCCTGGATCTGTTGCAGGAATTGCTGGACGATTATGATGGGACAGTTCTGCTGGTCAGCCACGACCGGGATTTCCTGGATCGGGTTGCCACCACTACGATCGCCATGGAGGGCAACGGACGCGCAACCGTATACGCCGGAGGGTGGTCCGATTACATCTCACAGCGCGGCGATGTTGCGCAGAAAAATGAAGAGAAAACAAAATCATCCAGGCCAAAGATAAAGCATGAGGCGAAACAAAAGGCTGGCCTCTCGTTCTCTGAAAAACACCGGCTTGAGAAGCTACCTGCCGAGATTGCGCGGCTTGAGGCTGAGATTGCCAAGTTGGAAGCGTTGATGTCGGACCCAGAGCTATTCAGCCGTGAACCGGTCAAGTTTCAGAAAGCGACTGAGGCACTGGTCGAACGGCAGGAAAAGCTGTCATCGGCTGAAGAAGAGTGGCTGATGCTTGAAGAGAAAGCCGAAGCCGGTTGAGTCCGAGTTGTACACCCGCAATCGACTGAATTGTCCGAGTTGTACAAAACCGCGACAGCGTTCTTACCTCGGATAATTCTCCGTCAAATCGGGCGGGCCGGGTTCCCGACAACAGTCGCACCGGCTGGAACATCCTTGGTGACGATGCTGCCGGCGCCGATGATGGCACGGTCTTCGATTGTGACGCCGGGCATGATTATCGCGCCACCACCGATCCAGACATTATCGCCAATTGTAACCGGGCGGGCGATTTCCAGACCTTGCACACGTAGGGCAGGATCTTTTGCGTGCTCGGCACAGTAAATCTGCACCGTGGGTCCAAGCATCGTGTCACTGCCGATGCGAACCAGAGCGGTGTCGAGCACAACACAGCCTGCATTCAGATACACCCGGTCACCCAGAGACAGGTTTATTCCGTAGGCGCAATGGAACGGTGCCTCGACAAGGCAATCCTGACCGATTTGGGCGAACAGTGCGGCGAGTTCCGGTGCCATCGGGCCTCTGTCATCTGGCGGGCAGATGTTATGGGCATGGACAGCGCGACGCGCCTCGGCGCGCAGCGCATCGAGTTCGGGATCAAGGCAGCGATACCATTCACCTGCCTCCATTTTTTGCCGCTCGGTCATGGGCGTTGGTTTAGCGCATCCGCAGGGCACCGTCGATGCGGATGACCTCTCCGTTCAGGTAGCCCATTTCAACGATGAACCCGGCCAGTCGACCGTATTCGCGCGGATCGCCAAAGCGGGCGGGGTTGGGAACGTCGGCGGCAAGTTGCTGTTGTACCTCTTCGGGCAGACCCGCCAGCATCGGGGTCATGAAGATGCCCGGCGCGATGGCCATCACACGGATACCGGTCGAGGCCAGATCGCGCGCCATGGGCAGCGTCATACCTACCACGCCGCCTTTTGAGGCCGCATAAGCCGCCTGGCCCTTTTGTCCGTCAAAGGCAGCGATGGAGGCGGTGTTGATGATCACGCCACGCGCACCGTCCGGTTCGGGGTCATTCTTCGCCATCTCGGCAGCAGCAAGGCGGGAGACGTTGAAAGTGCCAACGAGATTGATGTCGATGGTGCGCTGGAACGCATCCAGAGGGTGGGGGCCATCTTTGCCAACTGTTTTGGCGCCGATTGCGATGCCAGCGCAGTTCACGGCTGCGGTTATGCGACCCATTTTGTCCATCGCCTGCGCGACGGCGGCAGCCACTGAGGTTTCGTCTGTCACATCGGTTTGCGCGAAATACCCGCCGATTTCCGCTGCAACCTGCGGGCCACGTTCGGCGTCGCGGTCAAGAATGGTGACCTGCGCGCCATTTTCGGCAAAGTGACGGGCCGTAGCCTCACCCAAACCGGATGCGCCGCCGGTGATGACGGCAGCTGTGGTTGAGAGGTGCATGGCAGGCTCCTTCTTGATTTGAACACTTGTTCAGATAATCGCAACAATGGGCCTCTGTCCAGTAGGGGCTTTGAGCAGATCGGAAATGCTCGATTCAGGCGAGACACGCTGACCGGTGGTGGCGTAGCAAATGGTTGCTCACGACTGGGTCTCTGTTTCGTGATTGAACAACCTGACTGATCACCGCGTTTTACAGTCAGGAGGTACCGATATGGTGATGTTAATGAATGCGAAGCGTGCACTGGGCGCGATTGTTGCGGCTCCTGTCCTTGGGGTGATGATAACTGGCAGCGTGGCTGCTGCACCTGAGGTTTGCGACGGACGCACCGCGCGGGCTTTGGCCAACGCTGGGGATTATGCGGGCCTTTGCGAATGTGCGCAGGTGACGCCCAGCTTTTTGCAACGGCTTCAGCGGCGGTCGGATTTCGGAACCGTTCTGAGTGTAGCTGGTGCGCAATGTCCGGGTTTGGCAGCGCTTTTGTCCGATTTACCGACTGCGAGCATCGCGGCTGCAACGCGGGGCGAGGATCGCAACTCGGACCCAAATGATCCCGGCGGGCCGGGGGGTGGTGATCCGGATGGCCCGGACGGCGGTGACCCCGGTGGACCGGACGGTGGAGACCCTGGTGGGCCTGATGGTGGTGATCCGGGTGGGCCAGATGGTGGAGACCCCGGTGGGCCAGATGGTGGAGACCCCGGTGGGCCTGATGGCGGTGACCCCAGTGGCCCGGATGGCGGTGACCCCGATGGGCCTGACGATGGCAAGCCAGGCGATAAGCCTGACAAGCCGGATGGAAAACCGGACAAGCCTGATGGCAAGAAGGGTGGCAAACCAGACGGCAAGAAGGGCGGAAAATCTGGCGGCAAGAAGGGTGCAAAATCAGACAGTAAAAAGGGCGCCACGTCAAAAGGGCAAGCCAAAGCGAATGCGAAGTCCAAGTCGGGTGGCAAGGGCAAAGGCAAAGGCAAAGGCTCGCGCAAAGGCAAAGGCACATAGGCCGACCGTTCTGGCCGCGTGATCAGTCAGATAAAAAAGGAACGGCCACCCAAACAGGTGGCCGTTACTCGTTTCACTAAACGGGTGTGTTTTAGCCCAGTTGCACCAGCGCGTGGCGTTTTTTGCCTGCGCTGAGCTTGATTGGCGAAGATAGCGCGCCTGCGTCGATCATCAGACCAGCATCCGTCAGCGGCGCATCGTCCAGCTTTGCCCCGTTTTCCGCGATCAGGCGCTTGGCTTCCTTGCCGGATTTGGCGAGGCCGGATTTGACGATCAGCTGTACAATCGATATGCCGTCGCCCAAATCATCAGCGCTGAGCGTGAGGGTTGGAAGATCACCACCCACGCCGCCTTTTTCAAAGACTTCACGGGCCGTGGCCTCGGCCGTTGCAGCGGCTTCACCGCCGTGCAGTAGAGTGGTGACTTCATTGGCGAGGCGTATTTTGGCCTCATTGATCTCAGACCCTTCCAAAGCGCCCATGCGGTCGCATTCGTCGACCGGAAGCTCGGTGAAGATTTTCAGGAACCGGCCCACATCCGCGTCGGTGGTGTTGCGCCAGAACTGCCAGAACTCATAAGCGCTCAGCATATCTCCGTTCAGCCAGACCGCGCCGCCTTGCGACTTGCCCATCTTGCGGCCGTCGCTGGTGGTCAGCAGGGGGGTGGTCAGGCCATAGATTTCCTGATCCAGCACGCGACGGGTCAGGTCGATACCGTTGACGATATTGCCCCACTGGTCCGAACCGCCCATCTGCAGAACGCAGCCATAACGGCGGTTCAACTCGAGGAAGTCGTAGGCCTGCAGGATCATGTAGTTGAATTCGAGGAAGCTCAGCGATTGTTCGCGATCCAGCCGCGATTTCACCGATTCAAAGCTCAGCATCCGGTTCACCGAGAAATGCCGCCCGATATCACGCAGGAAATCGAGGTAGTTCAGGCTGTCCAGCCACTCGGCATTGTTGAGCATCAGCGCGCCGGTATCGCTGTCATCGTAAGACAGGTATTTCGCGAACACCTGCTTCATACCCGCGATATTGGCATCGATCTGTTCGGGACCAAGTAGGGGGCGTTCATCCGAACGGAACGAGGGGTCACCCACCTTGGTGGTGCCTCCGCCCATCAGGGTAATCGGTTTGTGGCCGGTCTTTTGCAGCCAACGCAACACCATGATGTTCATCAGGTGACCCACGTGCAGCGACTGCGCGGTGGCGTCATACCCGATATAAGCCGTCTGCACCCCGCTGATCAGCGCCTCATCAAGGCCCTGATAATCGGTGCAGTCGGCGAGAAAGCCGCGCTCGATCATCGTGGCGATGAAATCCGATTTGGGGTGGTAGGTCATATCGTGCCCTCGGGGTTACTATTGCGGAGCACTGTATAGGCGGCGTCAGGGGCAAGGAAAAGGCACCATGTCCAAGAAAAATTTCGCTCGCGCAGGATGTGCCTTGCCATGGCTTTGCGTTACCGTGCAGGTTGTGCTCAGCACCCTGTTCACCGGGTGTATGATGCAAGAAACGAGGTCGGCGTGGGCAGGGTCATCAGCAAATCGGGTGCGATCAGGGCATTGGGAGCCATGTCGGGCACATCTCTGGACGGTGTGGATGCCGCCGTGGTCGAAACCGACGGGCATGAGATTTTTGGCTTTGGTCCCAGCGCGTACCGTGCGTATTCAGAAGAGGAACGTGCCACATTGCGCGCGGCCCTTGGGCATTGGCATGGCCCAGAGGTTGATACCTCGGCTGAGCTTGTGACCCGCGCGCATGCCGAGGTTCTTTCAGAATTCGAAGAGGTGGACCTGATTGGCTTCCATGGTCAGACGTTGGCGCATGAACCACGCGGGCGCGGGACGTTGCAGGTGGGCGACGGTCTTGGCCTGTCTCAAGCGCTGGGGCTGCCGGTGGTTTGGGACTTCCGCAGTGATGACGTGGCACTGGGTGGTGAGGGCGCACCTCTGGCTCCGTTCTTTCATTTTGCTTGCGCCAAATGGATCGGGGCGCAAGAGCCAATGTGTTTCCTTAACCTCGGTGGTGTGGGGAACCTGACCTATGTGGATCCATCCTTTGATGGTCCCGAGGCGCCGGGGGCA
This sequence comes from uncultured Ruegeria sp., assembly GCF_947500045.1. Taxonomy (GTDB): domain Bacteria; phylum Pseudomonadota; class Alphaproteobacteria; order Rhodobacterales; family Rhodobacteraceae; genus Ruegeria. The sequence goes on along the minus strand of NZ_CANMQQ010000003.1, from coordinate 372,427 downwards.
TTGGTGGCTTTCGATACCGGACCCGCCAATGCTCCGGTAGATGACCTGATGCAAGCGCGGCTGGGGCTGCCGATGGATCAGGATGGCGTGTTGGCGCGCGATGGAACGGTTGAAACCGGTGCGCTTGAGCTGTTTCTGTCGGAACCTTTCTTCAATCGGATGCCACCCAAGTCGCTGGACCGGAATGATTTCTCGGAAATGATCGGGTTGGTAAAGGAGCTGAGTGATGCCGATGCGGTCGCCACGCTGACTGGAATGAGTGCGGCAGGCGTGGTGCAGGGGATGGAGCATTGTCCCAAACCACCTTCGCGCATTCTGGTGACTGGAGGTGGTCGAAATAACCCCGTGCTGATGGAGATGCTGCGCGTGTCTCTGGATTGTCCGGTAGGGCCCGTCGAGGCGGTTGGATTGGACGGCGATATGCTTGAGGCGCAGGCCTTTGCATATCTCGCTGTTCGGGTGGCACGAGGTTTGCCGACGTCATGCCCGGGTACGACCGGTGTCAGCGCGTGCGTTGGGGGCGGTATCGTGTCGGCCCCGGCACGAGGCGCTATGGTTGGCGTGTAGGGGGCGCTGCCCCCGTCGCTGCGCGACTCCCCCGAGGTATTTTTGGCCAGATGAAGATGCGGACGCCCTGAGGGCTGAGCCTGGGTCTGATGGACGGGCCGTTGTTATTTTGTCGGGATGTCAAAGCCGGGTTTCGCGAGTTCAAATCCCTCGAACTCAAACCCTGGTGAAACCGTGCAACTGACCAACGTATAAGCGCCGGTGCTGCGCGCGGCTTGCCAATGATCCTTTGGCACGATGATCTGAGGTGCACCTTTAGCGAGCTCTGCCGTCAATATGAGATCGGTGGCCGGGCCTTTGTCATTTGAGCTGAGCGACAGGATCAAAGGCGCGCCCGAATGATAGAGCCAGATTTCAGTGGCGTCGACTTTGTGCCAGTGGCTGCTTTCACCCTCTGCCAGCAGAAAATAGATGCAGGTGCCGGTGGCGCGACCCGGATTGTCGGCGCGCCAGGTTTCTTTGTACCAGCCGCCTTCGGGGTGCTGCTGCAGGTTCAGACGATTGATGATGTCTTGTGCGGTCATGGCGGTCCCAGGTTTGATTGCGCTGATTATGCACGGCGTCGCATGATCTGCTATGGCAATTGTGTGACCAGTGCATATGTTTGCCGCATGACCATGATGATCCCTTTTGACAACAGCTACGCCCGCCTGCCGGAGGGGTTCTTTGCAAGGCAAGCGCCTGTGTCTGTCCGTGCGCCGCGTCTGATCGCGCTCAACGCCGATTTGGCCCAAGTATTGCGGATTACGCCCGGTGAGGCCGAAGAGATGGCGCAAGTTTTTGCGGGCAACTCTGTGCCAGAAGGTGCTGAGCCCCTGGCGCAGCTTTATTCTGGGCATCAGTTTGGAACCTATAACCCCCAGCTTGGTGATGGGCGGGCGGTTTTATTGGGCGAGGTTGTCGGCACGGATGGGATCAGGCGGGATATTCAGCTGAAAGGGTCGGGCCAGACACCGTTTTCCCGTCGGGGCGATGGGCGGGCCTGGCTGGGACCGGTGCTGCGCGAATATGTTGTATCCGAGGCGATGCATGCGCTGGGTATACCCACAACACGGGCTTTGGCAGCGGTCGAGACCGGTGAAATCGTATTGCGCGAGGGCCCGATGCCCGGCGCAGTTTTAACCCGTGTAGCGCAAAGCCACCTGCGCGTGGGTACCTTTCAGGTATTTGCCGCCCGGGGACAGTTGGATAACCTGCGGCGGCTGACTGAATATGCCATTCAGCGCCACTATCCTCAGGCAGAGGGTCCTATGGGGCTGCTGCGCGCGGTGCGGGACGCACAGGCGCGGCTAATCGCGCAGTGGATGGGCGTCGGGTTCATTCACGGGGTGATGAATACGGATAACAGTTCGATCGCGGGTGAGACTATCGACTATGGGCCTTGCGCCTTTATGGATAGCTATCATCCGAACACGGTTTTCAGTTCGATTGACCAGATGGGGCGATATGCCTATTCGAACCAGCCCGAAATTGCGGTTTGGAATCTTGCGCAGTTGGCGACGGCTTTGATCCAGCAGTTCGAAGACAAAGACGCTGCTGTGGAGGAGGCGACAGAGATCGTGCATGCCATGCCTGACCTGTTGCAAGAGCAATGGCTAGAGCGGTTCAGGGCCAAGATTGGGCTGACCCGGGCTGAGGAGGGGGATCTTGAGATGATCTCGGATCTGTTAATCCGGATGGCGCAGAACAGGGCTGATTTCACCAATACGTTCAGAGCGCTGGGCAGTCAGAACGCGCGGGACCAATTTACCGATCCTGCGACCTACGACCAATGGGCCGAAGGGTGGCAGGCGCGGGTGCAGCGCGAAGCGGTGCCAGCAGAGGTGATGGCGGCGGCAAACCCGGCGTTTATTCCGCGCAATCATCGGGTTGAGCAAATGATTCAGGCGGCGGTGCAGGGGGATTACGCACCATTCCAGCGCCTGAACGATGTTTTAAGACGGCCCTATGAGGATCAACCGGACGCCGCTGATCTAAAGCGACCTCCGGCAGAAAATGAAGTGGTTCAGGCGACGTTTTGTGGCACCTGAGGGCGGCCTAAAAGTTCAAACTGCAGACAGATATCAGACTCAGCGATGGGCAAGGCCGGAGAGATCAACCCGCTATCTGCCAGCATGACGGATTCACGCTTTAACTGGATTTCGCGACCGGCCTCGGATTTCAGGTAGGTGCCCGATGTGCTGCGGTCTGTAAGAATTAACTTGCCGTCCTTGATGCCAAGAACCGCGTGCACGCGCGAGACCCAGGGCTGCGACAAGACAACGTCGCAATCCGATGACCGGCCGATTGCCAATTCGTCATTCTCATGGCAACGCCATGAGCGATCCCCGTGGCTGAGCAAGAGCGTCAGGCGTTCGCGGGGCTTCCAGTGATCCTTGGTCCGACCATAGGATAGGGGTAATCTGGTATGCGTGTTGGGGGCCATGGCCGGTTTCTGCAGGGAGTGGACCATGAACTGTTCGGTCAAACCCTTGAGGTTAAGGCGTCCAATCGGCTTGAGCGCCTGCCGCAAGTTGCCCTGCAGCATATCGACTACGCCATCGCTGAGACAGGCCTCTCCGGGGTTGGCGGCAGTGGCAAGTCGTGCAGTGATATTCACCGCCTCGCCATAAACCCCTTTTTCCGTGAGGACGATTGGCCCACAATGCACACCAACATGAACCGATAGAGGGGTTTCCGAAGATCCCTTGATCAGGTCCATCGCCGCTTTCAACGCCGAATTTGCGTCGAGGAAGTAACTGAGGACATCATCCCCTTTCTGTCCAACCTGAACACCGCCATGGGCCGCAAGTACGCGCCGGAGCCGGTCAAGTTCCAGTTGGAGAAGGCGCTGCGCCTCGGCTTCACCCACCGCTTTGTACAGCGGCGTGCTCCCTGAAATGTCGACAAGTACCAGGGTTGCGAACGTTGTATCCACGTTTGATCCTTAGCTCGGCTATTCGAATACTTTAGCGAAACAGATAAGTGTGTATACAGAATTTGCGTTTAGAGGGGGCTTTGGGATTAATTCATCTTCAGGTTCTGTGTCTGAGGGTTGATTCATGTTGCGCTGGGCGCTGGGCGTGGCACTCTTGGTGTTTGAACAGCCAACGGAAACCCATGACCCGCCTGTCGACCCTGCGTCTTGCCAGTTACAACATTCAGAAATGCGTTGGCCTCGATTTTCGGCGGCAACCGCAGCGGATCATGCAGGTCATCGACAGCATGAAGGCTGATATCGTTGTTCTGCAGGAGGCGGATAAGCGTCTACCCCCTCGGCCTGCCGCGTTGCCCCATTTCATGCTGAATGAGGCTGGATGGCAGATTGTTGATCTGGGTGGTGCGGGCAGTCTGGGCTGGCATGGCAACGCCGTCATCTGGCGTGGGGATGCGATTGAAGTACGTCAGACCGGGCATCACGATTTGCCGGGGTTGGAGCCCAGAGGTGCCGTGCGGGTGGAGTTTGAGACGCAGATTGGCCCGCTGCGTGTGATGGGGATGCATCTGGGGCTGCTGCCCGCGTCGCGACGCCATCAGATAAATCACATCAGACGCTTCGATTCCGAGCTTGAGGATATGCCCACCGTCTGGGCCGGGGATTTCAACGAATGGTCGCGCCAACCGGTTCTGGATCACCTGGCGCCTGACATGCGTTTTTTGCCACCCGTGCCCAGCTTTCCGGCGGCGCAGCCATTGGGGGCACTGGACAGAATCGCGCTGGGGCAGGGGCTTGAGGCCGCTTTGCATGGGGTTCATGATACGCGGCCAGCGCACATTGCTTCTGACCATCTGCCGGTTTGGGCTGATCTGCGACGCGTTGCCTGACGGCGAAATCGGCTGTAGCGCAAGGCAAACAGACATATTAAGTATGTGGTTCGAACTGTTCCGAGAGTAACCATGTCCGATACGATAATTTCCCGTTGCGAAGCTAAAGGCCTGCGCATGACTGGCCAGCGCCGAACAATCGCTCAGGTGTTGCAGCAAAGCGCTGACCACCCGGATGTGGAAGAACTTTATTCCCGGGCCTCAGCCGAAGATTCCGGCATTTCGATCGCCACGGTGTATCGAACCGTCAAACTGTTTGAAGAGGCCGGAATTCTTGAACGGTTGGAGTTCGGCGATGGCCGTGCGCGTTACGAAGATGCCGAACGTGATCATCATGACCACCTGATCGACGTGCAATCGGGCGAGGTGATTGAGTTTGTGGATCCTGAAATCGAAGCGCTGCAGGAAAAGATTGCTGCCAAACTTGGTTACAAACTGAAAGGGCACCGGCTGGAACTTTATGGCGTGCCGCTGACCAAAGACTGATCCATCACAAATCGCGATAGAACGGTTCACGGCAAATCATCGGTTGTGCCGAGTTTTGTCTTGCCACAGGCCACTGCGTACGGTTCTTGTGCGGTTATTGGGTTTATTTCCCCCACTCCAATGGAAACGCGCATGAACAATGTAAACGGCATCCTGCTGCTTGTCGGGTCGATGGCAGCCTTTGCGATTGAGGATATGTTTATCAAACAACTGTCGGTCTCGGTTCCGACAGGGCAGATTCTCGTTCTTTTGGGTTTGGTTTGCGGCGCGGTCTTCGTGGTGATGTCAGTCGCGACGCGCAGGCGCATCTTTGATCCGGTTGCCTGGTCACCGTTGCCGGTGGCCCGTGCGGCGGCCGAAGGGATTGGCGCGATTTGCTTTATAACCGCATTGTCGCTTATCGACCTGTCCACGGTTGCGGCGGTATTTCAGGTTATGCCCCTTGCGGTGACGATGGGGGCGGCGCTGTTTCTGGGCGAACAAGTCGGTTGGCGACGGTGGAGCGCGATCGGGGTTGGGTTTGTCGGTGTATTGATGATTATTCGCCCGGGCCTCGATGGCTTTCAGCCGGAAACCCTGCTGGTGGTCGCATCGGTATTTGCGATTGCCGCGCGGGATCTGATGACACGCAAGCTGGACGTGCGGGTGGCCTCGACCGTGGTTGCAATGCAGGCCTATGTGGCGGTGATGATCGTCGGGCTGGTCCTGATGGCCGTGTCTTCCCAAACCTATGTTCCGATGCAGGCGGTCCCGATCTGGCCTTGCCTGGGTGCCATCGGATTCGGTGTTTTGGGGTATTATGGCATCGTCTCGGCGATGCGGGTGGGTGAGGCTTCGGCCATGATGCCTTTCCGCTATACGCGCCTTGTGTTCTCGATGATTGCGGGTGTGCTGGTGTTTAACGAGCGGCCGGATGCGATGACCCTTGCCGGGGCCACGCTGATCATCGGGTCGGGTCTGTACACCTTTGTCCGCGAACGCCGCCTTGCGCGTGAGATGATCCCGGCCTGATCGGTGTTGGCGCAAACATCAACCTGTTAGCCCTAAACGCCAGAAAATATACGTGTTAGCGGTAACGAAGCCGGTTTACATTTGCCTCGTTGCTGCTATGACGCGTGCATCGGACCGCAGCCATAGGGACAGGCCTCATGAGCACCATCATCGACATCCATGCACGTGAAATTCTGGACAGCCGGGGCAATCCGACGGTCGAAGTTGACGTCATTCTGGAAGACGGCACCATGGGCCGTGCAGCCGTGCCTTCGGGCGCATCGACAGGGGCCTATGAGGCGGTCGAGAAACGAGATGGTGACAAATCGCGCTACATGGGCAAGGGCGTGCTGGAGGCGGTCGCTGCCGTAAACGGTGAGATTGCCGAAGAGCTGGTGGGTTTTGACGCGACCGAGCAGGTGGCCATCGACCAGACCATGATCGAACTGGACGGGACCGAGAACAAGGGCCGTTTGGGTGCAAACGCCATTCTGGGGGTTTCGCTGGCGACAGCCAAAGCGGCGGCGGATTTTACCACGCAGCCTCTGTATCGTTACGTTGGTGGCACCTCGGCCCGGGTTCTGCCGGTACCGATGATGAACATCATCAACGGGGGTGAGCACGCGGACAACCCGATCGACATTCAGGAATTCATGATCATGCCGACCTCGGCTGCGAACATCCGCGAGGCGGTGCGCATGGGATCCGAGGTGTTTCACACGCTGAAAAAAGAACTGTCCGCTGCCGATCTGGCCACTGGTGTGGGTGACGAGGGTGGTTTTGCCCCAAACATCGCCAGCACACGCGAAGCGTTGGATTTCATCCTGAAATCTATCGAAAAAGCAGGCTACAAACCGGGTGAGGAAATCCACCTGGCGCTGGATTGCGCTGCAACTGAATACTTCAAGGACGGAAAGTACGTCCTGGCGGGTGAGGGCATCTCACTGTCGTCCGAGGAAAACGCAGCCTATCTGGCAGCGCTGGTCAACGACTACCCGATCATCTCGATCGAGGACGGCATGTCTGAGGATGACTGGGACGGCTGGAAAGCCCTGACTGACGCCATCGGCGACAAGGTGCAATTGGTGGGTGACGACCTGTTCGTGACCAATCCGGCACGCCTGGCCGAGGGGATCGAGCGCGGTTGCGCCAACTCGATGCTGGTCAAGGTGAACCAGATCGGATCGCTGACCGAAACCCTGCGCGCCGTCGATATGGCCCACCGTGCGCGGTACACCAACGTGATGTCGCACCGTTCGGGTGAAACCGAGGATGCCACCATTGCCGATCTGGCAGTAGCGACCAATTGCGGTCAGATCAAAACCGGGTCGCTGGCGCGGTCGGATCGGTTGGCGAAGTATAACCAGTTGATCCGCATTGAAGAAACTCTGGGTGAAGTTGCGGAATATGCGGGCGAGTCGATCCTGAAACGTTGATCTGACCCTCTGACCAGATATCCGATATGGCCCCGGCTGCAACGCCGGGGCTATTTTTTTCTTTGCGTCATCCCTGATCCGTCTAAGCTGGACATCGTAGTCCACGGTGCAGTGGCTGATGGGAGGGGACGTCTTATGACCACAATCAAAAATATCGCTGGCGCGGGGGCGCTGTTGATCTTGCCTCAACTTGCATTGGCCGACCGCCCACCTCAGGCGGTGTGCCAGAAGATGGTAGAAGGTGACCCCAGCGGGCAGATCACGATGGAGGAATGCCTGTGCACCTATAACGTCGCCGACACAGTTCTGGACGATGATATCAAGGCGCTGTTGTTTCAATCCTGGTATACGGGTGAGAACGTAACCGAGCAGTTAGAGGCACTGCCCGAACCCAAGCGCGTACAAAAACAGTTCAAGACCATGGAGCGGACGTTCAATAAGAACTGCCTGTGACCGGCGCTTAAGGCCGACATAAATATCAATATGTGTGAACTTGTTCCTTTTGTCGCGTCATGACCTCCGATAGTCTGCCAGCATTGCAGAAAGGGGGACAAGATGTCTGCTTCAAAGGTCTTTCTCGTAATTTCAATGCTTTCGGCGGGGTTGCTGGCTGCTTGCACAGAGCCGGGGACCTATCCGATTACGGGAACGGCGGTCTCGCAGGATGATCCAGTGCAGGACATGGTCAATCCAGCGGTGATCTTCAGGGGGGAATCGCGTTAGAGCGATTTGCTCATCAGCATATAGCGATCGCGCGGTTTGAAACCTGAACGCAGATAAAGCTTCTGCGCGGTTTCGTTGGTGCGGTCGACTTCAAGATGCAGGGCCGTCAGCCCGGCTTCGGCAAGGGCCTTGGGCAGGTCGTGCAGCACCTCCGTGGCGATACCACGTCCGCGGACCGCGGGGCGGATATAGATTTCATCCACGAATGCATCCATACCGCCAAATTCAACAGACCAGCCGAAGGTGAGGATGACGTAGCCCAGCGGCGCGCGGCCCGGTCCGATCAGATAGATGCACCCGTGCGGTATGCCCTCCAGCAGTGGGGCCAGCGCATTGCGGCGTTTCTCGTCATCCTGATCAATGCCGGATTCCGAATGAAACGCTGCAACCAGCGCCATCAGTCGGTTCAGATCATCGGGACGGGCAAGGCGGAGAGCGGCGGTCATAGGCGGGCCAGCCTTTCTGTAAGCAGGTCGAAAAAGCCTTGAGCGTCAACATCGCTTATGAACATGGCATTTGGCGAGCGGTCCGTGACCCCCCACCAGTCTGCCACTGTCATGCCCAACGTCAATTCGGATTGGGTTTCGATTTCAACATTAATGTGGCGACCCGAGAACAGGTCCGGTTTGATCAGATAAGCCGTCACGCAGGGGTCGTGAAGCGGTGCGCCCTCGGACCCGTATTTTTCTATATCGAAGCGTTCGAAGAAGTCGGTCATTTCTGCCACCGCATGACCAACTTTGCTGTCCAACGCTCGGAACGCATCGTTGCGATGTGGCGTGACCAACGCGTCATGGGTGACATCCAACGGCATCACGACGATACGGATTCCAGATTTAAACACGATATCAGCAGCTTCTGGGTCGACATAGATGTTAAATTCTGCAGTCGGAGTGATGTTGCCAACCTCGAAATAGGCCCCGCCCATCAGAACGATTTCCTGCACGCGATCGATGATATCGGGCGCCTTGCGGAAGGCAGTGGCGATATTGGTCAACGGTCCCAGCGGGCAGAGCGTCACCGTGCCCGGCTCATGCGCGCGCAGAGTGTCGATGATGAAATCGACCGCGTGACCTTCGGCCAGAGGCATTTCAGGATCGGGCAGCACAGGGCCGTCGAGCCCGGTTTTACCGTGCACATGTTCAGCAGTCACCAGAGGGCGATTCAAGGGGCGATCACACCCGGCATAGACGGGCACATCAGTGTGCCCTGCCAATTCGCAGACGATACGGGCGTTCTTGGCGGTCAGTTCCAGCGGCACGTTTCCGGCAACGGCGGTGATGCCCAAAACCTCGATCTCTTCGGGGCTGGCCAGCGCCAACAGAATGGCGACGGCGTCGTCCTGACCGGGGTCGGTGTCGATGATGATCTTGCGGGGCATGGTCGTCTCCGGGGCGGCGTGAAGGTCGGACACTCGCAAGTGTCGCAGTGCTTGTCTAGCCGATTTCCGCGTCTGCCGGGGCGTTCACCGGCGGGAGTTTGCCGTTGGCGCGGTGTTCCTCGATCTTCACCTCATCCCACAGCGCATCCATCTCGGCCAGATCGCTTTGTGACGGGGTTTTACCACGCGCGGCGAGGCGTGTCTCGACCTGCTCAAAGCGGCGGGTGAACTTGGCGTTGGTACGGCGCAGGGCAGCCTCGGGTTCGATGCCCAGATGGCGGCCGAGATTGACCATGACGAACAGCAGATCGCCGAATTCATCCTCAAGCGCGTCGGCATCCATGCTGTCGCGCGCCTCTTCCAGTTCGGCGGCTTCTTCAGTGATCTTGGCGAGGACATGGCCGGCGTCGGGCCAGTCAAAGCCGACGCGGGCTGCACGTTTCTGCAGCTTGAGGGCGCGTAGCAGGGCGGGCAGGTTGGCGGCAACACCATCGAGCGTACCTTGTTGTTCCTTGCCCGCACGCTCGGCTGCTTTGATCGTCTCCCAGTCCAGCGTTTGTTGTTCTGCTGACTTATCGCGGGATTCGTCGCCAAAGACATGCGGATGGCGGGCAACCATCTTGTCAGACATGGTGCGCACCACGTCCTGAAAGGTGAAATGTCCTGCCTCTTCAGCCATTTGCGCGTGGAAGACGGATTGGAACAGCAAATCCCCCAGCTCTCCCTTCAGTTCATCATAGGCCTCGCGTTCGATGGCATCGGCGACCTCATAGGCCTCTTCGATGGTATAAGGCGCAATCGTCGAAAAATCCTGTTCGATGTCCCACGGGCAGCCGGATTGCGGGTCGCGCAGGCGGCGCATGATTTCCAGCAAACGCTCGATACCTGCGTCCGTATCGTGGATCAGAGGATTTTCGGCCATTGCGAACCCTTTCGTTCCGGTGTCAGATGCATCCATCCCGTAGTCAGGATCAGGAGTCCACCCCAGATGCCCGTCGTCAACCGAATTGCCGATTACGCCGCCGATATGGCCCAGTGGCGCCAACACCTGCACACCATCCCCGAGTTGGAGTTCGAATGCTACGAAACCGCCGCATTTGTGGCCGAGCGTCTGCGCGAGTTCGAGGTGGATGAGCTGCATGAGGGGATCGCAAAGACCGGTATGGTCGCGATCATCAACGGGCAGGGCGAGGGGCCGACCATTGGTCTGCGTGCGGACATGGATGCGTTGCCGATTACCGAAGAGACGGGGTTGGACTACGCATCGAAAAACCCCGGTAAAATGCATGCCTGCGGGCATGATGGGCACACCACGATGCTGTTGGGCGCTGCGCGCTATCTGGCTGAGACGCGGAATTTTGCGGGCCGTGTGGCGCTGATCTTTCAACCTGCCGAGGAAGAGGGCGGTGGCGCGGATGTGATGGTGAAAGAAGGTATCATGGAGCAGTTCGAAATTTCTCAGGTCTATGGCATTCACAATGATCCGGGAAACCCAGAAGGCGCGTTTTACACTACGCCGGGGCCGATTATGGCGGCGGTGGATACGTTTGAGATCCACATTCAGGGCGTAGGCGGGCATGGGGCCATGCCGCATCAGACCAAAGACCCGGTGATGGCGGCCTGCGGGATTGCTCAGGCGATTCAGACCATTGTCAGTCGCAACCACTATGCGGTTGAGGATCTGGTGGTCTCGGTCACTCAAATCCACGCGGGAACGGTAAATAATGTGATTCCGGATACGGCCTATCTGAACGGCACTGTCCGCACCTTTGATCCTTCGGTGCAGAAAATGGTGATGGAGCGGCTTGAGCAGATTGTGGTGGGGCAGGCGGCCTCTTACGGGGTTGAAGCGACATTGGACTATCAAGTGGGTTATCCGGCCACGATCAACGATGCTGAAAAAGCGGCCTTCGCTGCCGATATCGCGCGCGAAGTGTCCGGATCTGACCGAGTTGTCGATTCTATGGGTCGCGATATGGGGGCCGAGGACTTTTCCTACATGCTGCAGGCCCGTCCGGGGGCCTACCTGTTTATGGGGCAAGGGGAAGGCGCCGGGCTGCACCATCCGAAATACAACTTCAACGACGATGTTGCACCGGTCGGGGCGTCTTTCTTCGCTCGGATCGTGGAAAGGGCGCAGCCCTTGGGCTGATAGGAAAAAACATGGCACTGGAAGATGCAAAAAACCAGGTGGACGAGGCGTTCACCAACCCAGATCTCAAGGGGTTGTCGTATGAGAACACCTTTGGCGGCGCGACATCATTCCTGCGGCGGCTTTATACAAAAGACCTGACCGGGGTCGATATCGCTGTGACGGGCGTGCCCTTCGATCAGGCAGTAACCAACCGCCCCGGAACGCGGCTTGGCCCTCGCGCGATCCGCGAGGCCAGTTCTTTGCAATCACCCGATGCGCCCTATGGCTGGCCCTTCGACGCGCTGAGCGAGTTGGCGATCGTGGATTATGGTGACATGGCCTATGACTATGCCAATATCCCCGCCTTTCCCGATACTTTGACCGATCACATTCGTACCATTCTGAAAGCCAATGTTGCCTCGGTTACGTTGGGTGGGGATCACTATATCAGCTTCCCGATCCTGAAAGCTTATGCCGAGAAATACGGGCCGATCTCTTTGTTGCAATTTGATGCGCATACGGACACCTGGGCCGACGATGATATGTCCCGCGTGGATCATGGGACGATGTTCTACAAGGCGGTGAAATCGGGGATCGTGGATCCGAAGCGCTCGGTTCAGGTGGGCATTCGCACCACCAATGAGGACACACTGGGCGTCAACATCATCGATGCGCGTGAGGTTTATGAATCTGGCCCTGCAGCGGTGGCGCAGAAGATCAAAGGTATCCTGGGCGACAGCCCTGTCTATCTTAGCTTCGACATTGATGGTCTGGACCCGGCCTTCGCCCCAGGAACCGGGACGCCGGTTTGGGGAGGGCTGAGTTCGATTCAAGCGCAGATCATCCTGCGCGACATTGCCGGGATCAACATCAAAGGTGGCGACGTGGTAGAGGTTTCACCTCCTTTTGACACCTCCGGCGCGACGGCGATTGCGGGCGCCCATGTGGCCACGCAGATCATTTGCCTGTTGGGGTGGAACAAGCTGGTGAAGCCTTAACCTTTGGTTAGGCATAATCCCGGTATCTGCTTGGTCAGGGACCAGATCGGAGACATCACATGACCCAATACAACCAACCGATTGGCGGTAATGATCTGGCGCGGTTTTCGGGGCCGAATACGTTCATGCGCCTGCCTCAGGCGTCCTCGCTGGATGGGCTGGATGTGGCGGTGCTGGGTATTCCGATGGATATCGGCACCTCATGGCGATCAGGCACACGGTTTGGGCCCAAGCAGATACGCAGCGAAAGCGCTATGATCCGGCCTTATAACATGGCCAATGCTGCGGCTCCGTTTGATAATCTGCAGATCGCCGATATCGGGGATCTGGCGATCAACACATTCTCGCTGGCGGAAAGTCTGAAGATCATCAAGGAAAGCTATGACGGCATTCTGGCGCAAGGTGTGATCCCGGTTGCGATGGGTGGTGATCACTCGATTACACTGCCGATCCTGCGGGCGATTGCGGCTAAACACGGGCCGGTGGCTCTGGTCCATGTGGATGCCCATGCGGACGTGAATGATGAGATGTTCGGCGAGAAGGAAACCCACGGCACCGTCTTCCGCCGCGCCTATGAGGAGGGGCTGATCGTCCCAGACAAGACCTTCCAGATTGGCATTCGCGGCTCGGGCTATGCCGCCAGCGACTTTACTGAGGCGCAGGGCTGGGGTTTTCGCCAGTATCCCGCCTGGGAGCTGTGGCAGCAAAACCTGACCGAGATCGGATCACTGATCAGAAAGTCGGTCGAAGATCATCCTGTTTACATTACCTATGACATCGACAGTCTGGACCCGGCCTATGCGCCCGGCACCGGTACGCCCGAGATTGCGGGCCTGACCACCCCACAGGCGTTGCAGCTGATCCATGCGCTGGCAGGCATGAACGTGGTGGGCTGCGATCTGGTCGAGGTCTCTCCGCCTTATGACCCTTCGGGCAATACGGCGCTGACGGCTGCGAATCTTCTGTTCGAGATGCTATGCATCCTGCCCGGCGTGACGTCACGATAAGGGTGCAGAGCTACGACTCAACCGGATAGGGTCAGGGCAACTGAATGGGATGGGTTGATGAAGATGGCGCTGTGGGTATTGATTGCGGCGATGGTTTTGTTGGGTGGATATATTCGTCTTTCGCCGTCCGATACAGCCCGCTGGCACGTAGCGCCGCAGGGTGCAGATAAAGATATGAGAAACGGTGTTGTCCGGGTGGTGAACACTGGCCCGGATGGTTTGGCAAAACTGGACGCGATTGCAACCGATGCACCAAGGACCAGAGTTCTAGAGGGTTCAGTGCCAGAAGGGATGGTCACCTATATCACGCGCTCCAACGTGTTTGGTTTCCCCGATTACACCACGGTTCAGCAAGATGGCGATGAATTGCACGTCTACGCCCGATCACGATTTGGCCGGAAGGATTTCGGCGTCAATCGAGACCGGGTCTCCGGTTGGCTTGCTTTGCTGCAGCCCTGACGACAAACAACCCTCTTGCACCTCGCGCCACATGGGCACGTTCAGCGACATCTGGCATTGGGCCATAAACATGCGACCGTCGACTTGCAGGCAGATCATCTCTCCCAGCTCGATACGGCTGCCGGATTTGTCGGTGCAATAGCAATCGCGGACCTTGCCATCCGGGCCGACGTAGTCTGCCATTGCTGGTGTCGTACAGAGGGTTAGGGCTAGGATCAGTCGATTCATACGTCAAACCTAGCACAAGGCAGGGCCTTGACCAAAGCCCCCGGATGATAGACACCGCGCGGATGATCCCCGAAGAACGCCTAGAACAGATCACCCAACGATTCCAATACCTCGAAGCGGCCATGGCTGATGGCGCCTCGGGTGGAGATATCGCGGCTTTGGCCAAGGAATATTCCGACCTCAAGCCAGTGGTTGATCAGATCATGGCATGGCGTCAGTTGGTGGGTGACATGGCCGAGGCCGAGGCGATGCTGGCCGATCCGGACATGAAAGAGTTGGCCGAAGAAGAAATTCCGCAGTTGCAGGCCCGTATTCCCGAGGCCGAACATGCGCTGCAACTGGTGCTGTTACCCAAGGATGCGGCGGATGCGCGCCCGGCGATGTTGGAAATACGCCCGGGTACAGGAGGGGACGAAGCTGCCTTGTTCGCCGGTGACCTGCTGCGGATGTATCAGCGTTACGCCGAGGCGCGGGGCTGGCGGTTCGAGATTATCGAAGAACAGGCCTCGGATCTGGGCGGGATCAAAGAAGTGGTGGCCCATATCAAGGGTGACAATGTCTTTGCCCGGATGAAATACGAATCCGGGGTGCACCGGGTTCAACGGGTGCCGGAAACCGAAAGCGGCGGTCGGATCCATACCTCTGCGGCGACCGTTGCGGTACTGCCCGAGGCCGAAGATGTGGATATCCAGATCGATGCCAATGACATCCGCATTGATACGATGCGCAGTTCGGGTGCTGGCGGTCAGCACGTAAATACCACCGATTCGGCGGTGCGGATTACGCACCTGCCCAGTGGTCTCGTTGTGACCAGTTCCGAGAAATCCCAACACCGCAACCGTGAGATTGCGATGCAGGTGTTGAAGACACGTCTTTACGATCTGGAACGCCAGCGGATCGATAGTGAGCGATCAGCGGATCGCGCCAGTCAGGTGGGTTCGGGTGATCGGTCGGAACGGATCAGGACCTACAATTACCCGCAAGGCCGTATGACGGATCATCGCATCAACCTGACGCTATATAAGCTGGATCAGGTGATGCAGGGTGATCTGGATGAGGTGATCGACGCGCTGACCGCAGATGATCAGGCGCGGCTGCTGGCTGAGATGGCGCTATGATTGCGGCGCTCACAGCAGCTCAGGCGATGGTTGCAGCAACGGCGCGTCTGCGAGCAGCGGGCGTGCCCGATCCAGCGCGGGATGCGCGGGTGTTGCTGGCGCATGCAGCGCGGATCGAGGCCAGCCGGGTCACGCTGATTGCGCCCGAGGAACTGCCTGTCGATATTGCAGAGCGGTATGACCAACTGATTTCTTTGCGGGCCATTCGGGTTCCTGTTTCGCACCTGTTGGGTGAACGCGAATTCTATGGGCGCCGGTACCGTGTCAGCCGCGATGTTCTGGACCCGCGCCCCGAGACCGAGGCGCTGATCGAGGCGGCGCTGAGCGAACCGTTCGACCATGTATTGGATCTTGGTGTTGGTTCGGGCTGTATCCTGATCACCTTGCTGGCTGAGCGGGCGAGCGCTTCGGGCGTTGGTGTGGACCTGAGCGAATCTGCCTGCCTGCAAGCCAGTGCCAATGCGGTACAGCATCAGGTTCAGACGCGCGCAGAGATTCGGCAATCCAACTGGTTTGAGAACATTGAGGGTAAATTTGACCTGATTGTTTCGAATCCCCCCTATATTTCGATTGCAGAGATGGATGATCTGTCACCTGAGGTACGCGAGCATGAGCCGCGTTTGGCGCTGACCGATGAGGGGGATGGGTTGGGCGCCTATCGCCAGATCGCCGCGTCGGTACCGGATTTTCTGATGCCCGGCGGACGGTTATTGGTCGAAATTGGACCAACGCAGGGCGAATATGTCTCGGCCTTGTTCGATGCGACGGGGCTCGCAGATATTCGCGTGATCCCCGATCTGGATGGACGGGACCGTGTAGTGGGGGCCAGAATGCCGCAGTAATCGGCGTTGCTGAGGCTGAAAAGTGCCGATTGATGTAAAAAAGCTGCGACATTTGAGAGAATCCTCTTGTCTGAGCGCGCAGGACATGTTTACTCAGGATTAGTCGGCGAGGTTGACGCTGTTTCAGCGCACCCCTGACGCCAAGCCCAAAAAAGTCGATGACGCGTAAAGGCACAAGCCACTGAGCAGCGTTAGATACGGGTTGATCGACAGTGAATTGATAAGGCTGACGTAAAGTAAGATGAGATCTTCCAAATCCCGCTCGCGGGCCAAGAACAACCGCAATCGTCCCTCTGGTGGCAACGTCGTAAACCGAGTTTTTGATAGCTCGGGACCTGAGGGTAAGGTGCGTGGTACGCCACAGCAGATCATTGATAAATACAACCAGCTGGCGCGCGATGCCCAGCTTGGCAATGACCGCGTGGCAACCGAGAATTTCCAGCAGCATGCCGAGCACTATTTGCGGATGCTGAGCGAGGCACAGCGCGAAGTTGAAGCGCGTCGCGAAGAGCAGGAGCGCCAGAACCGTGAGCGCCAGGCTGAACGTGACCGTGAGCGAGCCGAACGTCAGGAACGTGAAGCTGCCCGTCAGGCGGACCCGGCTGAGGCACCGCAACCCGATGTGGTGGATTTCAGTGCTGAGGCCGCTGCGCCCGAGTCTGGGTTGGTTGAGACGCCGGAAAGCAAGGACGCCGAGCAACCCGAGGCAACCGAACGTAAGGAAAAGCCGCGCCGCCCTCGCGCGCGCAAGCCAAAGGCAGCCCCTGCGGGCGAAGATGCACCTGCTGCTGCTGGCAAAGGTGACGCACCCGAGGCAGCTGAATAAACGCTTTTCTATCGTGAAATGATTGGAAACCCCGAGTGTTTGCTCGGGGTTTTGTCGTTTAGGGTTTGTGAACTTCTCGGGCCAGCGCGCAGAAGGATTCGAGCGATATCTGCTCGGCCCGGTCAGTAGGCTTGATACCAGCCGCAATCAGCCGGTCTTCGATATCCGGAGCGGTGCCTTTGAGTGAGGCACGCAGCATTTTTCGGCGTTGGTTGAATGCGGCGGCAACGACACGCGATAAGGTCGCGGCGTCTGCGGGATATCGCGGTTCGGGCAGGGCGGTCAGATGGACCACCGCGCTGGAGACTTTGGGCGGCGGGGTGAAGGCGCCGGGTGGAAGCGACATCGCGATGCGTGCGTCTGCCCGCCATTGGGCAAGGATGGCAAGGCGGCCGTAGGCTTTGTTGCCGGGCTGGGCCACGATGCGCTCGGCCACTTCGCGCTGGAACATCAAAGTGAGGCTTTGCCAGAAGGGTGGCCATTGGGGTGGTGTCAACCATCTGACCAAAAGCTCGGTGCCGACATTGTAGGGCAGATTGGCGGCCACCCGGATTGGCGGCGTAAGATGGGCAAGCGGGTCGATTTCCAGTGCGTCGCCGTTGATGACCTCTAGCCTGCCGGGATAGGCGGTGGCGATATCGTTCAGGGCAGCGATGCAGCGGGTGTCTTTTTCGACGGCCACCACCTTACGGGCCCCCTCGGACAGCAACCCGCGGGTCAGGCCGCCTGGGCCGGGGCCGATTTCGAGAACATCACATTGACTCAGGTCCCCGGCTTGGCGTGCAATTTTGGCGGTCAGGTTGAGGTCGAGCAAAAAGTTCTGGCCCAGCGACTTGCGAGCCGAGAGCTGGTGAGATGCGATGACTTCACGCAAAGGGGGAAGGGAGTCGATGGCGCTCATGCTTTATCGTGTTTCGGATTGGGGAGTGAGCGCCAGAGATTTTTTGCCTCCGGCGGAGGTATTTTTGGCCAGATGAAGCATTAGCGGGTTCCTGCCATCCGCTGGGCGAGTTTGAGGGCCTCGATCAGGCTGGTCGGGTTTGCAACGCCTTGGCCCGCGATATCTAATGCCGTGCCATGATCCGGAGAAGTTCGAATGAAGGGAAGGCCAAGGGTCACGTTCACGCCACGGTCGAAATCCAGCGTTTTGATCGGGATCAGGGCCTGGTCGTGATACATCGCAATCGCGGCATCATAGCGCGCGCGTGCGGCGGCGTGGAACAGGGTGTCGGCAGGGTGAGGGCCTGACACCGTGTAGCCATCGGGTTTGAGCCTCGTGATTAGCGGAGCGATCCAGTCAAGCTCTTCCGTGCCCATCTTACCTTCTTCGCCCGCATGGGGGTTCAGGCCCGCCACGACGATTCTGGGCGTGGAGATACCAAACTGTTTGCGCAGGCCATGGGCCGTGATCTCGATGGTTTCAAGCAGGACTTCGGGGGTGAGCGCGGTGGGAACTTGTGACAGTGGGATATGGATGGTGGCAGGAACCACACGCAGCTGATCGCTGGCTAGCATCATCACAACCCGGGACCTGCCGGCCAATGCAGCAAGAAACTCGGTATGTCCGGGAAAGGCAAAACCGGCACCGTCGATCAGTGCTTTTTTGTGGATCGGTGCTGTACACAGCGCCGAAGCGGCTCCGGATCTGACTAGCTCAACGCCAAGTTCGATTGCATCTACAACTGCAGTTGCATTTTCCGCAGCGGGACGGCCGGGCGTATTGGGCACCGGAAACCGGGTATTCAGAACGGGCAGGGCCGCAGCGCTTGCCGCCCGGGCCTCGGCCGGTTTGTCGATCCGGGCGATTGGTGTACCTGCCGGAAGATGTGAGGCATCGCCTATGTAGAAGAATGGACAAGTGTCGCGTAGGGCCTGCCAGGCTTTGGCCGCGATCTCGGGGCCTATGCCAGCAGGTTCGCCGCAGCTGAGGGCGATCGGTGGCGTCATTGCTGGACGATGACGGCTTCGGCTCTGAGTTGCTCCAGCAGGCTGTCAGCAAGCGCTTGCAGGCGTTGCTGCGTCAACGCGTTTGCAACGTCGACACGGGACGTGTCTTCGCCCAGATCGCGGGTGCGATTGCACAGCATCAGGAACATTAGGGTCTGGCCGTTGTTGCGTGTGAGCGTGGTGGAGGCCTCATTCGGATCAAGCTTGGCCAGTTCTAGCGCCACATCCCGTGGAATCTCGGACGGGCTTGCAGTGATGCGGTCAAGCACTTCGGGCGATTTGCCCTTGGCCAATCCGTAGAGGTCATCACAGGTGTCGATCTCTTCCTTGAGCTTGGCAGCTTTGGCAAGCGTATCCGCACTTCGTCCACCCGGCAGGTAATAGATGGCATAGTCGATTTCGGAATAACTGGGCGTATTGGCCGAAGTTTCACGGATACCGCGCATCTGGAACAGGGCCACGGCGTTTGGCAGCGAAAGCGGGTCGGTGATCTCGCCGTTTTTGAGGCCAAGAATGACGGGCTGAAGGGCTGGCGGCAGATTGGTAA
This sequence comes from uncultured Ruegeria sp., assembly GCF_947500045.1. GTDB lineage: Bacteria > Pseudomonadota > Alphaproteobacteria > Rhodobacterales > Rhodobacteraceae > Ruegeria. Next base: position 352,934 of record NZ_CANMQQ010000003.1, on the reverse strand, counting down.
TGGACAGCCACTCCAACCGACCGCCGTTATCACGTGTTGCGGCTGCAGAGTATTGTGCGGCGGCGGCAGAAAAGCTTTCCTGATCAGGAAGTAGCGCGATCTCATCTGCCAGAGCTTCGGCCTGCGCCAGCGTCTGCGGCGTCACAGGAATAATGATTTCGGACAACAAAACCTGAAGGCCACCGCCGCCGCCCTGGCCCAGGGCACGGTTGATTTCATCATCAGTCGGTCGGGCCTGTGATAGAAAGCGGATGGCGACGTAGTCACGCCAAGATAGCTGATCGGCGACGAAATCCCGCACCGTTTCTCGGGAAACACCGGCTTCGTTCAATAGCCTCAGAAACTCATCCGTGCTCAGGTTTCCACGCGACGCGAATTCGTCGATACCAGATTGCACGTCCTCAGGTGTGGCCTGAATCCCGGCATCTCGCATGGCTTGCTTGCGCAGGCGGTCTTCGATCAGCGCATCGCGGACTTCCGTCTCAGAGCTGCCGGGGATGCCTAGCAAATCCATAAACTGCTGGCGCTGTTGCAGCTCATACCAGGTTACTATGTCTTGATTGACCCGGATCGCAGGCGAAAACAGGCTTTGTCCCTGGGCTTGCGGTGCGGCCAATGCAACAAGCGTAGCGACCAGTGCCGGCAGGACCGATCCACGGCAGCCAGAGCGGAGAGATTTTGTGAAACCTGAGATCAACTGCATCTTCTCTTAAACTTCTGTCCATTGCCTTCGACGGAGTACCCTGTCAGGGCTACGGTAAAGCCGAATTCTGTCGAAGGCTCAATACTTGATGTGGAGGTAAAGCGCCGACTAACGTTCACATTCACCTGCACACACTCATTTTCGTAGGTTAGACCAAACCCAAGGCGGAGTGGTTCGGATTCGCTAAAATCATAACGTGCATTCGCGCGGGTCAACCAATTCTGGTCAATGCGATAGCGACCAGAGACACGCAATTCCGAGATTTCGTCGTTGTTTTGCTCTGCCGGATCTGGTTCGAGCCAAATATAGCCACCGGAAAGAACGGTATCTCCTTTTACCCAGGCGGCACGGAGTTCGGCTTTGGTAAAGCTGAAATCGCTGTTTAATAGTCCACGGGCGGCCAGCGTTAGGCCTTTGCCATTGTTCAATTGCCCGGCAAGCAGAAGGTCGGATTTCGTTCCCTGCAGCCCCGAAGTCAGAGTGAAATCCGGATCAGCGTCGGATCGAAACACTTGTCCAATCGTTGCGAGCGCCCTCCAGCCGTCCGCGTTGTAGCGGGACCAGTTCAAGCCCACCACAGCCGTTGTGCCATCTTCACGGCGATCTGGTGCCGGGAAACGGGACAGCGCCAGAAGATTGCCCTGATCAAATTCCTGAAATGTGCTTTCATCATTGGGCACATCGTTGTCGGATACATGTGTCCAACCAATTTGCGCGATCGGTTCCAGAATCTGCGTTGCGCCGCTTTGTTCGCGGCGTAACATCGGATAGCGCAGGGTAAAGGCCGCACGCGGGGTCGAGCGGGTTACGTTGTTCGGATAATTGCTGTCATCACGAATGTTGAACGTATCGATTGCTGCACCCAGCTGAGCCTCGGCACGAAGCCCGGTTGCAAATGTCCAGCTGCGTAGCCACTCCGCGTCAAAGGTCGCGCGCGCAACATCTCGGCCTACAATATTTTCATCGCTGGTGCGCGTGTGAGTATGACCTATGAAGGCGAGTTGAACTTCACCCCCCAAAGCTTTGGGAAATATGCGTTTGCGATAGTTGATATCGAAGACACGCGACGGGATTTCATCCTGGTTTTCGCTGTCGCGCAGAGTTTTGTAGTGGATGAAACTGGTCTTGAAGGCCGTGTCGCGCTTGATCCGTTCAAGGGCGATTTCACTGCGCAGGCGGTCATAGTCGGGCAGGCCATAATCAGCCAGGTACGAGTCGTCCGAGGTTGTCCGGATATCGAATGTCAGGCGGTAGCTGTTCCCCAGATTGAAGCGACCATCTGCAAAAAAGTATCCGCGATCCTGATCGGGCTGAACATCGTCGCGGGTATAGGCGCCCCGCAGTCGGATACGCCCCGCTTTGAAGGCTTGTCTGTATCGGAACCCAAGGGTGCGTGTCTTTGACGACAAATAGGGTGTCAGCGTCAGGTCTTTGTGGTCCCCAATCTTGAAGAAATATGGCACCTGAACGCCAGTGCCCAATTGCGAGGTGGTGCGGATAGATGGCACGAGGAAGCCGGTCGCCCGCTCCAGCGTCGGGTCAGGCAGGCGCAGCGTCGGAAAATAGAAAACCGGGACATCCATAACAAGGAACTGTGCACCCTCGAAATACAGCTGTCTTTCCAATTGGTCATGGGTCACTTTGCGGGCGCGTATCTGCCAGATCGGTGGTTTTCCGTTGGCACAGACATGGCAGGAGGTTGCCGCAACCTTACTGAACTGAGTGTAACGCCCTGCAGCCCGCGTGGCCTGAACCGATGCGATCTGCACCTGCTGGTCGAATACCATGCGCGCGCCCATCAAAAGGCCATTTTGTATGCCGCTGTCCAGCTGCGCGGAATCGGCCAGCAACGTGCTGTCTCCGCCCTGATCGATTCGGATCGGGCCTGTCAGAGTAAGCTCGCCGGTTTCGCGATCGTAGGTAATGCTTTGGGCCGTCAGTTTCACATCGCCTTGGAATGCCTCGACATTCCCTTCGGCAACAAGCTTTCGGTCAGGTGTGATGAAAATCTCATCGGCGACCAGCAACGCGGGCTGCGTCTGCTCGGCCGCGCTGGCTTCGCTTGTCGTCTCACCAGCCTGAGATTGTGCAGCAACTGCAGTCGGCAGCGAAAGAACCAATGCGCTGGACAGCAGCAGAGAAAGGAGGGTGCGCATTAGCCGTCCTCCGCATGCAGCAACAAGCCCAATGACAGAAGTATCCCTGCAAACGGCGGAGCCCACGCTGCAACCAGGATCGGCAGCTGACCGTTTTCACCAAGAATCTGTGCAAAGTTCCGAATGAAATAAATGCCGAATCCTAAAAGAACGGAGGTCAGCACCGCAACACCCGTGCCTCCAAACCGGACATGGCGCATGGTAAAGGCTGCGCCGATCAGGACCATCGAGACCAGAAACAGGGGCCGCGCAAGCTGTACCTGCAGCCAGACTTCATATTGTTTTGTGGAAAACCCGGCCTCGCGGAGGTCTCGGATCAACTGAGGCAGATCATAGACTGATACCGAATCCTGTTGCCCCAGCGTGTCGAGAATTCGATCTCGGGTCAGCGTTGTTGGCAGGTTCAATATCTCATGGGTGGTCGCGTTTGCCTCGGGGTTAAGATCATCTCGAATCGGCCAGACCTTGGCGTTATGCAAGGTCCAGAACCCATCCTCCAGATCTGCTTGTTGGGCTACGATCTGTTGGTTTGGCTTACCGTCGGATGAGAATGTGGTGATGGTCACGTCTTGCAGCGCGAACTGCTCACCATTGACGGTGCCGGTCGCGTGGATCACCGATTGGCCCTCGGCTGAACCCTGACGCAGCCACAGCCCTTCGCGGCTGATTGACAGGGCCGAGCTGCCTTGATTGCGATAATCACCGGACAGGCGCTGGAACTCTTCAGAGGTGGCGGCGGCGATGGGATTTAACAAAGCGACAGCAAGCGTGCCGATAGTCAGCGCCAGAAGAACAGGGGCCAGCAAGGCACGGATGCCAGAGCGCCCGGTGGCGCGGGTCACCACCAGTTCGGAACTGCGGGCTAGACCCACGAACAGCGCTATCGTGGCGAGGATCATCAGCAGGGGCAGCATCTCACTGATCGCAGCGGGCGTGTTCAGCAACGTCAATTGCAATAGCTGACCAAAGGACAGGCCGACACCGTCAAAGCGGCGCACCTGTTCGATCAGGTCGATCAGGATCATCAAAGTCAGAAATATTCCGCCTATAACAAGGAAACTTTGGATAAAGCGGCGGGCAAAGTAACGGTCGAGGATCACGCAGGCATCCTCATCAGGTCCCGGAAATCGAGAATCACGGCGGGGCATGGACTTATGCGCGACGGCCTGTAGCTGCCGATTGGTGTCACGTTCTTTCCCCCGAGCCTGCCGTTATTTTCGCGCGACCATAATGCAATTGCCCGGCGGGGAAAACTGCTATCTGGTCAAGTGCGGGTTCGCGGGCTAGGTCTTGGGCAACGCATTTTTCAGGAGAATGATATGAGCAGTCTGGCGCCCGTCCGTTTCACCCCCTTTGATCTTGATGCAATGGCGCAAGCCGAGGGGCGCGTAACCATTATCATTCCCGCCGATGGCAAGATGAGCCCCGCTGCGCGCCGGGCCAATCGTCTGACCAAAGGTGCCGTTGCGCGATTGGTTGAAAGCGAGCGTTTCAGCAAGGTGAAATCAGGAGATGTGATTTCACTGGCCTGGCCTGCCGGAATGGCCGCCGAGGCATTGGATGTACTGGTGCTGCCGCGCCGTCCCGATTTTGACGAGGCGCGAAAGGCTGGTGCCAACTTGGCGAAGCAGGCAGCAGGCAAACCCGTTCTGGTCATGGCCTCTAACCAAGTGCGCGTAGAAGAGCTGGCAATGGGCATGGTGTTGCGGGCATACGATTTCGATGTCCACAAGACCAAGGAATCCGATCCAGCAGGCGAGATCGTCATCAACCACTCGAAGGCAGATGAGGCCGAGGCCGCTTTTGCACCGCTTTATGCGGTGGCCGATGGCGTTCGAATGACCCGTGATTTGACCAATGAACCGGCAAATGTGCTGACCACGACCGAGTTCGCGGACCGATTGGTCGAGATGGAATCGCTGGGCCTGAAGGTCGAAGTTCTGGAAGAGGACAAGCTGGCCGAATTGGGCATGCGCACATTGCTGAGCGTTGGGCAGGGGTCCGTAAGCCCGTCAAAAGTTGTGGTGATGCAATGGGATGGTGGTGACAAGGATGATGCTCCGCTGGCTCTGGTTGGCAAGGGTGTCGTGTTTGATACAGGTGGAATTTCGTTGAAGCCTGCGGGTGGCATGGAAGACATGACCATGGATATGGGCGGTGCTGGTGTCGTTGCGGGGACCATGCGGGCGCTGGCCAAGCGCAAGGCCAAGGCAAATGTTGTGGGTCTTGTCGGGTTGGTTGAGAATATGCCCTCGGGCAATGCCACGCGCCCCGGCGATGTTGTCACATCGATGAAGGGTGACACGGTCGAGATCATCAACACCGACGCCGAGGGGCGTTTGGTTTTGTGCGATGTCATGTGGTACGCGCAGGATCGGTTCCAGCCGGTTGGCATGATCGATCTGGCCACTCTGACGGGTGCAGTGATCATTGGCCTAGGGCACGAGAATGCCGGTGTATTTTCAAACAATGACACGTTCTGCACTGCGTTTCTGAAATCAGCCAAGGCCGAGGATGAGGGCGCATGGCGGCTGCCATTGGGCGAGGGCTATGACAAGCAGCTCAAATCCCGGATCGCTGATATGAAGAATGTTGGCGGTCGGCCTGCGGGTTCGATCACCGCCGCGCAGTTCCTGCAGCGCTTCGTCAAGGACGAGACACCGTGGATTCACCTCGATATTGCGGGCGTGGCATCGGTGTCGTCCGAGACATCATATGCGCCCAAAGGTGCAACCGGCTGGGGTGTCCGCGCGCTAAGCCGGTTCGTGCAGGACAATTTTGAGACCACGGGCGAATAGACCCGTGGGCGCCGTCTATTTCTACCACCTGACCCGCCAGCCATTGGAGCATACTCTGCCCGTGTTGCTGGGCAAGGCACAGCAGGCCGGGTGGCGGATTGCTGTGCGCGGCAGCGATCCCGCGCGGATGGACTGGCTGGATGAGAAGTTGTGGTTGGGCCCTGAAGATGGGTTCCTGCCACATGGTCGTGAAGGTGGTTCCCATGATAAGGCGCAGCCAATTCTGCTGACGACAGGGCCAGAAGCTGCCAATGGGGCGACCTGCGTGATGGCCGTTGACGGTGCACCGGTTGAAGCGGACGAGGTATCGGCCCTGGAGCGTGTTTGCATTCTGTTCGATGGCAATGACCCAGAAGCAGTTCAACACGCGCGCGGGCAATGGAAGGCACTAACGAGCGCCGGGTGTTCGGCGCAGTATTGGTCGGAAGAATCCGGACGATGGGAGAAGAAAGCCGAGGCTTGATCGGTAGCACTATTATTTTAGGAGATTTTAGATGGAAATGAAGCCTTTGGGCCGCACCAAGATCATGGTGTCGGATTTATGTTTGGGCACGATGACATTTGGCACTCAGACATCGGAGTCTGATGCACATCGCCAAATGGACATGGCACTTGCCGGTGGGATCAACTTTGTCGATGCGGCAGAGATGTATCCGGTGAACCCGATCTCTGCAGAAACGGTGGGGCGGACCGAGGAAATACTAGGCGACTGGAATGCCGCCAACCGGTCGCGACGCGGAGATTATGTGCTGGCAACCAAACACTCCGGTGAGGGGTTCGTGCACGCACGAAACGGCGCTCCGATCTCGAAAGAGACCATTCCCGAGGCGATTGAAGGATCACTGCGCCGTCTGCAGACGGATTGCATCGACTTGTACCAATTCCATTGGCCAAATCGCGGCAGCTACATGTTCCGGCAGAACTGGGACTTTGCCCCCTTTGGTCACAACCGGGATGAGATCGTGGATGAGATGCGCGAAAGCCTGATCGCGCTGCAGGCACAGGTGGACAAAGGCAATATCCGCGCCTTTGGTCTGTCGAACGAGAGCGCATGGGGCACCGCACAATGGTTGCGGGCGTCGGACGAGGTTGGTGGCCCTCGGGTTGCGTCAATTCAGAACGAGTATTCGCTGCTCTGCCGATTGTTCGATACGGATCTGGCGGAGCTGTGTCTGTTGGAAGATGTCGGGTTGCTCTCATTTTCGCCTTTGGCTGCGGGTTTCCTGACCGGCAAGTATCAGGGTGGGGCAGTACCCGAAGGATCGCGCATGGCGTTGGTTCCTGAGATGGGAGGGCGCAAAACGGATCGCGTATTTGATGCGGTGTCCGCTTATCTGGAAATCGCACATCGGCACGGGCTGGACCCGATCCATATGTCATTGGCGTGGTGCAGGAGCCGGCCGTTCATGGCGTCGACCATATTCGGCGCAACCACTGTGGCACAGCTGAACCATGTGCTGGCGGGCAAGGATCTGGTGCTGTCACCAGAGGTCATGGCAGAGATCAGCGCGGCGCATCGGGCGTTCCCGATGCCGTACTGAAGGGATGGGGGCGCTGCCCCCGTCGCTTTTGGCGACTCCCCCGAGGTATTTTGAGCCAGATGAAGAGGGATCCCGTCAGTGATGGGTCGGTTGTGTGCGGTCCTGCCGGAGGTCGCGGGCCGAGAGGCCATGAGCGGTGCGGAAAGCACGGGCAAAGCTGGATTGTGAGCCAAACCCTGTGGCAAGTGCCACGTCCATCAGGGGCATGTCGGTATCGGTAACCAGACGGCGGGCCTCGGCCAATCTAAGCTGCAGGTAGTGATCCTGTGGGGTCGTGTTGAGCCGTAAGCGAAACTGTTGCTGCAATGAACGGGTGCTGGTGCCGAGTGTGTCGGCGATATCGGCCAGAGGCAGCGGTTCGTCCAGCGACGCCTCCATGAGGGAGTTGGCTTTGGCTGTGAGAGCCGTATGGCGATGTGGGGCTCCGGTACGGCTTTGGGGTTTTGATGGCTCGGATGTGCCTTCGTAAAGGAACAATCCAGACACGCGGGCGGCAAAGCCTGCACCGTGCCGTGCGGCGATGATGTGCAGCATCAAGTCGATCGCCGGGACGGCTCCGCCCGAAGTCAGGCGGTTTTTAGACACAGTGAAACGGTCAGGTCGCACGTCCACATGTGGGAAACGAGCAGCGAAGTTTTGCAAATCCTCCCAATGGGTGGTGGCCGCGTGACCGTCGAGCAAGCCCGCCTCGGCCAGCAACCAAGGTCCACCGTCGATCCCAGCCATGGTGGCGCCAGTGGCGGCGATCCGGCGGAGCCCTGCCAGCAGGCTGGGCGTCGCATGGCGCGCGAGTTGGAACCCCGCGACTACGATCATCAGGTCGCAGCCTTGGAGCCGAGCCAACGGAATGCCCTGCACATTCAGGGCGCTGGTCAACATGGCGGGTTCGGCCGTTGCTGTGACGTAGTCCCAGTCAAAAGCGGGCCGGTCTGCCAGTCGATTGGCAGCGCGCATCGGGTCGACAGCGGCGGCAAAGCTGAGCGTGTTGCATTCGTCCAGCACCAGCACAGCCGTTTTCAGCGCGCGATGTTCGGGTTGGAGTATGTTTTTTGCGGATTTCATCAAGTCTGATTCGCATTCTGCCAAGTGGTTTCCCCAAGGCTGCGTCAGAGTTGGCGTTGACGCAAATCGGAATCCGGGGAGAAGCCTGGGGAAAACCCACGGTAGAACCGGGTATAAGCTGGGGATAACGCCATGCCTTTGGAAATGAACCGCGAAGTCTTTATCACCTGTGCCGTCACCGGCTCGGGTGGGACGCAGGATCGCAGCCCTCATGTGCCACGCTCACCCAAGCAAATTGCCGACAGTGCGATTGCTGCGGCCAAGGCCGGAGCGGCGGTGGTGCATTGCCATGTTCGCGACCCTGAGACGGGTGCGCCATCACGTGATCTGGCGCTGTATCGTGAGGTGACGGACCGCATTCGGGATGCCGAAGTCGACGCCGTGCTGAACCTGACGGCTGGTATGGGCGGAGACATGGTGTTCGGGGGTATTGAGAATCCGCTGCCCTTAGCAGAGGCCGGAACCGATCTGGTGGGTGCGACGGAACGCGTGGCGCATGTGGCCGAGTGCCTGCCGGAAATCTGTACATTGGACTGCGGCACAATGAACTTTGCCGAGGCTGATTATGTGATGACCAACACGCCCGGTGCATTACGGGCGATGGGGCAGATGATGACCGATCTGGGGGTGAAGCCTGAGGTCGAGGCTTTTGATACCGGGCATCTGTGGTTCGCCAAACAGTTGGTGAAAGAAGGTGTGCTGGAGCCGAATGCGTTGGTGCAACTGTGCATGGGCGTGCCTTGGGGGGCTCCGGATGATCTGAACACCTTCATGGCGATGGTGAATAATGTGCCAGATGATTGGACGTTCAGTGCGTTTTCGCTGGGGCGCAATGAGATGGCTTATGTGGCGGCCTCGGTTCTCGCCGGTGGTAACGTGCGCGTCGGGCTGGAGGATAACCTGTGGCTGGAGAAGGGTGTTCTGGCCGAGAACTGGCAGTTGGTCGAGCGTGCGGGCAGCATCATCGAGAATATGGGCGCGCGCGTGATCGGGCCGCAGGAAGTGCGTGAAAAGCTGGGCCTGGTAAAGCGGGCACCTGCAGGGGTGGCGGGCTGAAGCCCGCCCTATGATCGGATCAAGCGATATGAATAAGATTGCAGCAATCATTGGTGGCGGCGTCATCGGCGGTGGGTGGGCCGCCCGGTTTCTGCTGAACGGTTGGGACGTTCGGGTGTTTGATCCCGATCCCGAGGCTGAACGGAAGATCGGGGAGGTGTTGGATAACGCCCGCCGGTCTCTGCCGGGGCTAAGCGATGTGCCTTTGCCACTGGAAGGGGCGTTGAGTTTTCATGAAGAGATTGGCGACGCCGTAGACGGCGCCATCTGGATTCAGGAAAGCGTGCCGGAAAGGCTCGACCTGAAGCTGAAGGTTTATCAAAGCTTGCAGGAGGCATGTGATCCGGGCGCAATCATCGGGTCTTCGACAAGCGGGTTCAAGCCATCGGAACTGCAGGACGGAGCGCTGCGGCCTGAGCAGATCGTGGTCACGCATCCGTTCAATCCGGTTTACCTGTTGCCGTTGATCGAACTTGTGCCGACCGACAAGAATGCGCCTGAGTTGATTGAACGGGCCAAAGAGCTGTTGACTTCGGTCGGGTTCTTTCCGCTGCACGTCAAGAAAGAGATTGATGCGCATATCGCTGACCGGTTCCTTGAAGCTGTCTGGCGCGAGGCGCTTTGGCTGGTCAAGGACGGTGTCGCAACGACTGAGGAAATTGACGAAGCCATCCGCATGGGCTTTGGCATCCGTTGGGCGCAGATGGGTCTGTTCGAGACCTACCGCGTAGCAGGGGGCGAAGCCGGGATGCGGCATTTCATGGCGCAGTTTGGTCCCGCGCTGAAATGGCCCTGGACCAAGCTGATGGATGTGCCCGAGTTTACCGATGAACTGGTTGATATGATCGCCGATCAGTCGGATGCACAATCGGGCATGCACTCGATCCGCGAGTTGGAGCGTATCCGCGACAACAACCTCGTGGGAATGATGCGGGCGCTCAAGGCACAAAACTATGGGGCCGGGGCGGTGCTGAACCAGCATGATGCGGCTTTGAAACCCGGGGCGTTGCCAACTTTGGATCAGGCGGATTTGAGCCAACCGATCCTGACATTGTCCCGTGCTGTGCCGCTGGACTGGACCGATTACAATGGCCACATGAACGAGGCGAAATACCTCGAAGCCTTTGCGGCAGCCACCGATCGGTTCATGGAGATCATTGGCTGCGACCTGGAGTACATTGCCACGGGCGGCAGCTATTTCACCGCCGAGAACCACATCCGATATATGCAAGAGACCCATGCGGGTTCACGGATTGAATGTCGTACGCAGATGCTGTTGGGACAGGGCAAGAAGCTACATGTCTTCCACAGCATGTACGAGGGTGAGACGTTGTTGGCCACTGGCGAAAGCTTTTTGCTGCATGTCAGCCTTAATTCCCGGCGGCCTAGCCCGCCATCGCCCGAGATCGAGGCCGCGATGGCACGGGTTGCAGAGGCGCAGGCTGGGTTGCCTTATCCTGAAGGCGCAGGTGCTGCGATCCGCAAGCCCACATGAGTGGTCGAATTCTGATCACTGCTGGCGCCTCGGGCGTGGGCAGGGCGATGGCTGAGGCGTTTGATGCCGCTGGCGCTCAGATCTGGGTGGCGGACATCGATGCAAAGGCGCTTGCTGACTGCCCGTCGCATTGGAAGCAAAGCCAGTTGGACGTCTCTGATGAGACCTCTGTTGCAGCTACATTCATTGACATTGAGACCGAGTGGGGCGGGATAGATGCGTTATGCGCAAATGCGGGGATCGCCGGGCCAACTGCGGCTGTTGAGGATGTCGCTCTAACGGATTGGCGCGCTTGTCTTTCTGTTAATCTTGAAGGGGCATTTTTATGCTCCAAATACGCAGCACCCATTATGAAGCGGCAGCGGAGTGGCGCGATCCTGATCACATCATCGACTGCGGGCCAATACGGTTATCCCAATCGCGCGCCATATGCGGCGGCAAAGTGGGGCATGGTGGGTTTAGGTAAAACACTGGCTATGGAACTTGGCCCGCATGGCATCCGTTGCAACGTGATCTGCCCAGGTTCGGTTGAAGGGCCTCGTATGGAGGGCGTGCTGCAGCGCGAGGCCATTGCCAAGGGAATGACCCGGGATCAGGTTTACAGCGGCTATGCCTCGGGCACGTCCATGGGCCGCTTTGTCCAGGCACAGGACATCGCGAATATGGCAGTATTTTTGGCGTCAGATGCGGCGCGGCTGGTCTCGGGTCAGGTGATCGCCGTGGATGGACATACGGTAAATCCCGACCCGAAGCTGTGAATCAGCTCTGATTGGGGCCGCGAATCTGGCGGATCGCGCCGCGAACAGCCTGCCAGTCTTGCGCCTCTTGCTGGTTTCCGGCGGCTTTGCATTCGCGCATCTTTTGCGCAGCTTCTGCCTCGGCCCGGTCACCATGGGCTGTGTAGAGGGCTCTTGCGTATTGAGCGGTTTTGAGTGGGTCCATTCCCGTCATCCTCCGTATCTGGTCGGAATGTCAGTGGAGTCGCGCGACGTGATTATACTACACGATAGCGCTCAGGTCATGGCCGGGTGATGCGGGGCTCGGAATTGTCGCACGTCACCCGGTTCACCGCGCGGTCAATTCCAACGCGTTTTCGGGATGCCGATTACCCACCAGGCCCGGATGTGCGCCAGGCGTTGCCTCTGGATTTGCGGTTCGCCACAATCGGTTTCGGATTCCGTATCAGGCGGGGCATGGCTATACAAATCCGGACCCCAACGATGATCTTGAAAGCAACTATCTCAACCAGAGTATATGGCCAGCTCTGGCCAAAACATTGATTTAGCGACAAAAGGGATGCCATGAGTTTATGGATTCCCGTCACCATCGCCGCTGCCTCGTTCCAGACGGTGCGGTTCATGTTGCAAAAATCTTTGAGCAGCACGAAGCTTTCAGCTGCCGGGGCTACATTTGCGCGATTTGCGTATTCTATGCCCTTGGCCTTGCTGGGGCTTTTCATTGCGGTTTGGGCCACGGGTTACGACGTACCTGCGCTGACGGCGAAGTTCTGGACCTTTGCAGTCATCGGTGGAACGTCGCAGATATTGGCAACGATTTGCGTGGTGGCGCTGTTCAAGCAGCGCAATTTTGCGGTTGGTATCACGTTCAAGAAAACAGAGGTAATTCAAACCGCTATCGTGGGGTTCTTCATCCTTGGTGATCGGGTTTCTATCGGGGCGCTAGGGGCAATTCTGATCGGGCTGCTCGCCGTTGTGCTGTTGTCGAAAACGCCCGGTGGCAGCGGTGCGTGGTGGCAGCATCTGACAAACAAAGCCTCACGGCTTGGACTTGGGTCCGGAGTGTTGTTTGCATTCTCCTCGGTCAGCTATCGCGGCGCCTCATTGCAATTGGGGGATGTCGACGCGTGGTTCCGTGCGCTGGTGACACTGGCGGCGGTGGTGACATTCCAGTTCCTCAGCATGTGGTTGTGGCTGCTGTGGCGGGATCGGGCAGAGCTGCGCGCGGTGTGGGAGACGCGTCAGACCGGCGTCTTTGTCGGATTGACCAGCCTTTGCGGATCGTTTTGCTGGTTCTTTGCCTTCACTTTGCAGAACGCAGCATACGTCAAGGCACTGGGGCAGGTCGAACTGATCCTCAGCTTGTTCGCATCATTGATGGTTTTCCGCGAAACCATCACCCGGCGCGAGGTCGCCGGGATGACATTGCTGGGCTTGTCGATACTGGCGCTTGTGCTGGCGATTTAGCCGGCGCGACGTTCGTCAAAGCTGAGAGCGATAAAGCTGGGCAAATGATCGCCCATGCCTACAACGGATCGACCACTATCATCCCGTCGGCCACGACCGCGCGCTTTGGGTTCACGTTCTTTGCGGCTTTCGCTCTTTTTGCTTTCGACGGGTCTGACTTTTTTCTCGGGCTTTGGCGCTTCAGGTTTCGGCTCATCAACCTTGACCGGGTTGTCCAAGCGCGGAATTTCTTTCTGGATCAGACTTTCGATCGCAGCCAGCGCCTTTTCATCGCGGCCCGAACAGATCGTGATCGCTTTGCCTTCGCGCCCGGCGCGACCTGTACGACCGATCCGGTGCACATAATCTTCGGGGTGGCCGGGGACGTCGAAATTGATCACATGGCTGACCGAGGGCACATCCAACCCGCGCGCGGCAACATCAGATGCGACAAGCAGGCGGAGTGTTCCGTCACGGAAACCGTCCAGTGTTTTCGTCCGCTGTGACTGATCGAGGTCGCCATGGATGGCGGCCGCGTCATAGCCGTATTTCTTCAGCGATTTGGCGCAGATATCTACATCCGTCTTGCGATTGCAGAAGATGATGGCGTTGGTGCACTTGTCGCCTTCGGCATCGATCAACGCGCGCAATGTCTTGCGTTTCTGGCTGGCTTCGCGGTCACGGCGACCACCTTTGAACATCACCACGCCCTGTTCGATGGTTTCCGAGGCTGTGGCCTGTCGCGCGACCTCGACCCGCGTTGGGGCAGATAAGAAGGTGTCGGTGATACGCTCAATCTCGGGTGCCATGGTGGCCGAGAAGAACAGGGTCTGTCGTGTGAAAGGTGTCAGCGAGAAGATGCGTTCAATATCCGGGATAAAACCCATATCGAGCATCCGGTCGGCTTCATCCACCACCATGATCTGCACGCCGGTCAGCAGCAGTTTGCCACGTTCGAAATGATCGAGCAGGCGTCCCGGTGTGGCGATCAGAACGTCAACGCCCCGGTCGATCAGCGCATCCTGTTCCTTGAACGAAACTCCACCGATTAGCAGTGCCTTGGTGAGTTTGAGGTGTTTGGCGTAGGTATCGAAATTCTCGGCGACCTGAGCTGCGAGTTCCCGTGTTGGGCACAATACCAGAGAGCGCGGCATACGTGCGCGGGCGCGCCCACGGGCCAACAATGTAATCATCGGCAGGGTAAAGCTTGCCGTCTTGCCGGTGCCGGTCTGGGCGATTCCCAGAACGTCTCGCCCTTCAAGGGCGGCTGGTATGGCACCTTCCTGGATCGGGGTCGGAGTTTCGTATCCGGCTTCCTCAATCGCTTTGAGGACCTTCGGGTTCAGGTTTAGTTCGTTAAACTTTGTCATATATGTCCGGTTCATGCGGACACTAGACCTGGCCCGCGCGTCTGAAAGTGCCGGGCCCGGAAGGCCATGCGCCCCATGCGCGTTTCGGCTGTGGCGCGGGCATAACAAAAACGTGGGGCAGGGTCAAATGAAGACGGTTTAACCTGCGCCCAATCTGGCAGAAACAGGGATTTCTGCAACAATTCAGATGGTTCCGGGAAAGTGTTTCGCGACTTTCCGGTCCAGACCAAGCGGACGGTGCCGGATCATGTCGTTATCTTCAAGCCTTTTCAGCACCTCAGGGTCGGCGGCGCTGATTTCGTCATAGAATTCCTTCAGGCCATCTTGGCCGTACTCAGCTTCGAGGAGGCTGAGCAATTCAAACTTATTCAACCCACCGAGTTTTCGTGGCCGGTTCGGAGTGGGGCTTGCCTGATACGAGCCTCGTTCGAGGCGAAACCGGTAATGCGCCAGCCAGTGCTCCCAATCCGGGGCGTGACGATGGCATAGATCGATCTGGGGAAGCTCGGTCCTGACAGGTAGAAATTCACCGTGCTGAAAGAGGTTGTGGATTCGGTCGCTCAGTTTCTTCAGGCCGCGGCGCACGAACAGCTTGCCTTGAATATGGCTCATGAACCCGGCCAACACATAAGCACCGAACTTGGGGTAAAGCGACTCGACCAGCGTCTGCCGCTGCTCGCCCTCGGGAATGAACGCTTTGTAAAGATCGTCGTCCCCTACCAGCGCCTCGATCGGACGGATGCGGACGGCGGGGATGTCCTCTGGGATATCGTGCAACAGGTCGGGGATCGGGGACATCGGCCAAAGAAATTCGTCGACATCGATATGGGTGACCCAGTCCAGATCGGTTCGTTTGTAGATCAGGTTGGCATTCGAGGATTGCCGGACCTGATGCTTGTCCGGCCGTTCGCGCCCGCGACGTTTCCAAAATGCCGCGTCGCAAGTGCGTACCCTGATTTTGGGATGCTCGCGCAATGCGGTCATGTCTTCTTGGACCGGTTCGTCCAGAAAAATATGGATCCGGTCCGCCCCAATATCGAGATGGTGGGCGGCAAAGCGCAGAATGTCCTCACGCGGGGCGCGGATCGTGGATACAATGCCCCAAGTCGTCTTGGTCGGCGTCATATCTGGTTTGTCCGCAGTCTCCGTCAGATCATCATTTCCTTTGTCGCGGTCAGGTTCAGTGCAGGATAATCGCGCACCACCCGATCAATATCCCATTGCAGGCGCGTCAGATAGACGATGTCACCGTCATGGTCATGCGCGATGTGCTGCTTGTTGGCGTTGACGAATTTCTCGACCTCAACCTTTTCACCATTGACCCAGCGGGCCGAAGTGAACTGGGATGCCTCAAACCGTACTGGCAGGCCGTATTCCAATTCGATCCGGCTGGCGAGGACTTCGAATTGCAGCGCGCCTACGACACCCACGATAAAGCCTGACCCGATTGAAGGTTTGAACACTTTGGCCGCGCCTTCTTCGGCAAATTGCATCAGGGCTTTTTCCAGATGCTTTGCCTTCATCGGATCGCCCGGGCGCACAGTTTGCAGCAGCTCGGGTGCGAAAGAGGGGATGCCGGTCACGCGGATCGCCTCACCCTCGGTCAGTGTGTCACCGATGCGCAGCTGGCCGTGGTTGGGAATACCGATGATATCACCGGCCCAAGCCTCTTCGGCCAGTTCCCTGTCAGAGGCGAGGAACAACACGGGGTTCGAGATCGCCATGGGCTTTTTAGACCGCACATGGGTCAGCTTCATGCCACGTTTGAAGTGACCGCTTGCCATGCGGACAAAGGCCACCCGGTCGCGATGCTTGGGGTCCATATTGGCCTGCACCTTGAAGACAAACCCAGAGACCTTCTTTTCATCCGGCGCAATTTGGCGTGGTTCGGCAGATTGAACCTGAGGCTGCGGACCATAGGCACCGATGCCTTCCATCAGTTCCTTGACACCAAACGAGTTGATGGCCGAGCCGAACCAGATCGGGGTCATGTGCCCCTCAAGAACCGACTGAGGGTCAAGCTTGGGCAGCAATTCGCGCGCCATCTCGACCTCTTCCAGCAGCTTGTCCAGCAGGTGCTCGGGCACGTGTTCGGCCAGCTTGGGGTCGTCCAACCCGTTGATCTGAATGCTCTCGGCCACCTTGTTGCGGTCGGCGCGGTCCATCAGCTCTAACCGGTCGCGCAGCATGTCGTAACAGCCGATGAAATCGCGACCCACGCCGATAGGCCACGCGGCGGGAGTGACATCGATGGCCAGCATTTCCTGAATTTCGTCGATGATCTCGAACGTATCGCGGCTTTCGCGGTCCATCTTGTTACAGAAGGTCAGGATTGGCAGATCACGTAGGCGGCAAACCTCGAACAGTTTCTGAGTCTGGCTTTCCACACCTTTCGCACCGTCAATCACCATCACGGCGGCATCCACGGCGGTCAGTGTACGATAGGTATCTTCCGAAAAATCGCTGTGGCCGGGTGTGTCCACAAGATTGAACCGGAAGTTCCCATAGTCAAACGACATCGCCGAGGCGGAGACCGATATGCCGCGATCCTTCTCCATCTGCATAAAGTCAGAACGGGTCCGCCGTGCCTCACCCTTGGCGCGCACCTGACCGGCCATCTGAATGGCACCGCCATAAAGCAGGAACTTTTCAGTCAGCGTCGTCTTGCCCGCATCCGGGTGCGAGATGATGGCGAATGTTCTGCGCCGGGCGATCTCGGGCGGCAAAACGGGTTGGTTCGAGGTATCAAGCATGCACGCGCGTATAGGCGGGGAATCCTGCCGAAGCAAGACAAAGGGACTGGTTCGAATCATGTCTCTGTGGCAATAAGAACATATAGTGAACAAATTGTGGAGTGGACCGATGAATTTGAAAGAGATTGCTGACGAACTGGTTGCCGGATGCCGTGAGAACCGAGCCAAGGAAAATCTGGATAAGCTCTATGCAGCGGATGCGGTTTCAGTTGAGGCCGCGGACGCGATGGGTATGGGGCGAGAAACACATGGCCGGGACGCGATCCGAGGCAAACACGAATGGTGGGAAGGCGCGCATGAGGTCTCGGGTGCATCGGTCAGTGATCCGTTCCCGCATGGTGACGACCGGTTTGCCGTGATTTTTGAAGTTCAGGGCAAGGTGAAGGAATCCGGCGAAAGCTTTGATATGCGCGAGGTCGGTGTCTATCACGTTGCCGACGGCAAGATCGTGCGGGAAGAGTTCTTCTACTGATCCAACAATCCCATTCTGGCCTTCCTTGCCGGGCCGGTGCTAGATGTGTGGCAAGGTAAGGGAGGGTCAGAATGGATCTGGGAATTCGTGGAAAACGTGCGTTGGTTTGCGCCAGCAGCAAAGGGCTGGGTTTGGGCTGTGCCGAGGCACTGGCCGAGGCCGGTGTCGACCTGGTAATGAATGCGCGGGGTGCCGAAGTGCTTGAGGCCGAGGCCACACGCCTGCGGTCGACCTATGGTGTCGCAGTGCAGGCTGTCGCGTGCGATGTCACCACGCCCGAAGGTCAGGCTGAGGTGATCAATGCCGCGCAGAGTGTTGATATCCTTGTTACAAATGCTGGCGGGCCGCCACCCGGTATGTGGTCGGATTGGGAACGGGACGATTTCATCAAAGCGCTGGACGCCAACATGCTGACGCCGATTGCCTTCATGAAGGCGCTGCTGCCGGGGATGATGGATAAAGGCTGGGGCCGGGTGGTGAATATCACCTCGCAATCCGTGCGTGCGCCGATTGCGGTGCTGGGCCTGTCAAATGCGGCGCGAACGGGATTGACCGGATATGTGGCCGGCACATCGCGGCAAGTGGCCGCGAATGGGGTTGCGATCAACAATCTGTTGCCCGGAATTCATGCAACTGACCGGGCGGATGCTCTGGATGGCGGGGTGTCCGCGCAAAAGGGTATCTCGATTGATGAGGCGCGGGCAGAACGTGCCGCGACCATCCCCGCGCGCCGTTATGGAACTCGGGCGGAGTTCGGGGCGGCTTGCGCGTTTCTATGTTCGCAACATGCCGGATTTATCGTTGGGCAGAACATTCTGCTGGACGGCGGTGGTACCAATCTGACGATGTAAGAATGACGCAAAATTTTTCCCTGAAGGATCAGTTTTTCAATGCGGAAAAGACGCGCTATCTAGCGGGTTTATTCGCTGATGCTGAACCAAGTTTCAAAGCGGAAGCGTTCGAAGCAAAGGTGATGGCACGCCTGCCTGAACTTGAGCTGAAAGAACGTATGGCGTGGATCGCGGCGTGTTTACAAGACGCCGTTCCCGGTGATTTGCCTACGGTTGCTCCGATCATTCTGCGGGCGTTGCCGCCTCCGTTGGACCCCGGCAAAAGCGATGATGATTTCGGTGATTTCATCTTTGCACCCTTAGGCGATTGGGTCTGCGCGATCGGCCTTGATCACCCTGAATTGTCGCTGTCGGTTTTGGAAGAGATAACTCAGAGATTTTCAATGGAATGGGCGATCCGCCCCTTCCTCAACCACCATCCCGAACTGGTGATGGAACGGATGCAGGACTGGTGCGCGCATCCCAGCTATCATGTGCGTCGTCTGGTCAGCGAAGGAACGCGGCCACGTTTGCCGTGGGGGCAGGCCGTTGGTTTGGCCCTGTCAGACCCGTTGCCGTTGCTTGACCGGCTACATGGGGACCAAACGCGTTATGTGACGCGTTCGATTGCAAACCACTTGAATGACATCACCAAAAAAGACCCGGATATTGTGCTGGAGCGCCTGCGTTTGTGGGGCGAGTCAAATCAACAGGACAGGGAAGAGTTGCACTGGATGACCTCACACGCCTTGAGAGGTCTTGTAAAATCAGGGCATTCGGGGGCGATGAGGGCCTTGGGATATGATCCGGATGCCGATATTACGGTTGAGCTCCAGGTAAACGGCCCGGCTCGGATTGGTGAGGTTCTGGAATTCGAAACCCGTTTGAATGGCGCGAACAGCCAACCCGTACTGATCGATTATATTGTTCATTTCCAACGTCCTGGTGGGAAAGTTTCACCCAAGGTTCACAAGCTGAAACAGGCAGAACTGAAAGATGGGCAACTGACGCTCAGCAAACGTCATAAGCTCAAAGGTAATGCGACCACGTTTAAACTGGTGCCCGGACCGCATCGGTTGGAGATTCAGGTGAACGGGCGGGTGCGCACGGGCATTGATTTCGAACTGCTGGCCTGAACGCTGTCACTGTTTCGTCAGAATGGGCTCTGGTAGATTGCGCGGCGCGGTATGCTGCACTAGCTGCAATTCAACCAGTGACAAAAGGAATGCCCGGATGAATCATGAGGCTGTGCAGAACTACTATGGTGAAGTATTGCAAGGCAGCGCGGATTTGCAGACAAACGCGTGCTGTACACCGGATGATATGCCGGATCACGTTAAGAAAATTCTGTCACAAATTCATGATGATGTGCTGACACGTTACTATGGCTGCGGGTTGATCGCGCCGCTGGATCTGGAGGGGATGCATATCCTTGATCTTGGCTGTGGCGCGGGCCGAGACGTGTACGCTCTGTCTGCCATGGTGGGCGAAAAGGGTCGTGTGGTGGGCGTGGACATGACGCCCGAGCAGTTGGACGTTGCCCGCGCGCATCAGGATTACCACGCACAGACCTTTGGACATTCTTCCAGCAACGTGGAGTTTCATCACGGCTATATCGAAAAGCTTGATGAACTGGACCTCGAGCCGGGTTCGTTCGACATCATCGTCTCGAACTGCGTGATCAATCTGGCGACCGACAAGGCGGCTGTGCTGCGCGGGGCGCATCGGTTACTGAAAGAGGGCGGTGAGATGTATTTCTCGGACGTCTATGCCGACCGCCGGGTGCCCAAGGCAATGGCCGAGGATGAGGTTCTGTATGGCGAATGCCTGTCAGGCGCGCTCTATTGGAATGATTTCCTATCGATGTCGCGGGAGGTCGGGTTTGGTGATCCGCGCAGGGTCACGCATCGGCCTTTGACCATCGAGAACCCAATTCTGGAAGAACGGGTCGCACCATTAAGCTTTATCTCGGCCACTTATCGCCTGTTCAAACTTCCAGAACTGGAGCCCGCCTGTGAAGACTATGGTCAGGCCGTGATCTACAACGGAACCGTGCCACATGCGTCGCACGGGTTTGTGCTGGATGATCACCACGCCATCGAGACCGGCAAGGTGTTTCCGGTCTGTGGAAATACCTGGATGATGCTGCAAGACACCCGGTTTGCGCGTCATTTTGAATTCATCGGTGACTTCACGACCCATTACGGGATTTTTGAAGGCTGCGGCGGGGATAGCCCCTTTGTCGTTCAAGGAGAGGCCGCCTCGACCGGGTGTTGCTGATCCCTTGCGCCTGATGGGCGGGGTTGTTATCCCCGCCTAAGCCCGATGGATTTGATCGGGAAAGGCAACGGGGTCCATTGGTGACAGTGAATACAACTCCTCCTCGATTGGAAATTCGCAATCTCGTGGCACGCTTCGGTGGGCGGACGGTTGTGGATGACGTGTCGCTGACCGTGCAGGCCGGGCAGGTGACCTGTTTGCTGGGGCCGTCGGGTTGTGGCAAGTCGACCACTTTGCGCATGATCGCGGGCGTCGAAATGCAGACCTCGGGCGAGATTTATGTCGATGGTAAGCTGATCTGCGACACGGTATTCCGAGTACCGCCTGAACGGCGTGAGATCGGATTGATGTTTCAGGATTTTGCACTGTTTCCACATCTGAGTGTGGCGGATAACGTCGCCTTTGGGCTGAAAGGCAACAAAGAGCAGAAACGCGCTCGGGTCGAAGAGCTGCTGACCAAGGTCGATCTGATGCGGTTTATCGACGGGTATCCGCATCAGCTGTCGGGAGGTGAACAGCAGAGGGTGGCCTTGGCACGCGCGCTGGCGCCACGTCCACGGATCATGCTTATGGATGAGCCGTTTTCAGGTCTGGATAACCGTCTGCGCGACGGTATTCGGGATGAGACGCTTGCAGTCCTCAAAGAAGAAGACGCAGCCGTTCTGCTGGTCACGCATGAGCCGGACGAGGCGATGCGGATGGCCGACGAAATCGCACTGATGCGGCGCGGAAAAATCGTGCAGCAGGGTGCGCCGTATAATGTCTACACCCGTCCGGCTGACAAAGCGGCGGTGGCATTTTTCAGTGATGTCAACGTCTTGAAGTCGCAAGTTAACGGCGCTTTGGCGCACACACCCTTTGGTCGCTTTCTGGCGCCAGGAGTGCCGGATGGGACCGATGTCGAGATCGTATTTCGACCACAGCACGTTAAGCTGGATTTCGACCGCAATGGCAAAGGTCCGGTGCCCACACCTACGGATGGCGTTGCGGCGCGGGGCGTGGTTGAACGGGCGCGTTTTCTTGGCAACGAAAGCCTGGTCGAGTTCCGGATGGACTATGATGGTTCGGTTCTGAAGGCGACGGTGCCGAATGTTTTTGTTCCCAAAGCGGGCCGGGTCATGTGGCTGACCATCCGCCGTGACCGGTGTTTTGTGTTCCCGGCCTGACGCTCTGACCCTGCATTTTCACCCAAGTGGTGCGTGAAAGCCGCAGATTGCGTAGGTGCATTGCTTGTCGCAGCGCAGAGGCGCGTCTATCAAGGGCAAAACAAGGGTGGATCGGGCATGCGAATTCTTCTGACCAATGATGATGGCATCAACGCGCCGGGACTGATTGTTCTCGAAGCGATTGCGGCCGAGTTGGCGGGACCAAATGGCGAGGTTTGGGTTGTCGCGCCTGCATTTGAACAATCGGGCGTCGGCCACTGCATCAGCTATACCCACCCGATGATGGTCGCCAAGCTGGGGGAGCGTCGCTATGCCGCCGAAGGATCGCCTGCGGATTGCGTATTGGCCGGGTTGCATGATGTGATGAAAGATGCCCCACCGGATCTGGTCTTGTCGGGGGTGAACCGGGGCAATAACTCGGCTGAGAATACCCTTTATTCAGGCACGATCGGCGGCGCGATGGAGGCCGCGTTGCAGGGCATTCCCGCGATCGCCCTGTCGCAATATTTTGGGCCTCGCAATCTGGGGCTGGATGACCCGTTCGAGGCTGCGGCCAAATATGGGGCCGATCTGGTGCGCCGCATACTGGATGCGACGCCGAAAGAGCAGGGGGATTACCGCTTGTTCTATAACGTGAATTTCCCACCCGTTCCCGCAGAAGAAGTGCTGGGCGCGCGCGTCGCACCACAGGGTTTCCGGCGCGATACCCATTTCGGGGTCGAGCCGCACAGTTCGCCCTCGGGGCGCCGGTTTCTGTGGATCAAGGGCGGCTACCAGCACAACCCGACCGCGCCGGGAACGGATGCAGCGGTGAATCTGGAAGGGTACATTTCGGTCACTCCGATGCGGGCTGACCTGACGGCGTATGACGCGCTAGATGCCCTGAAGGCGATCGAATGACCGGACCTAATGCCGAAACCACCATGCAGTTTCTCTTTGCCCTGCGTTCGCGAGGGGTGACGGATGCCCGTGTTCTGGCGGCAATGGAACAGATCGACAGGGGGCGGTTCGTCAAAGGCCTGTTTGCCGAACGTGCCTATGAAGATACGCCGCTGCCGATCGCCTGCGGCCAGACGATCAGTCAGCCTTCTGTCGTGGGGCTTATGACGCAGGCGTTGCAAGTCCGCGCAAGGGATACGGTTTTGGAGATCGGCACCGGCTCGGGCTATCAGGCGGCGATCCTGTCCAAGCTGGCGCGCCGTGTCTATACAGTCGAGCGGCACAAGCGACTGGTGCGCGAAACCGGGCAGTTGTTCCGTGAGATGGGACTGACAAATGTAACGGCGATGTTGACGGACGGATCGTTTGGTCTGCCGGAGCAGGCCCCGTTTGACCGTATCATTGTGACCGCTGCTGCCGAAGATCCTCCGGGGCCGCTCTTGGCGCAGTTGAAAATCGGCGGTATCATGGTCTTGCCCGTGGGCCAGTCGGATGCGGTGCAGACCCTGATCCGGGTCACACGCACTGAAACCGGGCTGGACTACGACGAATTGTTGCCGGTTCGTTTTGTACCCTTGCTAGAAGGGCTGGGAAAAGACGGAGCGTAAAGGTATATTAAAGACGCCGGAATCCCGGAGAACAGGGGCAGGTGTTGAGGACAATAAAATGAGAGCAGTTTCCAAATCAGCAATGCGCCGCTGTGCGAGTGGTGTTGCAGCACTGGCAATTCTGGCCGGGTGCGAAGGGCCGTTTGACTATGATCTGCGCGGCAATGTCGGCGGGTTTTCCACCACGGATGCCGCACTGGCAGCTACCGCCAGCCGTCCGACGCCTGATGCACGAGGCGTAATCACTTATCCGAACTACCAAGTTGCGGTCGCCCGTCAGGGGGATACCGTTGGTGACCTGGCCGCCCGCATCGGCATGCCCGTAGGTGAACTGGCCCGGTTCAACGGGCTGCAACCCAATGACTCGTTGCGCGATGGTGAAGTGTTGGCCCTGCCGCGTTCGGTTGGGGCACCGAGCGGTGTTGATATCGCGTCCATCGCCGGAACCGCGATTGATGAGGCACCCAACACAGGTTCAGTTCAGACATCCACCTTGCAGCCGGCGCAACCTGCCGCAGCCCCGGCCCCGGTCGCAACCGGGCCCGAGCCTATCCGGCATAAAGTAAAGCGGGGCGAGACAGCCTATACGATCTCGCGCCTCTATCAGGTGTCCGTGGAATCGCTGGCCGAATGGAACGGGCTGGGGTCAGACTTTACAGTGCGCGAAGACCAATATTTGCTGATCCCGGTCAAGGATCAGGCCGCGCCTCGTGCTGCTGCACCTGCGGCAACGGCAACTGCTGTGACCCAACCGGGCGAGGGTTCCCCTACGCCAACACCGCCGAGCGCAACGCAGCCGTTGCCGGATGAGAAGGTCACCGCCGCCGCACCTGCGCCCGATGTCACTGCCGAAGCGCCGACCAATTCAGGCAGTTCGGCCCTTGGGATTCCTGTGAACGGAACGATCATACGCACTTATGACAAGGGCAAGAATGAGGGCATAGACATTGCGGCCGCACCGGGCGCGTCCGTCACCGCAGCCGAGGCAGGGACCGTGGCCGCGATCACGGAAGATGCGGATCAAATTCCGATCATTGTGGTCAAGCACAACAACGATTTGCTGACGGTCTATGCCAATGTCGAAAAGATCACCGTCAAGAAGGGTGATCGGGTTCGTCGGGGACAAAAGATTGCCTCTTTGCGCGGTGGCGACAATGCCTACGTGCATTTTGAGGTCCGCAAAGGGTTCGAGTCGGTTGATCCTGAACCCTATCTGAAGTGACTGGAATGGCCCGTTCCGGGCCATGCCTCCAGCGGAGGTAGTTAGGGCCAGATGAAGAGCGGATCACCCGTAGGGGTCGTAGTCGCTAAGCCGTTTGCCGGGTTCGTCCGAGAAGATCTCGGGCAGGGGCGTGACAGTTTCAATCAGGTCAATGCGGAAGATGCGGAACCCATCTCGTAGCTCGCACCATGAGGTCAGTGTCCAGACCCGGCCCCAATATTCCATGTGAAGCGGGCGTATGGTGCGTTCGGTCAGGGTGCCGTCGATGCGGCGATAACTGAGCTGTAGTTTTTGACGTGATTTGATCGCGGCCCGGATTGGCGCCATATGGGCCAGACCGCGTGCTGCATCGGCGAAGGGGTAGACGGCGAACTTCCAGCTGTCGGCCTCGGCCACGACTTGAGTGGGCAGGACAGCGTCGATCTTTTCGGCCAGCGTCTCGGCTGCAGACTTGAGATCGGGGTCTGCGGCCTCTGCCACGATCGCCATGCCAAGGTTCAGGGCCTCAAGTTCGGCGGGTGTCAGGTTCAGCGGGGGCAGCGTGATTTGTTCGCGCACCATATAGCCCACGCCGCGTTCCCCTTCGACGGGGACGCCCGAGGCCACCAGCGTATCCATGTCGCGGTAGATTGTGCGAACCGACACCTCGAGCCGGTCCGCGATGTCCTGCGCGCGGTGCAGTTTGCCGTTGCGCAGGATCTGGATGATGTCGAACAGACGGTCAGTGCGGCGCATTCTGCGCTGCCCTGACCACGTCTAGGCGGTCATTTTCCATAGTACATACTCGTGGCGTATCTCAACGCTTTCGGGATTGATTGCCGCCATCAGGGCGGGTGCGAAATCTTGCTTTGGAAACTGCGCTGCGACGTCTTTTGCGGCCTCCATATCGTTCCAGATCACATAATCCGTCCAACGCCCATCTTCGCCCTGGCTAAGCTGTCGGTGGGTAAAGCCGGGGGCGGCGCGCACGAAGGCCTCGGTCGTCTCGCTGAGTTTCACAAACTCCTCCGGCGATGTGCCGTCAGTGAGTTTGAAAGTGACGATTTCTGCAACATGGGTCATTTGAATCTCCGTTGACCAGGTTTGATATCGTCTTTTTAATTCCATCCAACTGACATAAACCTGTCAGTTGGAAAATGCCAGACCGCAAAAAATACGTGATCCGTTCAAATTCGCGCACAGAATTGACCTGTCGCACTTTTGTTGACGCATGTCCGGGCGTAGACACATGGCCAGTTCATATTCCCGGCGCGCTGCGCTGACTTAGAAGGAGACAAGACATGCTCAACAATATTGGACTTCCCGGCATCCTGCTGATTGCAGTTGTGGTTCTGGTGCTGTTTGGCCGCGGCAAGATCAGTTCGCTGATGGGCGAAGTGGGCAAAGGCATCACCTCGTTCAAGAAGGGCATCAAGGAAGGTTCTGAAGAGATCGATCAGGACGCGTCCGAAATGGCCAAGGACGTCACACCCGAGACCGATAAAGACAAGGTCTGAGCCTAGATGTTTGATCTGGGCCTGACCGAGCTTCTGGTCATTGGCGTCGTTGCGCTGATTGTGGTGGGGCCAAAGGACCTACCTGTGCTGTTTCGCAATGTCGGGCGGTTTGTCGGCAAGGCGCGCGGCATGGCCCGCGAATTCAGCAGCGCAATGAACGAGGCGGCGGACGAGGCTGGGGTTAATGAGATCAAGAAGGGGCTGAACGCGGCGACCAATCCGGTCAGCACCGCAATGGACGGCATCAACGAAGCAGCGCGCGACGTTGCCAATTCAATTGATCCAACCAAGCTCGACCCCGACAGCGAGACTGGCAAGCTGGCGTCAGAACGCGCCGAGCAAGCCAAGAAAATTCAGGCCACAACAGCCCGTGCTGCTGCAGAACGTAAAGCCAAGGAAGCAGCGGACGCGCTCGCCAAGGCGGAAGAAGCTGAAGCTGCGCTGAAAACCGAAAGCAACTCATGACCAAGACTGACGAGATCGAAGACAGCTCGGCCCCACTGATCGAGCATCTGGCCGAGCTGCGCACACGGCTGATCCGTTCGGTGATCGCTTTTGTCATAGGAATAGTTCTGGCTTTCATTGTAGCCGAACCAATCCTGCAGTTTCTGGTGCGACCGATTGAGGCGACTCTGCGTGAACTCGGTGATCCTTCTCCGACGTTGCAATATACCTCTCCGCAGGAATATCTGTTCACCTTGTTTCGGATTTCGATGGTATTCGGGTTTGCGCTGGCATTCCCCGTAATCTCGTATCAACTGTGGCGGTTTGTGGCGCCGGGGCTTTACAAGTCCGAGAAGGGGGCTTTTCTGCCGTTTCTTGTCGCTTCGCCGTTTATGTTCTTACTCGGGGCTTCTTTTGCGCAGTTCGTGGTGACACCGTTGGCGATGCAGTTCTTCTTGGGGTTCGCTGATGTCAGTTCGATCTTCGCAAACTTGTTGGCCCCGGCAGCCGATGATGTCCCGGAAGAGATCCTTGTTGTTCCAGAAACAACGGAAGGCGTCAAAATTACCTTCTTTGGGAAGGTCAACGAATCCCTGGATATCACGCTCAAGTTCATCCTGGCCTTTGGTCTGTGCTTCCAATTGCCGGTTCTTCTAACGCTGATGGGCAAAGCAGGACTGGTTTCGGCCGAGGGGCTGGGAGCCGTTCGTAAATACGCGATGGTCGGTATTCTGGTGCTTGCTGCTTTGGTGACACCGCCGGATGTCATCACTCAGCTGATACTGTTTACCGTGGTTTATGGCCTTTACGAAGTGTCTATCTTTCTAGTCGCCCGTGTCGAGAAAAAGCGCGAAGAGCAGCTGCGCGCCGATGGCTACTATGACGATGAAGAGGCCGAGGCTGATGCGGACATGATGCAGGATTACGACGAGACCAAGTAACCCGCAACCGAATAGCCAAAGGCGCGCCCTGTTTCGGCGCGCCTTTTTCATGCGCGGCCCTTGTTGTGCGGGGCGGAACATGGTTGAAATCCGCCGGAACACCCGGGAGGAGCCGATGGACGATCAAGCCCTGAACCGTATCGCCGACGCGTTGGAGCGTATCGCGCCTGCGCCGCTGGCCACACCCGACTTCAAGGCAGCCCCGGCTTTCGTCTGGCATGTGGAGCCTGATCGGCTGGAACCCGTCACCCAAGTTAACCGGGTTGATCTGGATTTGCTGGTGGGGATCAACCGATCACGCGATACGCTGCTGGACAATACGCGCCGCTTTGCTGCCGGGTATAAGGCCAATAACGCGCTGCTGTGGGGCGCACGTGGTATGGGGAAATCCAGCCTCGTCAAGGCAGTGCACGGGACTTTGCAGGGTGAACATCCCGAACTAAAACTGGTCGAACTGCAGCGCGAGGATATGGGGTCCGTCGCGCGCCTGCTGAACCACCTGAGGTCAGCACCGTATAGGTTCATCCTGTTTTGTGATGACCTTTCGTTCAGCCACGATGACCAGCACTATAAATCGCTAAAGGCGGTACTGGATGGCGGTATCGAAGGCCGCCCCGAGAATGTCGTGTTTTACGCCACCTCGAACCGCCGCCACCTGATGCCGCGCGACATGATCGAAAACGAACGGTCCAGCGCCATCAACCCGTCAGAAGCGGTAGAGGAAAAGGTCTCACTGTCCGACCGGTTTGGCCTTTGGTTGGGCTTCCACCCCTGTGATCAAGACGAATACCTTGCCATGATCGACCGATACTGCACTGCCCACGGTGTTCAGTTCGACCCAGACATCCTGCGGGCCGAGGCGATCGAATGGCAGGCCACACGCGGCGCACGTTCAGGCCGCGTGGCGTGGCAATTCTTCGTCGATCTGGCCGGACGTAACGGCGTGCATATCGCATAATCCGCTCGCTTCATCTGGCCAAAAATACCTCCGCCGGAGGCATGGCCCGCAAGGGCCATCCCTCAAAGCTGCGCCAGTATCCGCGCCGCCTCATCCGCAGTGCTGTTCAGTGTCTCCCGATCCTCACCGGGATGGAACCGCGCGCGTACGGCTGTGGGCATCGGCGCAGGCTCAACAATTGAGACACGCGGACCTGTCCGTGCAGTCTCGGCTTCCCAACTGCGCGCGAGTGCCATCTGCGCGGCTTTGGTGGCACCATAGATGCCATAATACTTCTCGCCAGCTTTGGGGTCTTCAAAGAACACCGCATGACCCGCTTCCCCCAACAAAGGAGCGACGTATGGAATCAGAACCGACGTGGCCGTCGCGTTTGTGCTGAAGGCCTTTGCCCATTCTTTTGGGTCTACGAAATGCGTGGGCGTCAGGGCCGAGGTGTGGACTGCCGTATGAAGCCACAGATCGACCTTGCCCCAGCGATCATGGATGCCCCTGCACAAGGTGGCCATAGCGTTCGGATCGCAAATATCCATTGGCGCCAGCGTGGCCGATCCGCCTTTCGCCTGAATACGATCGTCCAGCTCTTCCAGCCCGCCCTGCGTGCGGGCGACGGCAACGATGTGATAGTCAGGGGCCAGCGCCTCGGCCAGTGCCGCGCCCAGCCCGCGTGAGGCCCCGGTGATGAGGGCAATTTTGGTCTGATCGGTCATGAGGGGGGTTTGAACCGGTGGGCGAAGGGCGTCAAGTCAGGATCAACTGCCGGGAATGTCGATCCGGCGGTTCTGGCCGCTTTGTCGCAGCACAACGCCTTCTTCATCAATTGCAACCACTTTGCCCGAACCCACCCGGTTGCCGGGCTTCACCTTCTTTACCCGTCCCGAGGACAGGCGAACCAACGCCTGGAGCTCGGCCTTGGGGCCAAAAACGCCTAGTACCGTGACCGAATTCTTCTTCAACGCACCCGCCTGCGTGGCTGCGCTTTTGACTGTTGTATTTGCCATGATCTGCAGCCGGGCTGAACCCCCGAACCTCGTTTTCTGAGTGGTTTTCAACGCCCGGCTAGCACGGGTCCAACCGAACCAAAAGGGCCACCGCACCCATTTCTGGAAGGCTTAAAAGCCGCGCGTCGAACCCTTTGCAAACGCGGCTTGTTCAACACAAGGTTGTCGGCGGATTCTGACCTATGATTGCCAGGGCCTGTCACTGGGCCTTTGCTGCAAGGAAGGCCGAATCGCAGGATCAGCCCGAGGCCAGCTTGGCCGCGTTCCACGAGCTGCCCACGACCTGCATATCTTCGCGTTTTTTGCTGACACGGCTGCTGTTTTCGAGACTGCTCAGATAATCCTCGTCCACGCCGGTGATATAGTTGCCATCAAAGCACGAGCATTCAAAGGCCTCGATCTCGGGATTACCTTCCTTGGCCGCCCAGATCAGATCATCGAGGTCCTGATAAAACAGGGCGTCTGCGCCCAGTTCCTGACGGATACCTTCGATGTCTTTGCCCGATGCTATCAGTTCGTGGCGCGTGGGCATGTCGATGCCATAGACATTGGGGAATTTCACCGGTGGCGATGCGCTGGCGACATAGACCTTTTTCGCACCGGCCTCGCGACACATCTGAACGATCTTCTTGATCGTATTGCCACGCACGATTGAATCGTCAATCAGCAGCACGTTGTGGCCGTCGAATTCCAGAGGAACCGCGTTCAGTTTGCGGCGCACAGATTTCTGCCGTTCTGCCTGGCCGGGCATGATGAATGTACGACCAACATATCGGTTCTTCACCAAACCTTCGCGGTAGGGGATGCCGGTGATTTTGGCGGCTTCCAGCGCGACAGGGCGGGCGCTGTCTGGAACGGGGATGATCCGGTCGATCTCAAGCCCCGAATCTTTGATCTGTTTTGCCAGCGTCTGACCCATACGCATCTGCGTTTTGTAAACAGACACGCCATCCAGAAGCGAGTCAGGGCGCGCCAGATAGACATACTCGAAAATGCAGGGTGTCAACTTGCCATCAACGGCCTGAAATTCGTGCATATTACCGTCGAGATCGATCAGGATCGCTTCGCCCGGGTTCAGGTCGCGCAGCTTGTCGAAACCATTGATGCCAAAGGCCACGTCTTCTGACGCAAAGGCAAAATCGTCCCCGTCACCCGCTGCTTCACGCTTGGCCACGGAAAGGGGGCGGATGCCATAAGGGTCGCGGAACGCCAGCATGCCGACACCGGCCACCAGACAGATCGCGGAATAAGCGCCCTGAACCCGCTCCATCGTCATTTTGACACCAGCAAACAGGTTGCGGACCGGATCGGCATTGCCGTTCACCTTGATGGCATCTGCCACCTTGTCGGCCAGCACGTTCAACAGAACTTCGGAATCCGATGTGGTGCGCAGGTGACGGCTGTATTTTGCTGTGACCTTTTCGCGCTGTTCTTCGGTGTTGGTGATGTTGCCGTTATGGACCAGATAGATGCCATAGGGGGCATTCACGAAAAAAGGCTGCGCCTCGGCTGCGCTGAGCGAACCTGCGGTGGGATAGCGGACATGACCCATGCCCACCTTGCCCAGCAGGGTTTCAGCATCGCTGGCGTTGAACACGTCCTTGACGAGACCATTGGCCTTTTTCTCGCGGAAGAATTCACCATTAAAGGTGACGATCCCCGACGCATCCTGACCCCGGTGCTGCAGCATCAGCAGCCCGTCATAGATTTCCGCAAAGACATCATGTGTCCGATTTGCGATCCCCAAAATCCCACACATACACGGGCTCCAATTTCTATGACTTTATTTGGCTGGCGTTCAGGTTGGAATGGCTGCTGACTGGTGTCTGAATGGTCTGTTGCTGGGCGCCAAGACGGCGCGCAAGCACAAGCGCAATGGCGGCCAGTGCGAAATAAAACAGATACAGCAAGGTCAGCAGCTCCGATTCCATGTCGGTATGGCCTCCACATAAAGCCAATTGCCGCGCGTGTCACCAAAGGATCACATTCGCGATTTGCCGCAGGTTGGATTCGCGCGCAACAGGGGTAATTGATGACAAAATGACGAAACCGTGATGTCATTCAGCCCAGGTGTCGGAAACCGGTACCCAAGATGGTTGGGGTGAATCAAAGCCATGTGGCAGCACAAGCAAAACGATCCCAAGGAAAAGCCCGTCAAGCGACGGTGCCATAGGTGTCGCGGGGGTGGTCGCGCACCCTGCGAGATCTGCAAAGGCGCAGGGATGGTCGTCAAGAGTCGTGACCAATATGGCAAGCCGATCTCAAGCCGCTGCGACGGATGCTTTGGATTGAAATCGATCCGCTGCAATATCTGCGGCGGCGAAGGGTTCGTCTGACCTCATCTCGCCGAATAAAAAAGCCCGGTCTAGACCGGGCTTTTGAGCAATCAGATTTGTGCGGATCAACCTTCAGAGGCGTTGTCTGCAGTGCAGCTTGCCACCAGTTCCTCATACTGAGAGGTTACCCAACCCAGCGCAGCCTCGGGGTTTTGTTCTTCGATCTGGCCGCTGAACTGTTCGAATACCTTGGCCGAGCGACTTTCGTCGACCATCGTATAAGACTGCCCCGTCATCACTGTATCGTAGACGAAGAAGGCGATGGCGACCAACAGGATGCCGCGGGCAACGCCGAAGAAAAACCCAAGCGCCTGATCAAGCCCGCCAAGAGCCGAACGCTGCACCAGTGAAGAAAACAGCGGTGTGAAAATGCTGACCACGATCAGTGCGACCGCGAAGACAGCGGCAAAACCGGTAATGACCGAAAGCTCACAGCTGTCGCGCAGGAACTCTCCGACGACAGGAACTTCTTTGACCAATGGCACTGCTTGTGGCGCAAAGATAAAGGCCAGCACAGCAGCGGCGACCCAGCCCGCGATGGCCAGAACCTCGCGCATGAAACCGCGCGAATAGGCCAGCAAGCCCGACAGCACGATGATCAGGGCCACAACCCCGTCAATTATTGTAAAACCTTCCATGGCCCTCGCCTGTTCGTTTTTCTGCCCACTCGGGCGCGACCTTAACCTGCTCCGAAGGTTTCGCCAACAAACCCCACTAAATCAGAGGGTCGGGTGAGTGTCAGACCTGCCACAGTGCCAGTTTTGCCACCCGCCGGAGCAATTGCCGCCGTGAAACCAAGTTTTTGCGCTTCTTTCAACCTGTTTTCGGTCTGCGGGGCCGGTCTAAGTGCCCCAGATAGCGAGATTTCTCCGAAAACAACGGTATCTGCGGGCAATGCCGTGTCTTCACGCGCGCTAAGGAGGGCGGCGGCGACGGCGAGGTCAGCTGCGGGCTCGCTGATTTTCAGTCCACCGGCCACGTTTAGGTAGACATCGAGCCCGGCAAAAGGGATGCCACAGCGCGCTTCGAGCACCGCGAGGATCATGGCGAGCCGACCGCTGTCCCAGCCCACGACCGTGCGGCGGGGCTGGGAATGGGGCGAGGGTGCGACGAGCGCCTGCAATTCGACCAACACCGGGCGGGTGCCTTCGATGCCTGCGAACACCGCTGATCCGGGGCTGGGCGTGCCGCGTTCTGACAGGAATAGGGCTGACGGGTTGGTGACTTGCGCCAGACCCTTGCCGGTCATCTCGAAGACGCCGATTTCGTCCGCGGGGCCAAAGCGGTTCTTGACTGCGCGCAGGATGCGGAACTGGTGACCGCGCTCGCCTTCGAAATACAGCACTGTGTCGACCATATGTTCGACCACGCGGGGGCCCGCGATCTGACCATCCTTGGTGACGTGGCCGACCATGATGATCGACACGCCGTGTCGTTTCGCAAATGTTGTCAATTCATGGGCTGCAGCGCGGACTTGAGACACCGAACCCGGTGTGCTGTCCACGTTATCGGCCCACATGGTTTGGATCGAATCGATGATGGCGAGGCCCGGTTTCTCGGCCTCAAGCGTGGTGAGAATGTCGCGCAGGTTGGTTTCGGCAGCAAGTTGCACCGGAGACTCCTCCAGGCCCAACCGACGGGCGCGCATCCGGACCTGCGCGCTGGCTTCCTCACCCGAGACGTAGATGGTTTTGACACCCTTGCGGGCAAACCGCGCGGCGGCCTGCAGTAAAAGGGTGGACTTTCCGATGCCGGGGTCACCGCCAACCAGCAGGGCCGAAGCGGGGACGAGGCCACCGCCGAGAACGCGGTCGAGTTCTTCAACCCCGCACAGGGTGCGGGGTGGGGGTGATTCTTCAGTTGAAAGTTCGGTGAGGACAATGGACTGGCCGCGCTTGCCACCAAGGGATTTCTTGGCTGGCCCGGCGGAAAGGGGGCGCTCCTGAATGATGGTGTTCCATTCGCCGCAGCCATCGCAGCGACCGGACCACCGTGTATGCGAGGCACCGCAGGCGGAGCAGGTGAAGGTTTGTGTCTTTGCCATGTCGCCCTTCGTGCCCGAGGCGGGGCGGTTCTTCAAGCCCTTGCGGGCTTTCCTCACCGCCGGGCGCGCGCCGCGTCCTCAGGCCCTGCGGGCCATCGTCGGCGGCGGGCGCTGGTCGCGCCTTATTCTGCTGCCCGAGGTGGTGTCATGGCGACCACGCTGGCGGGTGTTTTGTCATCTGAGGAAGATTGTAGCTGCGCCGACAGTTCGGGGAGCAGATCGAACAACTCATCCCTAAGGCGGGCAAGTTGCGATTTGGCGATGGATTCCTCGATCTCGATGTCGCGGGTCCACTGGCGTAACTCGTGCTGAATGGTTTGCGCATCTTCGATACGCTGCTGGAATTGCTCCAATTCTTCATGCCGTTGCCTGAGGAAGGTGCGGGCGCGTTCCACCTTTGCATCGCCATATGTATCAGCCAGCTCCTGACTGATCTGGCTCATCTGGGCGGCGAGCTCCAGCACCTGCGGCTCTAGCCCTTGCAGATCGGGGTGATCGCGCAGAAAGGCCATTCGCTCTTTCACCGCGTCGAATTCTGAGGCCAGCGCAAAGGTGCCGCTGCGGTCGGCGGCGTGGGCAATCTGATAGGCGCCGGCCACATCCTGCATATTCAACGCGAACTTACGGTGGGTGTTTTCCAGCGCCATCATCCGGGCGTTTGAGGGAAGGTAGAAGGCCAGCATCAGGATCAGGGCGGTCAGTCCGATCTGGATGTAGATACCTGCGTCGACGACGGTTCCGCCAGTCAGACCCGCCTGCATCGAAAGCCAGGGTAGGATACCGAATGCGGACAAAACGGTGGCACCGACCGCGAAGAGTGCGGCGGCGCAGATCAGGAAAAAAGTCAGTTTTAAAAAGGCATTCTGAAATTGTAATGTTGCTGCGTGGAGGGCGGCCATGATGTCGATCTCCTTCTTTAACCGATACAAAACCGGGCCAAAGCGGACGACAATCAATCACGATATGATCCGCTGAGGACCCGTGAACTACAAACTTGTTGCTGCTCGAAATATCATAAAGATACTCAGAAAGACGTTTTCAATCAATTAGGTCTGAGGTTTTCGTGATCCAAATGTCATCTCTGTAATATGACCTAAGGTCAGCGAGGCCAGAATGCAGCCGGTAAACAGGTAGAGGCCCCAGGCCGTTTCGATGGTCGCGTATGAGATGCCTTTGGCCAACGTGATATAGAGCGCGATGAGGAAGATATCGGCCATCGCCAGCTTGCCGAGGATGTTGAGTGCGGGTTGGACGCGCGGGTCCAGAAGGTTCCATTGGATCAGCGCGGTGCCGATGGTTTTGATGTACGGCGCGAAGAGGGCGAAGATGGTGACAATCAGCGCGAGGAAGATGTCGGAGCGCCAGAGGGACTGGAGGCCGGTGATGACGCTGATTTCACTGAGGCCGAAGATCGGGAGGAGCCCTGCGCGCATCAGCGGGGCAAACCACGCGATGGGGTAGAGGATTAGGAGAGACAGGGTGGCGAGGCGGAGCATATGCATACATTGGTCAGAGACAACGAGATTCCAAGCAAAAATTCGATCTGGTTGCTCGCATGATGCAAATTAGAAAGGTCAGGTGTTGATCAACCAAAGAACTCTGATGACCATGTAAAAAACATCCTTATTGCTGGAATACACAACACGATGGTCGCAAAAGCATGAAAAGTGTTGAGTCGATTGGCGATCGCAAATGTAGCGGCACCAATCGTCGCGACAGCGCTAAAGAAGACCGGTGCGACAACTACCGATTCCAGCCAATCTCCGGTTAACATCGCATCCTGAGTGCTTTCAGGAAAGCTGGATAAGTTAAATAGCACGACTATTGAAAGCAATATCCATGCGCAGCAAAGAATTGGTGCCCAGATCAGTATTCGGCCAATTTTCCGGTGCGCAGAGTTATTTTTAATTTTTTGCCCGAGCGTAACCGTTACACAAGCGGCCGTAATCGGGGGGAACAGGAGTAACGCGAATAAGATAATTACTGCCTCAATTCAGCTCGACTTACCAAAACCATTTCTAATGGGGCGTTCACCGCACTGCCTCAATCGGCCCCTCTGCGCTCCCGCTGATGAACTGCTCAACATAAGGATCACCCGAGGCATCCATCTGGCCGACCGGGCCGGTCCACTGGATCACGCCTCCGTGCAGCATAGCCACGTTGTCGGCAATCGCGCGGACCGAGCTCATGTCGTGAGTGATGGTCATCGCGGTGGCGCCCATCTCGGTCACGATCTCGCGGATCAGGTCGTTGATGACGCCGGACATGATCGGGTCGAGGCCGGTGGTGGGCTCATCAAAAAAGATGATCTCGGGCTCGGCGGCGATCGCGCGGGCGAGGCCGACGCGTTTTTGCATGCCACCGGACAGTTCCGCAGGCAACCGGTCGGCGACATTGGATTTCAGGCCAACGCGGCGCAATTTCTCGATGGCGATCTCACGCGCTTCTTCGACCGGGCGTTTCAGCGAACCGCGCAGCAGGCGGAATGCGACGTTTTGCCAGACGGGCAGGGAGTCAAACAGCGCCGCGCCCTGAAACAGCATCCCGAAGCGGGCCAGAAACGCATCCCGGTCGCCTTTCTGGGCGTCCTTGCCGTCGACATAGATCATGCCGCTGTCGGGCTTGATCAGGCCAAGAATGCATTTCAGCGCCACCGATTTTCCGGTGCCCGAGCCGCCGATGATGACCATCGAGGTGCCCTTGGGAATCTCAAGGTTCATGCCTTGCAGGACGTGGTTGTCGTCAAAGGCTTTATGTACGTTCTCCATCCGGATCATAGCGAGAAGAACACCCCTGTGAGTACGAAATTGGCTGCGAGGATCAGGACGGCGGCAGCCTCGACCGAGCCTTTGGTGGCGCGGCCCACGCCCTGCGCACCGCGGCCCGAGGACATGCCATAATAGCAGCCCATGATGGCGGCGATCACGCCGAATGCGGCCCCTTTGACAAGGGACGAGACGATGTCGCGCACCTCAAGGAAATCGACTGTGTTTTTAAGATAGGCCGCCGGGTTGAAACCCAGATTTTGCGTCGCGACTGTGTAACCACCTGCAATGCCGATGATATCTCCGATCGCAACCAGGACGGGCACAGTGAGCAGCGCCGCCAGCACACGCGGGGCGGTGAGGTATTTCATCGGATGGGTCGACAGCGTGACCAGCGCGTCAATCTGCTCGGTCACTTTCATAGTTGCGATCTCGGCGGCGATGGATGAGGTCACGCGGGCTGCGATCATCAGGCCGACCAGTACCGGGCCAAGCTCTCGCACCATGCCGATGGCGACGATCTGGGGCACTACGGCCTCGGCATTGAAACGCGCGCCGCCTGCATAGATCTGCAGCGCTAATGCGCCGCCAGTGAAGATGGCGGTCAGGCCAACGACGGGCAAGGACAACCAGCCGATATTCAGCAGTGCAATGCCAAATTCGCGGGGATAAAACGGAGGCCGGAAAATATGCGAAACCGCGTCGAGCGCAAACAGCGCGACGCGGCCAAACGCGGCCAGCATGCTCAGGATGGCACGCCCCAGCTCACCCAGCAATGAGATGGGGTTCATTCCACGTAGCCCCGGGAAAAGCGGCTGCCAAGAGAAGTCAGAATTTCATAGCCAATGGTTCCGGCAGCTTCGGCCAGGTCATCAACGGTTTGGTGCCCGTTCAGGATTCGCAGGCGGTCAGGTTCGTAGGGCAAATCAGTTACATCCACGGTGATCAAGTCCATCGAGATACGTCCTACCACCGGGCAGGGCTGATCACCAGCGAATGCGTCAATACCGCCGCCAATGGCACGATGTAGCCCATCAGCATAGCCCGCCGCGACTGTTGCGATCTTCGATGGCCGGCGTGCGGTCCAGCTGTTGCCATAGCCCACAGTTTCGCCCACTGCGACGTCGCGCACCTGAACCACAGGCAAATCGACGGTGACAACCGGTTTCGCCCCGGCAAAGGGCATTCCGCCATAAAGACCGATCCCCGGACGGCAGAAATCAAAATGAAATTCCGACCCCATGAGGGTGCCACCCGTCGCCGCAAGCGAACGTGGGGCCTCAACTCCGTCGGTCATCTGCTTGAAGGTGTTCAGTTGCTGCCGATTCATGGGATGTTCGGGCTCATCTCCGCACGCAAGATGAGACATCACCACCAGCGGATCCAGCGCAAGGGCCTCGTGCCGCAGCTCGGCCCAGTCGGCAGGCTCAAGACCCAGACGGTTCATACCGCTATCAAGCTGAATACCAAAGCGGTGGTCGGGCAGGGCCTCGCGGTGGCGTTTGAACTGTTGCGGAGAGTTGATCAGAGGCGTCAGGTTGTGTTGGCGCAGCAGATCGGCATCGCCCTCCATATGGCCAGAAAAGACAGCGACCAACGGCCCGGGACCCACCGCCTCGCGCACAGTTGCACCTTCTTCTGCGACGGCGACAAAGAATTTCCGCACACCTTCTTCGGCCAATGCCCAGGCTACGGGTTCTGCACCCAGACCGTAGGCATCAGCTTTAACAACTGCTCCGGTTTCGACATCGGTCTTAGCGTCCAGCGAACGCCAGTTGTGTGTCAGTGCATGTAGGTTAATGGTAAGATGTGCGGTACTCATACTAGCTGTTCATGCCAATGGCGTGGTCGACGTCAAGGGGGGGATTGATCTAATTTTTGTTCGGTTTGTGCGCCTCGTACGCTGCTTCCAGCTCAGAACGTAGGAAATCACTGAAAATCAGTGGATTGAAGTTGGGTGTGCCAGTGCCCGGCAAGGGTTGGATGATTGTATTCACATGCGGGTCAAAGAAGAAAGGAACGCTGTATCGTTCACGCCCCGAGCGATTGATCACGCGGTGGGGTGTCGACAACAGCTGGCCATTGCTCATTCGGTTCAGCATGTCGCCCACGTTTACGACAAACGCATCCGGGTTTGATGGGACGTCAACCCAAGCTCCCGCAGGTGTCTGAACCTGTAATCCGCCCACCTGATCCTGTGCCAGCAACGTCAGGCATCCAAAGTCCGTATGAGGTGCAGAACCGAACAGATCGTCCGGGCTGGTCTTGGGTTGTGGCGGGTAGTGCAACAGACGTAACCAAATGGTGGGGTCGTCAAAGGCTGACAAGACCGAGAAATCAGTGGCGCCGCTGGCCAAAAGCGCAATCCGCATCAGCCTGCGGCCCAATTCTGACATGACCTCAACATAGGCCTCAAGCGTTTCGCGGAAACCGGGCAGATCGGGCCACCGATTGGGGCCGGAAAGATAGATATCTGGGTCAACACGCGCGTCTTCGCGCATCATCATGAAACTGGCGGATTGATTGGGCTTTGTGACATCAGCCAGTGATGAGTTCACATCCGTCGACGTATTGATCGCAATGTAGCCGCGATGGCTCCGATCTACTGCGATTGCCTGCTTTTTGGCCAAGGCCAACGCGTGGAAGTGTTTTGAGGCATCAAACACATTTCGGATCAGGGCGGGGTCGACGCCGTGATCTACGATATATCCAAAGCCGGTTGTTCCGTAAGCGGCGCGAAAATCTCTGGCGATTTCCTCATCAGGGCGCGCACCCAGCCTAACGACCGGGATTTCAGTGAATTCTGTCATTTCTCTCTCGCTTTGCTGGGATGGTTTCAGGGGCGAAGGGTGCCCCCGATCTATCCGTCAAAACGCTTGCGGCGATGCCCGAAGTGGCGCGCAAGTATGACACGACGTGGCAAGTGTTTGAGAGAATATTGCATAGCCGAATTAGTGCATGGTGATTTCGTTAGGGTCAATACTCTTCGATCTGCCCGCCTTGCTGCCACGGTTTGACGAGATTGCCAAAGCGGGTGAACTGCGCCTCGAAGGACAGCTCGACCGTGCCGATGGGGCCGTGTCGTTGCTTGCCGACGATGATTTCGGCCTTGCCGTGCAGGCTCTCCATGGCCTGTTTCCACTCTTCCATCTTATCCAGCTCGTGATCGCCGGGCTTTTCGCGTTCCTTGTAGTACTCTTCGCGGAACACAAACATCACCACGTCGGCGTCTTGCTCGATCGAGCCCGATTCCCGCAGGTCGGACAATTGCGGGCGCTTGTCATCACGGTTTTCAACCTGACGAGACAGCTGTGACAGGGCGATGACCGGGATATTCAGTTCCTTGGCGATGGCCTTCATGCCCATTGAAATCTCGGCAATCTCGTTGACGCGATTTTCGGCCATACCGCGGCAAAGCTGCAGATAGTCGATCACCAGCAGGTCCAGCCCGTGTGTCCGTTTCAACCGGCGTGCCCGCGCCGCAAGTTGTGAGATCGGGAGGGCGGGGGTGTCATCGATGAAAAGAGGGCAGGCTTCCAATTCCTTGGCGGCGTCGACGAAGCGTCGGAACTCGGCCTCGGTCATATCACCTTGGCGGATCTTGTGGCTGGAAATCTCGGAAGCTTCGGCCAGAACCCGGCCCGCCAGCTGTTCCGCGCTCATTTCCAATGAGAAGAATCCAACCACACCGCCGTCAATCGCACCTTCGCTTCCGTCAGGCTTGGTGCCGCGTTTGTAAGCCTTGGCCACGTTGAACGCGACGTTGGTTGCAAGCGAGGTTTTACCCATCGATGGACGCCCGGCCAGAATGATCAGGTCAGAAGGGTGCAAACCACCCAGTTGTTTGTCCAGATCGGCCAGACCGGTGGAAATCCCCGCCATGCCGCCACCGCGCTGGTACGCCTCATTGGTGACGTTGACGGCTTCTGTGACCGCCTTGAGGAAGGATTGGAATCCCTGTTCGGTCTGGCCCTGCTCGGAAAGCTGATAGAGCTGTTGCTCGGCCTCGACGATTTGTTCTTTGGGCTCGCTGCTGACATCGACCCGTGCAGCTTTGTCCGAGATATCCCGGCCCAACCGGATAAGTTCCCGACGGATGGCGAGGTCATAGATCATTTGGGCATAGTCATGCACGGCAAACGCACTAATCGACGCCCCGGCCAGTTTAACCAGATAAGCGGGGCCGCCCAACTCCTTCAGGCCTTCATCTTCGGCCATGAAGGATTTCAACGTCACGGGTGAGGCCAGCGCATTCTTGGCGATACGGGCCGATGCGACCTCGTAGATGCGGGCGTGAACTGGGTCAAAAAAATGTTCGGCCCCGATGATCGACGCAACTCGGTCATACAGATCATTATTGGTTAGAATCGCACCCAGAAGCTGCTGCTCGGCCTCGATGGAGTGCGGCATGGTTTCTGGGCTCTGAATCTGTGCCGCTGCCTGCTCGATACTGCTAATCTCGTTCATCTCGTCCCCGCTGCCCGTCCCGAGGTTCTATACGCGAAATGCGTTTGCAAGCTATCTGGAAATCCTTGTGGCTAAGTTGGGGTAAAGCCTTGGGATAACTTTCCTGACAGTTCCGATACCTGCGTGTGCGTAGCTTATTATGTAGAAATCGACGGAAAAGTCACTAGATATCGTGGCGCGCGCGCCGATTCTTCTGTGCTTATCCCCAATCTATCCACATGAGTTTTACGTGGTTTTATTGGCGTCCTGCCAGCCGCGCGGGTCATTCAAAAAGGCCTCGACATCACTAAGGGTTTCTTCATCAAAGGCCTTTTGTGCCTTGGCCTCGGCCAGCACATCCCACCAGGTGCACAGGTGATGCAGTTGTATGCCATGATCACCCAGCGTTTTTTCCGTTTCGGGGAAGATGCCGTAATAGAAGATCACGGCCGTATGCCCACATGTCGCGCCGGTGTCGCGGATCGCATCCACGAAAGACAGTTTTGATCCGCCATCAGTCGTCAGATCCTCGACCAACAGGACCCGTTCGCCTTCGCCCATCGCGCCTTCGAT
Source organism: uncultured Ruegeria sp. (assembly GCF_947500045.1). Classification (GTDB taxonomy): domain Bacteria; phylum Pseudomonadota; class Alphaproteobacteria; order Rhodobacterales; family Rhodobacteraceae; genus Ruegeria. Next base: position 311,299 of record NZ_CANMQQ010000003.1, on the reverse strand, counting down.
GCGGGCGTTGCGGCCATAGCCTTTGGGCTTCTTGCGCACGTATGTCATCGGCAGGGCCATGCGTTCAGCCACCATTGCGGCAAAGGGTATGCCTGCAGTCTCACCACCGGCAATGTTGTCGAAGGCTTCAAAGCCCGCGTCGCGCATCACGGTGACGGTCAGGAAATCCATAAGGGTCGAGCGGATGCGCGGGTACGAGATCAGCTTGCGGCAGTCGATATAGGTCGGGCTGGGCAGGCCAGAGGACAGGGTGAACGGCTCACGCGAATTGAAGTGGACGGCTTTGATCTCCAGCAACATCCGCGCAGTCAGGCGGGCGATTTCAGTGCTATCGGGAAAGGAACTGGGGATCATGTCGGGACCTCGGTGCTGAAATGACGTTGCGGGCTGATAGCCCGTCCACAAGGTCAGAGTCGAGAGGCGTGCAAAAGAAAAGCGGACCCCAAAGAGGTCCGCTTTGTGCCCTTGCGGGCAAAGCAGTTTGAGGTGGGCTCAACTGCTCCTGTAAAAGGCCCGATCTTTCATTGCAGAAAAGATAGTAAGGCCGTTGTCTTGTTGTCGGCGTTTACGCGAGGCGGGGTATGAGGTGCAACCATCTTTGCCCTCACAATCGTGATAGCTGCCGCAAAGACAGGCCGCATGGCAACCTTGTTCATTGGGAAATCCCACGCCATGCAGGTTTTTCTAATCCTGCGGCGGGGTGCAAAGCGCGTTGTTCAGAAGGACCAGTGCATGATCACGGGCAGCGCGGCGCACATTGTTACGCCCCAATGCGCCGAATTCGATTGTTTCGGTACGTGTGGCCTGATCATTGGCAGCCAGACCAAAACAAACTCGGCCTTCGGGTTTATACTCTGACCCGCCGGGGCCAGCGATGCCGGTGATCGAGACCGCCAGCTGCGCCTGTGAATTGCGCAGCGCACCTTCGGCCATTTCGCGCGCCACTTCCTCTGAGACGGCACCATGTGCCTCAAGTGTATCGGCACGCACGCCCAGCATCTCTTGCTTGGCGGTGTTGGTGTAGGTGACGAAACCGCGCTCGACCACGGCAGAGCTGCCGGGGATGTCGGTCAGCGCAACAGCGACCATGCCGCCCGTGCAGCTTTCGGCGGTGGTGATCATCACGCCCTGCGCTTTGGCGCGGTCCAGTAGGTCGGTCACTGTCACAGGCCCATCACTCCATGTGCGATACCGGCAAGGATGACCACGCCGGTGGCGGCAAAGACGCCTGCGATCACATCGTCCAACATCACGCCCATCGGGTCACCGCGCCGGTCAGCCCAGCCGATGGGGCCGGGCTTGGTGATGTCAAACAGGCGAAACAGTACGAAGCCCGCCACCCAACCGGGCCAGAGCGCTGAGATATCTATCCCGTGCGCCCATGACGGGTAGGAAATCGCCCAGATGGCGATGAACTGGCCTGCGACCTCATCGATGACAATCTCGGATGGGTCATGGTCTTCCTGTCCAGCGGTCATGACGCGCGTAGCCCAGAGGCCGCCGAAGAAGACCGCGAAGGTCGCGAGGACCAGCAGAGGGAAACCGCCCAGCATATGCAGCACCCAGGCCAGCGGCAGCGCGGCCAGGGAACCCCAGGTGCCGGGGGCAGGGCGCAGATAACCGACGCCACAGACGGTTCCGATCGTCCGTGCGACGGTCATGATTTCACCAGACAGGCTGTAGCGAGCGATGCGATGCCTTCGCCGCGACCGGTAAAGCCCAACCGCTCCGATGTTGTCGCCTTGACCGAGACCTGATCGGCGCGCAGCCCCAGGATCCGCGCCATCTGAGTGCGCATGGCTTCGGCATGCGGGCCGATCTTGGGAAATTCGCAGACCAGCGTGCAATCGACATTCGAGATGGCGTAACCCATCTGCTCGGCCAGATCGACGGCGTGCCGCAGGAAAATCTCGCTCGCCGCGCCTTTCCATTGCGGGTCAGAGGGCGGGAAATGTTGCCCGATATCACCTTGCGCCAGCGCGCCATAGATCGCGTCGGTCACCGCGTGCATTCCGACATCGGCGTCCGAATGACCTTGCAGACCACGATTATGCGGCACCTTTACACCACAGAGGATCACGTGATCTCCGTCCCTAAATCGGTGCACGTCGTATCCGTTGCCCAGCCTTACATCCATATCCTTACCCATTATGCGTTCGGCCCGGTCGAAATCCTCGGGTCTGGTGATTTTCAGGTTATCCGCGTCGCCCGGAATGATCGCAACATCGATCCCGGCTGCACGCGCGACTTCGACGTCATCCGCTGCGCCTCCGGGATGGGCTGCGTGCGCAGCTGTGATCGCGCCATAGTGAAACCCCTGCGGCGTCTGTGCAGCAAAAAGACCGGATCGGTCCTGTGTTCCCGTGACCACCGATCCATCTCCGGTCCAGAGGGCATCTGTGACGGCCAATCCCGGAGCGGCAGCGGGAAGCGTGTCGAGCGCGTCCAGAACGTCTCTGATCACCCGAGCGCTAACGCAAGGGCGGGCAACATCGTGAATCAAAACCTTTTCAACGCCATACGCTTCCAAAGCCTGCAGACCGTTGCGGACCGATCCAGCCCTGTCTGCGCCGCCCGCTGCAAGAATGAGTTTAGTATTGTTGAATTCTTCCCAGACCGCAGTGTCGTCTACCGCAAGAACCAAAACGATATGATCAACCAGCCCCTCGAAGCGATCGATGGTCCAATCTGCCACGCGCCGCCCACCCATGGCACGCCATTGTTTGGGCACTCCGCCTCCGGCGCGCTGGCCCCGACCGGCGGCAACAATGATGGCAGCTGTGGTCATCTTTTTTGTTCTCCTGATTGAGGCATTGTTTAGGGGGCGGTGAATGCAGAGGCAATCACCCACGTCAACATGCCTAAAAAATAGGCATATGATGATTTGACGAGCTTGTGCGCCGCCGTTTTGTTGTTCATATGCTGTGATTTCGATATCAAATGCGCAACTGCTCAAGGATTAGGCACATTGACCCTGCGTCTTGCTGACAAAGATCTGACCCCTCCGGTGTTGCTGGCACCCATGGCCGGAATCACGGATCGACCATTCCGGGATCTCGTGATGCGCTTCGGCGCGGGCATGGTGGTCAGCGAAATGGTTGCCAGTCAAGAGATGGTACAGGCCAAACCGGGCGTCCGCGAACGGGCTGAACTGTCGGCGGATGTAGAAAACACTGCCGTTCAATTGGCCGGGCGCGAGGCGCATTGGATGGCTGAAGCCGCCCGTCAAGTTGTCGACCGGGGTGCGCGGGTGATCGACATCAACATGGGATGCCCAGCCAAAAAGGTGACAAACGGCTATTCCGGATCAGCCTTGCTGAAAACGCCGGATCACGCGCTGACGCTGATCGAAGCTGTCGTTGGTGCTGTGGACGTGCCGGTGACACTAAAGACCCGATTGGGTTGGGACGACAATTTGCTGAACGCGCCGGATGTGGCGCGGCGGGCGCAAGATGCGGGTATCCGGATGGTTACGATCCATGGGCGCACGCGCTGCCAGTTCTACAAGGGGCGCGCTGATTGGCATGCAATCCGTGCGGTGAAAGAGGCGGTCTCGATCCCCGTCATTGCGAACGGAGATATCGTTGACGCGGAGGCTGCAAAAACCGCGCTGGAACAGTCAGGGGCTGACGGACTGATGGTGGGACGGGGCGCTCAGGGCAAGCCGTGGTTGCTGGCGCAGATTTGTCACGATCTTTATGGCGCTGCGGCGCCGACCATACCGACTGGTTCCGATCTGATTGAAATGGTGCGCGGTCACTATCAGGCCATGCTTGGGTTCTACGGCACTGATCTTGGCCTACGCGTCGCACGCAAGCATTTGGGCTGGTACATGGATGGGGCTGGAACGCCCGCCACGTTACGACGCGCGGTCTTGACGTCGCGCGATACGGATGAAGTGCTGCGGATGTTAGGCGATGCCATGAGCAGCCCGGCGGAGGCTGCGGCATGACCTCGGATCAGAGCATCTGGACCTCGCTGCCGGTTCCGGCCTTCGTCATCGACCCCGAGGATCGCATAGCAGACATCAATTCCGCAGGTGAGGGGTTTTTGAACGCCTCCCGCAAAGCGGTGATCGGGCACCCAGTCTGGGATCAGATCGCCGTCGATGCGCCGTTGGAGGAGGCCTTTTTGCGCGCCCGTCAGCAAGGCACTCCTTTGTTTGTGAACGATGTCGATGTCGGCTCGGGCAATCGCGCACCGTTGCAATGTGCGTTGCAGATCGCGCCGTTGGTCGGGCAGCCCGGTTCCATGATCATGATCATCTCGCCACGCGAACTATCCGGGCGGATGACACGCGGCAATACGGTGAAGTCGGCGGCGCAGTCAGCCATCGGCATGGCTGAGATGCTGGCGCATGAGATCAAAAACCCATTGGCAGGTATTACTGGTGCGGCACAATTGCTGAGCATGAATATCTCACAGCAAGATCTTGAATTGACAGACCTTATTGTCGAAGAAAGTCGCCGAATCGTGAAGCTGTTGGAGCAGGTGGAACAGTTCGGTAACCTGTCTCAACCCGATTTCAAACCCGTCAATATTCACGACGTTTTGGATCGCGCGCGCCGATCGGCGCTGCTGGGTTTCGGCGCGCATATGACCATAATCGAGGATTACGATCCCTCGTTACCATTGGCCTACGGAGACCCGGACCAGTTCTTGCAGGTGGTTCTAAATCTGCTCAAGAATGCCTCGGAAGCTGCTGATGGCAATGGCACAATCCGGTTGCGCACCTATTTCGAACATTCGTTCCGACTGCGACGCAGCGATGGTTCCGGCCACTCGCTACCCTTGCAGATCGAGATCATCGACGACGGGCCGGGATTGCCGGAAAAGATTGAAGGAGAAATCTTCGATCCGTTTGTTTCCGGCAAAGAAAACGGCACCGGCCTGGGGCTGGCCTTGGTCAGCAAGATCATATCCGACCACGACGGATGGATATCAGCGGAATCTGTGCCCGGGCGTACTGTATTCCGATTGTCGCTGCGGCGCGCACCGCAAGGCACATATGACAAGGAGAGCAATTGATGGATGGCACAGTTCTGGTCGCCGATGACGACCGCACGATCCGTACGGTTCTGACCCAGGCCCTGACACGGGCGGGATGCAAAGTGCATGCGACATCCTCGCTGACCACGCTGATGCGTTGGGTGGCCGAGGGGAAGGGGGATGTTGTGATCTCGGACGTGGTGATGCCGGACGGAAACGGGCTCGAGATGTTGCCGAAGATCGCACAAGATCGTCCCGGTCTGCCGGTCATCGTGATCTCGGCACAGAACACTATTATGACCGCTATTCAGGCGGCTGAGGCGGATGCATATGACTATCTGCCCAAGCCCTTCGATCTACCTGATCTGATGAAGCGCACTGCGCGTGCACTGGACCAGAAACAGCGCGCGCAGACCGAGTTTTCTGAACCCAGCGCAGAGCGACCGGACGAATTGCCTTTGGTTGGGCGCACCCCCGTAATGCAAGCGCTATATCGTCTGGTCGCGCGGGTGATGAATACGGATCTATCGGTGATGATCTCGGGCGAAAGTGGTACGGGCAAGTCGTTGATTGCGCGCGCCATTCATGATTTTTCAGACCGCCGGACACTGCCTTTTGTCACCGTAACGGCCGCTGATCTCAGCGATCTGGAAGGCCCGGCGCGAGTCATGGCCAGGGTGCGGGGCGGAACACTGCTGATCGACGAAATCACAGATATCGATGATGAGATTCAGGCCCGGATCGTGCGTATGATGGATGCTCCGGGCGATCATGCACCGCGTTTCATGGCCACCAGCCAATCGGATCTGACCAGCGCGATGGAAAGTGGTCGTGTGCGGCAGGATCTTTATTATCGCCTCTGTGGTGCAACGATCCAAGTGCCTGCACTGCGCGAACGCGTTGATGATATCACGCTGCTAACCGATCACTTTCTGGCTCGGGAAGAACGTGAAAGTGGCACACAACGCCGCCTCAGCCCCGAAGCCGTTGAACTGGTGCGCCGGTATTCCTGGCCCGGAAATGTGCGTCAGCTGGAAAATGCAATTCGACGTCTTAGCCTGACCAGCCGTGCCGAGGATATCTCGCGCACCGAAGTTGAGATGGTGCTGGGCAGCCAGCCTGAGGTCGAGCCGGTTCTAGGCGATGGTGAGCGTGAAAAGCTGTCGTCTTCGGTGGGGCGTCACCTGCGGCGTTATTTCGATTTGCATGGGAATATCCTGCCGCCGCCGGGCCTCTATCAACGAATTTTACGCGAGGTCGAGGCGCCTTTGATCGAAATCGCGTTGGATGCGACCGGGGGCAATCAGGCAAAATGTGCTGATCTTCTGGGGATTAACCGGAATACGCTGCGGAAAAAGATCACCGACCTCGATATTCAGGTGACACGTCGACGCAAACTGATGTAATATCGCCACACAAATCGTGGCATTCGGGTTCGCACCCGGGAACGACCACGACATATGGCGGTAAGCCGCGCAAGCGGCACATCAGTAAGAGGGCAGACAGTGGCAACCCGGGCACAGAGTGGGCCGATCCTATCGATCAACCGGTGGCGCAGGTCCCGGAGGATGCGTAATTTCAGTACTTTGGGATTGGTTATCTTAGGGCCGGTTTTGGCGCTTGCGACCTATCTGGTCATTGGTCCTTTTGATCTTGGCGCTGCGGCTCCGACGCTGCGGCTGATCTTGTTGGCTGATCTGGTCTATGTGCTGGTCGTGGCCGCGCTGGTACTGGGGCAACTCTTCAGTCTGATCGCGGCACGCCGTGCCAAATCGGCGGGTTCGCGGCTTCACCTGCGCCTGATCGGCGCGTTTACGCTGTTGGCTTTGGTGCCAACCGTGACTGTGGCAATATTCGCCGGGTTGACTGTGAATATCGGCCTGGAAGGTTGGTTCTCAGACCGGGTGCGTCAGGTTGTGGGATCGTCACTGACCGCTGCCGAGGCTTATGAACTGGAACATCGCGAAGGTCTGACCCAGGACGCGGTTGTTCTGGCTCGGTTTCTCGATAACGCGCGATCGCTTGATTACTATATCTCGGACGCCGAGCTGCGTGAGGTACTGGCGCAGGGCCAGTCTCAGATTCAGCGTGGCCTGCGTGAGGCGTATGTGATCGACGGCAGTGGTGAGATCCGCTCGCGCGGGGATCGGTCTTATCTGTTCGACTATGAGGCCCCCACGCCGGAAGAGATGATCGAGGCGAATGATCAGGGCATGGCGATCATCGCCGATTGGGAAAACAGCGAATTCCGCGCACTGGTGCCTCTGCGCGCTTACCTGGATCGTTATCTTTATGTCAGTCGAGAGGTTGACGGGCAGCTTTTGACATTGCTGGACGAAACCAAGGAAACTGCGCAGTTCTACCGACAGCTTGAAAGTGAACGGGGCAGGGTGCTGTTCGAATTCGGGCTTTTGTACCTGAGCTTCGCGGTGATCTTGATCCTTGCCGCAATGTCACTTGGCATGTGGTTCGCCGAGCGCCTATCGCGCCCTGTCGGGCGACTTACCACCGCCGCGCAACGTGTTGGTGCAGGTGATCTGAGCGTTCAGGTCATCGAAGAGGCCAGCGATGACGAAATCGCGATGCTGGGTCGATACTTCAATCAGATGACCCGTCAGTTGAAGGGGCAGCGCGATACGTTGCTGGAGAACACGCGCCAGATCGAGCGTCGGCGCCGGTTATTCGATTCTGTTCTCAGCTCGGTGACCTCCGGGGTTGTTGGCGTTGATCCGGATGGCTGCGTGACGTTTGTAAACCGGTCTGCCGAGCGATTGCTCGGGTGGTCCGGCGGTGAACACCATTTGGCCATCGGCATCGCGGTGCCGGAATTCCTGCCTTTGTTCGAAAACCTTAAGGATAGCGGGCAAGAGGCGGTACAGGGCGAGGTCAAGGTCACACGCAAGGGTCAGCTTGAGAACTTGTTGGTGCGCATGGCAACCCGACGTGGTGAGGATGGTGGGCTGGAAGGTTACGTGGTGGCCTTTGACGATGTGACCGATCTGGTCAGCGCCCAGCGAATGGCGGCCTGGGGCGACGTGGCCCGCCGCATCGCGCATGAGATCAAGAACCCATTGACCCCCATCCAATTGAGCGCCGAGCGGATCAAGCGCAAGTTCTCGCGCAAATTGGATGAGGAAGATTGCGATAGTCTGGAATCGATGACTGATGTCATTGTGCGGCAGACCAATGATCTGCGGCGGATCGTGGACGAGTTTTCGAAATTCGCGCGGATGCCGGAACCAGAACGACGGGAAGAGAACATCGTCACTCTGGTGCGCGAAGCTGTTCTGCTGCAACAAGCGGGTCAGCCGGACGTTCAGATCGACGCTGATCTGCCCGAACACCCAATTTTGGTGGATGTGGATTCAACCATGCTGAGTCAGGCTTTGACCAACCTGATCAAGAATGCGGGTGAGGCCATTGGAACGCTGAAAGAAAAGGGCGCACCGGACAACTTGCAACCGCAGATCAAGATTGCAGTCTTCGGCGACGATGCCGGAACGCAGATCACGATTGCCGACAACGGTATCGGCCTGCCTGAAGACCGCGCGCGGCTGTTTGAACCTTACGTGACTACCCGAGACGAGGGCACTGGCCTTGGCCTGCCTATCGTCAAAAAGATAATCGAAGAACATGGCGGAGTGCTGACATTGGAAGACGCGCCCACATTCGACGGACAAGACCATTTTGGCGCGATGGCTGTCATTCGTCTCCCTGGGGCCTCAGGTGGCCCGTCAATGGCGCCGGAAAAACAGGCGATTAAAACAAACAAACTGAAAGCAGGCCAAAGATGAGCGACATTCTGATCGTAGATGACGAACGCGATATTCGTGAATTGGTGTCCGACATTCTGGAGGACGAAGGCTATTCCACACGGCTGGCGGCGAACTCGGACGAGTGCATGGCGTCAATCAATGCAGAACCTCCGGGGCTGTTGATCCTGGATATCTGGCTGAAAGACAGCCGTATGGACGGGATTGACATTCTGAAAGCAGTGAAACGGGATAACCCGGACGTGCCGGTGGTAATCATCTCGGGCCATGGCAATATCGAAATTGCGGTGGCCGCGATTAAGCAGGGCGCTTACGACTTTATCGAGAAGCCCTTTAATATTGACCAGTTGATGGTGGTGATCCGCCGCGCGATGGAAACCTCGCGCCTTCGCCGTGAGAACGCTTCGCTGAAGCGGCAAGAGGTTAGCTGTTCAGACATGATCGGTAAGTCGGCCTCGTTCCGGGCGATGCAGGGTCAGTTGGACAAAGTGACCAAATCGAACGGTCGCGTCATGCTGAGCGGACCGGCGGGGTCGGGCAAGGAAATTGCCGCGCGCTATATCCACGCGCATTCGAACCGGGCCAACGCGCCCTTCGTCACAGTCAACTGCGCGGGGATTGAGCCCGAGCGGGTTGAGGAGGTTCTGTTTGGTCGCGAATCCTCGGAACGCGGGGTCGAATCGGGCTTGCTGGAAGAGGCACATGGCGGCGTTGTTTATTTCGACGAAGTCGCGGATATGCCGCTGGGGACGCAGTCTAAGATCCTGCGTGTTTTGGTTGACCAGCAGTTCCAGCGCGTGGGTGGTTCCGACAAGGTGCGGGTCGATCTGCGCGTCATCTCATCGACCAATCGTGATCTGGAAGATGAGATCACGGCAGACCGATTCCGCGAAGAGCTTTATCACCGGCTGAATGTTGTGCCGATCGCGGTGCCTTCGCTGGAAGAACGACGCGAGGATATCCCGGTTCTAGCGCAGCACTTTATCGAAATGTGCAATGAAACTCAGGGTTTGCCGGTGCGTGATCTATCGGATGAGGCCGTCGCGCTTCTTCAAACGATGACATGGCCCGGCAATGTGCGTCAGCTCAAGAACCTGATCGAGCGGGTGCTGATCCTTGGTGACAGTACTGGTCCGATCGAAGCGCGCGAACTTCCCAATGAAGAAGAGAAATCCGACGAAACCGGGCGTGTGGTTCTGTCGGGCGCTTTGGCGACGCTGCCGCTCCGTGAGGCCCGTGAGGCATTTGAGCGCGAGTATCTGCTGACTCAGATCAACCGGTTTGGCGGCAATATCAGCCGCACCGCCAGCTTTGTTGGCATGGAGCGCAGCGCATTGCATCGTAAACTCAAGTCTCTTGGCGTTGTGACCTCGAACAAATCGGGCGCGCGTGTGGCCCAAATAGATGAGCCTGAACCCGCTGAGTGATATCGTCACTCAGGAAAGTATGGGAATTGAGTCAATGAATGCCGAGGGTGCGAAAACTTCCGCCGTTTCAATCGGCTTCCCAGCCTTTGGAAAACGTCTGCGGCGGTTGCGCCGGTCGGTTGGATTGAAGCAATCTGCCCTTGCCGGTTTGCTCGGGGTCGATCAAACCACGGTTTCACGCTGGGAGAATGGGGGGCAGACCCCTTCGGTTCATGTTCAGCAAGAGGTTTTTTCTGCGCTCGGCCCATCCCGGGTTCAGGATTCTGCGCTGAAACGGCTGGTGGTGAATTCGGCCGAGTGCCTTCATCTTGTTGAAGAAGCCAGTCACACCTGCCTTGCTTATTCGGCCAGCAGGGCGCGGGACTGGAAGACCTCTCAGCATGCATTGCTGGGCGTGTCGCTCTGGCAGTTCGCGACGGATGAGATCAGGCAGGCCGAAGCCGAACTACAGAAGGACGGCTGGTGGGAATTGCATTCACCTTCGCCCAAGGCCTTTTTGACGTCAGAGGCCGTACATGACCAGATTAGGATCAGCGCCGGACAAATCGTGTGGGAACGTTTGTATCTGGCCGATGGTACTCCGGTTCGTCTGGTCAGCGGACGGCGCGAAGGCGCCGCATAATTTATGCGTTCCGCCGGTGCGCTCGCCGCGATAGACCAAAGGCATGAACGAGTCCTTCCGCACATTTCTGCACGTCCTGCTGATCTGGTTCGCAGGCCTTGGGGCTGCGACTCAATTTGCCAAGATTGCCGTTCCGTTTGCTGACATTGGACCATTGTATCCAGATCATATCGCAGTGATCGGCTGGCTGCTTTCGATCATCAGTCTGATGGGGGCGGCCTTGGGCGCAATATCCGGGGCAATTACTGCAAGGATCGGACCAAGCCGACTGCTATTGACAGGTCTAGTCCTCGGCGGCGCGTTATCTTTGTTTCAATCGAGCTTGCCGGGGTTCCAACTGATGCTGCTCAGCCGGGTAATCGAGGGGCTTTCCCATCTTGCGATTGTTGTTGCTGCCCCAACGCTGATTGCTCAGATCACAACGGGCCGCGCGCGATATAATGCGATGGTGCTATGGAGCACGTTCTTTGGCGTCGCCTTTGCATTGAATGCCTGGATTGGGCTGCCAATTGTCGATCGGTTCGGGCTGACCAGCTACTTTGCTTTGCACGGGTTCTTGATGCTGTTGATTGCCGGTTTGATCGCGTCCAGCGGTCTGAAATCGCATACAGACCAGTCGATCGGCATGGGGTGGGGTATTTCCGCGTTCCTTAACGTGCATCTCAGAACCTACCGTTCCCCCTTTATTTCAGCGCCTGCGATTGGGTGGTTCTTCTACACACTGACTTTCGTGTCGCTGCTGGCGATTCTGCCGGGTCGGCTGCCTGAGGGGCAGGGCGCATCGATTGCTGCACTGATGCCGTTGGCCGGGATTGTACTGTCGTGGCTGGTGGTGCCATTTCTTCTGACGGTGCTGAGCTGCGTCAGTGTCGTCAATCTGGGGTTCGCATTGGGTATTCTGACAATCCTTGCACTGTTTTTGGGTGCACCTCTGGCCGCCGGATGCATCGCGTTGTTCGCGGTTCTGGGATTGGTGCAAGGTGGCAGTTTCGCGGCGGTGCCCGAATTGAACGACACGCCTGAGGCCCAAGCCCTGAGTTATGGCGCAATGGCACAGATGGGCAATGCTGGGAATCTTCTGGGAACACCCATTTTGCTGGTGATCCTGATGGGCGCAGATGAGGTTGGAATGTTCTTGGCAGTCGCTGCGTTTTACAGCATCGCAATCCTTGTGCATCTGGTGCTTGCGCAGCGCCGCAGGTCAGCCGGATTGACCCGGCGTAATGATCTGGAATGAACCATCGTCGAATTTAACGAAGCAGGACGCGCTGCTGAGTGGCGGGAGCGTCGTGGTGCGTATCGGTGGAACCCGCGATTTGACGCCCTGTTTACATGGCGGAAGGCTGACCGGGCGATAGCCTTTTTGCGCCATGCACTGTGCCTCGACCTTGTTTCGTAGCCCCTGATTTACGTCCACCGTGTACACCCGCCCAGGCTCCCACCAGCCGGGGTTGCGATAGCATCGGCCCCGCCCATCGCAATAGGTGCGCCCGGGCCAATAGACCGGAGGGCTCTGACGGACCTGATTGGCGACGGGGGCGTCCTTGAGGGCCTGCACCTGACAATTCGTTGTCTCGTTTTGCATCCGCGAAACACTCTCACCTTCTCGGTAATACAGCGAAAGTGGGCCGCAGGCCGAGAGTATCAGCAGGCAAATCAGCGTGGGCAGAATTGTTTTCATACACTTACTTTGACGCAGCTTGTGTGCCATGACAATTCAATTGACCGCTTTGGGGGCATCTGTCATTCAAAGATTTCAGGCAGAGGGGCCAGTTATATGAAGGTCATCATATGCGGTGCCGGTCAGGTTGGCTGGCAGATTGCGCGTCACCTTTCGGGCGAGTTGAACGATGTGACGGTGGTCGACAACAACCCCGATCTGGTGCGCCGTGCGACCGAGACGTTGGATGTTCAGGGGATCGCCGGGTTTGCCAGCTATCCAGATGTGCTGGAACGCGCCGGTGCCCGCGACGCAGAAATGATCATCGCCGCAACCCATTCGGATGAGGTGAACATGGTCACCTGCCAGATGGCCCACTCGGTCTTTTCGATCCAGCGCAAGATCGCGCGCCTGCGCTCGAAATCTTATCTTGAGGCGATCCATTCCGATCTTTACCGCAGGGATCATCTGCCCATCGATGTGGTGATCAGCCCTGAACGCGAGGTCGCGGCCGCTGCGATGCGTCGTCTTTCGGCACCTTCGGCGTTCGATACGGAACTGTTTATGGATGGCAAGGCACAGCTATTGGGCATCCGTGTCGAAGAAGATTGCCCTATCGTCAACACTCCGCTGCGCCAGTTGACCGATCTGTTTTCCACGCTCAGCTCGATCGTGGTTGGTGTCCGCCGTGAAGGGACGCTGTTTGCGCCTGAACCCGATGATCAGCTGTTTGTAGGGGACGAATGTTATGTCTTCACCAGCGTCAAGGACGTCGACCGCACAATGGAGGTGTTTGGCAAAGCGCAGCGTCAGCAGGATCGCGTGGTCATCGTTGGCGGCGGCAATGTCGGGCTTGAAGTGGCCCGGACTTTGGAAGAGCGTGAAGGCCGGATCCGCGCCAAGATTATCGAACGAGATCGCAAGTGCGCCGAAATCGCTGCTGAGGCATTGGAGCGGACGATTGTTCTGAATGGCGATGGTCTGGATTCGGCCTTGCTGAGCGAGGCCGGAATTGACAGGGCCGATGCGATGCTGGCGGTCACGGATGATGACCGGACCAATATGCTGGCCGCTGTTCGTGCCAAAGGCGAAGGTTGCGCGCTGGCTATCGCCTTGATCAACGATCCCAGTATGGTCGCACTGATGGGGCCGCTGGGAATCGACGCCTATATCAACCCGCGTGCCACCACCGTCAGCTCGATCCTACGCCACATCCGGCACGGGCGTGTGCGTCAGGTTTATTCCATTGGCGATGCCGAGGCGGAGGTGATCGAAGCCGAAGTCCTGTCAACCTCACCGATGGCGGGACAAAAGCTGCGGGATATCGACTTTCCCGAAGGTGTCCTTGTCGGAGCCGTACGTAAGGGGGACGAGGTTCTGCGCCCGACCGGCAGCCTGCGCATAGACGAAAAAGACGTCGTCGCGATCTTCGCCCTGGCCAAGGATGTGCCCGAGGTGGAACGCCTGATGCAGGTCTCGATCGATTTCTTCTGATGTTGCAGGCGCGCGGACAGCAACGGATCGGAGTAATGCGGCGCCTACCGCTATTGCTGATGATCTGGGGCATAGGCTCATTGGCTATGTGGATACCTGCAGCTTATGCGTTGTTTCTGGATGATCACGACACTTCGCGATCATTCTTTTATTCCGGATTGCTGGGGATTTTTGCCGTTTCGATTATTGCGTTGGCGATGTCGAACCGAAAACCCCGGCGTGGAACACTTGGCCAATTGGCGGTCCTGCTGGCTGCGTTCACCATATTGCCGATATTCCTGGCCATACCGTTTCATGAGGCGTTGGGAACCACCAGTTTTCTGAATGCTTACTTCGATATGGTCAGCGCGCTGACCACGACAGGCGCGGACCTGTTCCCTGATCCTGCACGTCTTTCTGCCCCGTTGCATTTGTGGCGCGCGCTGGTCGGATGGATGGGCGGTTTGCTGATGTGGATTTCGGCTGCTGCGATCCTTGCCCCGTTGTCGCTGGGGGGATTCGAGGTGACGGCCAGAGGGCAACCGGGGCGTCCCGTTTCAGGTGTGGCACAAAGCGAAAAGGCCGATCCACGGGGTCATCTGATCCGCGTTTCTCGCGCATTGACCCCGGTCTATGCTGGCCTGACCGTGGTGATCTGGGTTCTTCTGCTGATCGCAGGTGAGCAGGGGCTCACTGCCGTGTGCCACGCAATGTCGGTGATGGCGACATCCGGTATCTCACCGGTCGGCGGTCTTGAGGGTTCGACCGCTGGCATTACCGGCGAGGCAATCCTGTTCCTGTTTCTTTTCTTCGCCTTGTCGCGGCTGACATTTTCGACCGATACAGCAACCTCGGGCTATTCTCGGTTGGACAAAGACCCCGAGTTTCGGATCGGTCTCTTCATCGTGCTGGTGGTTGCGGCATTGCTGTTTATCCGCGTACTGGTTGGAACGGCAGAGCTCGGCATCCAGATCGAGATTTCACAGGCACTACATGTGGCGTGGGGCATGGTGTTCACGGTGATGTCTTTTCTGACCACCGCAGGATTTGAAAGTGCAAACTGGAACGATGCGCAGCAACTGTCTGGCCTTGGCACACCGGGGTTGATCCTGATGGGGCTCGCGTTGATCGGAGGCGGTGTGGCCACCACCGCCGGAGGAGTCAAACTGCTGCGTGTCTTTGCGCTCTACCTTAACGGCAAGCGCGAGATTGACCGGCTTATCTATCCTTCATCCGTCAGCGGTGAAGGTGGCGGCAATCGTCGCATTCAAAGTGATGGTGCCTTCATCGCCTGGATCTTCCTGATGATGTTTGCTCTGACGCTGGCTCTGTTCGATTTGCTGCTGGCTGTGATGGGTGTCGGATTTGAGCAGGCCATGGTGCTGAGCGTCGCCGCGCTGAGCACCACAGGACCGCTGATTGAGCTGGCAACTGATGTACCTATTCGCCTGATCGACCTGTCCGGCGGCGCCAAACTGACTGTCTGCGCCGCGATGGTCATTGGTCGGTTGGAAACGCTGGCAATCGTGGCGTTGATTACGCCAACGCTGTGGCGAGATTGACCTAACGGCAGGTGTCTGCTGTTACTGCCTGATTTTTCATCTGGAATATCTGCGCGCACCACTCCATACTCTGCCGGAGGGAGCGCGTTGGTCCGCAGCGCGTAGCAAGAACAATGGCGAGATTATTATAATATGGCTTCGGACAGACAAAATCTGCAGGACGCGTTCCTGAACAATGTACGGAAAGCAAAGGTCCCGGTCACGATATTCCTGATCAACGGCGTGAAATTGCAGGGTGTGATCACTTGGTTCGATAATTTTTGCGTGCTGCTGCGCCGCGACGGACAGTCGCAGCTGGTTTATAAACACGCGATATCGACCATCATGCCGTCACAGCCGATCAACCTGTATGAGGGCGAAGACGCCTCTTGATGGAACATGAGAGGGCGCGCACCCGGGCCTGGGTGCTGCATCCCGAAATCAAATCAGATGAACAGCGCCGTGTCCCTGAACCGGCGCTGGCCGAGGCGGTTGCCTTGGCTGCTGCGTTGCCCGACCTGGATGTGGTCGGATCTGAAATCGTTCGTCTTCCACGCGCGCAGGCCGGTTTGTTGTTCGGCAGCGGCAAGATCGACGAGCTGGGCGAGCGCTTTCACGAGAACGAAGTAGAGCTCGTTCTGATCGATGGACCGGTTACGCCTGTTCAGCAGCGTAACCTTGAGAAGGCTTGGAATGTCAAAATCCTCGACCGCACGGGCCTGATCCTGGAGATTTTCAGCGATCGGGCGCGCACACGCGAGGGTGTGCTGCAGGTCGAGATGGCGGCGCTCAGCTATCAGCGAACACGCTTGGTGCGGGCATGGACTCACCTAGAGCGGCAACGGGGTGGTTTGGGATTTGTCGGCGGTCCGGGTGAAACCCAGATCGAGGCTGACCGCCGTGCCATTGATGATCAACTCGTGCGTTTGCGCCGTCAGCTGCAGAAAGTCATCAAGACCCGCACGCTACACCGGGCAGCGCGGGCCAAGGTGCCGTATCCGATTGTTGCGCTGGTCGGTTACACAAACGCAGGGAAATCTACGCTTTTTAACAGTTTGACCGGGGCTGAGGTGATGGCCAAGGACATGCTGTTTGCCACGCTCGACCCGACGATGCGCCGGGTTGAACTGCCGGACGGGCCCGAGGTGATCCTGTCGGATACCGTGGGTTTCATCTCGAACTTGCCAACAGAATTGGTCGCCGCCTTCCGTGCCACATTGGAAGAGGTTTTAGGCGCTGATCTGGTCGTTCATGTCCGCGACATCAGCCATGAAGAGACCGAGGCGCAGGCTCAGGATGTTGAGACGATCCTGACATCTCTGGGCGTGGAGGATGACCGGCCCCGGTTGGAAGTCTGGAACAAGATCGACCTGCTGGACGCGGAAGACCGCGATGCCACGCTGGCGCGGGCCGAGCGGGATCCTGCGATCTTTGCCATATCGGCGGTGACGGGCGAAGGGGTTGAACCATTATTGTCCGAGATTGCTACGATGCTGCAGGGTGCGCGGCATGAGACGACACTGACCTTGGATTTTGCCGAAGGGAACAAGCGCGCCTGGCTGTTCCGCCAGGATGTAGTGCGGTCGGAGAAGCAGACCGATGACGGGTTTGCGATCACGGTGTTTTGGACCGACAAACAAGCGGCCCGTTTTGCAGCGCTTTGACCCCAAGACTGCCGGATCACAAGAGGTTGCCGATGACGAAAAGTGACGGGAAAGTTTATCTTCAAGGCCATATCGCTGTGCCGTTGGATCGACTGGATGAGGTACGACGAGCGCTGCCAACACACATAGCTCTGACGCGGGCGGAAGAGGGCTGTATCGCGTTTGAGGTCAGCGAAGACGATGCCCATCCGGGAAGGTTCAACGTATCCGAGGTGTTTTCAAATCGGGCCGCACTCGATGCCCATCAGAACAGGACGAGAAACTCGGACTGGTTCCGCATCACACAGGGCATTCCGCGTGAATACTCGGTGACCTCAGACTAGAGTGTTTGCCTGTGCTATTTGCCGTCGATTTGACGCTGGAAATCGTCTGCATCGAACCATTCAAGCGAAGATTGAATTTTATTGTCCGGTGTCAGTTCCCATTGTTCCCAGCCTCTGACAACAACACGATTTCCGGTTGCGCTGTGGAGCCCTTCAAGCGTTCTGACAAACAACGCGTGAGGCCCGGCCCACCGCATCATGTCACAACGTACTTCCAGATCGAGGAAATCGGAGTACACCGCACGCGCCATTTCCGCGATTGCTGCGTGACCCTGTAGTGTCTCACCGCGATTGACGCTGATCTGACCTTCGGGTGCAAAGAAACTGGCGACCGCTTCGGGGTCACCTGAACTCCAGGCGATGGCGTAGTCGCGCGCCAGATTGTTCAAAGTATCGCGCAAGCTGCCCATGCATTTCCCCCTTGGTGCGATGCGATGGCTTCGTGATTTTAGGCGAAAACAAACAACCGCGTCCACGCGATACCCGAAAAGGGGCGGGGACTTGCCGATGCGCCTAGCGAGGGTTGAGCAGGGTCACACCAACTGCCGCAGCGCGAGCAAGACCAATATCCAATGACATAGGAATATATTCTCCGCGCCGCCACAACTGGGCCTGATCGTCGTAATAACGCGACAGGAAATGGCCCGACTGACCCGTGGCTGTTATGAATACCGAACTGTCAGGGTCGGCGAAATCATACACACCCCGGTATCCTGCGCCGTGCACGTTCTGGAACGGGTCTGGTCCTTCGCCCGAAGTGCGTCCGCGCAGCAGCGTGTTGTCGCCCCCGCTGGTGGATTGGCGGATGTTGACGAAGAAGCGCAGCACCGGCACTTCACCCAGTACCGGGTGGTCATGGGCGGCCTGATGTGCATCGCCCCAACGCAAGGATTGAAGTGCGGTGCCATAGCGTTCGGAAATCCAGATGATTGCATCATCCAGCGCCAGCCTTGCCATGTCGGTGCAGGTTTCAACCGGTGCGCTTTGGCGCACATCGCACCAGACCGACGCCCCTTCGATGTCACGATAGACACGTTCGATGAACAGCGGCTCGACATGTTTGTATTCTGCTGCCAACGGGCCAAGATCGTCCGAGATCAGGCGGATTTGCAGCGCGCGCAGCCAGGCAGCATAGATCAACGGCTCTGGCAGATGTTCGTTCATCTCACCATTCCAGTTGGCAAGTAGATCAAGCGCGACCTGGCGCTGACGCTCCGAAGTGCCTTCTGGTGCGGATTCCCCGGTGAACCAAAGGTCGGCGCCGATCAATGGTAACAGTGACCGAGCGGTAAAGCTGACCGTATCCAACTGCGCCTCGATAAAGCTGTCGCGCGTGTGCACTTCACGCGATTGCATCAGACGCTCCCAGCGGTGAACCCGCTGCGTATCGCCCCATTCGTATGAAACGTGATCAGGGAAGGGGCGGTCGATGATCTTGTTGTTGGTATTGCCCAAAACGCCGCCCACCGGCGCTACGAACTCCGGGTTATCCGCATAAGGCAATCGACCCTGCCAGCGGTTGCGTTCCAGCCAACCGGGTGTGGGAATGCGGCCTCGGCTTTGGTTGTTCAGGTCGCGTCGGGGCATAGCACCGATCAGTTTCAGGCCGATGGTGTTTTCATCGACCAGCGACAGGTTTTGTGAAGGTGCGATGAAATCTTCGGCCAGATTGATGGCCTGGCGCACCGTATCGGCGCCCATCAGTGCCAAAGATGCGCTCATGGATGTGTCGCGCGGGCTGAGCGCGCTCCACGACAGAGACGCGACATGACCTGGGGGCGTTATCGTTTCCAAATCATAATGCGTGCCCGGTAGAACGGGGCCGTTCTCGGTCCAGCGCAGGGTCAGGGTAATCGGCGCTGCGTCCTTGATTTCGATGATCGAAGGGCGGGTCCGGAAACGTGCATAGCCGTCGGGCGTCAGGTATTCCTCGGGGTTGTCGGGGTTCAGTTGTTCAATGTGAACGTCCTGATCGTCCAGATAGGATGAGGTCAGCCCCCAACCCAAACGCTCGCTCCGACCAGCTGAAACCGCCGGTATTCCAGGTATGGTTGCACCGATCACACCGCCTTTGGCCAGTTCCAATCGTGCCAGATACCAGATACCGGGGGCGGTAAAGCCCAGATGAGGATCGTTGGCTAACAATGTGCCGCCGCTGGCCGAGCGGGACGGTGCGGCTGTCCAGGCATTGGATGCACCTGCCAAACCGCGCCGCGGGAAGGGCGAAAGTGGCGTATCGGGCATCGGGGTGCCATGCGCATAACGCGGCAGGTTCGGAAACAGCACGGCATATTCGGGCAAGGCTGCGATGCCGGGGCCGGGGACATCCGGTAAAATATCGGCCAAACGCGTAGGGTCGTTCAATATCAGAGACGTCCGGGCGCGTAGAACCTCATCCGCAAGATGGCCTGAGAGTTGCAAGCTCATCAACTTCATGATCGCCAGACTGTCTCCGGGTTGCCAGGGCGGAACGGGTGCATTGAACAGGAACATCTCGGGCGCGCCACGACCAAGGGCTTGTTCGTTTATTTCAGCCAGACGCGCGTTGATCCCGGCAGAATAAGCGCGCAGAGCCGCCTTTGTGTAATCGTCCTGCACCGTGACAGAACGATGGGCGAGGCCATAAAGGTCCAGTCGACGCAACAGTTTGTCTATGTGAACTGTGCGTTGGCCGAATACTTCTGACAATCGGCCCTGCACGGTACGGCGTAAAACGGTCATTTGCCAAAGCCGGTCCTGCGCGTGGGCGTATCCAAGGCCGAAGAACACATCCGGATCGGAATTGCCAAGTATGTGCGGCACATTCGCCGTGTCGCGGATGATTTCGACCGGGGCTGTTATCCCTTCGACTTCCAGGGACTGATCGTATTCAGGCAGGGATTGGCTGGCCAGAAAATAGATCAACCCGACCGCCGCAACGGTAAGCAGGATCAGGCCCGTCGTAAGCCGCACCAGCCAGCGAAAAACCAGACCCATCTGTCCCCCAAGAAATCAGTATATTCGTTTGCGCCGAGGTTACTGGAAGCCCTTCCGGACCGAAAGAGGAATGCCTGCTGAAATTGCGTAAATCCACTAAAACCCAGAGCCCCGCCACAAGATGTAGCAGGGCTCGTCCGAGGGGGAGGGGGAATTTATTAAATCAGGGAATGATGCGTGTGTATTTGATGCCTTCGACCGTCGCACCAAACTTCAGACCCGCCTGACCGAAGACGGCAGCCAGCACCGGCTTGCGCAGCTGGGTCGTGTCGGTGGACAGGGATTCGCCGGTCGCATCGACGACGTATCCGATATCAGCCCCAGCGGTCCAACCGCTGGAGCGGCGGAAATCGTTCAGTGCTTCTTCGGTCATGAAGAACAGAACATGCGCGTATTGCTGCGCACCGATCTGCAGGCCTGCACTGCCAGATATGGCGGAATAATAGTCGACTGTTGCACCCTGAATGCGCAATGCGCCCTGACCATAGGCCCCGCCAAAGATAAATCCGGCATCGGTGATCAGCGGCATAACCAACATCCCGTTGGCCTTGTTGGCGATCTCGCGGGTATTGGGGTATTTGCTGTACATTTCGTTCAGCGTCGCGTCGACGCGCGCGTCGAGCGTTGCGGCGTTGGTATTCCCAACGCCGTTGCCGCACGCGGCGGTCAGCGTCAATCCGGCCACGCCAAATGCAAAACCGCGACGGCTGAGTCGGGGGGAGTTTGAACTGCTCATGTTTCTCTGTCTCTGTATATGTGCCTGAATTGTCGGGTATTCCCGATCTTGTCTGCAAGAATACGCCGATTGTGCCTGCCTGTCACGGGAAAGCTGTGCTGCGGACGCAGCAAATCGGCGAAAAATTGCGAAAAACTGTGGTGTTAGCCTTGCAGGATGCGTGCGGCCTCGGGTGCAAAGTAGGTCAGAATGCCGTCGCACCCTGCGCGTTTGAACGCCATCAGGCTTTCCAGCATCACTTTTTCGCCGTCAATCCATCCGTTCTGGGCTGCAGCCCGGATCATCGCGAATTCGCCGGACACCTGATATGCGTAGGTCGGTGCGCCAAAGTTGTCCTTCACGCGCCGACAGATATCCAAATACGGCATCCCGGGCTTGATCATCACCATATCCGCGCCTTCAGTCAGGTCGCGTTCGATCAGACGCAACGCTTCGTTCGAGTTCGCAGGATCCATCTGATAGGTTTTCTTGTCGCCGGTCAGAGCGCCCGAAGCGCCAACGGCATCGCGGAACGGACCATAAAAGGCGCTGGCGTATTTCGCGGCATAGCTGAGGATCATGACATTGTGATGCCCTGCAGCCTCAAGCGCGCTGCGCATCGCGCCGATCCGGCCATCCATCATATCCGAAGGCCCGATGATGTCTGCTCCGGCCTCCGCTTGCGCCAGCGTCATCTTCACCAGTGCTTCGACCGTCTGGTCATTCACGATTTCGCCATCGACCACATAGCCGTCATGGCCGTTGATGTTGTACGGGTCCAACGCGACGTCGGTCATTACCGCAATATCGGGGGCGGAGGCCTTAACTGCACGAATGGCGCGGTTCGATAGGTTGTCGGGGTTCCAGGCCTCGGCGCAGTCTTCAGTTTTCAGGCTTGCGTCGGTGTAGGGGAACAAACATATTGCGGGTATGCCAAGGGCTTGCGCCTCGAGGGCGGCTTTGGCGATCAGATCTACCGAACGACGCATGACACCGGGCATGGATGGCACGGGCTCTTCAATGCCTTCGCCATCTCGCACGAAGACCGGCCAGATAAAGTCGTCGACGGTCAAAGTATTCTCGCGCACCAGCCCCCGGATTGCCTGAGATTGACGGGCCCGACGGAACCTGGTCAGAGGATAGGGGGCGATGGTCGGTTTCATGGCGCACTCTCCTTGAACAATTGCGCATTGGGTGGCATGAATTCCCGGTGGTCTCAAGGGTAACAATGGACGCATCTATGCGATGAGGGTCCCTGCAGACGTATAATAAAGGGCAGTGGCTTGGACATTTACTCTTCGATTTTCGAAATCATCGATATGCGGAGCTTTTCGAATCTGTGGTATTGGATCGGCTTAGCCGTTCTTTGGTCCTCTGCCAGCCACTGGGCAATTGGCGTGCCCCATGATCTGGTAACGCGTGCGCGTCGGGTGGGTGGCCAGTCGGAACAAGACCTGCTGGATATCGCCAGGATCAACACGAACCGGCTGTTATACATCGTTGACACGTCCGGGCTTGCGATTTTTGCGATTTGTAGTTTCGTGCTGACAGGATTGGCCACAATGGGCTTTTTCTACGGGCTGGAGTTCGCGCAAGCAGTGTTCTTGCTGTTGTTTCCGATGTGTTTCGTAACGCTAATAAACATCTCGGCCGCACGACGATTGAGCCAGCAAGAATTGACGTTGGAACTTGTCTCCAAAAAACTGATCCGTTGCCGGGTGTATACGCAGATCATTGGTATGATCTCTATTCTGGTCACTTCGTTTTGGGGCATGTATCAGAACTTCACGGTTGGCGTTCTGAGTTGGTGATATCTGAAAGGCAGCACAATGAAGGCTCCGAACCACGTAACGGTTGGCGGCGCCCCTGAGGGGTTTGATGCGCAGCTTGTGCTGAATGAGATCGCCCGTTCGGGTGGTCCGGTCTGCCATATCGCCCGCGATGACAAGCGGATGGAGGCGATGCGGGCGGCACTGGCGTTCTTTGCGCCGGATATGCCTGTATTTGTATTCCCCGGCTGGGATTGTCTACCCTATGATCGGGTTTCGCCGAATGCAGACATATCTGCTGCGCGTGTGGCGACTCTGGCGGCATTGGTTCATCAGATGCCGCAGCAGTTTGTTCTGCTGACAACTCTGAATGCCGTGACACAGAGAGTTCCCGCCCGCGAGGTTTTACGCGAGGCTGCGTTCACTGCCCGCGTGGATCAGCGCATTGACGAAGCGGCCCTTCGCGCCTTTCTGGTGCGGATGGGTTTCACCCAAAGCCCCACGGTGATGGAGCCGGGTGATTACGCCGTTCGTGGTGGCATTATCGATATTTTCCCCCCGGGGGACAGTGGCCCCGTGCGACTGGATTTTTTCGGAGACGTTCTGGATGGTGCGCGCCGGTTTGATCCTGCGACCCAGCGGACTACAGAAAAGCTCGACCTGGTAGAACTGGCCCCGGTGTCCGAGGTCATTATGGATGACGCGGCAATAACCCGATTCCGCCAGAATTATCGCATCGAATTCGGGGCCGCGGGCACCGATGACCCCTTGTACGAGGCCGTCAGTGCCGGTCGAAAGCATCAGGGGATGGAACATTGGCTGCCGTTTTTCCACGAAAAGCTTGAGACGCTGTTTGACTATCTGCCGGGAGCCACGATTTCGCTGGATGATCAGGTCACACCGGCGCGGTTGGCGCGCTGGGATAGTATTTCGGATCAGTACGAAACGCGGCGACTTGCGTTGGAAAACCGCGCGCGTATGGATACCGTCTATAAACCCACGCCACCCAATCTGCTTTATATGGATGACGCTGCATGGGAAATTGCTGTCGACGAACGGCGGGTGTTGCAGTTCAACCCGTTGCCGCAATCCAGCGGGCCGGGTGTGATCGATGCAGGTGGCCGGATCGGGCGTAATTTTGCGCCAGAGCGTCAACAGGAGAGCATCAGCCTGTTTGGTGCGCTGGCAAGTCACATCCAAAACAAGATGGACAAGGGTCCTGTCCTTATCGCTTCATATTCCGAAGGCGCGCGCGAACGTCTGACCGGGTTGATCGAGGATGAAGGTCTGGCCGAGGCGGTCCCCGTCTCAGATGGTACGCGGATTGGAAAACGTGGCCTGCATCTGGCGGTCTGGGCATTGGAACACGGGTTCGAAACACCCGACATGACAGTGATCGCCGAGCAGGACGTGTTGGGCGACCGCCTGATCCGCCAACCCAAGAAACGGCGCAAGGCCGAGAACTTCCTGACTGAGACGCAATCGCTCAGCCCCGGTGATCTGGTGGTCCACGTCGATCACGGCATCGGGCGCTTTAAAGGGATGGAGGTCGTCACCGCTGCAGGTGCGGCCCACGAATGCCTGCTGTTGGAATATGCTGAACAGTCCAAGCTGTATCTGCCTGTCGAAAACATCGAACTGCTGTCAAAATACGGCCATGACGAGGGGCTGCTTGATCGGTTGGGCGGTGGCGCATGGCAGGCCAAGAAGGCCAAGCTGAAAGAGCGTATCCGCGAAATGGCGGACAAGCTGATCCGCATTGCTGCCGAACGTGCATTGCGCAAAGCACCGATAATGGACCCGCCACCCCACGCGTGGGAAGAGTTCAGCGCGCGTTTCCCCTATCAGGAAACCGACGATCAGCTGCGTGCAATCTCTGAGGTCATGGAAGACATGCACTCCGGCGCTCCGATGGATCGTCTGATCTGTGGTGACGTGGGCTTTGGCAAGACCGAGGTCGCAATGCGCGCGGCCTTCGTTGCCGCCATGTCGGGCGTACAGGTGGCAGTTGTCGCGCCAACCACGCTGCTTGCGCGGCAGCATGCGGCCTCATTCAAGGAACGCTTCCGGGGGTTTCCACTGGAGGTACGGCAACTGTCGCGCTTTGTATCGGCGAAGGATGCGCAACAAACGCGCGACGGGATGGCGCGTGGCACTGTGGATATAGTAATCGGTACCCATGCTCTGCTGGCCAAGGGGATCAGGTTCAACAATCTAGGCCTGCTGATCATCGACGAAGAGCAGCATTTCGGCGTGGCGCATAAAGAACGGTTAAAGCAATTGCGCTCAGACGTGCATGTTCTAACGCTCACTGCCACTCCGATCCCTCGGACGCTGCAGCTGTCACTGACCGGTGTGCGTGATCTGTCGATCATCGGAACCCCGCCCATCGACCGCCTTGCCATCCGTACCTATGTCAGCGAATTCGATGCGGTCACGATCCGTGAGGCGTTGCTGCGCGAACATTATCGCGGTGGGCAAAGCTTTTACGTGGTGCCGCGTATCTCGGACCTGCCGGACATCGAAGAGTTCCTAAAGGAACAACTGCCCGAACTGACCTACATGGTGGCGCATGGGCAAATGGCGGCGGGCGAGCTCGATGATCGGATGAACGCGTTTTATGACGGGAAGTACGACGTGCTGCTGGCTACGACGATCGTGGAAAGCGGACTGGATATTCCGACGGCAAACACCATGGTCGTGCACCGGGCGGATATGTTCGGTTTGGCGCAGCTTTATCAAATTCGCGGCAGGGTCGGGCGCTCGAAAACTCGGGCCTATGCCTATCTGACCACCAAACCGCGCGCGCGTCTGACGGCAACGGCCGAAAAGCGTCTGCGTGTTCTTGGATCATTGGATACATTGGGTGCCGGTTTTACGCTGGCCTCACAGGATCTGGATATTCGCGGCGCTGGCAATCTGCTGGGCGAGGAACAGTCCGGTCAGATGCGCGACGTGGGCTATGAACTCTACCAGTCGATGCTGGAAGAGGCGATTGCCAAGATCAAAGCCGGTGAGATGGAGGGGCTGTCGGATGCCGACGATCAATGGGCCCCGCAGATTAACCTTGGCGTCCCGGTTCTGATCCCCGAGGATTATGTGCCCGATCTGGACGTGCGCCTGGGTCTTTATCGACGCCTCTCATCACTTTCGACCAAGGTAGAGCTTGAAGGTTTTGCCGCTGAACTGATCGACCGCTTTGGCTCTTTGCCGAAAGAGGTCAACACTCTGATGTTGGTCGTGCGTATCAAGGCAATGTGTAAACGGGCAGGCATTGCCAAGCTGGACGGAGGGCCGAAGGGCGCGACGATACAGTTCCACAATGACAAATTCGCCTCGCCTCAGGGACTGGTTGAATTCATCCAGAACCAGCGTGGACTGGCCAAGGTCAAGGACAACAAGATCGTTGTTCGGCGCGACTGGAAAAAGGACAGCGACAAAATCAAAGGCGCCTTTGCCATCGCCCGTGATCTGGCCGAGAAAATCGTGGCCGCGAGGAAAAAAGCAAAGGTTTAGTCACCCGTTACAAAGGTACAAAGCTGCCAGTCGCCGGTGTCGGATTTCACCAGTGCCGCGCGATACCCGACCATGGAAGTCAAAAAGTCGCTGTGCATGTGGCCGGTGGTTCCATCCGTAAGTCTGACTTTTTGATAGGTTTCATCGGGTTGGTAGTCGGGAACGATGACCACCTCATGGCTGATCAATCCGACAATCGCACCGCTGCGCGATGGAGTTTGGCGGAGGGTAACCCGTTCAGCCGCCACAAAATACGCAGTGAACGGATCAAGCGAGGCGGGCAGGGCGATCTGCCAATGGGCGGGCATCCAGAATTCGCCCTGATCGTCGAAATAGCCCGGTTGCGACAATGTGTTCTGCAGATCGGACCAGTAGGCCTCGCGCAGTTCGTCGGCCTCGTCTTTGAATTCCTCGCCCAGTACTTCGGGCGGTACGGTCAGGTTCAAACGGAACTCGTCCGGGCCGCCTTTGCTGTCATGGCTCAGATAAATACCAGGGCAGGCTGCGGCCACCACGGATTCGGTATCTTGTGCCGTGATCTTTGCAAGCAGATCGGCCCGGAAGGCCAGCAAATCAGGGTCACGTTCGGCTTGATCCACAGGGGGAAACGATTGCCGTTGGGCAAGTGCGGGGCCACACAGTAGTAGGGCCAGCGCCAAAGGCAGTGCTTTCATTCTGCGGCTCTCATCGCGGCTTGGGCACAGAAACAGGAGGCGCCAACGGCCCGGTCCGCGCGGGCAAGCGCAAGATCAAGACGCTGCTGGACTTGTTTGATTTCAATGGTTTCTCCACGTTCTTTCAGGCAATCGCGCAAGCCCTTGAGGCTCCAGACATTATCGGGGTGGATTGAGGCACGACTGAGGTTTCCTCCGAGGCCCAGATCCTCTCGATAAACCATCTCGGCCTCGGCCACATGGCCTTGTTCGAATAACAACGCGCCCAGTGCGTGGCGGGTGGGCTGCATCCAGCCCCACGGCTCGTCATAGGGCAGAGTGTCATCCAATTCGACGGACCTGCGCAGATGGGCATAGGCGATTTCGTAGTTGCCCCTGCGATACTCGATCTCTCCTCGCAGCATTTCTGCTGCGATTTCAAGCAGGTCAATGACACGGTTGTTGTGCAATCTTCGTGTCTCGGGCACGCAGGTTTTTGCGGCGAGGAACAGTTGTTCTTCGGATTCCGCCTGCGCAACCTCGCCCGTGGCCGCATGGGCGATGGCGCGCGCATAATGCGTCGTCGCGGTGAGTGTGCGGTACAGGTCCGTGTCGTCAGGAAGGTTCAGCGCCTTGGCTTCTTCCCAGCGCCCAAAGCGGATCAGGATATGCGGACCCATGGACATGTAGCTTTCGAAATAATCCGCCATGGGCGGACTTTCGATGCGCAGCAGCTCTTCGGGTGTGGTGTCCCACAGGCCCTGATTGGCGCGCAGGGCGGGCTCCATCTGTCCCAGAAACAACGCGCCGTAGATAGCAAAGTGATAATTATGCTGGCGATAACCGGTGTAGATGTTGAACGGGCCTTCGCGCTCGTAATATTTCAAGTCCGCAACAGAGGCGGTTTCGTTCCAAAAAGTGACGTTTTGATAGTGACCGCACAGCACGTCAATATGGGTGGGCATATGCACCAGATGCCCCGCGTCCGGCACGAGCGTGCGCAGGATATCCCCAGCTTGCAAAGCTTTTTCGGGGGTCGGCGACATTTCCATCAGATGCACATACAGATGCAGCAGCCCGGGATGTGACATGGCGGCGGAGCCGTTGGCCATCGCGAATTCCAAAGCCTCTTGCGCCTCCAATGTGGCAGCACCTTCGGCAGGTTGACCGGTTTTAAGGTCCCACATCTGCCAGGGCGTGAGATTCATCAATGCCTCAACATAGATCGTGCGTAGATCCAGATCGCCGGGCAGTTCTGCAAATGCCGCACGCATGGCATCGGCAAAATCATGATTCCAGGGATGCATGTCTTCGATCGGATCACGCTGAGGGTAGCGCGCTGGCAGTGCCCGGATCAGGGCCTGCTCAACCGGCGTGCACCTGTCCAGAAGGGACATGGCTTTTTGCGTGGCATCATATGCAATAGCCAACGATTTGATTTGTCCCTGATCATCGCGCAGGTCCCATGGCAGGTTATAGTTCGGCCCTGCCGCATACGCGATGCCCCAATGCGCCATGGAGCAGTCAGGGTCATGCTCGGCGGCTTTCTGGAAGCAGGCGACCGCTTCGTCATGGTTATAGCCATAGGTCCAGACCAGCCCGCGATTGAACCAAAGCTGCGCCTCGGATGATGCAGTGGTGACGACACGAGAATACGTGCCAAGATCATAATAGTCGCTCATGAAACCCCCTCCCAAGAATTGACAGGAGTTTAGCGGGTTTCAGAGGCTCTGCACAGATCAGGCGGGCAGTCTGTTTTCGATCCGGCCCATGTGCAGCATCAGGCCGAAGCCCGTGATGCACATGATCAACACGCCTGTGGTCAAAGGTGTAATCGACCCGTCGAACAACAACCCGATCGGCGCGGCAATCGCTGCGGCCAGTACCGTGGCAATCGAACCGATGACCGAGGCGGCCATGCCTGCGATATGGCCCATCGGCTCCATCGCGATTGCGTTCAGATTGCCCATGGTGACACCCGCCATGAAGAATATCGAGGTCTGCCACGCCACGAACACCGCAAATGAGACATCCGGGGACAAGGGCATCATGTTCAGAACGATGACGCCTCCGGTGATCAGTATTTGCAGGCCTAAGGCCCAGGTCACGATCCGGCGCATGCCGAGACTTACAACCAGCGCGGCGTTCAATAGACTGGCTGAACCAGAGATCAGCGCTACCAAGCCAAACCAGAACGGAAAGCTTTCTGCCCGATCATGTATGACGTCAAATACCGGCTGCACCATTGTCAACATGGTGAACAGCAGCCCCATGCACAGAGCCTGCACAAGGATCGACAGACGTACCGTGGGATGGGAAAGCATCTCTTGGACGGCCGTGATCATCAGTGGCAAACGGAATGGGCGGCGGTTTTCGGGGGCCAGGGATTCGGGCAGGCGCGTCGCCATCCAAATCACGATGACCGATGCAAAGAGAATGAAGGACACAAAGATCCCGCGCCAGCCAACCAAGGCAATAACCCCTGCGCCAAGCAGCGGTGCGATGGCAGGGACCAAGGTGAAAATCATCATCGCGATGGAGATGATGCGCGCCATCTCGCGCCCGGAAAAGAGGTCGCGAATGATCGCCATTGCCACGACGCGAGGACCGGCAACGCCAAGCCCCTGAAGAACGCGCGCGGCAAGCACCAGTTCGAGCGATGAACTGGCCCAAGCTACAGCCGAGGCAAAAATATAGAGAGCGACCCCGCCATAAATGACTGGCTTGCGGCCAAAGGCATCCGAAATCGGGCCTGTGAAGAATGTGCCAATCCCCATGCCCAGAACAAAAGATGTCAGGATCAGCTGTGCTTTGTTCATGTCATTGGGGCTAAGCTCGGCCCCGATCTCGGGCAGGGCGGGCAGCATTGAGTCGATCGAAAATGCGATCGTGGCGAACATCATCGCGACCAGCGCAATGAATTCGCCCCGGGACATGCGATTAGTCATGGGGAACTCCTTCCCAAATGCGCTATCACGGCGCACTTGGTTGGACTAGATCAGAAATGCACAGATATATGTGCTATTCTGCAGGGGAAGCCTCAATCTGAGACATGATCTCGGATATCACTTTCCCCCACAATTCAGGAGGTTGTGCACCGGGTACAGCGTGTTGGTTGGCCACGATATAAGTGGGAACCGAACTCACGCCCATTTCTCGCGAATGGCTGTCGCGGGTGCGGATATCTTCGCGATCGGCGTCAGATTGAAGCAGTTTCAGAACGACTGCGGCGTCCATACCGACGCTGTCAGCGATATCGGCAAGGACCTCGTGACTTCCGATGTCGCGCGCATCTACGAAGTATGCTTTGAATAAGGCATCGACCACAGCGTCCTGTTTGGTCTCGATCCCGGCCCAGTGGATCAGGCGGTGGGCATCCAGTGTGTTGGGCGTGCGTTTCATGCCCTCGAAATCGATCTTCAGACCAGCGTTTTCGGCATGTTCAACCACAGGAGCATAGGCGCGGACAGCGCCGTCCTTGCCGCCAAACTTGCGTTCGAGATACTCGCGCCGGTCCATGCCTGCGTCGGGCATGTCTGGATTCAGCTGAAAGGGATGCCATTCGATGACAAAGGGGTGTTCGGGCACCGCAGCGAGCGCTTTGTCCAGATGGGTCTTGCCGATATAGCACCAGGGGCAGATGGGATCGGACATGATGTCGAGCTTAACGGTTTGTGTCATTCGGACGTCGCCTTGAAATAGGCCGGCAGGGCGCGGCGCAGGAGTTTGCCGTTGCCTCCGGTGGGCAGGGCGGACAGATGGACAAAGGCGCGCGGCTGTTTGTAGCGCGCCAGCTTGTCAGACACATAGGCCTGCAGCGTCGCCGCGTCCAGTTCTTCGGGTCCGGTATAAAAGGCAACGATGATAAAGCTGTCCTGTTTCACCTCAACCGCTGCCGCGCCGACCTGCGTTATGCCGGGGTGGGTGGATAGGGCGGCCTCAACTTCGACCGGAGAAACCCTGTATCCGCCTGCATTCATCATGTCATCGTCGCGGCCCAGATAGGTGATCTGCCCATCGGCTGACATCGCGCCCTGATCTCCGGTCAGGAACCAGTTGCCAGCCATGCGCGCCTCGGCCTCTTCCGGCGCGTTCAGATAGGTCAGCATCAGTCCGGGGTCGTTGCGATGAATGGCGATCGTGCCCTCTTGCCCCTGCGGGACCGGGCCGCCCGGCCCGACGATGGCGACGCGGCGCCCGGGCTGTGGCTGACCCAGAGCCTCCCCTCGCGCGGGGTGGCTGGGGCTGGATGAAATGAAGGTCGAGCATTCCGACATGCCGTACGCCTCATAAAGCTCAGTCCCGGTAAGTTGCACCCACTGTTCATGCAGATGCCGTGAAAGCTTTTCTCCGGCGCATAAGCCGTGGCGTAGATCGGGGAGGTTCAGTTGGACCTCCTCTTGCATGATCTTCCGGAAGACCCCCGGGGCGGCGGCAAAAATGGTGGCTCGGTGTTGTTTCAACAGGGCGGGAAGTTCACTGATGTCTGTCCCCGGTTCAGGGATCAGGGCCGTTGCGCCGATGGTCCAGGGATCCATCAATCCTGTTCCCAGCGTATAGGTCCAGTTGAACGCACCCGCGTGGCACAAGCGGTCCGAGGATTGCAGGCCGTACCAGCCGTCGACCATCATCTGCCGCGCCCAAATCGCACGATGCGCATGGGCCACGGCCCGAGGTTTGCCGGATGTGCCTGACGTGTAGACGACATAGGCCAGCCGCTCGGGATCACCCATGGCAAATGTTGCTGGGGGCAGGGATCGCATGCGAACCAACTCTACCAACATTATCTGACGCGGATGCGGGGCGCAGGTGACATTGGGGTCGCGCAAAACTGCGGCGGGTTTTAGATCGTCGATGATCTTGCCGGTTTCTGTGTCGGTCAGTTGCGATGAGGTTGGCACCGGAACCAATCCCACGGCAATTGCACCCAAGTAGGCGATAGGAAAATCGACGGTATTTCCCAGTCGCATCAAGACGGTGTCACCGGGGTTTAGGCCGCTCTGGAGCAACCCCGCCCCGGTCCCCAAAATGGCCGATCGCAGATCGCCGTAAGTCCAGTCTGTTGCACCAGTCGATCCAAGCACCGACAGCGCAGTCTTCCCAGCACAAGTTTGTGCATGACGCATGACATGCGCAGCAAGATTGAACGGGCGCGGGCAGGGTGGCGGAGGCCCCTGATCAAAGATTGACAACATGAGAACTGGCTATCGCCGCATGACGTCCGTTGCAAGCGGGGCATGCTGGCCCTATAGAAAGCCCCATGACCACTAATGATCATAAGTCCATCGTCAGAATCGCCCGTGACAACGGTGTCAGCACCGAGTTGGAGCCGGTCGATCTTGGCGCACGGGTGCGCGAACTGCGCAAGGCCCGGAACTGGACACTGGAACAGGCGGCAAGTCAGGCGGGTCTCGCGCGGTCGACACTCAGCAAGATCGAAAATGGTCAGATGTCCCCGACCTATGATGCACTTAAAAAGCTGGCAACGGGTCTAGAGATCTCGGTCCCGCAGCTTTTTACACCACCTCAGCGTGATCAGGTGATCGGTCGCATGGCGGTGACCAAAATGGGTGAGGGGACTGCACATGCCACGACCACCTATGAACATGAGTTGTTGGCCGAAACGCTGACCAAAAAGCAGATGCTTCCCTACCGCGCACGAGTACGCTCGCGTTCGATGGAAGAGTTCGACGGATGGGTGCGCCACGATGGCGAGGAATTTCTGTATGTTCTCACCGGTGTGGTGCAGCTATTCACCGAATTCTATGAACCGGTCGAAATGCGCCGGGGCGACACTGCATACTACGATGGTAGTATGGGCCACAATGTTATCTCAATCAGTGATGAGGATGCGACGATCCTGTGGGTGACGTCACTTACTTAGGGTCTGGGCGACTTCGCGGTTCAACGCTTCGGTATACAGAAAATCCTCAAGCTCTTCTCGCGCTTCGTTCACCGTCAGGTGGTGACGCTCGGCCAGATACGCTTCGAATTGTTTGCGATCTTCGCCAACGCGCGCCATGTCCCTGTTGCGCAGGTTAGGAAACCTGCGTTTCGCACGTGCATAAGACGCGTCCCAATCTTGCGTCAGATCAGCCCAGTTCAGCATCTGCGAGCCTTCCCTTTTTCAGGTTCCAGGATTGCTCTCCCCCAAGTCAGCCTACGGAGTGTTGGGTGGGATCGCGGACATGACAAAATGTCGCATGTTGCCGTAAGGGCAATCGAGTGAAAAAACCCGCTGCGGCAATACCGCAACGGGCCGACGGACCTGCAGTTATGTGAGTGGCGGCCGGTCCGTTATTCTTCTGGCGTGAACAGCCAGTTCAGTATTATGTGACCGATAAATACAGCAATTATCTGCATTAAAATGAACATCGGAATATGCGCAGGGTATATCCCGGCAAACGTGTCCGTAAAGCCCCTAGCGATGGTAACCGCCGGATTCGCAAAACTTGTGGATGATGTGTACCAGTAGGCGCCAGTGATATAGAGCCCCACAAGCGCTGGTACAGTATCCGGCTTGTGCCGAATTCCGCCGAAAATCACAAAAAGCAAGCCCAGGGTCGCGATGATTTCGGAAAACCATTGATGCGATCCGGTGCGGTGCAATGTTTCCGAGCTTTGTAGAATCGGCAGGTCGAACATGTAGTGACTGGCCCAGACGCCAACGATGCCGCCGGCAATCTGAACCAGCATGTATGGCGCAACAGCGCGCCATGGATGTTCGCCGCGCAAGGCGAAAGCCAAAGTTACTGCCGGATTAAAATGTGCGCCTGACACGGGGCCAAGCGTCGTGATGATGGCATAAAGCATGCAGCCGGTGGCGATGGCATTGGCCAGCAAGGCAAGCGCGATGTTCCCGTCGGACAATGTTTGCGCCATGATACCCGACCCTACGACACCGATCAGCAGGAAGGCTGTTCCAAGAAACTCGGCAAAGTACTGGCGGGCGTTCATTGGATGTCTCCGATACGTTTGAGATGAGCGGTAAGTTGTGCGCTATCCATGGTTTCAATTGGCAGCGTCAGCAGGGCCTGGGCGCGGCGGCCCAGAATGTCATATGCGGTGCGAAAGGCGGTGTCCCAGTCGGCCTCTGACGCGGCGGCGGGGTCTTCGACGCCCCAGTGCGTGCGCAAGGGTGCACCGGGCCACACGGGGCAGGTTTCATCGGCGGCGGAACCGCAGACGGTGATCACCATGTCCATTTCCGGGGCGTTTTCTGCGGCAAACTCATCCCAGCTTTTGGACCGGGCATCGCGAAGGTCATGGCCTTCGGCACTAAGCAGCGCCAGGGATTGCGGATGAACCCGCCCCGTCGGGTTGGAACCCGCGGAATAGGCGCGAACACGCGCGTCGCCGTTATGGTTGAAGATCGATTCCAGCAGGATGGACCGGGCTGAGTTGCCGGTACACAGAACCAGTATGTTCATGGAGAAATCCTTGGGTTGGCGAGGGGCTAATCGGACATCCGGCCGATATCGTCCACCTTGTGTTGCAATGAGATACGGTCGAGCGTTTCAAAAGGAAGGCTCGCAAAGGCTGTGATGCGGTTGCGCAGCAAACCATAGGTCTGCTGGAACGCCAGCTGCTTTTGCGCCTCGGTCCCTTCGGCCTTGACCGGATCGGGCAGACCCCAATGGGCGCTCATAGGCTGACCGGGCCAAGCTGGACAGGCTTCGTTCGCCGCGTGGTCGCAGACGGTGAAAACGAAATCCATTCTGGGTGCGTCTTCGACGGTGAATTCCTCCACCGATTTTGAGCGCAACTTCGAAACATCGAAGTCCTTTTTCTGCAGCAGCTCCAATACAGTTGGGTTCGGCCCGTCCGTTGGGGCGTTGCCCGCGGAATACGCCCGGAATAACCCGGTACCTGCATCGTTCAGAATCGCTTCGGCCATGATGGAACGGGCGGAATTCCCAGTGCAGATAAAAAGAGCGTTCATAACGCGGTCCGGGTTCTTGAGGAAAGGCCCCTTGGGGGTTTGCAGGCAGAGGTCGGGGCGGTTCTGACAGCATTCACCCAGAAGGCTATCAAACAATCCCCGCACCGCAGGCAGGTTCGCCGTATATTGCAACGACGTCCCGCTGCGGGACTGTTCGATCAATCCGGCAGATTTGAGAGCGTTTAGGTAGGTAGAAGTCGTGTTGGGCTTAAGCCCCAGCGCGTCCGCTATCTGACCGGCGGCAACTGAACCAGGATAGCGGCGCATGAGCAGCCGGAACAAATCCAGCCGTTTGGGATGCGCAAGCGCGCCGAGCTTGTCGTGAATCTCTATTTCCATATTTCATGAAATATGGAAATAGAGAGGGTTCGTCAATCCTGATACCACCAGACCTGAGGCATATATTCAGGTCCGTCGCCATAAATCGGCAGAGTGTCGGGTTGCCTCAGTTCTTTTATGTGGGCAATACGGCCGACATCAAAGCTCCAGATCGGAATGACATAACGGCCAGCGGTCAACACGCGATCCAAAGCGCGGGTTGCGGCAACGAAATCTTCATGGCTTTCCGACGCCAACATCGCATCGATCAACCCGTCTACTGCTGGAGAGGTCAAACCCATTACATTGCGCGTTCCCGCAGTGTCGGCGTTTTCGCTGCCCCAATACAGGCGTTGCTCGTTACCCGGCGATAGTGAGAGTGCGCGACGGAATGGGGTCATATCGAAATCCTGCGCGTCGATACGCGAGGTATACTGCGCGTCATCGACCTTTTCGACAGTCAACTGGATGCCAAGTCGTTCGAGGGCGCGGGCATATATTTCTGCGATTACACCCACATCCTGCACGACATTCAGGCTGCCTTGGCTGATCACCAGATCAACCTGGAAGGCCTCACCCTGGGCATTACGAAGCTGACCGTCCTGAATTGTCCATCCTGCCTCTTCCAGTAGTTTGAGCGCTTTGCGGATGTTGCTACGGTTGCGTTCGGATCCATCACCCTGCGGCAATTCATATCCATCCAGCGTGCCGGGGGGCAACTCGGCGGCATAGGGTTGCAACAGGTCTTCGACCCGACCCGTTGCCGGTCCGGGCTGCATGCCCAGCGTAGAGCCGGAAAAATACGATGTAATCCTCGGCTGCGCGCCACCGGTGATGGTGTCGTTGATAAACTCGAAGTTGAACGCCAGCGTCAGCGCCTCGCGAACGCGCCAATCATCGTACGGTGCCTTGCGCGTATTCATGACGAACCCAGTCATGCCCGATGGCTTTTGATGAGGGATTTCCGTCTTCACGACATCGCCGCGCTGAGCTGCGGGAAAGTTGTACTGAGTGTTCCACTTGTCCGCGTTGAACTCGCGCACAGCGGAAAGCTCGCCGGCTTTGAAGGCTTCGAAAGCGACGGTGCCGTCGCCGTAGAATTCAATCCGCATGTCGTCGAGATTCATCGTACCCTTGCGGTAGGGGATATCTGCCCCCCAATAGTCCGGGTTGCGGCGCAGATTTACAAAACGGCCGGCTTCGTAATCATCGATCACATATGGTCCTGATCCGATGGGAATGTCGTGCAACTGGGCATCCGCGAATGATTTCCCCTCCCATTGTGCCTTCTGCAGGATTGGGCGCAATCCGGCGATCAGCGCCAGTTCGCGATCGGGGTCGTTAAAAGTGATCCGGGCGCTGCGCGGGCCGGTCTGTTCTATGCTGTCAATCTTGCCCCAAAGCCCGCGATACCGCAGATGACCTTCGGTGCCCAAAGTCTCATACGACCAGATCACGTCTTCGACAGTGACCGGCGTTCCGTCCGAGAATTCGGCATTTTCCCGCAGTGTAAATTCGACCCAGGTTCGGTCCGGATCAGTCTCAACTGATTCGGCTAACAACCCGTAAAGAGAGAAAGGTTCGTCCCAAGACCGGCCCATTAGGCTTTCATGGGTCCAAAATCGCAATTGCCAGGGTGACGTGCCTTTTTGCACAAACGGGTTCAAACTGTTATAGCCGCCGGTATTGCCGAACACGACCTTGCCGCCTTTAGGCGCGTCCGCGTTTGCATAGGGCAGCGACACAAAATCCGGTGGTAGGGCAGGGTCGCCATACATAGCTATGCCATGGGCCGATTCTGCCGAAGCGAACGAGGCCGCCAAAATGCAGGCGATTCCCGCAATTGCTGGACGGAAGGGATGGAGATAATCGGGGCTCATTTTGGAAACAATCCTGCTCTGGCCTTATTTTGTTTGGGATTCACCGTAGCCATGATTTTTCTTATTATCAAACTTTTAGCTTGGATGAAGGCACAGAATTGCTTATAAAGGGCGTACTGCTCGATAGGTTTCTTGCCTGTATGAAACCTGCCTCAATAACTTAACGCCCGCTTCGTGCGGGCGTTTTTTTTGGCAAAATCTGCGGGGACGTTCCCGCCCGATCATTCCCCGTTTCCTTTGCAGGTGCAGCATGGCACTGTGTGCCCGAAACGAAATCAGGACGGAGAGCGGTCATGAGCTTGTCGGGAAAAACGGCCATCATTACGGGATCGAATTCAGGGATTGGACTGGGCATTGCGCGTGAGCTGGCCAAGGCCGGTGCGGACGTGGTTCTGAATTCGTTCACTGACCGGGAAGAGGATCACGCACTGGCCGCCGAGATTGGGCAAGAGACCGGAACCAATGCGCGCTACATCAAGGCGGACATGTCGAAAGGTGATGAATGCCGCGCCCTGATCGAGCAGGCGGGTGCCTGTGACATTCTGGTGAACAACGCAGGTATTCAGCATGTAGCCCCGATCGACCAGTTTCCAACCGACAAGTGGGACGCGATCATTGCGATCAACATGAATTCAGCTTTCCACACGATGGCGGCAGCGTTGCCGATGATGCGTGCGGCAGGTTGGGGTCGGATTGTGAATATCGCCTCGGCCCATGGTTTGACGGCCTCACCTTTCAAGGCGGCTTATATCGCGGCCAAGCACGGTGTGGTTGGGATGACCAAAAGCGTAGCGCTGGAGACTGCTCAGGAACCGATTACCTGCAACGCGATCTGTCCGGGATATGTCCTGACCCCGCTGGTCGAAGCGCAGATCCCAAATACGATGAAGGAATACAACATGAGCCGCGAGGATGTGGTGAAGAATGTCCTTCTGGAGCGGCAGCCGTCCAAGGAATTCGCCACCGTCGAGCAATTGGGCGGAACAACGATCTTTCTTTGTTCAGACGCGGCGGCGCAGATTACGGGGACGACGATTTCGGTCGATGGGGGCTGGACCGCATTGTGAGGTTTCATGGGGGTACCACCCCCATACCCCCGAGGTATGTTGAACAGAAGAAAAGGTTTCAGTTGTGAAAAAGATCAATCTGGCACTGCAGGGAGGAGGGGCGCATGGGGCGTTTACCTGGGGCGTGCTGGATCGGTTGTTGGATGAAGAGGATATCGAAGTTGCGGCGATTACCGGAACCTCGGCCGGGGCCCTGAACGGTGCCGCATTCAAATCCGGTATGGTGCATGCGGGGCGTGACGGTGCGCGGGCATGTCTTGATGGATTGTGGAAACGGATGGGAGCCGTCGGTGATATGCGGATCGCCCATTGGATGCGCGGTATTGAGCCCGCGCACATTGCGCAGGCGCTTGAGTATTCACTGCCATATTCGATGGCGGAGACATGGTCGCGGCTGGTGTCGCCGTATGCCTACGGACCATTCTATCGCAATCCGCTGGAGCCGGTGGTGGATCGGTTTAATTTTGATGAGATTTGCGCGGATGAGGGGCCGGATCTTTTTGTCTGCGCGACTTGTGTGCGCAGTGGCAAGATCAGGGTGTTCACAGGCGACGAGATTTCCACGGATGCCATTTTGGCGTCGGCCTGTCTGCCCAACCTTTTTCAGGCAGTCGAGATATACGATCCAAAATCTGATCGGACCGAGGCGTATTGGGATGGGGGCTATACCGGTAACCCGGCGCTCTATCCCTTGTTCGGTGATGATTTACCCGACGATTTGGTGATCGTGAATATCAATCCGCTGGAACGGGACGAGGTGCCCAAGACGCCGCAGCAGATACAGAATCGGATCAACGAAATCAGTTTTAATTCGTCCCTGTTTCGCGAGTTGCGGGCGATCAACTTTGTTCAGCGCTTGTTGGCAGAAGGCAAGTTGAGGGCGGGTGAGATGAACCGGGTACTGGTTCACATGATCGCGGATGATGAACTGATGAATGATTTGTCAGCGGCGACAAAGACTGTCCCGAACCCGGTGGTGCTGAACAGGTTGAAACAGGCCGGCCGCGCGGCCGCTGATCAGTTCCTGCGTGCCCATAAGAAAGATCTGGGCGAACGCAGTACGGTCGATCTGCCCGCTATGTTTGGTTAACTATTCAGGCGGTTGTGTTGGGTCTTTTTCGTTGGGGTATACAAGCCCCGCCGAAATCACCAGTTTGGCCGCGTCCTCGATCGACATATCCAGCAAGATCACATCTTCGGCTGGAAAGAACAGCAAGAAACCGGATGTGGGGTTCGGGGTGGTAGGGACAAAGATGCTTAGCAATTCGCCAGCCGTGTCGGCACGCTCGCTAACCTCGCCCCGGGCCGTTGTCGACACGAAGCCGATTGCCCAAATCCCGCGGCGCGGATACTGGATTAGGCAGGCCTTTTCGAAAGAGCGTTCTGTCTGTGCAAAGACCGTTTCCGAAATTTGTTTGATACCGGAATAGACCGAACGGACAACGGGCATCCGGTTAACAAGGCTTTCGGCGAAGTGGATCAGCGAACGGCCAAGAATGCCCTTGGCGATCCAGCCGACGATGATCGTGAAAATCAGGAAGATGATGACGCCGACGCCACGCAAGTTGATTCCCACATATTCCGAAGGTTGGAATTTCTGGGGAATGAGCGGCAGCACCGCGCTGTCGATCCAGCCCACGACGGACCAGATCAGCCAGATCGTCAGCCAGACCGGAGCAATGACGACAATGCCCGTCAGAAATGACGCGCGCAACCCGGATAACAGGCCCGAGCGGCGATGAGGTTCTTCGTCAAACGGCGTGTTCATTGCGGTCCTGAGTGGTTTGCGGATTTAGTTAAGCAGTCCGAGGTCTTGGTACAATAGGCGATTGCTACCCGGCGCTGTTGATCAGGGCCTTTGCAATACCAGCTGCCAGGCGCGCGTTGTTGCGCACCAGCGCGATGTTGGCGGTTAACGAACGACCTTCGGTGCGTTCGTAGATGCGCTGTAACAGATAGGGGGTCACACCCTTGCCGGTAATTCTGTGCGCTTCGGCATCAGCCTGAGCCGACGCAATGATCGGAGCAAGCTCTTCAGCTGCGATCTGGTCGGTCTGTGGGATCGGATTGGCGACCAGCTGTCCGCCCGGTAGGCCCAGTGCGCGACGAGTGGCATGAGCCTTTGCAATGTCTGCGGGACTGTCCATCCGCAAGGGTGCGGCCAAGGGGGACTTGGCAGACCAGAAAGCGGGAAACTCATCTTGGCCATGCGCGATAACGGGTACGCCTAGGGTCTCAAGTACCTCAAGCGTTTTGGCCAGATCGAGGATGGCTTTGGCACCCGCCGCGACAACGGTTACCGGCGTTTGCGCAAGCTCATGAAGGTCGGCAGAGATATCGAACGAAGTTTCGGCGCCCTGATGCACGCCGCCGATACCGCCGGTGGCGAAAACCTCGATACCCGCAAAATGCGCGGCAATCATGGTGGCAGCGACGGTGGTGGCGCCGGTGCCGCCGGTGGCAAGGCAGGCGGCCATGTCGGCCCGCGACAGCTTGGCGACGCCTTGCGTCTGACCCAGCGCCTTAAGCTGATCCGGTTCGAGACCAACATTCAACACGCCATCGATCACTGCAATCGTTGCCGGAACTGCGCCTGCGTCGCGGATATCCTGTTCGACCTGAGCGGCGACCTCGATATTCTGGGGGTAGGGCATCCCATGGGTGATGATGGTGCTTTCCAGCGCAACGATGGGATGCCCAGCGTTTTTTGCGTCGCGGACTTCGGCAGAATATTGGATGTTGATCACAGTGGAGTTTCTCCGGAAACATATGTTGCGGCAGCGTGCAGAGCGCGGGCCAGAGCGGCGTCATTGTCCGCGCCGTTTGCCTCTGCGGCGATATGGGCGGCCATGAATGTATCGCCCGCACCGGTCACGCGCGTGACCAGAACGGAAGGTGGTTTCTGGGTCAGAATATTATCGCCGCTGCCGACAGTGGCAGAGTTGCCGCCATCTGTCACAAGAACGCGCAATGCACCTCGGTCGAGCAGGCCTTTGGCGGCGCTTTCGGAATCGGTGAACTCTCGCTGGCACAATAACCCTGCCTCTTCGAGATTCACGTAAAGCGTCGCTCGGGCGTGTTTCAAAAAGGGCAGTAGACGTTCAGCCTTGCCGGGCGAGGCCGGCGCTACGCGCAGGTCAGCACGGGCAAAAGCGGGGCTTTGGGCGATCTCTTTCAGCAGGTCCAGCGTCAGGTTTCCATCCAGCGCCACGGGCCCTTCGAACGGATCGTTTTCATAGCCCAATGGCCCATGCATCAGGGGCCGCAGGATCTTGGCGCCAGCAGCTTCGAGCGAATGTGCATCGGCGATGGCAGCGATCAGACCATTCGCACCCTCGACTGCCATATAGCGATCGGTTGGCAGGTCTTGCGACCGATAAATGTGATCGGTGATCATACCCATCCGAGCGCAGGCGTTGGTCAGTTCGTCCCCTTCGGGATCACGTCCGATTGCAGTCAGCAATGTAGGGGTCATCCCGAAGCGTACCAGCGTCATGGCGATGTTCATGGCGACGCCGCCGGGCAGGCGCGTGATCCGCCCCGGAACGTCCGATCCCTGCCGCATCACGCTGGCAGAGCGCCCGATCACGTCCCAAAGGACCGATCCGATACACAGGATTTCGCAGTTCTGAGTCATGTCTGGTGTCATGCCGCAGCCCCGGAGCGGGTGCAAGGGTTAACGCTCACGGTCCTCAGCGCATTGCAGCGATCAGTGTGTTCAACGCGTCTAGCGGGTTTTCCTGTGACCAGATTTCATCCCCTATGCCGAAAAAATCGGTGCAGGGGGTCAGATCGCGGACCAATCCATCGGTCAGACCACCCTCGGCCACGACCGGAACCTCGATCATCTGCGACCACCATTGGAACAGGTCGTG
This sequence comes from uncultured Ruegeria sp., assembly GCF_947500045.1. Lineage (GTDB taxonomy): Bacteria > Pseudomonadota > Alphaproteobacteria > Rhodobacterales > Rhodobacteraceae > Ruegeria. The sequence goes on along the minus strand of NZ_CANMQQ010000003.1, from coordinate 269,116 downwards.
CTCGGCGCGGGTTCCGTCGCCCAATGCAACGTTTCCGACCGGACCAAAGGCAACATAGTCTGCTCCGCCTTCTCCAGCGGACATGCCATCGTGGCTGGAAGCTCCGCAAAAGCTGCCGACGATGGCATCCGGGCCCAGTTCCTTGCGCGCGGCCCTGACCGAGCGTGCTGCATCGTCCAGATGCACACCATCCAGCCCCAACCGTTGTGCCAGAAGCACGTGGTTTGATATCACCAGCGCCACGTCTCGGGCATGGGCAACCTCGCGGCAGGCATCTGCGGCGCGGGCAATGGTGTCTTCGTCACTGCCAGCCAACGCCAATCGGATGCAAGCGATCTCGGCCCCGTCCAATACGCGGGACAGTTGGTCGGGGAACGTGCTCAGGGTGATCGTTGGCGGGGTGATCAGATATATCTGCGGCTGCTCTGGGGTGTCCATGGGCGCGTCCTTGGCTTTCGGTCTTTCGCGGGGTTTAGCGGATTGTGCCGGGGATGCAAACTTTCATGCCTCTGCCAGATGTAATTGGGAACAGAAAAAGCAGGGGCGGCTTGCCCTGACGGGACGAGAGGATTAGAGCGGGCGGAGCTTTTTTGGAGTCCATGATGCCCAGCGACAAATCTCAGCCGTCCTTTGTGCTTGTGCGCCCGCAGATGGGAGAAAACATCGGCGCCGCAGCGCGGGCGATGTGGAATTTCGGGCTAGACCGGATGCGGATTGTTGCGCCGCGCGATGGTTGGCCAAACCCCAAAGCCGTCGCGATGTCCAGCGGGGCAGGGCGGCTGTTGGATGAGGCACAACTGTTTGACGATCTGGCCGGGGCATTGGGGGATCGGACCTATGTCTTTGCAACCACGGCGCGGCAACGGGGCCTGACCAAACCCGTATTCAGCCCCGAACGGGCCATGCAGATCGCCGCTGAAAAGGTAGCCTCGGGCGAGAAGGTCGCCGTGTTGTTCGGACCTGAACGCGCCGGGCTTGAGAATGAGGATATCGCCAAGGCAAATGCGATTATCTCGGTGCCGGTAAACCCTGAATATGCCTCGTTGAATCTTGGGCAATGTGTGCTGCTGACCGCTTATGAGTGGATGCGCCAGACCGGGGATGTGGTGCATGAAGCCACTGATCTGGGCAAAGGCGACTGGGCGACGGGGATCGAGGTCGAAAAACTGGTCGAACACTACGAGGACCGTTTGGAAGAAGCAGGTTTCTTCTATCCTCCCGAAAAAGCCGAAGGGATGAAGACAAACCTGCGCAATCTGTGGTCACGAATGCGGATGACGCGGGCGGATGTGCAGATGCTGCATGGTGTCATGCGTCAGATGGTCCGCTGGAAGGATCGGGGCTGAGGCTGGACCTCATGCCCAAGTCAACCTAGCTTGCGACGAAATCCAAGGCACAAGAGGACAGCATGAGCGGTAAGCGCAGCATCTTCGAAGACGTCTCAGACACGGAAAAACAAGAGGCAGTTCAACCGGGATTGCTTGATCGTGGGCGTGGCGGCGCGCGTCAGGCCATTCGCATCTGGCTTATGATCCTGTTCGCGCTTGTGGTCATCATGATCGCGGTCGGTGGTCTGACCCGCCTGACCGATAGCGGCCTGTCGATCACTGAGTGGCGCCCGATCACCGGAGCCATCCCGCCGACCTCTGAAACCGACTGGCAGGCCGAGTTCGACAAGTACAAGCAGATCGATCAATGGCGTATCCAGAACCAGTGGATGGAGCTGGACGATTTCAAGTCAATCTACTGGTGGGAATGGGGCCACCGCCAGCTGGGCCGTGTGATCGGTCTGGTCTGGGCGATTGGTTTCTTTGGTTTCCTGGCAGCCCGAAAGATTCCGACAGGTTGGACCGGGCGCTTGTTGATCCCCGGAGCATTGGGCGGCGTACAGGGGGCTGTCGGCTGGTGGATGGTCGCCTCGGGCGTGACGCAGGGCGAGGGGATGACCGCCGTCGCCAGCTACCGACTGGCCGTTCATCTGGGGCTTGCGTTTGTGATCCTCGGGTTTCTGGCTTGGTACATCTTCATGTTGGGGCGCGAGGAACGCGATCTGATGCAAGCCCGCCGTGCAAAAGAAGCGCGGTTGTTCTCGCTGTCCACAGGCCTGATGCATTTCGCCTTTTTGCAGATACTCATTGGTGCTTTGGTCGCTGGAATCGACGCCGGTCGTTCTTATACGGATTGGCCGTTGATCGGAGGCCAAATCCTGCCACCGGATGCGACCATGCTGGAACCGATGTGGCGAAACTTCTTCGAAAGCCCGGGTCTGGTGCAGTTCATCCACCGCTGCGCCGGCTATCTGCTGTTGGCTTTTGGAATCGTTGTCTGGCGGCGAGGCAGCGCCAGCGCGCACCCGCAGACCCGGTTCGCCTTTAATGCATTGTTTGCCGCGCTATCACTACAGGTTGTGGTCGGGATCATGACAGTGATCTATGCAGCACCCTGGCAAATAGCGATATTCCACCAACTCATGGCCGTTGTGGTCTGGATACTGATCCTGCGCGCACGTTTTTTGACGGCCTATCCCATTGCAACCTCTTTGCGCGGAGCATGATTTAGATGACAGCTTTCAACGACCTGATGGCGTATCAGCGCCAAACCTCGGCCCTTGGCCAGATTGCCGGACGTCTTGGTTGGGATCAGGAAACCGTGATGCCGCGCGGCGCCGCTCCGCAGCGGGCCGAGGAGATGGCCGCGATAGAAGCTGTGCTTCACGCACGTCGATCAGACCCGCGTGTCGCGGAGTGGTTGGAAAGCGCATATGCAACCAGCGATGCAGACAAGGCCCAACTGCGGGAAATTCGCCGCGCCTATGAACGTGCGGTAAAGGTTCCGTCGGATTTGGCCACGGCGATTGCGCGCCTGACGTCCGAGGCACAGGGAAAATGGGCGCAGGCCCGTGCTGACGAAGATGTTGCAGCCTTCCTGCCTGTTCTTGAGGAGGTTGTTGCTCTCAAGCGCGAGGAGGGCTCGGCGCTTGCCCAAGGTGGCGATATCTATGATGCAATGGTCGAGGATTACGAACCCTACACGACGGGTGCCCAGATCGCCGAGATTTTCGACCAGATGCGCCCGCGATTAGTTGCCTTGCGCGCAGCCGTTCTGGATCGGCCCGAACCTGCGGCCTTGACCGGCAGTTTTGATGAAATGACCCAGATGCGCCTGTCGCAAAAGCTGGCCGTCGCATTCGGGTATGACCTGAACAACGGCCGCGTCGACAAGGCGGTACACCCGTTCAGTTCGGGCAGTGGGCTGGATGTGCGCATCACCACCAGAACCAGCGAGACCGACCCGTTCAACTGCTTCTACTCGACGATTCATGAGGTGGGTCATGCGGCCTATGAACAGGGCATTGATCCGGTCTATCTGCTGACGCCATTGGGAAGCGGCGTGTCCATGGGTGTGCATGAAAGCCAAAGCAGGATTTACGAAAACCAGTTGGGCCGGTCTCGCGCCTTTACCGGCTGGCTGTTCGACCAGATGAAGGAAGCCTTTGGTGATTTTGGTATCGCAGATGCGGATGCCTTCTACGCTACGGTCAACCGCGTGCACAACGGATATATCCGAACCGAAGCGGACGAGGTTCAGTACAACCTGCATATCATGCTGCGTTTCGATCTTGAGCGTGCGCTGATGGCGGGTGATCTTCAGGTCGGCGACCTTGAAGCCGCATGGAACGACCGTTTTGCAGCTGATTTCGGATATGCGGTCGACAAGCCATCGAATGGATGTCTGCAGGATGTGCACTGGTCCGTTGGTCTGTTTGGGTACTTCCCAACCTATTCGCTGGGCAATGTCTATGCGGGGTGCCTCAATCAAGCGTTACAGAAAGCTGTTCCTGAGCTAGATGCGCAATTGGCCAAAGGCGACACCTCGGGCGCAACGGGTTGGTTGCGCGAGAACGTCCAGCAATTCGGCGGACTTTATGCGCCACGCGAGGTCATCCAGCGGGCAGGTGGAGTTGAACCGGGGCCGGAGCCTTTGTTGGCGTATCTTGAGGACAAGTTTGGGTCGTTGTATGCGCTTTGAGTGAGGGTCAAATATTAACCTCCCAAAGGTGTGCGCAAGTTTACGAATTCAGGAATTGACTTGAGGGCGCTGTCCGCTTTGCGCCAAAATTACGGTTTCTGCAACCAAAATGAATGTCGGGAACTGAGCGCGGTTGGTCAGCGATGCAAACAGAAAGTACGTGACTTTGGGTTAATCTCGCCTCTAGATTGGTCAGATACAAAAAATTATCCCAACGTTCTTATTGCGTTGTGGGGCAGAAAAACTCTAGCGGGGCCCAATATGTTGAACAAATACCTTGTCGCTGTTGAAGGAAGCGAAGGCAGTCAACGTGCTTTGGCGCATGCAATCGAACGCGCGAAAGCATCGAATGCAGAGCTGATCTTAGCCCACGTCATCGACTGGTCACCCTACAGCTTTCATACCCCAGAAGAGCTCTCTGCGCGGCACAAGCGGCGCGAAGAAGAACTAACAAGGGCAAGGGATGTAGTGCTGGCACCAATCATGAAGCGCGTCGAAGAGGCAGGTGTGCAGTCGTCGTCCGAAGTTCGGCACGGCAAGGCGGCCGAAACACTTGCTGAGATGGCAATTGAACATGATGTTGCTCAGATAATCGCCGGACGAAGTGGTGAAAGTGGTATGTCGACGATGCTGTTTGGCACGACGCCATCGAAACTCGTCCAGATCAGCTCAGTTCCGGTTTTGATCGTCCCCTAAAACAAAGAAGACAGAATTTATAAAGAAACTCCGGAGGGACAACATGGCTTATCGACATTTAATCGCCTGCTCAGTGCTCTTTGCCGCCCTGGCTTCCCCGGCATTCGCCGGGATCGACGACACCATCAACTCGATTACGGCTCCGATTGCAGCGCTGGTCGGGCAGATCGTGTTCTTCAAAATCCCGGTATTCGGAGCACAACTTCCACTTGTCGTGCTTTGGCTCGTGGTTGGTGCGGTGTTTTTCACATTCTACATGGGCTTTGTCAGCCTTCGTGGTTTCAAGCATGCGATTGAGCTGGTTCGCGGCGATTACTCTAATCCAAACGATGCCGGGGAAGTTTCGCACTTTCAGGCCCTGGCAACGGCGGTTTCAGGGACAGTTGGGATCGGTAATATCGGTGGCGTCGCTGTGGCGGTAACCGTTGGTGGACCAGGTGCCACCTTCTGGATGATCCTTGCAGGGTTCCTCGGCATGTCGACAAAATTCGTGGAATGTACTCTCGGTGTTAAATACCGTCAGCAGAACCCGGACGGATCGGTGTCTGGCGGGCCTATGTACTTCATGCGCGACGGACTGGCGGCGCAGGGTCGGGCTGGCCTGGGAAGGTTCATGGGAACATTCTACGCCATTGGTATTTTTGTTGGCGCGCTTGGCATTGGGAATATGTTCCAGTCCAATCAGGCCTATGTGCAGCTTAACACCGTGGCTGGCGGGGCGCTTGACGGGTTTGGCTGGCTTGTAGGCCTGATCCTGGCGGGTGTCGTATTCGCTGTCATCATCGGCGGTATCAAATCTATTGCGGCTGTGACTGAGAAAGTGGTGCCGTTCATGGCAGTGCTTTATTGTGTATTTGCAATCATCGTGATCCTAATGAATGGGGCCTATATCCCAGCAGCGATTGGCAACATCTTTAGCGGGGCGCTCACCCCGGAAGGCGTCGCTGGTGGAGCGCTTGGTGCACTCATCATCGGTTTCCAACGGGCGGTCTTTTCAAACGAGGCCGGGATCGGCTCTGCTTCTATCGCGCACTCTGCTGTTCGGACGAATGAGCCTGTTACCGAGGGCTATGTATCTCTGCTGGAGCCATTCATAGACACCATCGTGATTTGTACCATTACTGCATTAGTAATCGGCACCACACAAGTAGCGGCACCGGGCTTTGCCGGGGATGCAACCGGGGTTGCCATGACCTCAGCGGCATTCGAACGGCAGATCAGCTGGTTCCCATACGTATTGGCCATCGCGGCTCTGCTCTTTGCCTTCTCGACCATGATCTCATGGTCTTACTACGGGCTGAAGGGCTGGACATATCTGTTTGGTGAAAGCACGCAGACCTTGTACAAAGTAATCTTCTGCGCCTTTGTGGCATTGGGTTGCATGGTTCAGCTTGGTCCGATCCTTGATATCTCGGATGCGTTGGTCTTCCTAATCTGTGTTCCCAATATTTTGGCGCTCTACTTCCTGGCACCAGTCGTGAAGCGCGAAATGAACAGCTACCTCGATCGCATCAAAAGTGGTGAGATCAAGAAATACAGCCACTAGTCTGCAGGAAGACTAGTCTAAGTATTAAGTGAGAAGACCTGCCAAGCGGTTCAAAGACCGCTTGGCAGCCGACCGAGGCCTTCTGGGCTGATCTTATCCACAATGCCGACATCGTCGCGTGCGCTGCGAATGCACACATTGCCTGCTGAGCGGTCGTTGGAAAGTTTAGACCAAAGAAACCGAGTTTATCTCACCCGGTTTCTTTCTTGATCTTTCACTCTTCGGCCTCTTCGTCGCCCTGATCCGCGATCCAGGCCACACTGACGACCTCTTCGCCTTTGCCGGTGTTGAAGACCTTCACTCCCCCGGCGCTGCGGGAGCGGAAGGATATTCCATCAACCGGCACCCGGATCGACTGACCTTTGGAGGTGGCCAGCATGATCTGATCGTCAATCTCGACCGGGAAGGATGCCACCAATTCACCTCCGCGCATGGCTTTGTCCATTGCTGCAACACCCATGCCGCCACGGCCGCGAACGGGATAGTCGTGGCTGGAGCTTAGTTTGCCCGCGCCACCAGCGGTGATGGTCAGGATCAGGTTCTCGGCCGCCGACATCTCGGCATAGCGTTCCTGAGGCAGGACACTGTCAGCATTGCCTTCATCTTCATCCGTCTCGGCCTCATCCGTCACGCCAGCCATCAGACGGCGCATCTTAAGGTAAGCGGCCCGTTCATCCGAAGTGGCGTTGAAGTGGCGGATAACCGACATCGAGACCACCTCATCCTTGCCGGTCAGGCGCACACCGCGCACACCGACCGAGGACCGGCTGTTGAATACCCGTACATCCGTTGTTGAAAAGCGGATCGCACGACCGGATTTTGTGACCAGCATCACGTCATCATCATCCGAGCAGATGCGCGCGTTGATCAGTTTGGTATCCGCATGATCCTCTTCGAACTTCATCGCGATCTTGCCGTTACGTTTCACATTGGTGAAATCCGACAGGCGGTTGCGTCGCACGGTGCCCGCACTGGTGGCGAACACGATCTGCAGGTTTTCCCATTCTTCATCCGGCACATCCACTGGCATGATCGCGGCGATGGAAACTCCGGTTGGGATCGGCAGAATGTTGACGATGGCCTTGCCCTTGCCGGTGCGCCCCGATTGCGGCAGACGCCAGGTCTTGAGCTTGTAGACCATTCCATCGGTGGTGAAGAACAACAGTTGCGTGTGTGTATTCGCCACGAAGAGGGTGGTAACCACGTCCTCTTCCTTGGTCTGCATGCCCGACAGACCCTTGCCGCCGCGCTTCTGCGCACGGAAGTCGGCCAACGGGGTACGCTTGATGTATCCGCCCGAGGTGACTGTCACGACCATGTCTTCCCGTTCGATCAGGTCTTCGTCGTCCATGTCGCCAGACCAGTCGACGATTTCCGTGCGGCGCGGCACAGCAAACTGTTCGCGTACTTCACGCAGCTCGTCACCGATAATGGACATAATGCGCTCGCGAGAGCCAAGAATTTCAAGGTATTCCTTGATCTTGCCTGCCAGTTCTTCCAACTCGTCGGTGACTTCTTTCACACCGATCTGGGTCAGGCGCTGCAACCGCAATTCCAGAATGGCGCGCGCTTGCGTTTCGGACAGGTTATAGGTTCCATCCTCGTTCGCTGTGTGGGTCGGATCATCGATCAACGCGATGTATTCCAGGATCGGCTGCGCGGGCCATCGCCGAGTCATCAGCTTTTCGCGGGCCTCAGCGGCGTCTGCAGATTGGCGGATCGTCGTCACAATCTCATCGATATTGGTGACGGCCACGGCCAGACCACATAGAATGTGGCTGCGTTCGCGCGCCTTACGCAACAGATGCGCGGTTCGACGGGCGACGACATCTTCGCGGAAGTCGATAAACGAGGTCAAAAAGCGACGAAGCGTCAACTGTTCGGGCCGACCGCCATTCAATGCCAGCATGTTACAGCCGAAATAGGTCTGCATCGGCGAGAAGCGGAACAGCTGATTCAGGACCACTTCGGGCGTTGCATCGCGTTTAAGTTCGACTACGACACGTACACCGTTGCGGTCGGATTCGTCCTGGACGTGGGAAACACCTTCGATGCGTTTCTCGCGCACCGCTTCAGCGATCTTTTCGATCATCGAAGCCTTGTTCACCTGATAGGGAATCTCATCCACGACGATGGCATAGCGATCTTTGCGGATCTCCTCGACGCGGGTTTTTGAGCGGATGATGACGCTGCCGCGGCCTTCCAGATAGGCCTTGCGCGCACCCGAGCGGCCCAACATCAGGCCGCCGGTCGGGAAATCGGGGCCGGGGACGTATTCGATCAACTGCTCGGACGTCAGATCCGGGTCGTCGATCAGTGCCAGCGTCGCGTCAATGACTTCGCCCAGATTATGTGGCGGAATGTTGGTTGCCATACCCACGGCGATACCGCCGGCACCGTTGACCAACATATTCGGGAAACGGGCGGGCAGGACGGTCGGCTCTTTGTCTTTGCCGTCGTAGTTGTCCTGAAAATCGACCGTGTCTTTTTCGATATCGGCCAGTAGGGATGCGGCAGGCTTATCCATCCGCACTTCGGTGTAACGCATGGCCGCCGGGTTATCGCCGTCCATCGAACCAAAGTTGCCCTGACCATCCAGCAGCGGCAGAGACATCGAGAAATCTTGTGCCATCCGCACCAGCGCGTCATAGATCGCGCTGTCACCATGTGGGTGGTACTTACCCATCACATCGCCAACCGGACGGGCGGACTTGCGATAGGATTTGTCGTGCGTGTTCCCGGTTTCGTGCATTGCATAGAGAATGCGCCGATGCACCGGCTTCAACCCGTCTCGCAGATCGGGGATCGCGCGCGAAACGATGACAGACATGGCATAATCCAAGTAGGACGTGCGCATCTCGGATTCGATAGAGACCGTCGGGCCATCATAGACCGGGCGTTCTGGCGGAGTTTCATCCATGTTTTCAGGTGTTTCTGGCGTATCGCTCACGTAGGCTGCCCGTGTCTTGTTTTTGATCTATATCTTGTGGATGCACCTTATCAGACGCGGCATATAAGGTGCAAGCAAGCAACCGTCTCGAGGCCAATTTAGCTTGGTAACAGTAGAGTAACATATTGTTATCTAAGTATTAGGTAGTTTCCATGTTACCCTGAGAAGACCTTGTAATAAATTTGGAGGTCTGAATGGCGCAAAGCGAAACCGAACTTATGCTCAGAGGTTACGGGTTAACGACGGCCGAGTTCTTCTACCATATGCCCGACTATATTCACGTTCTGAACACGTTCATTTGGCAGGACTACGATCTTGCCCCGGATCATCCAAAGCTGTTTGAATTCGTTGAATATTGGCAAAAAGAGATTGAGGGACCGCTGCATTCGGTCCGTTTCACCCATCGCAAGATGATCGCTCCGGGCGAGTGGAGGAACATGGTCGGCGAATTCCAGGTGAACTGAAGCTGAGACAAATATCATCTGCGCGTTCTAAAGACTGGTTTTCAATCGAGGCAATTGGGTTATGGTGTCGACCAAGTTGATGGTCTCATGCGGAATTCCACTATGCCCAGAATACTATTCATTGCCGTGGCGCTTTGTCTGAACAGCCCTGCATTTGCTGAGGGCGTTCTGGACAAGATCAAAAAAGGGGCCGAGAACACAGCAACCGCTATCGGCCGCGGCGCAGAAGGCGTTGGGAATACTATTGAAAAGGGTGCCAACGCGGTTGATGACACCATTGATTCCACTTCCGAACTGTTAAAGTACGAAGCGACGCCAGAAGAGACGCGTGTCAAGCTGGATGCGATGGCAGGCGACATTCTGGATCAATTGCTTGCAGAAGACCCGCAGGCGCAAGCACTCTACGATGTCAGCGCCGGATATGCTGTATTCGACTCGCGTAAAGTGACCGTGTTTCCAGTGTCGGCTGGCTACGGCCGCGGTGTAGCCGTTTCAAAGGAAACTGAACAACACACATACATGAATATGGGTACAGGCGGGGTCGGTGGGGCCATCGGAATTGGTGGGTTCGAAACCAAGTTTGTCATTCTGTTCGAAACACCCGCGGATTTGGAAAAGTTCATCAGCCAGGGCTATGACGCGACGGCAGAAACAGGTGCGATGTATGGAGAGGATCGTTCGGGCGAAACGCTCCACTTCACAGAGGGCCGATCATTCTTTGCACTGAGTAAGAAGGGGTGGCGCGTTTCTGCGGGTGCCACGGGTACGAAATTTTGGAAGTCGCCGGAACTTAATTGATCATCCGGAACAACTCGCCCCACCAAGAACGCAGAATTTGGCGCAGTGGGGGTGATTCAGGTGTACGTCGGCCTCGGCTTCGGCAAGGGTCTCTCCCATTTCGAACTCAGGTGAATTCGGCAGCAGGGTGCAGGCCAGCACCGTCGGGCGCTCTGCGCCTTTGCGCTTGACCACCATGCGGGAGCTTGCGCACATGACCGCATCTGGGGATTTATTTAGAATTCCCCAGCAAGCGGTTGTAATTTCGGGCACTTCTACCGTTTCGTCCATTTCGGGAAACAGGACTGTTTGGCCCGGATCCTGCGCATCGATATCAAACCCATGCTCGGCAAAAAACGCGGCATATCCTGCGCGGCTTTCAGCGTCGGAATCGCCCCAAACGGTCCGCCCCGCGATGGCCATTTTGAGATTATTGTCCCGCAACCACCCCATACCGGTGAGAGTTTTGGCAAAACTGCCTTTGCCGCGTTCTTCATCATGAAGTTCAGGGCGATAATGATCGACAGAAACGCGAAGGATCAGCTTATCCCCATACTCTTGCTGCAGGGCCAGCAACCCATCGCGCATCTTGCGACGCATCATCGGAAGCATTGCATTGGTGAGGATCAGAACCTCGTATCCGCGTTCCAGTGCCGCACGGGTCATATCGATCATCTGGGGGTTCATGAACGGCTCACCGCCGGTAAATCCGATCTCGCGTATCGGCCACCCGCGATCTTCGATCTGATCCAGAAATTCGCGCACTTCGTCCGCAGTAATGTAAACCAACGCATCATTGGTCGGGCTGCTGGCGATATAGCAGTTCACGCATTCGATATTGCACAGCGTGCCTGTATTGAACCACAATGTCTCGGGATTGGTCAGTGCAACTGAGGCGCGCGTCTGCCCGTCCGCTGTCACCAAACTGTTTTGAAACTTCCCGATATTTGCTGCCTGAGTGGCGTTGTCTTTCATTCCGGCATCCGGTTCTGTGAATTCACTGAACCGACTTAACCGTTTGCACCAGTTTAGTTAAGTATGTTGACCCTTTGCTGACAGAGTTTTGATGTTGGAAGAAAATTGCCGAATGATTGCGCTAACATTGGACATGCCTCAAGCGGCAAGGTAAGGAAAAGCCATGGTTTCTCGCGTCATACCTGTTGACCCATTTGATCTGGTCATTTTCGGCGGAACTGGCGATCTGGCACAGCGCAAGATCGTTCCAGCTCTGTTTCGGCGTTACTGTGCCGGACAGTGGCCCGAGGCTGCCAGGATCATAGGTGCGGCGCGGGCTGGATTAACGGTTGATGCGTTTCGTGGGATGGTCGCCGATTCGCTGCGCAAGCACGCGCCGAAGCGGGCAAAAGACCCTGAGGCTGTGAGGGGTTTTCTGCAGCGTTTGGACTATGTTCCGCTGGATGCATTATCCGACGAAGGCTGGGCGCAGTTGGTCGATAGGCTGAGTACGGATCGTATCCGGGCCTTTTATTTCTCGGTCGGGCCAAGATTGTTTGGGCCGCTAGCCGAACGGATCAGAGCGCACGATTTAGCTACGCCGCAGACACGCATCGTTGTTGAAAAGCCGTTTGGTCATAATCTGGAAAGCGCCCGCGCGTTGAACGCGACTTTGGCGGCGCATTTCGACGAAGGGCAGATCTATCGGATCGATCACTATCTGGGTAAGGAAACAGTTCAGAACTTGATGGCTGTACGGTTCGGCAACATGCTGTTCGAACCGCTCTGGAACAGCCAGTATGTCGACCATATCCAGATCACTGTGGCCGAAACCGTCGGCATAGACGGGCGAGAAGAGTATTATGAACGCGCAGGCGCCATGCGTGACATGATGCAGAACCATTTGATGCAGCTGTTGTGCCTGATCGCGATGGAACCGCCCGCAAAATTCGACCCGGACGCAGTGCGTGATGAAAAACTCAAGGTGATCCGCGCGCTTGACCCGGTTGAGCCGCATCACATCGTGCGCGGCCAGTTTGCGGGTGGCGGTGATGGCCGCAGCTATCGTGAAGCCGCTGGAAACCCCCGATCTACGACCGAAAGCTATGTTGCTTTGCGTGCGCATGTCAGTAATTGGCGTTGGGCGGGGACACCGTTTTATCTGCGCACGGGAAAAGAACTGGTGGCGCGATCGTCTGTCATCAATGTGATGTTCAAGGACGCGCCGCATTCGATTTTCGGGGAAGAGGCTGGTCGCCATGCCAATGCGCTGTCGATCCGTTTGCAGCCGAACGAAGGCATCACCCTGAAGGTTACGATCAAGGAACCTGGGCAGGGCGGTATGCGCTTGGTCGACGTGCCATTGGACATGAGCTTTGCAGAGGCATTGGGCCCTGAAAATCAGGATCCGCCCGACGCTTATGAAAGGCTGGTCATGGATGTCATCCGCGGCAACCAGACACTGTTCATGCGTGGCGATGAGGTCGAGGCCGCCTGGGCCTGGACCGATCCGATTATCGCCGGTTGGCAGGCGCGTGGTGACGTTCCCAAACCCTATGAGAATGGCAGCACCGGACCAGGGGATGCCGAACTGCTGATGAAACGAGATCACCGCCGCTGGCAAGGAATAAACCCATGAATATCAAAGAATACGCCGATCGTGATATGCTGGCAATTGATGTAGCGAACGCATTAGCTGGCGACCTTGAGGCCGCGTTGCTGCACCACGATGCCGTCTCGCTGGCCGTTCCCGGCGGTACCACACCGGGGCCTGTGTTCGATGGGTTATGTGCGGCTGATCTGGATTGGGATCGCGTGCGTGTTTTGCCCACCGATGAACGATGTTTGCCGGGGGATCACGAACGCTCGAACGAGCGATTGATCCGTGAAAGGCTGCTGACCAGCCGCGCATCCGTCGCGCAATACATCCCTCTGTATGTCGCGGGTCACGAGCCCGAGGCGGTATTGCCCGAGATCGAAAGCCTGATTAACCCGGTTTTGCCTTTATCGGTACTGGTGTTGGGCATGGGGGAGGATATGCACACTGCTTCGCTCTTTCCCGGGATGGAAGGCTTGTCCGCCGCGTTGGATAACCATGCGCCGACATTGGCAGTGGCACGCACAGACGTGCAGCCTGAGGTGCGGATCACACTGACCGCACCGGTTTTGGAGGGCGCGATGTCGAAACACCTTGTCATATTTGGAGGAGCCAAGCGGGATGCTCTGGACCGTGCCATGTCATTGCCGCCCGAGGAGGCCCCGATCGCAGCTGTGCTGAGTGGCATGACAGTTCACTGGGCGGAGTAATCGCGATGCAATTGGATCAACTGAACTCTTTTGCGGCGTCCCTGAAAGGCCGCCGGATACTTGATCTGTTCGACGCGGATTCAAACAGGGCACAGGGCTTCTCGGCCTCGACCGGCGACATGTTGTTTGATTATTCAAAAACGCAGATCGACGACGATATCAGGTCAGCACTTATCCAACTTTGTGACCAGGCCAACCTGGCTGATCGCCGGGCTGCGATGTTTGCGGGCGAAAAGATCAATGAGACCGAAGGGCGTTCGGTGCTGCACACTGCGTTGCGCAACCTTGATGGTGGACCAGTCGAAGTTGATGGTCAGGACGTGATGCCAGACGTTCTGGATACACTGCAAAGGATGCGTGTGTTCGCCGAAGAGGTGCGTGGCGGGGCGATCAAGGGGGCAGGGGGCAGTTTTACTGACGTGGTGAATATCGGCATTGGCGGCTCAGACTTGGGGCCGGTCATGGCGACCCATGCGCTGTCGCAATACCACGATGGGCCAAGGCTGCACTATGTCTCGAACGTGGATGGTGCGCATATCGCGGATACGTTGCGACCACTTGATCCGACACGGACCTTGGTGATCGTCGCCTCCAAGACCTTCACAACCATTGAAACCATGACCAATGCACGGACAGCGCGGGCATGGATGGTGGATGGCGGTGGGGACCCGTCGCAACAGTTTGCGGCGGTTTCAAGCGCGGTTGATAAGACGCAAGCGTTTGGTATCCCCGAGGCACGCGTGTTCGGCTTCGCCGACTGGGTGGGCGGGCGCTATTCCGTTTGGGGGCCGGTTGGCTTACCAGTCATGATCGCCGTCGGCTCAAACGCGTTCGATTCTTTCCTGCGCGGTGGACAGGCGATGGATTTGCATTTTCGCTCGGCAGAATGGGCGGAGAATGTTCCGGTCATGCTGGCGCTTGTAGGTGTCTGGCACCGTCAGGTGCTTGGTCATGCCAGCCGTGCGGTATTGCCGTATGATCAACGCCTGCTGCGTCTCCCGGCGTATTTTCAACAGCTTGAAATGGAATCGAACGGCAAATCCGTCGCGATGGATGGCAGCGATCTTACGGTACCATCCGGTCCGGTGGTCTGGGGTGAACCCGGCACCAATGGGCAGCACGCATTTTATCAGTTGATTCATCAGGGCACCGATGTGATCCCCTGCGAGTTCATGGCCGCCGCCGAAGGGCACGAGCCAGAATTGACACATCATCATCGGTTGCTGCTGGCCAATTGCTTTGCTCAGTCCGAGGCTCTGATGCGCGGTCGATCACTTGATGAAGCGCGGGCGCAGATGGAGGAAAAGGGCCTGACCGGAGATGAACTTGAACGTCAGGCGCGCCATCGTGTGTTCTCGGGGAACCGGCCCTCAACCACGCTGATGTATCCGCAGCTTACGCCTTATGTGCTGGGCCAGATCGTCGCGTTGTACGAACATCGTGTGTTTGTCGAAGGCGTGCTGCTAGGCATCAACTCGTTCGATCAATGGGGCGTTGAACTGGGCAAGGAACTGGCCACTTCGCTTGGTCCCATAGTCGATGGTGAGGTCAGTACCGTGGGTAAGGACGGATCAACTGCTGCTTTGGTCGATTACGCGTTGCGCCATCGCGGTTGACGCGGCACCCGGCTGCACTCTTTTATTGTCAGACAATTGAATTCTTGGCAGGGTCATTGCCAAGGACCAAGGGCGCGGTCATGCGCTGACGATGGGAGGAATGTCCATGCTGGGACAGATGATGACGCAGCCTTTGCTGATTTCGTCGCTGATTGATCACGCCGAACGCTATCACGGCCAGACCGAGATCATCTCGGTCGAAACAGACGGCACCGTGACCGAGACCAATTGGGCCGGAATTGCACGAAATTCTCGGCGGATGGCCTCGGCGCTTTCGAAACTGGGGTTGCAGCCACAAGATCGCATCGGCACACTGGCTTGGAACAACCGCCGGCACCTTGAGATTTACTATGCCGTTTCTGGCGCGGGCTTTGTGTGTCACACGATCAACCCGCGTCTGTTTCCCGAACAGCTGACCTATATCATCAACCACGCACAGGACCGGGTTCTGTTCTTCGATGCAACCTTTCTGCCATTGGTGGCTGCGCTGCACGGGCATCTGACCGAAGTGCAGCACTATGTGCTGATGGGCGCACGAGATGAAGAGGTGGCATCACAAGTGCCCGGAGTGGTCTTTTATGATGAGTTGATCGAAACCGGTGATGATGACTACACGTGGCCCGACTTTGATGAAAATACCGCCTCCAGTCTTTGTTACACGTCAGGCACGACGGGTAATCCCAAAGGCGTTCTCTATTCGCACCGGTCTACGGTGCTGCACAGTTTTGCGTCTAACACGAAGGATGTGATCGGCTTTTCCGCCATGGATGTGGTGATGCCGGTGGTGCCGATGTTCCATGTCAACGCGTGGGGCTCGCCCTATGCCAGCGCAATGTCGGGCTCGCGAATGGTAATGCCAGGGCCTGGCCTGCATGGTGAAGCGCTGGTCGATCTGATTGACACTTATGGGGTAACGTTGGCGATGGGGGTGCCAACCATTTGGCAGGGGCTGCTGGCTCATGCCGCGAAGTGCGGAACAAAACTGGAAAGCCTCAATCGCACAGTGATCGGAGGCTCGGCATGTCCACCCTCGATGATCGAAACCTTCCGCGAGACCTATGGTGTCGATACCGTTCACGCCTGGGGAATGAGCGAGATGAGCCCACTGGGCACTACGAATTATCCGATGGCGAAACATCTGGGGATGCCGCTTGAGGCCCAGTACAAGCTGCGTGAGAGTCAGGGCCGCCCGCCATTTGGAGTTGAGCTTAAAATCGTCGACGATGACGGCAACGATCTCCCGCATGACGGTGAGACACAGGGCGATCTGATGGTACGCGGGCACTGGGTGCTGGACAGTTATTTCCACATGCAAGATGAGGCATTGCTGCAAGATGGCTGGTTCGCAACTGGCGACGTGGCAACACTGGACCCTGACGGTTACATGACCATTCGCGACCGTTCTAAGGACATCATCAAATCGGGTGGTGAATGGATCAGCTCGGTCGAGTTGGAGAATATCGCTGTCGCGCATCCTCAACTGGCTACTGCTGCCGTTGTTGGGGTTCCGCATCCGAAATGGGATGAACGGCCGCTATTGGTCGCTGTTAAGGCCGAGGGCGAAGAACCAACCGAACAGGATCTGATATCCTATTTCGATGGTAAAATCGCCAAATGGCAAGTGCCGGACAAGGTAGTATTCGTCGACGCTCTGCCGTTGAACGCAACCGGAAAGGTTCTGAAACGCAACCTGCGCGCGGATTTCAGTGATGCGCTGATGGGATAGGGCCAGTCAGGGAAGAATGGCTCCGGCGGTAGGGATCGAACCTACGACCAATTGATTAACAGTCAACTGCTCTACCGCTGAGCTACGCCGGAACGGTTCGCGCCGTATAGCAATCTGATTTTGTGCCGTCCAGAGGATAAGGTGCTTTTTTAGGCAAAACTGATTCAGCGAGAAATCAAGGTGATCGCAAGAGTGAAAAGGCCAACATTATTCAAACTGAGTAATGCCTTAACAAGTTGGATTGCTGCAGAATACCCCCAGACCACCTACTGATTTAGGTCTCAGGTAAGTTCATGTTCTGAGCTGCTTTTTGGGCTTCGCGTTCCTGCCGCGTAAAGATGGGGGCAGCAGCGGTATCAATGTTGTGATTTTTCAACAAGTGTTCCATGTAGCTGCCTGGTTCGGGAAGCCCTCCGAGAGTAGATAGAAATTGCCGAACCCTTCGCCCATAGAAGTGAACGGAGTATGTATCTTCAGTCACTGCTCGCCGAACTTTACGAGCCATTTTTCCACGCATTAAGAATCGGCGGTTCTTGAAGCTAATGGGATAGAGCCAATGCTCTGGGAATGCGTATTTTGACTCACCTGTCTTCTTCAGAAAATGAGTTACTGCATGTGGACCCCATACACCCCAACGCAACTCACTGACATGGACCGGTGTTCCGGCCTGCTTCAGATCTTCAAGGCGCTTTTTTTCTTCGTCCGGGTACCATTCTGGAATTCCATACTCGTCTTCGGTCATCTCAAGAAGTTGCCCAAGTGCTTCGCTATCTGATGGCAGCCCCAATACTCCACCAGCAATCTGATAATCAGATTCCCATGCGTAGAAATGACCCGTCTCCGACTTAAAGGTTTTGACGCAATAGGCATCAAGGTCAGCCCAGATCATTCGATCATTTTGCCGAAGAAGATGATATCTAAAAACGTCCGAGAACAATGCGAAGCTGCCCGTACGCCCGTGTTTGATAAATCGGTCGCTGCCGAGTACGGTGTTGCCGTTGACAAGCTGTACCCCTTCCGGCACGTTCCTTACATCACCATAGTGGTAGAGTTTTACGTGATGGCCAGCATCTAGAAATGACTGCGCGCAAAGAACCTCAACATAGCTGAGCGGGCCCTCGACCCACAGCATCCCAATTTCGTATTCATGGCTCATGTCCGGTCTTGTTCCTGTTGGCCTGTTGTCAGAAAATCACTCTGCCATTTTTGTAAATTGGGTGGAGTCCTAATCGCCAAACTCGACTGCGACAAGGCAATCAAATGACAAGATTGCACCACCGTCTCCCTACTGCATCGTAGTGGAGCTAGAGTTCAATGAACTCTATCCTGAAAAGCGGGGAGAAATTTTTTGGATTTTGGCTCCGGCGGTAGGGATCGAACCTACGACCAATTGATTAACAGTCAACTGCTCTACCGCTGAGCTACGCCGGAACTGAGGGGCGTATAACAACCCGGTTTTTCGCCGTCCAGAGGAGAAGCGCATCGCTGATAAAAAAATATCGACTAACCAAGCCTGCGAAATCGTGAGGTCGCTGAAAGCGCATCATCAGGTGCGATCTGGGATCTTCCGCTCAGATCGACCAGATGGGCAAAAACATTCCGCTCCGCTGCAGGCAGCAACGCGTCAGGGGTTTCAGTATAGATGCGCTGCGCAAGCTGGCGGGGGGTGGCGGGGCCTTGGGCCAGCTGTTCAAGAATCTGAGCCTCACGCATTAACCGGTGTTGTATCAACCAATCCAGCCGTTCGGCTGGCGCTGTGATGGGCGCACCGTGACCCGGGTGAAAAACAGACCAATCCCGTGCGCGCAGGCGATGGCAGGCGGCCATGAAATCCGTCAGGTCACCATCAGGGGGGGAAACCAGTGAACTGGCCCACCCCATGACGTGATCGGCGGTGAAACAGACATCACCCCAAGCCAGTGCGATATGGTTGCCCAGATGGCCGGGGGTATGGAGGACCTCAAGCGTCCAGTCATCGGTCGTGACATGTGCACCGTCCTCAAGCTCGATATCGGCGTGGAAATCGGCATCGATCCCCTCACCACCACCGGCAAGGCCGTTCTGTGCGAGTTCGTTCATCACGTCGCTACGCCCCGCCTGCGGACCCCCAAAGGCCAGCACAGGCGCGCCGGTACATTTTGCAAGCGGGGCGGCAAGGGGGGAATGATCCAGATGAGTATGGGTGACAAATATGTGGCTTATCCGTTGACCGGGTTGCAGTGCATCAAGAATGGCCTGCAAATGCACATCGCTCAGCGGTCCCGGGTCAATAACGGCAATATCTTTCTCTCCCAAAAGATAGGTGTTGGTGCCGCGATAGGTCATGGGCGAAGGATTGGGCGCAAGTAGGCGTCTGAGGCCGGGGGCGAGTTGATAGGCGCGTCCGGGCGCTGGGTCGAAATCGTCTGGCGCTTGCATTCTGACCTCTTCCTCTTGCCCGGGCAGCCCGCTAGGTTTAGCGCATGTCGACCCGATGGCTCAAACTCTATATGCCGCGCAGCCTTTATGCGCGTGCCGCACTTATTCTGGCATTGCCGGTTATCGTAGTGCTTTTGGTTGTTGCGATTGCATTTCTGCAAAAGCACCTTGAAGAGGTTACCGCCCAGATGACCCGCACAGCCGCACGCGAGGTGACGCTGGTGCTAGGTGTAATGGAAGGGACCGAGACACAGCAACAGGCGTTGGCGGCTGCACGGTCAGACCTTGCGGCGCTGAATATGACAGCTCGATTTTTACCTGTGAATCAAGAGCCGCAGGTTGGCAAGCGCCGGTGGTATGATTTTATCGCCCCGCAAGTTGACGCCGAAATGCGCACGCTGCTGCCCCAAATGGAGGACATTGCGCTGCCGAATGGGCAGGAGGTGCGGCTGTATTTGGCAACCGATCTAGGCACGCTGGAGCTGAGTTTCGATCGGCGACGCCTGTCGCCGACTGCGCCACATCAGCTTATCGTAACGATGGTTTTCTTTGCGGCTCTGATTACCACGATCTCGTTTCTTTATATGCGCAATCAACTACGACCGATTACGCGCCTTGCGGATGCGGCGCAGGCGTTTGGTCGTGGACGCGTGGTGCCATACTCACCTGGCGGCGCTATTGAGGTGCGCGCAGCGGGCAATGCTTTTGTCGACATGCGCTCCCGAATCGAGCGGCAGATCGAACAGCGCACTTTGATGTTGTCAGGTGTCAGCCACGACCTGAGGACGCCTTTGACACGGCTTAAATTGGGTCTTGCTTTGCTACCGGAAGAAGAGGCAGCCCCGCTGTTGCAGGATGTGGACGAGATGCAATCGCTGCTGGATGCGTTTTTGGACTTTGCGCGGGGAACGGCGGAAAGCTCACCCGAGGTGGTAGAGCCTGAAATATGGCTAAGCCAGATTATCGATGATGCACAGCGTGCAGGTCAGAAGGTCGAACTGGTTTCGGTCGAAGGACAAGGAACCGCGATGCTGCGTCCGACGGCGATACGCAGGGCGGTCGAGAACCTAATCGGCAACGCGATTCGCTATGGTTCGCGGGCTGAGGTCAGCCTGTCATTGACACCAAAATCACTCCGCATTCGGGTCGAAGATGACGGCCCAGGTATCCCCGCCGAACAGCGCACCGAAGCGGTCAAACCCTTCACGCGCCTTGACCCGGCTCGAAACCAGAATCAGGGCAGCGGAGTTGGTCTGGGTCTTGCGATTGTCGCCGACATTGCGCGCGTGCACGGCGGCATCCTTCGGCTGGGCAGCAGCGAAAAGATGGGCGGACTTTGTGCGGATATCGTCATCGGGCGGTGATTTGGTAGGCCCGGAGGGGCAAAAAAATGTGTTTTATTACAACGCGATAACTTGGCTAACTTTGCTTTAAATGTCAGTAAATGCGGCTTTAGTCTGGCTAACCCCAATTGCACAAATTCACGATTGTGTTTCGATTTGACGGCGTTACCGCTTGTCATATTAGCACCCCTATGTGGAGTGTGCGTAGGTCATTTGTTGGAATGAACCCCCGTAGTCGGCCTGAGAAGCATACCACGGGGGCCTCTGCGTGTAGTTCAAGGTTCACACCTTGGAAACACGGCTGACAGTCTCAGTAACCACCATAAGTCTTGAGATGCAACCTCAAGAATAAACGTCACGCTAATTATCCATCTTAGATAGAAAATAGCTCGGAGATCGTCATGGAAGAATGACAACGAAATTGGAATTGGACTAAGCTCATCAATGTAGCTCGACTTGCTTAACCCATACTACTTAGGCGGTTAGCCAAAATTTAACATTAAAGTCGCCGTGTAAGCAATTGAATATGTTAAATTATGGTAGGCCCGGAGGGACTCGAACCCCCAACCAAAGCGTTATGAGCGCTCTGCTCTAACCAATTGAGCTACAGGCCCGCCGATGCGCCTTGCGTATCACGATGGCAGCCCGCGTCAAGCCTGACCGTTGCAACATCGCCCACAATCGAATAACCCGCGCGCAAAGCACTCATGAGGGATTGGCCATGACAGCGGGCAAGAATGGAATCACCTATGCCGACGCAGGTGTGGATATCGATGCGGGGAACGCTCTGGTTGACCGGATCAAGCCCGCGGCCAAGCGCACAAATCGCTCAGGAGTGATGAGCGGGCTGGGTGGCTTTGGCGCTCTGTTTGACCTTAAAGCGGCAGGTTACGAAGACCCGATTCTGGTTGGCGCAACCGATGGTGTGGGCACCAAGCTGCGAATTGCGATTGATACCGGTGTTGTCGATGGCGTTGGGATCGACCTCGTGGCGATGTGCGTCAATGACCTGATCTGCCAGGGCGCCGAGCCCTTGTTTTTCCTTGATTATTTTGCCACCGGTAAACTGGACACGGATACTGCCGCGCGGATTATCGAAGGCATTGCCGAAGGCTGTGTGCAATCTGGCTGCGCGTTGATCGGCGGGGAAACGGCTGAGATGCCGGGCATGTACCCCGATGGCGATTTTGATCTTGCGGGTTTTTCGGTGGGCGCGATGGAACGAGGCAAAACGCTGCCTGAGGGCGTTCAGCGAGGGGATGTTCTGCTGGGGCTGGCCTCGAATGGCGTGCACTCGAATGGCTATTCGCTGGTGCGCAAACTGGTCGAGATGTCTGGGCTTGGCTGGGATGCGGATTCACCTTTTGGTGGCGGTACTTTGGGTGAGGCGCTGCTGACCCCGACGCGGCTATATGTAAAACCGGCGCTGCAAGCGATCAGGGCAGGGGGGGTCCATGCACTGGCCCACATCACCGGCGGCGGCCTTACTGAAAACCTGCCCCGCGTTCTGCCCGAAGAGCTGGGGGCCGAGATCGATTTGAACGCTTGGGACCTGCCGCCTGTGTTCAAATGGATGGCCGCAACCGGTGGGATCGCTGAATCCGAGATGCTCAAGACCTTCAATTGCGGTATCGGCATGATTGTCGTCTGTGCGGCAGAAGATGCGGGCGAACTGACGACATTGTTGTCCGAGGCCGGAGAATCCGTTGCCCGGATCGGGACCGTTACAGCCGCGCCCGGTGTGGAATATTCAGGCAAATTGCTGTGAGCCATAAACGCGTTGCGATTCTGATTTCCGGTGGCGGATCAAACATGTTGTCGCTGGTCGATAGCATGACCGGGGATCATTCGGGCCGGCCTTGTCTGGTTTTGTCGAATGACGCAAATGCCGGAGGGTTGAAAAAAGCAGCAGATCGCGGGATTATGATCGCCGCCGTTGACCACAAGCCCCATGGTAATGACCGTGCCGCGTTCGAGGCAGAATTGCTGAAGCCCTTGTTGGCAGCGCAGCCGGATATCGTGTGTCTAGCCGGTTTCATGCGCGTTCTGACTGCTGAGTTTGTTTCGCATTTTCAAGGTCGGATGCTGAACATCCACCCCTCGCTTTTGCCGAAATACAAGGGTTTGAATACGCACGCCCGTGCGATCGAAGCAGGCGATGCTGAGCATGGCTGCACCGTTCACGAAGTCACCGCCGCCTTGGATGACGGGCCAATACTGGGGCAGGCGCGCGTGGACATCCGGGTTGGAGACACGCCAGAAGACCTTGCAGCCCGCGTGTTGATACAAGAGCATAAACTGTATCCTGCGGTCCTTCGTCGCTATTGTATGGGCAACAAAGACCCAGTTCTGCTGCCCTAACACCGTGGGGTGATTTACACGCGAAGGTTATTCGTCCTATGGTCCAATATCGCTCGGGACGAGGACGGCACGGGCAGTTACAAAAACCAAAAGCAAGAACAGCACCGCGCATGAAAACCCTGACAACGACGCAAGAGCTGGCCGCATTCTGTTCGGCTGCCTCTCAATACCCTTATGTCACTGTAGATACAGAGTTTCTGCGCGAACGGACTTATTATTCGAAACTCTGTCTCGTGCAACTTGCGTTCCCATCCGAGGATGAAGACAGCGCGGTTCTGGTAGACCCTTTGGCCGATGGCCTGTCGCTGGAGCCTCTGTATGAGTTGTTTCGGGACGAAAGCGTGGTCAAGGTTTTCCACGCAGCGCGGCAGGATCTGGAGATATTCTGGGTCGATGCTGGCGTTTTTCCAACGCCGCTGTTTGACACTCAGGTCGCTGCGATGGTCTGTGGCTTTGGCGAACAGGTCGGGTATGAGACCTTGGTTCGAAAGATATGTAAGGAAGGCGTGGATAAAACCTCACGCTTTACCGACTGGTCGCGACGTCCTTTGACGGACGCGCAGAAGACCTATGCGCTGGCTGATGTGACCCATCTGAGGAATATTTATGAACATCTGGCTGCAGCGCTAAAAAAGACGCAGCGAGATCACTGGGTCGCGGAAGAGATTCGTATCCTCACCCGGCCCGAGACCTACGATATTCGTCCCGAAGAGGCATGGCGCCGAGTCAAGACGCGGACGAACTCTGCCAAGTTTCTAGCCGTGGTCAAAGAACTGGCGCAGTTTCGCGAAGCCCACGCACAAGGTAACAACGTGCCACGCAGCCGGGTTTTCAAAGACGACGCACTGATCGAGATGGCTTCGACAAAACCCAAGACCACTTCGGATTTGGGAGGATCACGTTTGTTGCTGCGCGAGGCGCGCAGAGGTGCGATTGCGGACGGCATTTTGGCAGCAGTGAAACGAGGCGTGAACTGCCCGCCGGATCAGTTGCCAAAGGTCGATAACAGCCGTGACAAGCTGAAGGTAAATCCCGCCCTTGCGGATTTGCTGCGCGTTCTGTTGAAATCAAAGACTGAGAGTGCAGGCGTTGCTGCGAAACTGATCGCCTCAAGCGCGGATCTGGATCAAATCGCCGCTGGTGAACGCGATCTACCCGCCATGTCCGGTTGGCGGTTCGAGGTTTTTGGTGAGGACGCGCTGAAGCTGTGCGAAGGCAAGATCGCGTTAGCTGCCAAAGGGCAGGCGGTCGAGGTTGTCTCGCTTTAACGGCGACGGGATTCCAACGCGTTTTGCTGGCCTTTGACACGAACCAGACGAATTCCTTCCAGATCCTGTTTGGACACGTTGACAGCCTCGGATACCATTCTTGATCTCTCGTTGCCCTGAACGGTCGCATAGTTCGGATAGTCCACGCGGAAGGTGAATTCCATAATTCCATTCTTGGTAAGCTCTTCGGATCTTACCCGCGCAAGCTGTGCATTGTAGGCACCCTGGCGGATTGCAGTGCCAGCCGCATACACAATCGCGCCCGAGGCGGTCGGGTCGACCCGCAATTCGTTAATGACGGCGATCGGAACGCTGTTATCGATGACTTCTGGTCGCGCCAGCAAGCCTTTGCCGTTATTTTGGCGTGGAACCAACGCGTCCGCGTCGTTAGCCGAAACCTCTGTAGGGGCAGGGGTGCTGCTGCCAAACCAGTTCGATGGATTTGCCCGAGAGTTGCTCCAGCTGTTACAGGCCGAAAGAACCGTGGCAGAGAGCAGAAGAACAGTCAGAGTTTTGTGCATGGACCCAACGCTTTGCGCAACATTACCCGCATTGGGTTATCGCAATTTCGACATCTTGAAAAGCCATGCAGGGGGCTGGACAGTAGGTAAAGCTGAGCATAGGTCACAATTGTGATCGCTTAACGCAAGGACAGACCCGCCATGGCAACGCCGGCCTTTGAAGAGATAGTCGAAGATTTCGAGTTTCTGGAAGACTGGGAAGACCGCTATCGCCATGTCATCGAGCAGGGCAAAGCGATGGAGCCGCTGGATGATGCGTTCAAGGTGCCTGCGACCAAAGTGAATGGTTGCGCCAGTCAGGTCTGGCTGCATCCGAATATCGAGAATGGTCAGTTTCGATTTGATGGCGATAGCGATGCGCTGATTGTGCGGGGGCTGATCGCGGTTTTACGCACGCTTTACAATGATTTGCCCGTGGCCGACGTTCCGAAGGTAGATGCCGGTGGTGAACTGGCGCGCCTGGGGCTGCAAGATCATTTATCAGCGCAACGATCGAACGGCCTACGCGCCATGATTGAACGAATTCGTGAGGTTGCGCTGGCCAACGCCTGATCGTCACTCTTGCTAGCGTGCTGCCCAATCTGAAAGTGTCGTTTCCAGATCGCCATATCCAGTCTGCCGACGCTCGAATTCCAACCCCATCCGTTTCGCACACTCCTGCGCGCGACGGGTAAGTTCGGGATTGTCGGTCTGTGCTTGGTAGACGAGCTTGGTGTAGTTCCCAAAGTACATCTCACGCAATTCAGGATGTCGATCCAGGCCAAGCGGTTTCCAGACAAACGCGTCGAACTGCCTTGCGAGGAAGTCTGTCAGATAAAACGCGGTGGTCTCATCGTCGCCATGCGCGGCAAAGGCCAAGTTCCCCTCGAAGAATGAGTAGCAATGGGGGCCTTTGATCATTTCGACCCCCAGCCGTTCGCACGCAGCTTGCAACAGACCTCCGGTTCCGCAATCGGCATAGACAACGTAAATCCGATCATATGCGTCCTGATGCTTGGTAACTGCGTCCTCCACTGCCTGAGTGATCTTTTCCGGGTGTACGTGCAGAATGGCGGGAAGGCATGTCAATGCCATATGGTCCCAGCCATTCCGTTCCTTGAGGTCCAGTATTTCGCGCGCCAGCGCACCGCAGGCGATCAGAAGAATTGATTCTACTGTGCGCGGTGCGGTGTAACCCTGACGGGTCAGGCCGTCATCATCTGGCATTTGTGCATCGGTCATGTGAACTCTCAGGCTGGCTACACTTATATAGGATCGCGTGCTTGGTACAAAAAAGGCCGCCCCGAAAAGGACGGCCTGTCTCACGGTATGGTCTCGTGCTTTAGCCGGCCAGTTGGTTGTGCTTGCGCGACATGAAATCCTTGGCCATTTCCACGGCGACCGCAGCATCACGGCAATAGCCATCAGCACCGATTGCTTTGCCGAATTCTTCGTTCAGCGGCGCGCCGCCAACCAGAACAACATACTCCTCGCGCAGGCCCTGTTCGACCAGCGTGTCAATCACAACCTTCATATATGGCATGGTCGTCGTGAGTAGGGCGGACATGCCCAGAATGTCTGGCGCCTCATTCTCCAACGCTTCAAGGTAGTTTTCGACCGGGTTGTTGATGCCGAGATCGACAACCTCGAACCCTGCGCCTTCCATCATCATCGCTACAAGGTTCTTGCCAATGTCATGGATGTCGCCTTTGACGGTGCCGATCACCATCTTGCCAACGCGCGGGGCGCCGGTTTCGGCCAGCAATGGCTTCAAGATCGCCATGCCGCCCTTCATGGCGTTGGCGGCCAGCAGAACCTCGGGCACGAACAGGATGCCGTCACGGAAGTCGTGGCCAACAATAGTCATACCACCGACCAACGCTTTGGTGAGAATGTCGTAGGGCATCCATCCGCGTTCCAGCAGGATGTTTACGCCTTCTTCGATCTCTTCCCTCAAGCCGTCATAGAGGTCGTCGAACATCTGCTCGACGAGCTCGTCGTCATTTAGTTCGGACAGGACGATGTCGTCTTCGTCAGACATGGGTATTTCCCTGAGCTGTGCGGGCCGTCGGCCCTTGGTGGCATTTTTTCCGTTTTGGCCATTTCGTCGCAGGTCTACTGTGACGATTGCGACCTAGGTGGCTCCGAGACCGACCTATAGGCTGAAATATTGCACCCAGCGACATCGAAATATGCAAGATCATCGTGCATTTGTTTCATTTTACCCGTGTCCAACCAATCAATCGGAATGCAGGGCCCTGATTTGCTGGTTTGTTAAAACCGGATTGCAGAACTTGTCAGCGCAATGGGTCTACATTAGATCTGAATAATGGAACGTAAGGTGAACAAATGCGTGCTGACCTAAAGCATCCGGGTCGTGGCGCAGCGTCGAACACTGCAGGCCGGTTCGAACGGTTTTCAACCGAAATGACCGAAGATAGCTGGTGTTTGCCCGAAGATTTACCGGTTCTTCGGACTGATGTTAGTGATGAGGTTGCCCGCAGCCTGATCACTTACAATAAATCTCCGGATTTGCCCTTTGATCGTTCGATCAATCCGTATCGGGGGTGCGAGCATGGGTGCGTTTATTGCTTTGCCCGACCAACCCATGCCTATCTGGGTCTATCTCCGGGCCTGGATTTTGAAACACGCCTTATCGCACGTCCCAATGCTGCTGAGGTTTTACGACGCGAGCTTTCTGCGCGATCGTACAAAGTGGCGACGATTGCATTGGGCACCAATACCGATCCCTATCAACCGATCGAAAAAAACCGCGAAATAACAAGGGACTGCCTTCGCGTGCTAAGTGCGTTTCAACACCCGGTCGCCATCGTGACAAAGGGTGCATTGATCGAGCGTGACCTTGATGTTCTGGCACCTATGGCCCGGAAAGGTCTTGTCCGGGTTGGCATTTCGCTGACCACACTGGACCCCGATCTTTCACGACGGATGGAGCCACGCGCTCCATCGCCTCAACGCAGGCTACGTATGATCCAAAACCTGACCCAGGCAGGGGTTCCTGTGCGTGTCATGACCTCTCCAATCGTACCTGGGCTGACTGATCATGAGATTGAGAACCTGCTGGAGGCAGGGAAACAGGCCGGCGCTGAAGCGGCAAGCTGGATTATGCTCCGACTGCCACGAGAAGTTTCTGAACTGTGGCGGGAATGGGTGTTTGAGAATCAGCCGTACAGGGCAGAGAAGATCATGGCACGGCTACGTGAAATGCATGGTGGTAAAGAATACGACCCCCGCTGGGGGCACCGAATGCGGGGCGAGGGGACTTATGCCGAGATGGTTGCACAAAGGTTTAACGCCGCAGTGAAACGGTTAGGATTGTCAGTGGATCTGCCCCCGCTGAACTGTGCTGATTTTGCGCCGCCGCCTCAGCCCGGCGATCAACTGACTTTGTTTTGATACAACCGTTCAGAAGCTGATACCTATCCCGGCCGAGAATCCGTTTACCGTATCACTTCCATAATAACGGACCATGAACCTTGTCGTTGAAACCCATGGCACCCAGGTATCGGACAGATCAACCTCGATCCCGCCACCAACACGAGCCAGCCAGTCGGTGCCAAGCACAAGCGCCTGATCCCCGAGCAGGTAGGATACGGACAGATCGCCAACCCATCGAACCGGACGCCCAAACATGCGCCTGCCGGTTGGAAAACGGTAACGCGACCACAGGACTGCATTTGCAGCCGTAGACTCGACCAGCAGGTCTTTGTTGTCACCAATGGGCCAATATTCAATATGCGTGTAGCGCAGGCTTGCCTCGAATTCACGATCATTGGATAGGGGTTGGTCGTACGAAACAGTCATCGAGCCGCCCGCGCCGCCAGCCCAGATGCCACCGCTTTCAAGGAAGTCCCGATCAAGCCCCACGCGATTGGCAATCGCCTGTGCCCCGACCGACGCATCAGATTGCGTGCGCCCGACCGAGATGTGGGCCATCGGGGTCACCTTCCAGTACTCGCCGATATCGAACTGATAGCCGACCCCGCCGGTGAGGGCGAGACTGGTCCATTTCAGAGGAATACGAGTGGTGTCTCCGGTGCCGCTGAAGGTCAAAACGGGATCATAGCGTGCGTAGCCAATGTATCCTTCAAGATAGATCGGAACGCCTTCGGCCAGGCGAAAGCCGCCGCCCAGTTGAGCGGATTTGAAATCGTAATCGCGATTATCCGTATTCGATTGTAACGAAATAGCGCTCGCAGAATCGTCCGGTATTCCCGCCAACCCCAAGATCGCAAGCGAACCCGCAGCGTTTTCCTGTTGCTGCTTTTCAAAAGCCCTTTCAAGCAGGGTTTGCGCGGATGCTGTCTGAGCGAGCAGCAGCACTAAAAACAATATGGCGAAACGCATGATGACCAAAAACTATTTGCAAGACGCCGCAACACTAGGTTGAAGACGTCTTTGCGAAAAGAACGAACAACGCGATGGCCTGTGATTGCCTCAGAACGGTTTCATTTTAGTAACGTCGCGGAACAAAAAAAGACCCCGGAAAACCAGGGCCTTTGCGTAGATTTGTGATAGAAGATCAGCGGTTTTCAATATCCACATAGTCTCGGCTCGTCGCACCCAGATACAGCTGGCGCGGACGTCCAATCTTGTTCTGTGGATCGGCGATCATTTCTTTCCACTGGCTGACCCAGCCGACCGTGCGCGACAACGCAAAGATCGGGGTGAACATCGAGGTTGGGAAACCCATCGCTTCCATTACGATGCCCGAGTAGAAGTCGACATTCGGGAACAGTTTCTTTTCGATGAAATACGGATCTTCCAACGCCTGCTTTTCCAGTGCTTTCGCGACCTGCAGTTTTGGGTTGTTTTCGACGCCCAGCAGATCAAGCACTTCGTCCGCCGACTGTTTCATGACAGTCGCGCGCGGATCAAAGTTTTTGTATACGCGGTGGCCAAAGCCCATCAGGCGGAACGGATCGTCCTTGTCCTTGGCGCGGTCGATGAATTCGGGGATGCGGTCCACGCTGCCGATCTCTTCCAGCATTTCCAGGCAGGCCTGATTTGCGCCGCCATGCGCCGGACCCCACAGGCAGGCGATACCGGCTGCAATACAGGCAAACGGATTCGCACCCGACGAAGACGCCAATCGAACCGTCGATGTCGAGGCGTTCTGTTCATGATCGGCCTGCAGCATGAAGATACGATCCATGGCACGTGCCAGAATCGGGTTTACCTCGTAGTCTTCCGCAGGAACTGCGAAACACATTTGCAAGAAGTTCGACGCATAGTCCAGATCGTTGCGCGGATACACGAAAGGCTGACCGATGTGGTATTTATATGCCCAAGCCGCGATGGTTGGCATCTTCGCAATCAAGCGGTGAGATGCAATCTCGCGCTGATGCGGGTCCGAGACGTCGGTTGAATCGTGATAAAATGCCGACATCGCGCCGACTACACCCACCATGATCGCCATGGGATGCGCATCGCGGCGGAAACCGCGATAGAAATACTGCATCTGTTCGTGCAGCATCGTATGCCGGGTGATTGTGGTCTCGAAGTTCTCGAGATCCTTGGCCGACGGCAACTCGCCGTAAAGAAGCAGATAGCTGAGTTCGAGGAAGTGTGATTTCGACGCGACCTGCTCGATCGGATAACCACGATGCAACAGTTCGCCCTTGTCGCCATCAATAAACGTGATGGTGCTGTCACAACTCGCGGTCGAGGTGAAGCCGGGATCATATGTAAACACACCAGCCTGACCATAGAGTTTGCGAATATCGATCACATCGGGCCCCGCAGTCGGAGAAAACATGGGCAGATCATAGCTTTCGCCGTGGACAGTCAGTTTGGCTGTTTTTGCGCTCTCGGTCATATTTATCCCTTCCTCATTCGTACTGATGCCAGATCGCTGTCCGGCAAAGCAGGCAACGACTGCGTGGTGTCGCGCAGTCCGTTCTTAGCGGAGCAGCATTACCCGAATGTGAAATCAGTCAGGGTTCGCTGCATCAGAAAGCCGCGCCAGGGTTTCATCCCGCCCAAGCACAAGCATCATGTCAAATACCGAAGGTGTGACTGCACGGCCTGCCAGCGCCGCCCGCAGTGGGCCGGCCAATTTGCCGAACTTAACCCCAATCGCCTCTGCGTACGAATTCAGGGCCACCTCCAGTTCGTTCCGGGACCAGCTAGCATTTTGCAACTGCGGCGTCAATTCTTTCAGTATACCGTCGGATACAGATGCCAGAGCTTTTGCGGCCTTCTCATCAGGTTCGATTGGCCGGGAAGCCAACACAAAATGTGCTTTATCAAGCAGTTCCGGGAACATACGCGCACGGTCTTTGAGGCAATACATCGCACGGGTCAGATCACCTGATTGTGTTGCGGTCAAAGGTGTCAAGTCTGCGGCGGCCAGATAACCTTCGATTTCCTGCTGCAATGCAGCATCTTCCCCAACGGCAATATGTTGTCCGCACAGGTTTTCCAGTTTCTTCAGATCGAACCGCGCCGGGCTTTTGCCGATGCCGTCCAGATCAAACCATTCTTTGGCTTGTGCGTCGGTAAAGAATTCGTCATCGGCGTGGCTCCAACCCAATCGCGCCAGATAGTTGCGCATCCCCGCGGCAGGGTATCCCATCGCCTGATATTCCTGCGCGCCCAAGGCGCCGTGGCGTTTGCTGAGTTTTTTGCCGTCCGGGCCGTGGATTAGCGGGATATGCGCCCAAACCGGCACATCCCATCCCATCGCCTCATAGATCATCATCTGGCGCGCTGCGTTGTTCAGGTGATCATCGCCCCGTATCACATGGGTCACGCCCATATCGTGATCGTCAACAACAACGGCGAGCATATAAACCGGTGTACCGTCCGAGCGCAGCAGGATCATATCATCTAGCTGGTCGTTGCGAATGGTCACATCACCTTGGACCTGATCGCGGATCACAGTGGTACCGTCCTGCGGTGCCTTAATACGGATCGCATAAGGGCCGTCAGGGTGGGATGCCGGATCAACGTCTCGCCATGGGCTGCGGAACAGGGTTGATTTTCCGTCGGCCCGCGCTTGTTCACGGAACGCGGCGATTTCATCCTGTGTTGAGAAGCATTTGTAGGCCTTGCCCTCAGCCAGCAACTGACGGGCGACTTCGGCATGGCGGTCCGCGCCTTCGAACTGGCTGATGACGTCACCGTCGTGATCCAGACCAAGCCATTCCATGCCCTGCAGAATCGCTGCGGTTGCCTCTGGTGTCGAACGTTCCTGATCCGTGTCCTCGATCCGCAGAAGGAATTTGCCTCCGCGACCCCGGGCATAGAGCCAGTTGAACAGCGCAGTACGCGCGCCACCGATATGTAGAAATCCGGTGGGAGAGGGGGCAAAGCGGGTGACGACCTGATCGGACATTGTGTGGATTAACCTTTTGGTAACCTTGGCGGGCATAGCTTGGCGACTATCTACCCAGCCGGAAGGACGGGGGCAACCATGCGTGTTCTGACACGGGTCAAGGTCGCATTGCTTACCCAAAGGGGGCATCTGTTTGCCTGGTCTCCGGTTTTACTGGCAATCGGGATCGGTTGGTATTTCAGCCTGAGGTTCGAGCCCAAAGTTGATCTGTTCGTAGGGGTGCTGGCGCTTGCGCTGATTGCGGTTGCCGCCACCCGTTGGTTGGGTGCTGCCTGGTCTCCGCTGGCCGCTGGGATCGCACTGATTGCCTTTGGTTTCCTGTTGGCGGGTGCGCGGGCGCATATGGTGGCCGAGCCGGTTTTGCAATGGCGCTACTACGGCCCGGTCGAAGGTAGGGTCGTGGCGCTGGACCGATCTGCATCGGATGCTCTGCGGGTCACATTGGATCAGGTAAAGATTGCGAGCGTTCCACCTGATCTGAGACCTCGGCACGTCCGGTTGTCCGTGCATGGTGATACCGTCGAACTCTCACCCGGACAAAGGATCATGACCACCGCCCACCTGTCGCCGCCACAGGGACCGGTCGAGCCCGGCGGCTTTGATTTTCGCCGCCATGCCTGGTTCCAGCAGCTTGGTGCCGTTGGGTACACACGGGTTCCGATTCTGACTGCCGCGCCAGTTCACGATGGGCTGGAGGGCGTGCGGATTACCGCCTGGCGTATGGCAATTTCAAACCGGGTGAGAACGATATTGCCCGGTGAGGTCGGTGGGTTCGCCGCCGCCGTTACCACTGGTGATCGCAGCGGAATGGGTCAGGCCTCACTCGACGCGTTGCGTGCATCAAACTTGGCGCATCTTCTCGCGATCTCGGGCCTGCATATGGGATTGTTGACAGGCTTTGTATTTGTGGCTTGCCGTATCGGGTTATCGATGGTTCCTGCCTTGGCTTTACGCATTCCGGTTCGAAAGCTGGCGGCAATCTTTGCATTGATTGCCGCAACCATCTATCTGTTTCTATCCGGTGGAAATGTCGCGACCGAGCGCGCCTTCGTCATGGTGTGTGTCATGCTGGGGGCAGTGCTGCTGGATCGCCGCGCGATTTCAATGCGTGCGGTGGCGGTTGCTGCTCTGATTGTATTGATATTGCGTCCCGAATCCTTATTAAGCCCAGGATTCCAGATGTCTTTTGCAGCAACGACTGCGCTTGTCGCCGTGTTTGGTGCGTTGCGCGACTACGGTCCGATGCCTGGTCCAAAGTGGCTGCGTCCCGTACTAGCCTTAGTAATGTCATCCGCAATAGCCGGGATTGCAACAGCGCCGATCGGGGCGGCGCATTTCAACACCGTGTCGCATTTCGGGTTGTTGGCAAATCTTGTCTCCGTACCGGTGATGGGGATGCTGGTTGTTCCGGCGGCGGTCGTTGCTGCGTTGCTGGCTCCGTTTGGATTAGAAGCACCGGCGCTGCAAGTGATGGGTTTGGGCCTGAGATGGATATTGGCAGTTGCGCGTTGGGTTTCTGATTTGGATGGAGCGCGCGGATATGTGGTTAGCCCTGCCGAATTCGTCTTACCCGTTCTTGCGCTGTCCCTTCTTTGGTTGATCCTGTGGCAAGGGCGGGCAAGGTGGGTTGGTTTGGCCCCGGCGCTTGTGGCTTTCATGATGTGGGGGCAGGGACACCGCCCCGATGTGCTGATTGCCGAATCCGGAGGTCTGGTTGGTATTATGACCGATCAGGGCCGCGCGTTGAGCAAGAACAAGGGCAGTGGATTCGTCGCATCTGTCTGGTTAGAGAATGACGGGGACGGTGCCGATCAACCAAAGGCTGCCGAGCGTTGGCCAAAGGCATCTAAGGGAATCCAACGCTATCTGCTTGGCGACAAAGAACTGATCCACCTGACCGGAAAACGGGCGGCGCGTGCCTTTGACGAATGCGGGCCAGAACAGATTGTTGTAGCACCGGTATCGCTGGCGCTGAGCGGTGAGTGCAGCGTATACGACCCTGAAATTCTTCAGAAAACAGGAAGCCTGGCCCTTTCGAAAGGGCGTATCCTAACCAGTTCTCAGGTTTCTGGCCGTCGCTTGTGGTCGCCCAGCACGCGTCAGTAGCTTCGAATTAGACCGACCAGACGGCCCTGAACCTTCACCTTGTCCTCAGGAAGCACACGGGTTTCATAGGCCGGATTTGCGGCTTCAAGCGCAATGGCCTGTCCACGGCGGAAAAACCGTTTCAATGTGGCCTCTTGATCCTCGACCAATGCGACCACGATATCACCGTTGTCAGCGGCTGAGGTCTCACGGATCACGACAACATCGCCGTCATTGATTCCGGCGTCAATCATCGAGTCACCACGCACCTCAAGCGCATAATGTTCACCACGACCCGATACCATTGATCCCGGAACCGCAACCCTGTGTGAGACATGGCTGATCGCTTCGATCGGCACACCGGCGGCGATCCGGCCCATGACGGGCAGTTCCATCGCATCAACCGTCACAGGTTCGAAATTCGCAGGGCGCGGACCTTTGGGCCGGTCACCTTCGATCACACGAGGTTTGAAACCCACCGTAGGTTCACCACCAAGACTTTCTGGCAGTTTGACGATTTCGATGGCGCGCGCACGATGGGCGA
This sequence comes from uncultured Ruegeria sp., assembly GCF_947500045.1. Taxonomy (GTDB): domain Bacteria; phylum Pseudomonadota; class Alphaproteobacteria; order Rhodobacterales; family Rhodobacteraceae; genus Ruegeria. The sequence continues at coordinate 234,172 of NZ_CANMQQ010000003.1, read as the reverse complement.
GGCGTCGGATAAAGCCGCGCTCTTCCAGTGCGGTGATCAGTCGATGGATCCCAGATTTTGACCGCAGATCCAGTGCTGCCTTCATTTCATCAAAACTGGGCGGAACACCGTCCGCTTGCACGCGTTTATGGATGAATTCCAGCAAATCCAATTGCTTCTTGGTCAGCATCGCTCGTACCTCATCGCTCATGCGTTTTCTTTTGTTCTACGCATGTTCACGTTTTGTGTCAACGGATTTGCTAAATGGGCAGGTAAAGGACCTCGTCCCCCGCGTCGCGTGCCGGATCATGTGGCTGGCGCACCAACAGTGCATTGGACTGCGCCAGAACGCTGAGAAGCGAGCTGTCTTGATCGTTACAAGCGCGAATACCATCGTCGTCCAGAACGGCTCGCATATAATGCTCTCGTGGGCCATTTTCTGTAAGCGGGGCCGATAGCAGCGCGCGCCGGAACGGGTTGAGAACCTGTTCAATCCCCAACATTCGATGGACCATCGGGATTAGGAAAAGGTAGCCACAGACCATGGCACTGACCGGGTTTCCGGGCAGGCCGACCATCGCCGTATCACCCAAGCGACCAGCCATCAGCGGTTTGCCGGGGCGCATGCGGATTTTATAAAACGACCGTTCCATTCCAAGCGATTCTGACACATCGGCGACCAGATCGTATTCACCTACCGAGGCCCCGCCGATGGTGACAACCAGATCAGCGCCTTGTGCCAGACCGAAGGCCGTTTCCAGGGAGGTGACGGTGTCCTGCGCGATTGGTAGCACACGCACATGCGCACCAGCTTCTTCCAGTAACGCCTTGAGGCCAAAGGTGTTCGAGGCGATGATCTGATCGGGCCCGGGTGTCTCACCGGGCATCACCAGTTCATTTCCGGTTGAGATCAACGCCACCACAGGTTGCCGCGTTACCGGGACCGAGGCTATGTTCATCGCTGCCATCAACGCAATATCTTCGGGGCGCAGCCGTCGTGGTGCAGTAATCTGAGCGCCCACGGCAAAATCAACTCCGGCGGGGCGAATATTGGGCTTTTGGCCGGGCGCATCCGTGATGGTGATCAGGTCTCCGCGCCGGTCGACATCTTCCTGAATGACAATAAAATCTGCGCCCTCGGGTACCGGCGCGCCGGTGAAGATACGGACTGCCTGACCGGGCCCAATAGTGCCTTCAAACCGCTGGCCTGCCGCGGCCTCGCCAACCACTTTGAACATGGCGTGCAGTTCGACTTCGGTCGCATTGACCGCGTAGCCATCCATCGAAGAGGCCGCAAAGGGTGGTTGATCGCGCGTGGCCGCAACATCGTGCGCCAGCACCCGGGCGGGGGCCTTGATCAATGGAATGGTCTCGGCAGGCAGCGGAGAAACAAGGTCGAACAAGAGGGCGCGGGCGTCTTCGACAGAAATCATGTCGCTTCGTAACGCCCTGATTTACCACCGTCTTTCAGAAGGACGCGAATACCACCAATCTCCATGGCCTTATCGACAGCCTTGGTCATGTCATACACCGTCAGAGCAGCGGTGGATACGGCGGTCAAAGCCTCCATCTCGACCCCGGTCTGGCCCGAGGTCTTGACGGTCGCCTCGATCCGTACGCCGGGCAGATCCGGGTCCAACGTCAGTTCCACCGCGACTTTGGTGATCGGTAAGGGGTGGCATAACGGAATCAAATCGGGCGTCTTCTTCGCACCCATGATCCCAGCAAGCCGCGCGACGCCAAGAACATCGCCTTTCTTGGCGCGACCTTCTGAAATCAGATCAAAGGTTTCCTGTGCCATCTTGATGTGACCTGCAGCGATTGCAACGCGGTCGGTCACTGATTTGTCCGAGACGTCGACCATATGCGCCTGACCTTGGGCGTCGAAATGGGTCAGTGGCATCTACATCACTCCGGGAATAAGCGGATTGGTCAACAGCGTTCGGGTAGCCGAGGCCACGTCATCTTGCCGCATCAGGCTTTCGCCAATCAAAAAACAACGCGCCCCATAGCGGGCGATATCGGCCAGATCGGCCGGATTGCTCAACCCGCTTTCGCACACAATGGTGCGATCCGCTGGAACAAGCTTCGACAGGTGGCGCGTTGTATCAAGAGTTGTCTCGAAGGTCTTGAGATTACGGTTATTTATTCCGATCAATGGGCTTTTTAGATGCGTTGCGCGTTCCAGTTCTTCGGCGTCATGAACTTCGATCAAAACATCCATACCCCAGTCAAAGGCGGTCTGTTCAAGCTCGGCGGCCTGTGCATTTTCGACCGACGCCATGATGATCAGGATACAGTCCGCACCCAATGCGCGCGCCTCAACCACCTGATAGGGGTCATACATGAAATCCTTGCGCAGTGCAGGCAAGGAACAGGCCGCGCGCGCCTCGGTTAGAAATTCCTTAGCGCCCTGAAAGCTGGGTGTGTCGGTCAGCACAGACAGGCACGCAGCACCACCTGCTTCATAGGCCCGAGCCAGCGCGGGTGGGTTGAAATCTTCGCGGATCAAACCTTTCGAGGGGCTGGCCTTCTTGATCTCGGCAATCAAACCATAGCCATCACGCGCGGCGCTGTGCAGAGCATCGGCGAACCCGCGTACTTCTGGCGCGTTGCGGGCCTCGGATTCCAATGTTTCCAGAGACTTGTGTGCTTTGTCTGAGGCGACTTCTTCCAGCTTGTAGGCTTTGATCCTGTCCAGAACGGTCTCGGTCATGCGGCTTCCTGTGTTATGCGTGCCAGCGCGTTGATCTTTTCCCGCGCCTTGCCGCTGTCGATGCTGTCGCGCGCCATCGCGACGCCTTCGCGCAGATCGCTGGCGGCGTCAGCGACGACAAGGGCTGCGGCAGAGTTCAGCAGCACCGCATCGCGATAGGCTGATGGCTGCCCGTCCAGCAAAGCGCGGAACGCGATGGCGTTTTCTTCCGGTGTGCCACCGATGATATCTTCGAACGGGTGCACCGGCAGACCTGCGTCTTCCGGGTGAAGCTCGATCTCTTTGACAACACTATTTTCGACGGATGCGACCCAGCTTACACCTGTGATTGTCAGCTCATCGGTGCCATCTGATCCATGCACCAGCCAGGCATGCTCTGCGCCCAACAGGCCAAGTGTTTCGGCCATCGGGCGGATCAGGTCGCGACTGAAGGCACCGGTCAATTGTCGTTTCACACCAGCGGGATTGGTCAGCGGACCCAGAATGTTGAAGATCGTGCGTGTCCCAAGCTCTTGCCGTGAGGGCATGACATGGGCAATCGCCGGGTGGTGCATCGGGGCCATCATAAAGCCGATCCCGACTTCTTGTAGTGCTTTTTCAACAACTTCTGGCCCGACCATCACGTTGATTCCAAGCTGACCCAGAGCATCCGCAGCGCCGGATTTCGAACTCAGATTCCGATTGCCGTGCTTCGCTACCGTGACCCCGGCACCTGCCGTCACAAAGGCTGTCGCGGTTGAGATGTTCAGTGTACCCTTGCCGTCGCCGCCTGTGCCGACGATATCCATCGCACCGGCTGGGGCCTTTACCGCATTGCATTTTGCACGCATCACGGCAGCGGCAGCGGCGTATTCGTCCACGGTTTCACCGCGTGTGCGCATCGCCATCAGCAATCCGCCGATCTGGCTGGGTGTCGCGGCACCGTCAAACAGGATGCCAAAGGCCTGTTCGGCCTCGGCACGGGTCAGAGGTCGATCGGCCGCAGCACCGATCAGCGGTTTGAGGGCGTCGCTCATGCGGGGACTTTCATCTCATTCAGGAAGTTTTTGAGCAGGGCATGACCGTGTTCGGAGGCGATGGATTCCGGGTGGAACTGAACGCCGTGGATCGGAAGCGCCTTGTGCTGCAGACCCATGATTGTGCCATCTTCGAGCTCTGCGGTGATCTCAAGGCAATCGGGAAGGGTTTCGCGTTCGACAACCAGCGAGTGGTACCGGGTGGCCTCGAACGGTGAAGGCAGACCAGCGAACACGCCTTTGCCGGTATGGTTCATTGTGCCCATCTTGCCATGCACGATCTCATGGCACCGCACGACCTTACCGCCAAAGACCTGACCGATGGTTTGATGGCCAAGGCAGACGCCCATCAACGGCGTCTGTGTCTCGGCAGCAGCTTCCGTCAAGGCCAGGCAGATGCCCGCCTGATCCGGGTCGCAAGGGCCGGGGCTTAGCAGTATACCAGCGGGGTTCATGGCCATTGCTTCCTGCACATCCAGCGCGTCATTCCGGCGCACGACCATCTCTGCACCAAGCTCACCCAGATAATGAACGAGGTTGTAGGTAAACGAGTCATAGTTGTCGATCAGCAGCAGCATTTGAGTACTTATCTTCTTATAGGCATTTCAGGCTGGCGATGCAGCCCTTGAGCGCGGTATAATGTCGGGACATACATGCTCAGGCTTGTGCGGCAGCGTCAAGAGGACATACCCAACTTGGCGCAGCGCAGGTGAGCGCCGCGGAAGATGGCGTATGGGTGGATGAGGCACGAAACAACGCGAAAGGCGAGAATTCGATGGGCGGATTTTACGGTGGATTGATCGCCGGGGCGGTCTCGGTTTTGGCTCTTGGTGCGGTCCTGTCACTGAGCACGCCTTTGTCACGCAAACCTGAAGTGGTGGAAACCGCGCCCGAGGTGGCAGCGGCGCCTGCGCCGGTGGAGGCGCAAGCTGATGAAGCCGGTGCTGATGCCGATCTAGTGGAATTGCCGCTATCGGGACCTGAAAGCCCTGATGTATCGTCCGATTCTCTGGATGGCTTGGCCGGTATTGAACTTGATCCTGGCGCACGGCCCGAAGCGGGTGAGACCCCTTCCGGGGCTGCGGCTCCTGCAGGGATTTCGTCGCAGGCGGTGACTGTTCAAACAGATGCACCTGCAGCGCCGCCAGTCCCACTTGCCGAACCGGAAGCGCCGCAACCCGAAGCCGAACCGGCGATCACTGCCGCCGCACCACCACCGCCGGAGCCCAAAAAGACGCCAGAACCGGAAGTGGTAGCAGAAGCACCGATCGAACAATCGCCCCAGATTGCAGCGGTGCAGCCCGAGACCCAAGAGGTGCCGGAAGTCGCAGCCGACACACCGGAAGCTGAAAACGTGCCCGTGGATAACCCGATTGCAGTTGAGGGCGAAGAAGATACCCGACCTGTCCGTCAGCCGCGCGTTCTGGCATTGCCTCAGATCGGCGGGGATGGGTCAACAAGTTCAGGTTCGTTGATCGGCAAACGTGTCGTGCCGTTGACCGACAGGGATGACGCACCGGTGGAGCAAGCCGAGGTAACACCCGAAGTGGTCGCAAGGCCAATCGAAACCCATGCAGCGGCTTTTGAGAACCCCGAAGCCAAGCCTTTGATGTCGATTATCCTGATTGACGATGAGGGGGCTTTTGGGGCTGAAGCCCTTCAGGATTTCCCGTACCCGCTGAGCTTTGCTGTCAGCCCCTCAGACCCAGATGCGGCCGAAAAGATGGCGCGCCATCGCGAAGCAGGATTTGAGGTGCTGGCCCTGATCGATATGCACGAAGCTGCCAGTGCTCAGGATGCAGAAGTGTCCTTGTCTGTTTGGCTGGATGAGTTGCCTCATACCGTTGGCATTCTGGAAGGTGTTGGAACTGGTATTCAGGGCAATCGAAAGCTGGCCGATCAGGTTGCCGCCATTGCCGGTGATACGGGGCGTGGCCTGATAGTACAGGACAATGGCCTGAACACCGTGCAAAAGCTTGCCGCCCGCAATGGTGTTCCATCAAGCGTCGTATTTCGGGATTTCGACAGCGCCAAGCAAGATCCCAAGATCATGCGGCGGTTTCTGGATCAGGCCGCATTCCGCGCCGGGCAGGAAGGCGCAGTTGTGATGCTGGGCCGCCTGCGCCCCGAGACGATCTCGGCCCTGTTGCTGTGGGGGCTGGAGGATCGTGGCAGCCGGGTTGCGATGGCACCGGTCTCAGCAGTGATGCTGAGCGAAGTTCAGAAGGACGATTCAGGATCCTGACGGATAGGCGGCCTGGAGACGCCGCCGCTCAATCAGCTGTTCCCGCTGCCCGCAAATCGCGCCGCATCAGCCGCTGCGCGCCGGATGGCATTCGATTTGTGGACCGTTTCCATATATTCCGCCTCGGGGTCGCTGTCATAGACCACGCCACCGCCTGCCTGAATATAAAGCTTATGATCCTTCACGATGGCCGTGCGTAGGGCGATACACATATCCATATCGCCACCTGCGCTGAAATATCCGACACCACCGCCATAGATGCCCCGCTTTTCGGGTTCCAACTCGTCGATGATCTCCATCGCGCGCACTTTGGGCGCGCCCGAGACCGTCCCGGCAGGCATCCCTGCAAAGAAGGCATCGAGCGCATCTTTGTCCTCAGACAGTTCACCAACCACGTTCGACACGATATGCATCACGTGGCTGTAGCGTTCGATGATGAATTCTTCGGTCGGGCGCACAGTCCCGATCTTTGCGACCCGACCAGTATCGTTACGACCAAGATCGAGCAGCATGAGGTGCTCGGCCAGCTCTTTTTTGTCGGCCAGAAGATCGACCTCATTCGCTTTGTCTTCCTCAGGCGTGGCCCCGCGTGGACGAGTGCCCGCAATGGGTCTGATGGTAACCTCGTCACCGAAGACCCTCACAAGGATCTCGGGGCTCGCGCCCACGACCTGAAAGCCGCCGAAGTTGAAGTAGAACATGAAGGGCGACGGGTTTGTACGCCGCAATGAGCGGTAGAGCGCAAAGGGCGGCTGCGGGAAGTCCTGCGTCCAGCGTTGTGCCGGAACCACCTGAAAGATGTCGCCCGCGCGGATATATTCCTTGGCCTTATCAACGGCCTCCATATAGCCCGACTTGGTAAAGTTGGATACCGGCGGACCAACCTCAATCGCGTCGCCCAGATCGCGCGTTTCAGCAGGCATGGCGCGTTCAAGATCACGCACAGCATCCATCACGCGTTCGGCGGCTTGCGCATAAGCAGCTTTGGCGGATTGGCCCTCGCTGACCCATGCAGGAGATACAACCGTGACCTCACCCTTAACGCCATCCAGCACGGCGATCACCGAAGGGCGCAGCATGATGGCATCTGGCAGGCCCAGCGGATCGGGGTTTACGTCGGGCAGGTATTCCACCAGCCGCACCATGTCATATCCCAGATACCCAAACAGCCCGGCGGCCGCCTGAGGCAGATCATCCGGCAGCGCGATGCGACTTTCGGCCAGCAGGGCGCGCAGATTGTCCATCGGGTTGCCATCTTGCGGCTGGAACGCTTCGGCATCGAACCGGGCCGACCGGTTCAGGGCCGAGACCTCACCATGGCAGCGCCAGACCAGATCGGGCTTCATGCCGATGATCGAGTAGCGCCCGCGCACTTCCCCACCGGTCACCGACTCGAGCATAAAGGCATCTTTCTGGGTGGCCGTCAGTTTCAGCATCAGCGAAACCGGCGTGTCCAGATCAGCGGCAAGGCGGGTATAGACAACCTGATTTTCACCCGCGTCATAGGCGCGCGCGAAACTGTCGAAATCCGGGGTCAGGGCCATGTGCGGTCTCTTTTAGTAACTTGCCCGTACAGCGTTCAGCGCTTGCTGATCCAGCACCGGGCGCGCGCGTGTCTGGGCGTTCCGCACATAGATGTCGAAGATGTTCTGTGCCAATGCCTGATCAAGCTGCGCGGCCAGCGCGTCCTGCATCTGACGCTGTTCGTCAGTATCCGCTGGCGGTAACTCTTCATCCATGCGCACGATCTGGACGGCTCCTTCACCGGGAATGACGCGCAACTCGCCCGGTTCCATCTCAAAAACCTGCGTCATGAAACCCACTGGCACGTCCTCTAGGAAAGCGGTTCGTGTCAGTGCGTTTTCAACGCGGAAGGGCAGACCAGTGGTTGCGAAATCACCATCTGTTGCCAGTTGTGTCAGAACAGTATTGGCTTTATTTTGCAACGCTTTACCGGTTTCGGCCTGAACCCAGGCTGCCACTACACGCGCGCGGGCGCTATCCAGCGGTTCAGGGCGCGGTGGCAATACTTCATTCAAGCGCATGGCAAAGATTGAACCGTCTTCAAGGAATGCCACCTCGGGGAAATCACCGTCTTGTACAGCTTCAGCGGCTGCGCGAAAGCCATCGTATGCTGCGACACCATCATCGCTTTGCTGGGTCCAGTCGATCTGGCCCAGTTCCAATTCGGTTTCATCGACCAGTTCTTCGAGTGTCGCACCACCTGCAAGCAGGTCATTGATGTCTTCGGCCTGTGCTTCGATCTGACGGCGCGCGCGGTCTGAGGCGAGCTCATCTCGCAGCTCTGGTTCGGCATCTTCGAAGCTGACATTGTTTTCGGCCAACGATCCATTGATCCGGAACAGGGCAGGGCCGAACACTGTTGGAAGCGGGCCGACTACGTCGTCAATTTCAGCCGCGAATACGGCATCAGCAGCATCGCCCAGGTCTTCGCGGGTGACGTCACCCAGATCGACATCGCTTAGCTCTAGCTGGCGCGCGCGCACCAACTGTTCGAAATCAGCCCCGCCGACCTCTAGTTGCGCCAGCGCTTCGGTCGCGGCTTCTTCGCTGGGATAAGGCAGGCGTTCAACCAGACGGCGTTCGGGTTGGGAGTACTGCTCGGCGTGTTGATCATAGAGGCGGCGCAATGATTCCTCATCGATTTCCACCGTATCCAACAGCATCTCAGGCGACAAAATGGCGTAGGTCAGTTGTTTGGTCCGGGGCAGGGTGAAAAGATCGCCGTTCTCGTCGTAGAAGGCTTGAATCTGCGCGTCTGTCGGTTCTGTGACAGGTGTCTCTAATGCGTCGGCGGACAGGGTCGCTACGGTAAAGCTGCGGCGGGCCAGCACATAGTTCGACAGTGCCTCGGTCAGGGTGCGGGGCATCTCAACGCCACTCATGACAGCGCCCTGAACGATGGTGCGAGCGGATTCTTTGCGCAGGTCCGATTCGAACTCGGAATCGGTCATGCCGACCTGCTCAAGCTGAAAGCGATAGGCTTCGCGGTCGAATGTGCCATTCACGCCTTGAAACGCCGGAATCTGCACGATCTCGTTCTGAAGGTTTTCGTCACCGATTGAGATGCCAAGCTGCCCAACTTCGTTGTCAAGCGCTGCCAAAGCAATCAAGCGGGACAGGGCAAGTTGGTCGAGACCAAGATCATGCGCCTGCGAAATCTGCATTGATTGCCCGGTTTGCGCCTCGATTGCGCGGATTTCGCGCTGAAGTTCACGGAAATACGTGTCTACCGAGACGCTTTCGTCTCCGACCTGCGCAACGGTGCGTACGGTTCCGGTCAGGCTGGTGGCCCCAAAGCCGGCAAGACCCAGCATCAGAAGACCCATGAGAATCCAGACAAAGGTTTTGGAAAGGTTTTTCATGCCTGCGGCCATGGTGCCCTCTTGATTGTGTGGGCAAGTGTGTGCCCTGTCGGTTGCGGCCCTGAATACGATGCGTGCAGCCGAGGGGCAAGCTTAGAAGGACAGGGCCTGCAATCGGTCGAACAACTGCGTGATTCCCGCGCGGTCGAGATTGGCGAATGCAATGCGAACCTGCCGCTTTCCGGCGGTGTCGTGCGCAGGCATGAACATGGTGCCGGGTAACAGCAGGATGCCCGACTCGATGACCAGTTGCCGGGCCAATTCATCGGACGGGATGTCAAAGGGGTGTTCAAGATAAGCAAAGTATGCGCCCAACCCCAGAAGACGCCAGCCCTTCGCCTCGAGCCGAGGCATTCCTTCGGCAATGGCGGCCCTCCGGTCAAGAATCTCATCCCTCTCGCCTGCAACCCATTGGGACAGGTTCTGCATCCCCCAATGCGCAGCAAACTGACCGATTTGGCCGGGGCAAATCGCAACTGTGTCCAGAAATTTCTCAATCTCAGCCAACAGCAGGGTCCCGGTGGCAATCGCACCCACCCGGTGCCCGGTCAGACGGTAGGCTTTCGAGAAGGAATAGAGATGGACAAATGTATCTTCCCAGCCCGGCTGCTGGAATAAGTCATGCGGTGCAGCGGTGCGGCTGTCAAAATCGCGATAGGTTTCGTCAACCAACAAACGAACCCCCGTTTCCCGCGCAAGGTCATAGAAGCGGCGCACCAGATTCGAGGGGTATTCAACTCCGCCGGGGTTGTTTGGCGTAACCAAAGCAATAGCCCGGGTGTTGTCCGTTATAAGGGCGCGGGCTTTGTCGGGGTCGGGCAGCAAATCATCACCTGTGGGCAGGTCGATGGTTTTGACCCCGGCCATATCCAGCCACATTTTGTGATTGAAATACCAAGGAGTTGGCAAGATCACTTCGGCCCCCTGGTTGGTGATCGCCGAGATCACGGCGGCAAATGCTTGATTGCAGCCAGAAGTGATAGCGACCTGTTCTGCGGAAACCGTTGCTTCGTAATGTTCGCTGATTTGAGCTGCGAGTTCGGTGCGCAGATCGTCATTGCCCAGAACCGGGCCGTAAAGATGCGCGTTGTCCTGTTCTACCGTGAATTCGGCCAGAGCTTGCCGCAGCGCTAACGGGGGCGGATCGACCGGGGCCGCCTGACTGACATTGATCAGCGGGCGGTCTGCCGGGAATTCTACCCCTTCGAGCCAACGCCGTGCCTCCATCACCGGAGGGGGGAAAGTGGTGCTGGTGCGTGTCTGAGCCATGGCAGAACCGTTTTTACCGCGAGGCTCCGCCTCGCGCTCCGAGGTATTTTTGAACAGGATAAGGGTCAGTCAGTGCCTCTGTAGGGCTCGACATACTGCAACGCCATGTCCCATGGGAAGAAGATCCAGGTGTCCTGGCTGACCTCGGTGATGAAGGTATCCACTAACGGGCGACCCTTGGGTTTGGCGTAGACGGTGGCGAAATGGGCATTGGGATACATCTCGCGGACAAGTTCCAGCGTTTTGCCGCTGTCGACCAGATCGTCGATGATCAGGATGCCGGTTCCATCGCCCATTAGATCGGCATTGGGGGCCTTGAGAACCTCTGCCTCTCCCTGCGATTGATGATGATAGGATTTCACGCTGACGGTATCGACCTTGCGAATATCCAGTTCGCGGCTGACGATCATTGCTGGGGCCATGCCGCCACGGGTGATCGCCACCACCGCACGCCAAGCGCCATCGTCGGGCCCTTGCCCATCCAGACGCCAGGCCAGTGCGCGCGAATCGCGATGAATCTGATCCCAGCTAATGTGGAAGCCTTTTTCGTGCGGCAGACGGTCCTTGGCGCTCATGGTCTTTTACCCTTTTTCAACGTCCGGCGCGTCGACTGCTTTCATGCCGACAATGTGATAGCCCGAATCCACGTGCAGGTTTTCACCTGTCACGCCGCTGCTGAGGTCGGACAGCAGATACAATGCCGATTTCCCGACATCGTCGATTGTCACGTTCCTGCGCAGGGGCGAGTTATACTCGTTCCACTTCATGATATAGCGGAAATCGCCAATGCCGCTGGCGGCGAGCGTCTTGATTGGCCCCGCCGAGATCGAGTTGACGCGGATGCCGTCTTTGCCCAGATCTTCGGCCAGATATTTAACAGAGGCTTCAAGCGCTGCCTTGGCAACACCCATCACATTATAGTGGGGCATGACCTGTTCGGCACCGTAGTAGGTCAGGGTGACTGCGCTACCACCTTCGTTCATCATCTTTTCGGCACGCTGCATAACGGCGGTAAACGAATAGACCGAGACGTCCATTGTCAGTTTGAAATTCGCGCGCGATGTATCGACATAGCGCCCTCGCAGCTCATTCTTGTCAGAAAACCCTATCGCGTGGACGACGAAATCCAATTTGCCCCATTTCTGTTCAAGCGCGTTGAACAGACCATCAACCGAATCTTCGTCGCTGACGTCACAGGGCAATACAATTTCGCTGTCCAATTGTGCGGCCAGTGGATCGACGCGTTTTTTCAGGGCATCCCCCTGATAGGAAAAGGCCAATTCGGCCCCGGCATCGGACAAGGCGCGGGCTATTCCCCATGCGATTGATTTGTCATTGGCCAGTCCCATGATGAGGCCGCGTTTTCCGGCCATCAACTGATTTGACATCTTCGGTTCTCCGCCTGTCGTCGCGTTGTATCCGGTTGGTTTATGCCATTGATTGTCCTGCTTCAAGGCCATGCGCTCTTGCTCGCAGCGGGTTCTCGCCTTAGGGTCGGGTTAATTATTTCCAGGGGATGGAAATGAACGAGCATAATGGCATCTTTGCCGGGGCTGATCCGTTTGAAATTGCGGGTCGGTGGCTGGCTGAGGCGGAAAAGACCGAACCGAATGATCCTAACGCGATTGCTTTGGCAACCGTGGACTCAGATGGTTTACCGAACGCCCGCATGGTTTTGCTGAAGGATATCGAAAAAGGCGCGTTTGTCTTTTATACGAATTACCACAGTGCCAAGGCGCAGGAGCTGGACAGCTCTCATAAGGCCGCTTTCGTGATGCATTGGAAATCTTTGCGGCGTCAAATTCGTGTTCGTGGTATAGTCACAAAAGAAGATGGGCCACAGGCGGACGAGTATTATGCTTCGCGTTCGCTCAAAAGCCGCCTGGGGGCCTGGGCCTCGCGGCAGTCACAACCTTTGGAGAGCCGGACGTCTCTGATGGCCGAGGTGGCCAAGGTGACAGCAAAGCTGGGTCCTAATCCGCCTCGCCCTGAGTTCTGGGGGGGGTATCGAGTAACGCCTGTCGAGGTTGAATTCTGGGCTGACGGTGCCTTCAGGCTGCATGACAGGTTTCAGTGGAAACGGCAGGATGCTGATTCCGACTGGCAAGTGCAGAGGCTGAATCCATGATGTTCGCGTATCGTGAAATGCAACTGATTGCAAATAATGGATTTTTTCGGCTTGAATTTGCACGCCAATGCCATAAACAACAGACCTTTAACGACTTGCCTATCATCGTAATGGGAACACAGTGCCAGAAGATCTGAACAGCATGTATCGCGTCCGTGGACACGTTAAATGGTTCGATCCCGCAAAGGGATACGGATTTGTTGTCTCTGACGAAGGCGGTCCGGATATTCTGTTGCATGTCAACGTTTTGCGGAATTTCGGTCAAAGCTCGGTCGCGGATGGGGCGGGCATTGAGATCATGACCCACAAAACCGACCGCGGTGTTCAGGCGGTCGAGGTGGTCAGCGTTGACCCGCCGGTGCGCGCTGAGGCGATGATGCTGGCTGATTTCGCAGAGCTCGATCCGACTGTGATCGGGAACGCCCCACTGGAGGCTGCGCGCGTCAAATGGTTTGACAAGGGCAAGGGCTTTGGATTTGCCAACGTCTTTGGCAGCAGCGAAGACGTGTTCCTTCATATCGAAGTCCTGCGGCGCTCGGGGTTGGCTGATCTACAGCCGGGTGAGGCCCTGGCTATGCGGGTCATTGACGGCAAGCGTGGACGGATGGCCGCGCAGGTCATGGCCTGGGAAGCGGCGCTGAGCGATTAGGTTCTGAACTATGAAGACAGCTTTCGCACTGGCGATCCTGACCTTTATGTTTTGCGGGGTTGCGTGGGCTGAATGCCGTCCCGACCGCGTTGAATTGCGAAACGATCTGGCTCAGGTTCGCTTTGATATCGAACTGGCTGTAACCCCTCAGGAACGGTCGCGCGGATTGATGTTCCGCGAGAGTATGCCGAGCCGATCCGGTATGATGTTCATATTTGATCCGCCGCAGCCGGTGGCATTCTGGATGAAAAATACTCTGATTCCACTCGACATGATCTTTTTGGATCAAACAGGCGTCGTAACCCGTGTACACGAAGGGGCGATACCGGGCGATCTAACCCCAATTGAAGGGGGCGATTCGGTTTATGCCGTGCTGGAAATCAACTCAGGGCTGGCCAAGCGGTATGCTATTCGACCCGGAACGCAGATGCGGCACGAAGTTTTTTTACAAGGTCCTGCAATTTGGCCCTGTTAGGGCTTTTCAAATCAGATTGGCGCGTTTAGGAAGGCGCACGGTCCGGGGCGTGGCGCAGTCTGGTAGCGCACCTGTTTTGGGTACAGGGGGTCGTAGGTTCGAATCCTGCCGCCCCGACCATTTCTTTTCTTACACCGGTGTTCCACCGAAATTGGTGTAAAGTCTGGAAAAATCCCTGTCCAACTCTTCGCTTTCTATAGGAATCCTAAGGGTGCTTCCGCCCTTTTGCGGAACCATGAAAAACAACTCGGCATCCACCCGATACCCATTTTGATTTCGCGATGAACTTAGGCGGGTGACGATCTCGGGCAGATCCTGAGGATACCCGTCAAAGCTGAGAATCAGATATGCGGTTGCTTCGGGCGATAGGGTTTCCCGACATTCGAAGCTACCTGTTCCGATCTTGACGTATTGGTCACCTGGCCCGGCGCAATCTGTTTTGAATGAATTAAACAGATTTTGTGGATATCCCGAAAACTGGGCACTTCGGGAGGCAGGCGGCGTCTCTTGTGATGTGCAGGACACAATCAGCAACGCGAGGGGCACAAGAAAAAACAGACGCATGTTGAACCGATCCCCGATCAAATTTGTTACATTGCCTCACTATGACATGGACCGCGTTTGCGAAACGATGATTCTCTGAGGCGATCACCTACGGAAGGGTAGGTGATAAACGGTCCCTAACTGTGGCGTAAAAAACGGGAATTCATCTCTATGCATTCCGCTGTTGGGGTACCTGTTTCCGCCGCTGTCCTGTGGAGGAATCGAGAATTGGCGAAAAGCCGCCAATCAGTCGAAACAGGTCAAGTCAAAAGATTCCAAAAATGATTGAAAAGTCCGTTGACCAACTAGGGTGATATACGCCAGATTGTATAGGCCGAAAGACGAGCCACTAAATCTGGTAGGCAATGACCAGAAAAGGCCGGGGCGAGGGATTGAAAGCAAACCAACGTGACGTGAAGCCGTAATTGCGGTTTTGCGCTGTTATCGGCAGCGCCCGGTCCCTTGCGTCTCAAATTTACGGCAACGCGGGCGGCACACCGCGATATCAAAATTTTGTGCCGAGGACTGAAATTTGGACAGATCGAAGCTGGGGCAGCGGACATGAAGATTGAAAGAAAATTCACCAAGCCGGGACAGGATGCATATGCCGATTTGGATTTCGTTTCTGCGACGTCTGAAATCCGCAATCCTGATGGCACCATCGTGTTCCGCCTGGATGAGATCGAGGTTCCCGCGAAGTGGAGCCAGGTGGCCAGCGATGTCATCGCCCAGAAGTATTTCCGCAAAGCCGGTGTGCCCTCCAAGTTGAAAAGGGTCAAGGAAAAGGACGTTCCGGAATTTCTTTGGCGCTCGGTTCCGGCGGAAGATGCAGAATTTGATGGTGAAGTGTCGTCAAAGCAAGTGTTCGACCGTCTGGCCGGTGCCTGGGCGTATTGGGGTTGGAAGGGCGGTTATTTCTCGACCGAGGAAGACGCGCGCGCCTATTTTGACGAGATGCGCTATATGCTGGCAACCCAGCGCGCCGCGCCGAACTCGCCGCAGTGGTTTAACACTGGTCTACACTGGGCTTATGGAATCGACGGTCCCGCGCAGGGTCATCACTATGTCGATTATAAAACCGGCAAGCTGACCAAATCGAAATCCGCTTACGAACATCCGCAGCCGCATGCGTGCTTCATTCAGTCCGTCGATGATGATCTGGTGAACGAAGGCGGTATCATGGATCTGTGGGTGCGTGAGGCGCGCCTGTTCAAATACGGCTCGGGCACCGGGACCAACTTCAGCCATCTGCGTGCAGAAGGCGAGGCGCTGTCGGGCGGTGGCAAATCCTCGGGCCTGATGGGCTTTCTCAAGATCGGCGACCGCGCCGCTGGCGCGATCAAATCAGGCGGCACAACCCGTCGGGCAGCGAAGATGGTAATCGTCGATGCCGATCACCCCGACATCGAGAAATTCATCGAATGGAAGGTGATTGAAGAACAGAAAGTGGCCTCGATCGTTGCTGGATCGAAGATGCACGAGAAAATGCTGAACGGCATTTTCGAGGCCATCCGCACATGGGACGGCACCACTGATGACGCCTATGATCCTGCCAAGAATGACGCGTTGAAAACAGCGATACGCGAAGCGAAAAAGGTTGCGATCCCCGAGACTTACATCAAGCGTGTGCTGGATTATGCTAAGCAGGGCCACGACAGCATCGAATTCCCGACCTATGATACGGACTGGGATTCGGAAGCCTACAGCTCGGTTTCGGGTCAGAATTCGAACAACTCGATCCGTGTGACGAATGCGTTCCTGACGGCTGTTGAAAAAGACGCCGATTGGGAGTTGATCAATCGTAAGGATGGCAAGGTTGCCCGGACCATAAAGGCGCGGGATCTGTGGGAAAAGGTCGGCCACGCGGCATGGGCCTGTGCCGATCCGGGTATCCAGTTCCACGACACCGTCAACGAATGGCATACGTGCCCCAAAGACGGCGAGATTCGCGGCTCGAACCCATGCTCGGAATACATGTTCCTTGATGACACGGCCTGTAATCTGGCGTCGATGAACCTGCTGACATTCCTGAAGGATGATGAATTCCAGGCGGCGGATTATATGCACGCCTCGCGCCTGTGGACTCTGACACTGGAAATTTCAGTGACGATGGCGCAGTTTCCGTCGAAGGAAATCGCGCAGTTGTCTTACGACTTCCGCACCTTGGGTCTGGGTTACGCCAATATCGGCGGCCTGCTGATGAACATGGGCTACAGCTATGACTCGGACGAGGGTCGAGCGATCTGTGGAGCGCTGACCGCGATCATGACCGGTGTGGCTTATGCAACCTCGGCTGAGATCGCCGGTGAGCTTGGTCCGTTCAAAGGGTACGAACGCAATGCCGACCACATGTTGCGCGTTATTCGCAATCACCGCCGTGCGTCGCAGGGCGTGACCGACGGATACGAGAAGTTGGCTGTGAAGCCGGTGCCTCTGGATCATGGCAACTGCCCGGACAAGCGTCTGGTCGATCTGGCCATGTCGGCCTGGGACGAAGCGCTGAGCCTTGGTGAAAAGAATGGCTACCGCAACGCGCAAGCCACTGTGATCGCGCCAACCGGCACCATCGGTCTGGTGATGGATTGCGACACCACCGGGATCGAGCCCGACTTTGCACTGGTGAAGTTCAAAAAGCTGGCCGGTGGCGGTTACTTTAAGATCATCAACCGCTCTGTGCCGTCGGCGCTTGAAAAACTGGGCTATTCCTCGTCTCAGATCGAAGAGATTGTGGGCTACGCCGTCGGTCACGGAACCATCGGCAACGCGCCGGGGATTAACCATACCTCGCTGACAGGTCATGGTTTTGGCCCGAATGAGCTGGCCAAAGTGGATGCCGCGCTGGAAAGCGCTTTTGATATCCGGTTCGTGTTCAACCAATGGACACTGGGCGAGGATTTCTGCACCGGCGTTCTGGGCATTCCGGCGACCAAGCTGAATGACCCGACCTTCGACTTGCTGCGCCATCTGGGCTTTACCAAGGCGGATATCGACGCGGCCAATGACCATGTCTGTGGAACGATGACGCTGGAAGGTGCGCCGCACCTGAAGGAAGAGCATTATTCGATCTTCGACTGCGCCAACCCGTGCGGTAAAAAAGGCAAGCGTTTCCTTGGGGTTAACAGCCACATCACCATGATGGCCGCGGCGCAAAGCTTTATCTCGGGCGCGATCTCGAAAACGATTAATATGCCGAATGACGCGACCATTGAGGACTGTCAGAAAGCCTATGAACTTAGCTGGTCTCTGGGTGTGAAGGCCAACGCGCTGTATCGTGATGGTTCAAAACTGTCGCAGCCTCTGGCTGCCGCACTGGTCGAGGACGATGACGAGGCAGCAGAGGTGCTGGAAAGCGGCTCGGCCCATGAAAAAGCAGTCGTTCTTGCCGAAAAGGTCATCGAGAAGGTCGTCGTCAAGGAAATCATCCGCAGCCATCGTGAGAAACTGCCGCATCGCCGCAAGGGTTACACTCAAAAGGCAATCGTGGGCGGCCACAAGGTATACCTGCGCACGGGTGAGTTCGAAGACGGCCAATTGGGTGAGATCTTTATCGACATGCACAAGGAAGGCGCTGGCTTCCGGGCAATGATGAACAATTTCGCCATCGCCGTGTCGGTCGGCCTGCAATATGGCGTACCGCTGGAAGAATTCGTGGATGCCTTCACCTTCACCAAGTTCGAACCGGCGGGAATGGTACAGGGCAACGACTCGATCAAGAATGCAACGTCGATCCTGGATTACATCTTCCGCGAACTGGCCGTGTCTTATCTTGATCGTACTGATCTGGCCCATGTGAAACCCGAAGGCGCCAGCTTTGATGATCTGGGTCGCGGTGAAGAGGATGGGTTGCCAAACGTGTCAGAAATCAGTGACAGCGCAGCCACCAAGTCTTTGGAAGTGCTGAAACAAATCAGCTCGACCGGCTATCTGCGCAAGC
Source organism: uncultured Ruegeria sp. (assembly GCF_947500045.1). Taxonomy (GTDB): domain Bacteria; phylum Pseudomonadota; class Alphaproteobacteria; order Rhodobacterales; family Rhodobacteraceae; genus Ruegeria. The sequence continues at coordinate 215,832 of NZ_CANMQQ010000003.1, read as the reverse complement.
GTCTGCCACAGGATCTGATGGTGTTCAACGGTGGTCAGGCTGACACGACCGGCATGGCAGAAACCGCAGCCACATTCGAAGCGTCCGTTGAAGCGGCGGTCGCAACCGGAATGGACGCGCGCACCAAAGCCAAGATGCAAGGCTATGAGGGTGACCCATGCGGCGAATGCGGCAATTACACGCTGGTGCGCAACGGCACCTGCATGAAATGCAACACTTGTGGTTCTACAAGCGGGTGTAGCTGAATTTAGCGCCCCGGCAACCCGGGGTGCAGGGGTCGGATGCTGCCAAAGTAACCGGCCCCGACGAATACGGAACAAGGCGCTGAGACTTACCTTCGATGCCTTGCTCCACTCGGTCGACATGCCCGTGTTGGCCGGGAACAGGGTGGGGCGGAATATTTGCTCTTTCCCACTCTCTCACGGGGCGGGTGCGCTCGCCCCATGCGCAGTCCAGGCCGCAGGCAAAAAAATACCGGGCGGTCAACGAAATGAGCCTGGAAGGCGAAACTAACAGGGGGCTTCGGCCCCCTTTCTTTTTTTGCACTCAGAATCGGCTTTATCAGCAGAGCTTTGCCGGATCAGCCGCGTCTTGTCGGGCAAAGGTTGCCGAGACGGCGTCTGGCCATTTTGCCCGGCGGGGCTTTGCGGATGCGACTCGGGCAAACACGCAAAGATTGGCGCGAACAGCTTTGACTCGTGCAAAACGGGTGACGCGCTGAAGTAGGGGCGGTTATCTGACGCCTGTCCGGACGCAACAACACAGACAACACACTCAGGAGGCACAAAATGAAACCGAAGAAACTGGCAATTCTCTCTGCTCTGGCTTTTGGACTGCCCGCCATGGCGCTTGCTCAGGGTACTGCAGACACCAATGGTGATGGAGTTCTGACCATCGATGAAGTGCAGGCAGTTGTACCTGATGTCGATGCCGACGGCTTTGCACTGATGGATGCCAATGGAGACGGAGCACTGGACCCCGATGAGATCGCGGTCGCACAGGAGGCAGGATTGCTGCCACCCTCTAACGGCTGATCTAGCTTGAAAAGGGGCGGTCCGGTATCGTTCGGGCCGCCTGTTTTCAATATCTTACATGGGCAAGTGAATGTTGAACTTGCTGCGCAGTTCCGTATCAAGAAGTGGATCGAACCGGGCGTTGGAAGGTGCAGACAGAATTTCTTCTTTCCGCGCGATGGCCTTGGCAATCAAATCCGGTTTTCCCAACTCCACCCATTCCTTGGGCGAAGTACGGTCCCCGAAAGTTGGATACACATAATCCGCCTGCATCCGGCTGAGAGTGGCATCCGTGCCCAGATAGTGCCCGGGTCCACCCATGCAGACCTCGGCGATCTGATCCAGTGCCAGCGTTTCGTCGCTGACCTCGATACCGCGCACGCAGCGCTGTGCCTGACCGATCAGATCATCGCTGAGGATGAGGCTTTCATGGCAAAAACCCAACAGTGACGCATGCATCCCTGCGGCCTCGTAGACCATGTTCAGGCCCGACAAGCCCGCCATGACGTTCGAGCACATCTGCTCCCACCCGGCCTGCATATCAGGCAGTTTCGAATCTGAAGCGCCCGCTGCGGCACCTCCCGGCAGATCGTAGAAGTGATGCATCTGGGCGCAACCAGCGGTAAGCAGCGCTTGCTCGCCCGATCCGATAGACATGGCACCAGTGCGCAAATCAAGACCGAAGGGCCAAGTGCCAAAAATAGCGGGCGCACCTGGGCTTACGGCGTTAACATAAACCAATCCGGCCAGGCATTCGGCGGTTGCCTGCGTGATCGCACCTGCGATGGTTGAGGGTGCCGTTGCCCCGGCCATGCCCGCAGACAGCAGCAAAACAGGCATTCCGGCCTTGATGCATTCCTCCATCACTTCGCAGCTTTCGGTTGCGAACTTCATAGGTGGCACGACGAAACAGTTCGAGTTCGATACGAATGGCCGCGCGCGATACTTGTCTTCGCCACCAGCAATCATGTGCAGCATCTCAATCGCGGGTGCGACATGGCTGGGTTCGGTGAAGGATGTCCCGATATGCTTGAACGTCCCCGAACACGCAGCGTAAATCGTGTTCAGGTCCATCTCAAGGTTGTCGGGGATATCACGGCAAACCATCGGGCGCTGAACAAAGTGAATGTTATCAAGCTGTTCACAGATGCGCGCGGCGTCGTGCAGATCCTGTACTGTTGAATCGCGATATTCTTGCCCGTGTACATCGACCATGCTGACGGCGGCACCGGCAGTTCCGTAATGGACGCGATTGCCCCTCAGCTCCAGGTCAGTTTTCCCATCACGGCTATATAACGTGACGGTGCGATTTGCTTTTGCAATCGTGTCCTCGACCAGCGCGCGGGGGAAGCGGATGCGGCCATCGTCGCCCAAGATGCAGCCCGCGGCGACAAGATAGTCGATCCCGCTTTGGGGTGCATCAGCCAGCCCAATGGTCTCTAGCGCGGTCAATGCGGCCTCATGGATGCGTTCAATCTGCGCTTCGGTCAGAACTTTGAGGGTTCCGCCTTCCATGCCGGCGCGCACGGGCCGCAGATGTTCGGGTAACGCTGAGGCGCGTGCCGCACGTCGTGCCGCGCGCCCGCCGCTGCGCGACGAATTTCGGGTTTGTTGGTTCATAGTTTGGATCCGGTAAAAAAAGGACGTGTTGGAGTGAGTGTTCTCAGGTCACAACAGGCTGTCCACGCGCCGCACGTCCGCGATCCGCACCAATTGTGCGGCTGACCAGACGAATTTTCCAGACCTCGTTTTGCATCGGCCTTCCAAGCTTACTGAAACCATAATTTCAACGCCTAGCGTCATAATCTATTCTATTTGCGACTTGCGCATGAATTTCAGTGCCGATTTTTCATTCGCGCATGGACGAGGGCAAATTCATATACGCAAATGTTTTTTTCCGTTACGTTAGAATTCTGTTAACCTACACATAGTTAATATTAGAAGAACTGTTGATTTGAATTGAAGATTGGGGCGGATTGTCCATGAGATTGGCGCGTCCGCAACTGTACTAGGACCAGTTCCAGTTATTTGGAGGACTGTATGAAGTTGACAAAGACCGCACTCGTCATCGCGCTGCTAGCAGGTGCCGGGCCGGCTTTGGCTGAGGACTGGACCGGAGCTTATGCCGGATTCAGTTTCGGATATGCGGATGTCGACGGGTCTGATGGGGCGGGCGGCAGTAATGCCGGATTCGGCCCGGTCGTCGGGTATGACTATGATTTTGGCAACTTCGTCTTGGGCGGTGAGCTGGAATACAATTGGTTGAACCTTGATCTCGGCCAATCGGAAGGCAGCTTGGATAGCATGTCCCGACTGAAATTACGCGGCGGGTATGATTTTGGCCCGGCGCTTGGATATGTCATCGTAGGAGCCGCGCGTGCCAGCACGTCGGGCGACAGCGATACGGCAGCTGTTTACGGCATTGGCGTCGCTTATCCTTTGGGTGATCGATTCGTGATAAGTGGTGAGGCGCTGAGACAGGATTTTGACAACATTCCGCAGTCAGGTGGCGCCCTTGACGCAAACGTCTTTAACCTGCGCACGACCTTTCGTTTCTAGAAAACGCCCATTCTTAGTTGAATCGCTTGTTCGACGTCACTCCATCTCGATTTACTCAATAAGGCTGCGCATTAGCCACGCGGTGGCAATGTTGCCTGAACTTTCTTGGTGAGCGTTGTTCTTATGATGTCATAAGACGAAAGTAGTCGGTGCTGTATTTCTTCCGGATCCGCGGACCAGGGCAGGCGAACCCAACTGCGATGGAAATAGGGGGCCTTGGCGCCTACACCGGCGTCGATCAACATCTGGGCGGTTTCGATGTCGGGGGTTTTGACGGAAACTCCGTCACCTGCGGTGCCCACGCAGGCAAACATCTTGCCTCCAACTTTCCAAGCGTCGTGGCCTCCGCCCCAGGGATCGGAAAGCTCGGCGCCGGGCAGGGTGGCGCAAACGGTATTGACGTATTCTCGGGTCATGTTGGGCAGAGTGCCGTTGAGGGGGACAAAACTCAAGACTTGGCTCAGGGTCGAACCCGTGCTAGGCAAAGCACATGAACCGGAATATTTGCATCATTACTTGCTGCATTACCTGCTGATATCTCAAGCGGGCCGGTTTCTTTCGTTTTCATCTCTGAGACAAGTTGCTAAGCCCGCGCCAACGCGTGACGTATACGCTGTTTCAGGAGCACGACCCGATGACGACAATCAAACTGCACAACACGAGGACACGGACGAAAGAGGATTTCGTGCCGATCGATCCAATGAATGTGCGGATGTATGTCTGTGGCCCGACGGTCTATGACCGCGCCCATCTTGGGAACGCGCGGCCTGTGGTTGTGTTCGACGTGCTCTACCGTTTGTTGCGTTATGTCTACGGCGCGGATCACGTGACCTATGTGCGCAATTTCACCGACGTGGATGACAAGATCAACGCAACCGCGTTGGCGCGCAAGCAGGCCGGGGCCGAGGGATCGCTTGAGCAGTTGGTACAGGAACGCTCGGACGAGACTATTGGCTGGTACTTGCACGACATGGGCGCGCTTGGCGCGATGGAGCCCGACGCGATGCCGCGCGCCACACAGTACATTGCACAGATGGTTGCGATGATCGAGGACTTGATTGCCAAGGGGCATGCATATGCCGCCGAGGGGCATGTGCTGTTCGCGGTGGACAGTTGGAAGGAACACTACGGCGCGTTGTCCGGGCGCTCGGTGGATGACATGATCGCTGGGGCCCGGGTTGAGGTTGCTCCCTATAAGAAAAATCCGATGGACTTTGTTCTGTGGAAACCCTCGACCGATGAACTTCCGGGTTGGGACAGCCCGTGGGGTCGGGGGCGACCGGGTTGGCATATTGAATGCTCGGCAATGGCGGATGATTTGTTGTGGAAGCAACCGCTGGCTGTGGGCGCTTTGTCTGAACAAGCGCTGCAGCATCCTCACGTCATTGATATTCATGGTGGTGGCAACGATTTGATGTTCCCACACCATGAGAACGAGATCGCCCAAAGCTGCTGTGCAAATGAACAAGACGTCTTTGCCAATTACTGGCTGCATAATGAGATGCTGCAGGTCGAAGGTAAGAAGATGTCCAAATCGCTTGGCAATTTCTTCACCGTGCGTGATCTGCTGGAGCAAGGCGTGCCGGGTGAGGTGATCCGGTTTGTCTTCCTGCAGACCCACTATCGCAAGCCGATGGACTGGACCGAGAAAAAGGCGCATGAGGCCGAGGCGACGCTGCGCAAGTGGCGAGCGCTGACGACGGGCATCGAGCCCGCCGACACCGCTGCACCTGCGGTTATCGATGCGCTGGCAGATGATCTGAACACTGCAGGTGCCATCACTGAACTCCATCGTTTGGCCTCGAAGGGAGAGGGTGCTCTACTTCTTGCCTCAGCAAGAACTCTTGGTCTGCTCGCGAAAAAAAATGGATACTGGGCGGACGATCAAGAAACGATGGATAAGTCATTTTTCTCAGATGAAATATCTGCACTTATGACTCTGAGGGAACGGCTTAAGTCGCGAGCAAAAGCACTAATGAAAGTGGGCGACCGTGAAAACGGCAAATGGTTTTTCGAATGGGCAGATCAAATTCGGGATGAAGCCCTCCCAAGTTTCGGTTTCATCGTAAACGATACCGCAGATGGTTATGATTGGGAGCTGAAACCGGTACTTAAAGGAACAGGAGATGTGACTACATCCGCGGGCGAAACTAGTTCGACTAAAACACAACAAGATCGTTGGGATGATACGCTGGGCAGGCTGAAGAACTACAGACTCCGTTTGCAAAGCCAGTGCGATGAAATGGAAGTCTGAGTTCTTTGACGACTGTTTAAGTGCTTTCAAATGTAATCTCCATCAAGCCTAAGAGCCAGAATGATGATAAAAGAACGCCTCTACCTCTACGACACCACTTTGCGCGATGGGCAGCAGACGCAGGGTGTGCAGTTCTCGACCGCCGAGAAGGTGCAGATCGCACAGGCATTGGATGCGTTGGGCCTCGACTACATTGAAGGCGGTTGGCCCGGGGCGAACCCCACGGATAGTGCATTTTTCGAAGATGCGCCAAAGACTTCGGCGTGCATGACCGCGTTTGGGATGACCAAACGCGCGGGTCGCTCGGCAGAGAATGATGATGTGCTGGCCGCTGTGATGAATGCCGGAACTCCAGCTGTTTGTCTGGTTGGTAAATCGCATGATTACCATGTGACCCAAGCACTTGGTATCGCGTTGGAGGAGAACACTGAGAACGTGCGCGCCTCGGTCGCGCATATCGTGGCGCAAGGGCGCGAGGCTCTGTTCGATGCCGAGCATTTCTTTGATGGCTACAAGGACAACCCGGGTTACGCGGTTGAAGTGTGCCGTGCTGCGCTGGACGCGGGTGCGCGGTGGGTGGTGTTGTGTGACACCAACGGCGGTGCCTTGCCAGCCGAGGTCGGGCGGATCGTGTCCGAGGTGATTGCCGCCGGTCTGCCGGGTGATCGGCTGGGCATTCATACGCATAACGATACGGAAAATGCTGTGGCCAGTTCGTTGGCAGCCGTCGACGCGGGTGCGCGGCAGATTCAGGGTACTTTGAACGGATTGGGAGAGCGTTGCGGCAACGCCAACCTGACCGCTCTGATCCCGACGCTGATGCTGAAAGAACCCTATGCCTCGCGCTATGAGATTGGCGTGAAGCCCGAGGCCTTGGCCGGGCTGACGCGGATCAGCCGGATGCTGGATGATATCCTGAACCGGGTGCCAAGCAAGCAGAGCGCCTACGTTGGTGCGTCGGCTTTTGCGCATAAGGCGGGGTTGCACGCCAGCGCGATCCTCAAAGACCCGACAACCTATGAGCATATCGATCCGGCGCGTGTGGGGAACGCGCGCATCATTCCGATGTCGAATCAGGCCGGGCAATCGAACCTGCGCAAACGTCTGACCGATGCGGGATTATCCGTCGAAGCGGGTGATCCGGCGCTGGGGCGTATTCTTGAGCGGATCAAACTGCGTGAGGCCGAAGGTTATTCCTATGACACGGCGCAGGCCAGCTTTGAGCTGTTGGCGCGCGATGAGCTGGGGCAATTGCCCGAATTCTTTGAGGTCAAACGCTATAAGGTGACCGTTGAGCGCCGGAAGAACAAATACAACAAGATGGTCAGCTTGTCCGAGGCGGTTGTTGTTGTGAAAGTTGATGGTGAGAAGAAGCTGTCTGTCAGTGAATCTCTCGATGAAAGCGGCAGTGACCGGGGCCCGGTGAATGCGCTTGCCAAGGCTCTGGCCAAGGACCTGGGGCAGTATTCGCAGATACTTTCGGATATGCGGCTTGTCGATTTCAAGGTGCGCATCACCCAAGGTGGGACCGAGGCGGTGACGCGCGTGATCATCGACAGCGAAGACGGGCAGGGGCGGCGTTGGTCGACCGTAGGTGTAAGTGCGAACATAATTGATGCATCGTTCGAGGCTCTGTTGGATGCGATCCAGTGGAAACTGGTCAACGATTGTATCCCCCGCTCAGCTGCCGCTGAATAGCGTGGAATTCGACGACGACATCAAAGCCTGCGCAGCACTGGTGCATCGGGCCGATCCGGACCGGTTTATGGCGGCCATGGCCGCACCGGTTGAAGCGCGTGCAGTCCTGTTTCCGATTTATGCGCTGAACGTCGAAGTAGCGCGCGCCCCGTGGGTGACACAGGAAAGCATGATTGCCGAGATGCGTCTGCAATGGTGGCGCGATGCGCTGCAGGAAATTGCCGAACGTCCAAATGTGCGGCGTCACGAAGTTGTCACGCCATTGTCGCGCGTTCTCTCGCCACATCTGGCGGCGCAGCTAGATGAATATGTAGCCGTAAGGCGTTGGGATATTTACCGTGATCCGTTCGAGGATGAAGTGCATTTTGATGCCTACATCAACCACAGCGCGGGAACTCTGATGGCGGTGTCCGCGCAGGCTTTGGGCGCGGCGGATGAAGAAGTCTTGCGCAATTTTGGCTATGCCATGGGGGTCGCGAACTGGTTTCGGGCCATTCCCGATCTTGAGGCGCGGGGTCGCATCCCTCTGCTCGATGGCACACAGGATGGGGTCCGGGTGCTGGCACAGAAGGCTTTGGATCGATTGGCGCGTGCACGATCCACGCGTACTGAGGTTTCATCACAGGCACGTCCTGCCCTTTATGCAGGGTGGCAGACGGAATGGGTGCTGCGGACCACTTTGGCGCGGCCAGAACGCGTGGCTGCAGGCGCGCTGGCACAGGGTGAGCTCCGTCGCCGGTTTTCCTTGATGAAGACAGCAGCGACTGGACGCTGGTAAGGTCAGGCAGGTTGCGGGTCGTCTGACGGCCTCAGAACCAGCCACAGCAATGCACCACCTGCAAGGGTCAGAAGTGGGATCATAGCGAGGTTTACCGCCGTCCAGCCCTCGACCGCTGAGCCGCCCGAACAGTTCATCAACCCACCAGACGCCAGCGAGGCGAATGTTACACCGCCAAAGACTAGCAGATCGTTCAGGCCCTGCATCCGACCACGCTCATGCACTTCATGCGAGGCGGCCAGCATGCTCGTGGCGCCGATAAATCCAAAGTTCCAGCCAACGCCTAACAGGATCAGGGCGATGAAGAAGTTGCCCAGATCGACGCCTTGCAGGGCGACGATGCCCGCCCCGCCGAGGATGGCTAGTCCAAGGGCCACGATTTTCTCAACACCGAACCGTGCAATCAGGTGGCCTGTGAAGAAGCTGGGAATGTACATCGCTAACACGTGGCTGGTGACGATATCTGCTGCATCGCCTTCGGTATATCCACACCCGACAACGGCCAGAGGTGTCGATGTCATCACAAGGTTCATCAAAGCATACGAGACCATGGCACAGATGATTGCGACTGCAATGCGTGGCGTTTTTAGCAGCTCCAACCGTGTACGGCCTTTGGGTTCGTCCTTGGTCGGCTTCGGTGGCGTTGGGATGTCGAGAAAGAAGAACAGGGCGGAGCCGAGTACGTTGATCGCGATTACGGCAAGGTAAGTACCCAGAAACGGGATTACATAGGCCTGTGAGGTCAGTTTGACGATCTGCGGGCCGATGATCGCCGCCGCAAGCCCCCCTGCCATGACGTAAGAGATGGCCTTGGGCCGGAATGCGTCGGACGCGGTATCGGCGGCAGCAAAGCGATAGAATCCATGTGCGCTCATGTAGATGCCGGTCAGGAAGCTGCCCAGCAGGAATATCGGGAACGAGCCAAGATAGAGACCATAGGCTCCGATAACCCCGCCCGCAGCACCCGCAGTCGACCCCACAAGAAACCCGGCGCGGCGTCCCCAGCGTTGCATGATTGCCGAGATCGGCGTGGCCGCCAGCATCGATCCCAGAACGATCAGTGAAATCGGCAATGTCGCGAGGCAAGCGTTGCTGGCCAGCGATTGCCCAGCCAAACCGCCGACAATAAACATAATGGGCATCTGCGCGCCCAAGATCGCCTGCGCGGCCACCAATACGGCGACATTGCGCTTGGCCTGACTATCGTCGGGTGTGGCTGCGGTCAGTGTCATGGGCGAATGGTTATCTACGATTGAGACTAGGCACAAGCGGGTTGCATATGCGGTACATCCGCCTAACGTGCGGACAAGGATCACATATCGGAGAGCACATGTCCGTCGGACGCATCATCGAAACCTTGGACTGCGTGACCGAAGGGGCCGAATGGCTGGCCGGAGCTTGTCCAAAGATGGCTTATGCGATGGAGCAAACCGGTCCTTTGCCATTGCGACGCAAGCCGGATGGGTTCGCACAACTGCTCAGCGCGATTGTTAGCCAACAGGTCAGCGTGGCCTCGGCCAACGCGATTTGGAAGCGGTTACAGGATGCCAAATTGACCGGCCCGCGCAAGATCATGTGGGCCACGGATGATGATCTGCGGGCCGTTGGCCTCAGCCGTCAGAAAATCCGCTATGCCCGCGCTTTGGCCGAGGCGCGGATCGATTACAAAGCACTACAGGACGCCTCGGATGATGAGGTTGTCGCGATCCTGACCGAGGTGCCCGGCATCGGTGTCTGGACCGCTGAGATCTACGCCATGTTCTCGCTGGGTCGTGCGGATGTGATCGCGCCGGGTGATCTGGCCCTGCAGGAGGCGGCTCGCGTCCTTTACGATCTGCCAGAACGACCAACCGACAAAGAGTTGCGCAAGATGGCCGAAGCATGGTCGCCTTGGCGATCGGTTGCGGCGCGGGTGCTCTGGGCCTATTACCGGGTCGCAAAAGACAGAGAAGGGATCAGATGACACGGGTTTTGAATGCGCTGAGAAAAGAGCCGGTTTCGGGGGACACACGCTCGGTCGTGGTGTTTGTGCACGGCTATGGCGCCAACGGGGCTGACCTTCTGGGGCTGGCTGATCCGCTGGGCGAACACTTGCCGGATACTCTGTTCGTGGCCCCTGATGCGCCCGAGCAGATCCCCGGAATGCCCAACGGTTTTCAGTGGTTCCCTATCCCGTGGATTGATGGCTCGTCCGAGGAAGAAGCACGCCGTGGCATGGAAATGGCCGTTGAGGATTTCAACGCTTTCCTGGATGCGCTGATGGTGGATGAGGATGTTTTGCCCGAGCAGGTCGTCTTGTTTGGTTTCTCGCAAGGCACCATGATGAGCCTGTATGTCGCGCCGCGTCGTGAAGACCCGGTCGCCGGTATCGTCGCGTTTTCGGGCCGATTGCTGGAACCCGACCTGCTGCCAGATGAAACCGTTAGCCGCATGCCCATCCTGCTGGTACATGGCGACGCTGATGATGTGGTGCCTCCGCAATCATTGCCTGAGGCAGCCGAGGCGCTGCAGGCCGCTGATTTCAAAGAGGTTTATGCCCACGTGATGAAAGGCACCGGCCACGGGATCGCACCGGATGGCCTGAGTGTGGCGCTGGCTTTCATGCGGGACAAACTGAGCCTTTGACCTCTGGGCACTGACATAAGGAGGATGTGATGCTGATCGTGACAGGAGTGGTGGAAGTATCTGCAGCGGGGGTCGAGAAAGCCTCGACCGCTGCACAGGAAATGGTTGCGGAAACCCTGAAGGAGCCCGGATGCCTGATCTATGAGTTCAGCCAGATTCTGGGACAATCAAACCGTTTTCGGGTCTATGAGGAATGGCAGGACCAGTCCGCGCTCGAAGCCCATTTCACAACGCCACATATGGCAGCGTTTCAGGCTGCTCTGGGTGAGGTCGGAGTAACCTCGAGCGAAATCTACCGCGTGATTGGGGGCGAGAAGCAGCCGCTGCGCTAATGGATCAATCCCAAAGCCTGCCCTCGGAGAACTCCACCGAGTTGCCTGCCGGGTCGCGCACATAAAGTGACCGGGCGCCATTAGGCCAATCGAATTCGGCATCGACGGGAATATTCCAATCTAACAGATGCTTGCGCATCACGGCTATCTCATCGCGGGTCAGGACGAGGCAGACGTGACCAGGTCCGCGCGCGCCATGGGGCGGAACAGGCAGGTCTGGGTTGCTTGGTGGTTGCTCGGTCTCTTCGGCGTTGAATAGCAACAGGACCGACCCGCCGATCCGGTAAAAGACATGGCGATTGGCTGCGCGCTGAATTTTCTCAAGCCCCAGTACTTCTCCATAGAACCCTTCGGCTGCCTCCAGATCGTCGACATAAAGCGCGGCTTCCAGAATTGCCGAAGGGGAAGGAATGTCTGGTGTGACTTTCATACCGTAAGTGTATCACATCACGCAGTTTTTGTCATTGTCGGGGGCGTCGGTCCCGTTTGCGCGATGGAGAGGCGCTAATTGCCGGGATCGGCAGGCTCTCCCACTGACCGGGATTGAGGCCGTCCAACGACCAGTCTCCGATCCGGGCGCGGATCAGGCGCAGGGTCGGGTGGCCGACCGCAGCGGTCATCCGGCGCACCTGACGGTTGCGACCTTCACTGAGTATCAGTTCGATCCAGCAATCTGGCACGGTCTGACGGATACGGATCGGCGGGGTGCGTGGCCATAGGTCTGTGGGCTCGGCAATCAGACGCGCTTTGGCGGGGCGTGTCAGGCCATCCTTAAGCTCAATACCATCTCGCAGCGCCTTCATTGCCGCTGCATCTGGGATACCTTCGACTTGAACCCAATAAGTCTTGGCCATCTTGTGTTTGGGATCGGATATTTGTGCCTGCAGCCGCCCGTTGTCTGTCAGCAGCATCAAACCTTCGCTATCCCGGTCCAGCCGTCCTGCCGGATATACGTCCGGCAGATCGATGAAATCCGACAACGTGCTGCGGGGCGAGTCGGCATTAGCGCGATCCGTAAACTGCGGCAACACATCATAAGGTTTATTGAAACGGATGAACCAGGACATGCCATCGCCATAGCGTCCGGGCCACATCAGTGCAACCTGTGGATAACTGTCACCAATCTGTTACGGATTGAGCATAAGCAATACTCGAGATGTTGTGTGAACTCGGCACTTGTAAGAGTTTAAACACGAGATATAGTTGAATAAAGGCCGGGGCGGGTGTTCCCCGCTCTGGTGTCAAAAAACGGGCAGCTGAGTGCGAGGAGCGATTCTGTTATGGACGGAGACTTCAGGACCGAATTTGTCAGGGAACCCGGTGCGCTCAGGCATCATCCGGCATTGGTTCTGAACGCCGATTATCGCCCGCTTTCCTATTATCCGTTATCTTTGTGGCCTTGGCAGGAGGCGATAAAAGCCGCCTGGCTGGATCGTGTGGATATTGTGGCCGAATATGACGAAGTTGTCCGAAGCCCGAGTACCGAGATCCGAATACCCTCGGTCGTTGTTCTGAAAGATTATGTGAAACCCAGAAAGCGCGTGGCCTTCACGCGCTTTAATTTATTTCTGCGGGACGAATTCAAGTGTCAGTACTGCGGTAGCCGCGGAGATTTAACATTCGATCATGTCGTTCCGCGCGCTGCTGGGGGTGTCACCAGTTGGCAAAACGTCGTGGCGGCCTGTAGCCCGTGCAACCTGCGCAAGGGATCAAAGTCGCTTCGACAAGCCAGAATGTCTTTGAACAAACCTCCTCGGCAGCCCCACGCAGAAGCCCTAAGGAATATCGGCCGCAAATTCCCACCGAACCATCTGCATGACAGCTGGATCGATTTCCTTTACTGGGATGCCGAACTGGATCAGCTATAGCGCCTAACGTGCCCGCCAGGCCGCGATCCAAACAAGAACCAGACCAGCCGATATCAGCCCGTTCCAGCCCGCCATTGAAACGCCGAACATCTCCCACGGGATTTCATCGCACCGCACCAATGGTGCGGACATGATCTGATTCAACAGCTCTTCTGCGCTGAGGCCACCGATATCGCCGGATGTGCAGGTCGCTGGACCTTCCCACCAGCCTTGCTCGACCCCGGCATGGAAGAAACCGACCCCTGCGGTCGTGGCTGCAGCCAGGGCGCCCAGCAGGGGCAATGGACGAATGCCCAGAAAGGCGAACGCAAGCACGCCCAGAACGACTGCAGCGCCGTGCGGGTAGCGTTGCCAGATGCACATTTTGCAGGGCGACAACCCGCCGATGTATTGAAATCCCCAGGCGCCCAACAATAGGGCGGCCGAACCTGCGGTCGCAATCAGGATGAGCGTTTTCTTGGTCATAGGTACTTCACAATAAGGAAGCCACCAAACAGCAGGACGATGAACAAGGTGAACATCAGACCCAACCGCTTTTCGATGAAATCGCGGATTGGCTCACCAAATTTCCACAGCAGTCCGGCGACAAGGAAGAACCGCAACGCGCGTGCCAAAATCGAAGTGGCGATGAAAGTCCCCAGTGGCATACCAGTCCAACCGGACATGATGGTGATGACCTTGTATGGGAACGGAGTCACCCCTGCCGCGAGTACGGCCCAGAAACCGAAATCATTGAAACGTGCATTGAATTCTTCCATCGCGTGGGCTTTGCCCATGGCTTCGAGTATGGGCTGACCGAGGCTTTCGTAGAAGAACGCTCCGATGGCGTAGCCCAGCATTCCACCCAATACAGATGCCACCAAGGCGACAGTGGCGATCAGCCAAGCGCGCGATGGTCGCGCAATGATCATGGGAATCATCAGGACATCGGGTGGAATCGGAAAGAATGAACTCTCAACAAAAGCCACGATGGCCAGCGCCCACAATGCATGAGGGTGTTCTGCCAGACGAAGGGTCCAGTCATAAAGTGATCGCAACATGAAGAACAATTATCCCGGTAACAGTTGCTGCAAGCCAAACCATGCACCTGTCTGACCGTCAACCTCCGGTGATGAAACAATCGATGCAGTGGTTGTTTTTTGCCTCTGGACCTTCCCGCGGTAGGGCGGTAATTCAGTGGTCGTGGCCCAAGTGGCGGAATGGTAGACGCAGGGGATTCAAAATCCCCCGTCCTAACGGACGTGCCGGTTCGAGTCCGGCCTTGGGTACCAAAGTAAAAACAGAGGGTTAGGGGAACCTGCTCTCTGTTTTTTCTTTTTGACAATTATGTTTGCTCACACCAATTAGCTGGGTTCAGTATCCGGTCATCTCAAGATACCCGCGTCCTGCATGGCTGCCTGAGACGGTAACTGGGCCTTCCCAGTATTCGAATCGAGTCCCCATCCAGGCCTTGGGTGTCAGGGCAGATACTTCGACATCGACGTTATGATCCAGCAATGAAACACGCCATCGGGTTGGAACATCACGTTGTGCCACCCGGGTGGATTCAAGTGGATCTAACATAACAGAACCATCGGGCAGGGGCATGGTTTGCCCGTTCGAATCAATCCACGTCGCGGCGGTGAAATCCCCACGATCTCCGCGCAACCGGAATGCCATCAGTTTGTCGCCGCTATCAAAGCTGAGCGAGAACCAGTCCCAGCCGCTTTGATCTTGGGCAAGCGGTTGCGACGACCACTCACGATCCAACCAGCCTTTGCCGGTGACTTCGACGTCTTGGTCAGGCAAGTGCAGGATGCCTTCGACCGCAAAGAATGGCTGTGAGTAATAGTAACTGGCCTGACCATCAGCCGATTTCACCGAATATCCCGCATCGCCATGAAACACCAAGGGCCCCTGCGCCGCTAGTTTGAGATCATAACCAAAGTCTGATCCATTGGCGGTCAGGCTTAAGGTATTCAAATCGTCGCCGCGCATGTGCCATTCGTCGATCCAGGCCTCAAACGGATCAGCTGTGACACCGGCTTGCCCGATGCCGCCGCGGGATAACCGTTCCGCGAAATAGTGGTTTTCAGGTGTGGTCACCGCAGCGTGCCCCATCCAAATCTGGGGGCTTTGCCAACCTTCCGCTTCAGATGGCTTCAGGGCGGATCGGAACAAGGTCCACTGAATGCCATAGTCGCGGCCCTCGGCATCTTTGAGGTTTGCTGTCAGATACCACCATTCGATTCGGTATGATGGATGCGGGCCGTGATCCATGGGGAACTGAAAGCTGTAGCCCGGAACAGGTCGCGTGAATCCTTCTGCGCTGCCGCCAAGCCCTGCATAGCCCTGCGCCCAGCTGGTTATCGGGAGCAGGACAAATATGATGAATGCTCTAACGCTCACTGGCGAAAACCCTCAGCAAAGCGGCAGGCGGCAACCGGAGCAATCGCAGAGCGGGCAAGGCTGCCGCCAAAACAGCGGCGGCCAAAGTCAAAAGGAACAGAGCAAGCCAATCACCGGGGAATAGCTGCATGGGCAGACGCCAGCCGAATGCCTGCACGTTAATTATCGTCAGCAATACCCAGGCGAGGATCAATCCCAATGGCAAAGCCAGGCAGGCAGTTAATGCTGCAAGCAGGACGCTGCGCAAAACCTCCAGCCGGGCGAGCTGCGCGCGGGTCAGGCCCAACGCCCAGACCGGGGCGACTTGGGGAAGGCGCTGAGTCCACAATGTCAGCAGACTGGTCAGGATCGCAAAGCCCGCGACGCCCAGGGTCAGCACGTTCAGCGCCGAGGTGATTACGAAAGTTTTCTCGAAGATGGCCATCGATCGTGCCTTCATGGCCGCTTGTTGAACCACTGCCGTGGGCGATAGGTCAAACTGGGCGCGTAAACTCTGCACCAAATCCGAAGCCTGATCCGGTGCAACACGGACACCAAAGCGCCGGGTTTCTGTATTCGGGGCAATCTGATTGAGCAGCGGCATAGAAACGATCGCCTGACCGGTTGGGTTTCCATAGTCGGAATAGACGCCTGCGATTTGCAAAATATGCTCGGGTGTGATCGCCACTGTGTCTCCGGGCCACAAATCCGCGCGGCGGGCAAGTTGTTCGTTGATCAGGACTGCACCGTGGTTCAGGACGTTATCCCAAACGTCTGGTCCTTCAGCGATCAGGGGCCAATTGAGACGATAGCTTTCGTGATCAACGATCCCGTACAGAAACAAAGGCCCGGTTTCATGGGCCAACTCAGTGCTTCGTATGGGGAGGATCGCCGACACCCGTGGCGCCAGCCATTCGGTTATGTCTGCCGCTTGTGTATCATCCGCAGCGGTCACATAAAGCTCGGAAGTCAGGCGTTGATCCAGCCAGCCGGTGAAGGTTAGGCGGAAGCTTGAAACCATTGTTCCTACTCCGATATTTGCGGCTAGTGCCAGCAGCAAGGCCATCAGCGCCAGCGAAAGACCGGGCAATTGCGCGCGCATATCGGCCAGAACCCACTGTGAAACCGGAGTTTTTGCCCGCTGAATAAACAGCGCCAATACAGCCGACAGCAAAAGGGGCAGCAACAATGCAGCCCCGGTCAACACTCCGGCGAGCAGTGCAAATCCCGCGATCAACCCGCCGAAAGTAAAATATGCGATGGCACCTGCAGCAAGCAGGGCAAGGCCGCACATGCCTGTGATCAAAGCGGATGCTTTACCTCCGCCCCAGGCTTGTAATCCCGGTCCGGCAAGGATGGGCATGCGCGAAAGCCGCCAAAGCGCGTGCCCGCTGGCCGCCAGTGTGCCGCCCGTTGCCATCGCAAGACCTGCAGCAACCCATCGCGGGCGCAACGACATTTGGCCATCTATCGGCGCGCCGTAGAGACCGCGTAAGGTGGCGGCTACATCTGGTATTAATGCGCCCGCAAGGAAATATCCCAGAACAAGCCCGAACACACCTCCGATCAGGGCCAACAGCAGCAGTTCACTCAGGCCGATCCAGATCAGGTTTCGCATGGGCAGACCCAACGCACGTAGCGTGCGGATGGTGCCGCGCCTTTGCGCAAAGGCGAGGCCTACGGTGCCGTGAACGATGAACAGACCAACCGCGAACGAGAGCAGGCCGAAGGCTGATAGGTTCAAGTGAAAACTATCGGTGAGCTGCGCGGTATCCAGCTGCGTTGACGGTGTGATGCGTTGAAGGTCTGACGCGATTTCTGAAAGGGGCGGAACGCCACGGGGCTGATCCGGCAGGATGACCAGCCGGGAAATCTGACCGGGTTGGTTCAACAGATTCTCGGCCACGCCGATATCGGTCAGCACCAGATCAGGCGGCAGCGCTGTGCTGGTGATAACCGGTGGAAATCCGTCTGCCGATTGAAACAGCGGCGCAAGCTTGGGCGACATCAGTAACCGCCCCGGCGCTGTCAGCATATCAGCCGGGTTTGGGGCATCCGCGCTTTGCTCGATCTGTGAGATGGCGGGCAGGGCGGGATAGGCGACCATGTCCACCCCCATCAGGCGCACCGAACGGCCATCTGCACGCAACCTGCCTTCTAGGATGGCGGCCACCTGCCAGCCCGCGCGCCTGAGTTCTGAATAGCGCGACAACGGGATCAGCGAACCTGATGCGCGAAGTTCGTCGAATTGTCCGATGGCAAGCTGGGCGTTCGCGCGGTCATAGCTGGCGCGGGCCTCGGTGTTGATGGCCTGTACGGCCGACCAGAGACAGGTTGCCAAGGCGATACCCGTCAAAAGGGTCATCAATTGCAAAGGGTGCGCTCGCCAATGCGACAGTAGCGCATGGACCGCAGGACGGTTCATTCAATGCGCCCACCCGTCAGGTGCGCCCGGTGATCAAGTCGGGCGGCAATTTCAATCGAGTGGGTGACCAGCAAGAGCGCGGCACCGGTGTCAGCAACCAAAGAGAGCATCAGGTCCAGCACCACCGCGCTGGCCGTTTCATCCAGATTGCCTGTGGGTTCATCCGCCAACAATAATCGAGGCCGGATTGCCATGGCGCGCCCAATGGCGACCCGCTGCTGCTGGCCGCCCGAAAGGCTTTCGGGGTAGCGGTCTTTTAGATCGGACAGGCCTAGACGCTCTGTCAGGTGTGCGGTCCATTCCGGATCTTCCCGCCCTGCAAGCCGAGCGTGGATTGAAAGATTCTGATCAACTGTTAGCGACGGGATCAAGTTGAATTGCTGAAAGACCAGCGACAGTGTGCTGCGGCGCAATGCTGCCTGCTCAACATCGTTCAACCGGGACATGGGGCTTCCGTCCAGCGTGATCTCGCCGCCGTCGAAACCGTCCAAAGCTGCCACAAGGTGCAGCAGCGTGCTTTTGCCACTGCCGCTTTCACCGGTCAGCGCCAATGTCTCGCCCTGTTCCAAAGCCAGCGAGACGTCATTCAGGACAGGCCGCCCGCCGGGATAGGATTTTCGAACGTGATCAATCGATAGCAGCATGCGACCTCTCAACTGGCTCCGTCACAATGTGCAACGCAGCACGCCAGTGTCCAGAGCAGAGATTGGTTCTATTCGCCGCAGCCGTCCACTTGGGCGCGGGGTTGTCCAGAGCGCGCGAAAGCCCCATGCTGGCCGTGATCAGAGTAAAGGCCGTTTACATGACATTGTCGCAACAGATCATTTGGGGCAGCTTCTATCTTGGCATTTGTTTTCTGATCGAAATCATGCTGCTGACATGGTGCGTTCTGGTCATTCGCAAGCTGGTCGCGAATTGGGAGACACGCAGCACTATCCTCGCGACTGCGGGCCCGATCAGCGTGGCGCTTATGTTTATCGTTCTGACCCATACGGTTCAGGTCTGGATCTGGGCGATCGTCTGGGTGTGGGGGGATGTGCTGCCAGATTGGAACTCGGCCCTTTACTTCTCGTTGGTGACCTTCACGACGCTGGGCTACGGCGACATCGTGTTGGGTGAAGGTTTGCGCATATTTGGTGCATTTGCGTCGGTAACTGGTCTGTTGTCCTTTGGGCTGTCTACTGCATTCTTGGTGGCCCTCATGACGCGAGTGTTTGAAGAGCGGTTTCTGAACTAGAGGATTGGTGCAAACAGTCGTGCGAGCGGCGCGCCAAATCGGATATGGAACGGTTGCTGGGGCAGGGCGCGCGTCAACTCATAACTTGCGGCGAAATCGGTCTCTAGCATTGTTGCTGTCGCTTCCGCCGCGCGGGAATCAAAGAACAGAGCCATCGCTTCAAAGTTCAGGCGAAAGGATCGGTTATCCAGATTTGTGGTGCCGACCGCGGCCAGAGTGTCGTCGACGACAAACACCTTTTGGTGCATGAAGCCATCCGTATAACGAAACACGCGGGCGCCGCAGTCGCGGATTTCATCGAAATATGCAAAGGCAGCCAACCAAGGCAGACGATGGTCGATGATATCCGGCACAAGTATGCGCACATCCACACCACGCAATGCCGCGTGCTGCAACGCGGTCATGATGTCGATATCGGGCACAAAATAGGGTGAGGCGATCCACAGCCGTTCCTTGGCCTCGGCAATGGCTGAAAAGAACATCATCGCGCCCGTTTCAGTGTCGTCGCCCGGACCAGTCGCCACTAGCAAGGCGTTCATATCCTGATCAGATTCACTGCCAGCCCAATCGAGCTGATCAATCAGGTCTTCGTTGCGGGCCCAGTGCCAATCTTCGGAAAAAATCAGTTGTAATTGTCGAACGACATGACCGGTCATTTTGATATGCGTATCGCGCCAGCGGCCGAAACGAGGGCTCTGCCCCAGATACTCGACCCCGATGTTGTGGCCACCGATAAAACCGGTCTCGCCATCGATGATCACGGTCTTTCGGTGATTGCGATAATTCAGTTGAAAACGAAAATTGGGCCCACGCTGTTCGCGCGGATCGGCCACGTCGACACCGGCCTCGCGCAGGGTTTCCAGATAGCTTGAGGGCAGGCCATAGCTGCCCACAGCATCGGTCATGAACCGAACATGTACGCCACGATTTACAGCTGCAATCAGCCGTTCCTGCACTTTGCGGCCCAGCTCATCATCTCTGACGATGTAAAACTGGATCAGGACATAGTTTTTAGCCTCATCAATGGCGGCAAGTATGGCATTGAACGTGGCATTCCCGTCGATCAGCAACTCGGCGCCGTTCCCGCGTGACACGGGCAAATGGGCCAGTGCCTCGAACGGTCGGGGATTGATCCGCATCGTCTTTGGATCAGGTTTCGAGAAATCCGCAAAAGTCTTGATCCCCTCGACCACGCGTTCACTTTCCTGCCGCGCAATGCGGTAACCCTTAAAGCGATGGTGCCCAAGAAACAGATAGAGCGGTACGCCAAACACTGGCGCGGTCAAAAGGAACACGACCCAACCCACCGCACCTTGTGGCGTGCGCGCAGTCTGCGCCGCGCGAACAGAGAAGAAGACCGCTACGCAATAGAGACCAAACAGAAAAAACGAGACGAGCAATGTCCACATGGGCGCGCAGTGATCCGGGTTGCTTAGTTTGCCCCAGTGTAGATGCGTGACCAGTCGTTGGCCATATCAACTATGACCCAGCCCATATCGGGTCCTTTGTCCAGACCATCGACCAACCGCCCTATCGGGCTTTCTCGATCATACGCCCATTCGCGATCTGGATCTGTATGATGGATCAGAATGCCCATCCGAGGTCCGTCGCCTGCTGTGGTCCATTCAAGCATCGCGAAATCCCCGTCCGAGTTTCCTCCGGCAAAAATGGGGCGCTTTCCGATAGTGCGTTCGATGTTGATCGGTTTGCCTTCCTTATCGTCGATAAAGGCGATGCCGGGGGCCTTGTTGATTACAGGCACGCCGTCAGAGAGGTCATAGGTCGTCTCGCCATAGGTGCCCAGGATTTGCTCAGGTGGGATGCCATATGCGTCTTCCGCAAAAACACGCATGAAATGCAGCCCCCCGCCTGAGACGATATAGGTTTTGAAATCCTCGTCCCGTAGATAGCGCAACAGTTCGACCATCGGTTGATAGGTCATCTGGTCGTAGGGCAGATTGGTTTCTGGATGTCGCGACGTTTCCAGCCACGTGGCCACTGCATCTTGGAATTCCTCGACGCTGCTACCTGAATGCGACGCATTTACCACCTCAATCAGTGCCTCATGCCCGCCCTGCAATATGGTTTGCAAATCGCCCTCTGCCGCGGCTTTCAGCGCCGGAGATGTAAGGATCGATGGGTCTTGTTCCGCAAGCTCGGCCAGCCGGTCCATGGCGAAGATGAATTGTAAATAGACGGGCTGTTCAGCCCAAAGAGTGCCGTCATTGTCAAACACGGCAATCCGGTCGGCAGGCGTGACATAGCTTTCTCCCGACGGGTTTGTCACGGCATCGACAAATTCAATGATCTGCTGTTTTGAGGCCGAGTCTGTCCAGCTGGGCAGGGGATCGGAAAATGCCACGATGGGGGTTGCGGCCATGATTGCGGCAAGTCTGAGAAAATTCATGAAAAGCCTCTAACATTAGGGAAAAAGGGCCGCATCTTTATGCGGCCCCTGCGGTTGGCTTTAGTTCGACGTAGGTGACGAAAGCTTTTTCATCACCTGATCCAGGCTAAAGCTTGCGGCCTCTTGCCGGGGAGGGAATTCCTGGAACGTTGTCAGGAAGTTGCCAACGTATTGCTGGGCAGGCACCAGGAAATATGCGCGGTCCAGTATCCAGTCGTAGTAGGTGTTCGAAGTGCGATAACCCCGCTCATACGGATCACGACGCAGGTTCACGATGATTGGCACGCGCAGTTCCGTGAACGGCTCCATCCAGGCGCGGAAAGTGGCCCAGGCTTTCTGCTCCAGAAAGATCAGCTTCCAATCATCAAAGCGCAGTGCGGACAGGTCGCCATCATCGGTGAAATAAAAGATTTCACGACGTGGGCTTTCAGCGGCCTCACCTGTCAGCAATGGCAGGATGTTGTAACCGTCCAGATGCACCTTGTAGTCGCGGCCCATTGCGGGCGAGGAATATCCGGCTTTCAGCTTGTCCTTGATCTCGGTATCTCCGGCAACTGCCAGATAGGTCGGCAGCCAGTCCATATGATGAACGATCTCGTTCGTGACCGAGCCCGCCTCGATCTTGCCGGGCCAGCGCACCATGGATGGCACGCGCCAGCCGCCTTCCCAGTTTGTATTCTTCTCGCCCCAGAACGGGGTCGAGGCAGCATCCGGCCAGGTATTGTAATGCGGGCCGTTATCGGTTGAGTAATGCACGATGGTATTGTCGGCGATGCCCAATTCATCCAACAGATCAAGCAGTTGGCCAACTTGAATGTCATGTTCGATCATCCCGGCGGTGTATTCATCGGCAGGGCTGCCGACAATTTCATTGGCCGTTTCGCGCATTTCGTCCCCGACATGGGTGCGGAAGTGCATTCGGGTACCGTTCCACCAAACATAAAATGGCGTTCCGTTTTGATTGGCTTCACGGATGAACTCAACGGCGGCTTCCAGCGTTTCCTGATCAACCGTCTCCATGCGTTTCCGGGTCAGTGGGCCGGTGTCTTCGATCTCACCGCCTGCGCTGGATTTGATCACGCCACGGGGGCCGAAAGCCTCGCGGAAGGTGCGCCCATCGGGCAGAATGGCGTCCCCGGGATAATCCTCATGCTCGGGCTCTTCTTCAGCGTTAAGGTGGTAAAGATTCCCAAAAAACTTATCAAATCCGTGGTTTGTTGGCAGATGTTCATCTCGGTCACCCAGATGGTTCTTGCCAAACTGACCGGTGGCATAACCATGGTCCTTAAGCAGGCCCGCGATCGTAGGGTCTTCGATCTGCATCCCTTCCTTGGCGCCAGGCAAACCTACTTTCGACAGGCCGGTACGGAATACCGACTGCCCCATGATGTAAGACGACCGCCCTGCGGTGCAGGACTGTTCGCCGTAATAATCGGTGAAGATCATGCCTTCGTCAGCGACGCGGTCGATATTCGGGGTTTGGTACCCCATCAGACCCATCGTATAGGCCGAAATGTTGGACTGACCGATATCGTCGCCCCAGATGACCAGAATGTTTGGTTTCTGATCTTGCGCCAACGCTGGAAGCGCCAACAGAACCGCAATCGATGCGGTTGCTGTTCGGCGCAATCCGATACGCCAGCTTTCTAAGAACCGGGTTGGTAACATGATTTGCTCCTGAACTTGCGGACAATTTGCCCATACGAAATAACTGGATTCTGCGAACAGAAAGGGGTTAGTTACAGGTTGTAAACTGCGGATATCCCGACCAAAAAAACGGGAACTGGGAATCCTCTGCCGGTAATGTAGGCGAGTGCAGCCAATTGAAAATTATCATATGATGAAGTTTAAATATATAGATGACAAAAATTGAGACTGATCAGAAGGCGTTAAGGGAAAGTACTTGGTTCAAAGCCCGGTCCTCCGCATTTCAGAATGCGCTGATGAGCTGCGCAATACGCCGGACATATGGCACTGATGAGGCTTTGTACCTACAGGGGGATCCCGCGAATGGCATCCACGCCGTTTTGGAGGGCAGCGTGAAGATAACCGTGCCGGCAGATGACGGGCAGGATTTTGTTATGCATCAGGAAGGGCGGGGCTTTTGGATCGGTGATCTCGCATTATTCGCCACGGCGCGCCGATTGGTCAGCGTGGTGACGACCCGATCAACTGACACGCTTTTCTTTCCAGCCTCAAGGTTGGAACGTATGGTCCAAGAAACACCTGATTACATTCGGGATTTCTACGCGCTGTCACATGAGAACATGCAGAAAGCCTTGCGCATCGTCGCCAACCTTGCGGTGACGGGAACCGAGAAGAGGCTGGTTCTGCGATTGCTGCATTTGGACGAGGTCGCATCCGATGCTGCAGGTTGGATACCTGTTTCACAAGAAGAACTGGCCGCCATGATCGCGGTCTCTCCGCCGTCTCTGCACCGAGCATTGCACCGGCTTATCGACTTGAATTTGATAGAAGGCGGTTATGGTCGACTGCGGCTGAAAGATCGCCGCGCGCTGATTTCAAGCTGCCAGAGCTAGCACATAGATCACGAGGAATGGGTGCTTGCAGATTGGTCATCCTCGCCCAATCGCCCGTCCAATGACATCAGGATCGCTACCGGGCGCAGCGCGGGGATGTGGCTGAAGATAATAAGAATACACACGGTCAACGGAACGCTGAGGAACGCTCCGATCAGGCCCCAGACAGTGGTCCAGAAAGTCAGAGCCAAGATGACAAGGAAGGTCGACATATTCAGAGAACGGCCCAACATGGCGGGGTCCAGGAAATTGCCGATCATAAATTGTAGGGTGCCGCAGCCAAGAACAATGATCAGAAATGGACCAATGGTTTCAAATTGAACCAAAGCGATCATCGATGGAAAGATCACCGCAATTATCGAACCGATCGACGGGATGAAATTCAGAGCAAATGTCAGCACGGCCCATGTCTCGGCATATTCAAGCCCGAGGAGTTTGAAAATTGAGTAGCTGATAAGAGCGGTGATCAAACTGATCAATGTCTTCACTCCGACATAGCGCTGCAGGCTGTCAGAGATCGCATCCAAGACCGAGGCAAGGTCGGCCCCAAGTTGTGGATTACCAGCGGCAAGTTGGATTTTCTTGCGGAATGCCAACCGCTCGGCCATCAGAAAAGCGACATACAGGCTGATTAGGAAAAACTGGTTCAGAAGCGAGGTCGCGCTGCCCAGCAAAATCCGCGCAACGTAGGACATGTCGATGCTGACCAGATTATCTCGGATAAAACTGGTGACGTCGTTACCTACCAATCCGGTAATCCGGTGGACCGCTCCGTCGAATTGGCTTTCATAGGTGTTGATCGAGCGTGCAAATTGCGTGGCTTGGCTGCCCAAGATGTACATAATCATGAACAAACCAGCCAAAACCACTGTGACTCCAGCAATATTTGCCAACCAGATCGGCGCACGCGTCACCGCGATAACCCGATCGCTGAGGGCTAGAATCAGCACATTGACCAGCAGCGCCATTGTCAGCGGCACTAAAAAGTTCGAACCCGCATAAAGGCCGAGTACCACCAACGTGGCCACGATCGCGACGTCTCGCAACACGCTCAGTTGCAGGCGGGCCCCGGATTGGTTGTTTTGAGAGTCAGAAGTCATGCGATGGCCTCGGTGTGGATGCAGACTGATAGCGTTTGAGGACGTTCAGGTTGATCCTGCACAGGCTGACGGGTTTATGCAATCCATACAGAAGGTTATGCGCAGGAATTCCATACCGTCGACCGATTGGCGGTTCTGCAGGGGTAAAAGGCGCGTTAGGCTTGGGCAATGTCACGCGTTTCGATTCTCTTTTCCAATAATTTCCTGCGCGCCCTCTGGCTTGCCGTACGTCGGTTCAACGACAAGGACGGTTTTGTCATGAGCAGCCACGTGGCGATGTCATTGATGATGGCTTTGTTTCCGTTTGTTCTGTTCACGGTGGCATTGGCAGGGGCGTTGTCGCAAGGATATGTGACAGATGAACTGATCGAGCTGATTTTTGGTGCATGGCCCAAAGACGTGGCTGATCCGATCGTCTCAGAACTGCGTTCTGTACTGGCCGGGGCAGGTTCTGGTGTGATCACTTTGGGCGGTTTGTTGGCCATCTACTTTGCCTCAAACGGAGTTGCTGCCGTGCGCCGCGCCATGACGCAGGCTTATCATGACAAGGACAATTGGCCATTTTGGAAGACCCGATTGTTGTGTTTCGCGTTGGTTATCATTGGCGGTGCGGCCATTCTGGCCATCGCCGCGGTAGAGGTGGTTCTGCCGGTTTACACTCGTTTGGTTTCAGAAAAGACGGCCGTGGATGTCGACAATTGGCTGTCGGTTGATCGCTTGCGGTGGACATTTACGGTTGCGGTGCCTGCTGGCACTGTCTTGCTCGCTCACCTGATCCTGCCCACCCGGCGGCACCGCTTGATACAGATCCTTCCGGGCGTGATTTTGACTCTGGCGTTGTGGGCTGCAGGCGGATGGGGGTTCTCGATCTACATCGCGCAATTTGCCACATACAGCGCGACATATGCGGGACTTGCCGGCGCGATGGCGGCTCTGATCTTCCTGTACCTGTGCTCTGCGATGCTGATCCTCGGGGCAGAATACAATGGCGCCTTGATCGACCTGAAAAACGCGGAAAACAAATGACATATCTTCGAATGTTGATGCTAACTGCGACGCTGTGGGTGGTGGCCCACGAGGGTCGGGCGCAGGAGTATGTCGGGTCTGAGACATGTTCCGATTGTCATCAGGAACAGACCGAAGCCTGGCAGAACTCTCACCACGCGCTTGCCTGGACCGAGGTGGCAGACGGCCACGTACAGGCCGATTTCGACGGCAGCAGTTTTTCGCATGATGGGATGAGCGTTTCTTTCGCGGACCAAAACGGCATTCTGTCGGCGAGGGTCACCGAAAAGGATGGTGTCACCACCGATTACCCGGTTCATTCGGTGGTCGGCATTGCACCGCTGCAGCAATACCTTTTCGAAACCGAGCCGGGCAGATTGCAGAGTTTCGATGTCGTTTGGGACACTGAGAAAGACCGTTGGTATCACCTGTATCCCGAACAGGATTTACCGCCGAATGATGGGCTGCACTGGACAGGGCCATACAAGAACTGGAATGCGCGCTGTGCCGAGTGTCATGCGACCGGCTACGTAAAGAACTACGACGCCGAGGCAAAAGTCTATGCTTCGACGCAGGCCGAAATTGGGGTTGGATGCGAGGCGTGTCACGGACCGGGGTCTGCACATCTGGAGTGGACGACCGGGACGGCACTGGACGATGGTTTGGGTGAGTTTGGTTTTCCAATCGATTGGGGCAGGGGCCAGACCGAAGCAGAGATACAGCAATGCGCGGGCTGCCATTCCCGACGTGAGGCGTTGGAAGATGGCAACCCAATCCCCGGAAAACCCTATCATGATGCCTATAATCTGGCCGTTCTGCGGCCGGGCCTTTACCACCCCGATGGCCAGATTTTGGATGAGGTATATGTTTATGGCTCGTTCCTGCAATCGCGCATGTATGCCGCAGGGGTTGGGTGCATGGATTGCCATGATCCGCACCGGGCCGAGGTGAAGGCCGAAGGTAATGGACTGTGTACGCAGTGCCATTCCCCTGCAGGAAACCCGGATTTTCCGACGCTTCGGCAGGCCAGTTATGACACGCCGACACATCACCACCATGTCGAGAATTCCGAGGGTGCGCAGTGCAAGAACTGCCACATGATCGAGAGGACTTATATGGGTGTTGACGGCAGGCGCGATCACAGCTTTCGCATTCCCCGCCCTGATCTCGGGCTTGGAACAGATGCCTGCACCGATTGTCATGCGGAAGAGGGGCAGCCATGGGCTGCACGGCAGATCGCAGGCTGGTATCCGGACGACACCCGCAGGACCGCACATTACGGAACAGCATTTGCAGCTGCAGGCAGTGGTCAGCTGGACGATCCCGAAACGCTGACCGCGATCGCATTGGACAAGGCGCAGCCCGGCATCGTTCGCGCAACCGCCTTGTATTTGCTTCAGCCATTCGCCACTGCGGATTTGGCAGAGCGGGTGGCACCGCTCTTGTCCGATCCAGACCCGCTTGTACGGGCCAATGGACCGGTTCTGCAACGGCAGGCACCCGTGCCCGAACGCGTCGCACGGCTTGAGCCTTTGTTAGCAGACCCAATACGTAATGTTCGTGTTTCGTCGGCTAAAGAGTTTCTTGCGGTTCCCGCGCAGGCCATGACGCAGGAACAACGAGCAAGCGCTCAGCAAGGTATGGCGGACTGGCAGCGCAGCATCTCGCATCGATTGGACTTTCCCGAAACTCACATGGTGCTGGGGGGCTGGGCGCTGACGCTTAGAAACGCGGAAGCGGCAGAAGGGGCGTTCCGCGAGGTTGTTACACTGGATCCGCAACGGGCCGAGGCATGGCCGATGCTGGTGCAACTGGCCCATATCAATCGCGGGCCAGAGGCAGCGGTAGCAACATTGGACGAGGCCCTGTCCGTTCTTCCAAATGACCCGAACCTCAAGCAAATGGCGCGGGATCTCGGCCGTTGACTGGCACCAATCCGGCAGATTTCTGCCACGTTCCCGGCAAAATTTCTGACTAGACTCACCTAAGCAAGCACTCAGATTGCCAACAGGTGACGCATGGATCGTACCGCAACAATCGCAAAGCCGCTATCGGCCACCCGAAAATCGACGTTGGATCAGCGCATCGAAGAGCTGCGCATGCGCGGGCCTGTTTACATCAATCACGGCGAGGCGATCTTGTTGCAGGGCACCGCAGCGGCCTCGCTAAGAAAACAATGTATTGCGCAGGCCAAGATCGATCTGGACTAATTCCGCCTAACCTCGGAAGCCGGTGGCGACAACAAATTTTTCAGAACTGTCCGAACGCGACGCGGGTGGCTTCACGTTGGCGACCTTCTCGAATTTCTGCTTAAGCAGTTTTTGAAGGTCCCCCTCGGCCCCGCCGGCCAGCACCTTGGCGACGAAGGTGCCGCCTTCTTCAAGAACATCGAATGCGAAATAAGCCGCCGTCTCGCACAGCGCCATAATCCGCAGGTGGTCAGTCTGCTTATGCCCCGAGGCCGAAGCGGCCATATCGGACATCACCACATCTGCTTTACCCCCCAGCCAATCCTTGACCTGCTGGTCGGCGTCATCTTCCATGAAATCCAACACATGTGCAGTGGCCCCTGCAACAGGCTCGACCTCTTGCAAATCGACCCCCAGAACGGTGCCGATCCGCTTTCCCGACCGTTCGCCCAGCGCGTTGACGCGTTTCACTGCCACTTGCAACCAACCACCGGGCGCACAACCCAGATCAACGACGCGCGCACCCGGAACCAAAAACCGGTACTTTTCGTCCAGTTCCAATATCTTGAACGCAGCACGACCACGATACCCTTCGACTTGGGCACGTTTTACATACGGATCGTTCAATTGCCGCTCTAACCAACGGGTCGAACTAAGCTTGCGTCCGCGTGCGGTTTTGACCTTGACCTTCAGGTCGCGCTGCCCGCGGCCTGAATTGTTTTTGCCGCTCGGGGTTTTGCCCATGCAATTGATCTCCTGAAAGCTGATCGGTCCCTACCGTCTTGCGCGAAGCGTATCAAGAAGGGCCTAGTCCCTTACTATCAGGTCCGGCCACGGAGACGAAACACCAAACATCCAATAACCTACGCCGTTCACTACATGCGAGATGCAGGGCGTCCTTTTCCGCGACGTGGTTTCAAAAGTATGCAACAGATCCCGTGCATCCGATGCCTGCTGTTCTGGCACAGCAATTTGAATGCCGCCAATCGCCAAAGCCCAATGAGGGACCATGTTAACAATGTTGTATCCAGGGCAGAATACGTCGAACCCGGCGGCTTCCAGAGAACAGATTGTCGTGGCAGCCGTACTGGAGCGATATGCAAGTGCTATGGTCGTGTAATTATTCACGAGAAATCAGAACGGTCCGTCTTCCAGTACACCGTCCGCGCTCATCTGTGCATAAAGCAAACCTTCGCGCAGCCCCCGATCCGCCACAGAAAGGCGATCAGTGGGCCAGCAGCGTAGCAATGCCTGCAATATGGCCGAACCGGACATGATCAGGGCCTGCCGATCATCTCCGATCCGAGGATCTCGGCGGCGCCCACGAGGGCCGAGTTCTAAATAGCCTCGTATAACCTTGTCAATCTGATCGCTGGTCATGCGCAGCCCGTCCACCTTGGTCCGGTCATAGCGTTTTAGCCCCAGATGCGAGGCCGCCACGGTGGTAACCGTGCCGCTTGTACCAACAATCTGGAATCCTTCGCGGGCTTGTTCGTCTTTGTAGGGTGCGAAATCGGCCAGGTTTTCCTCAAAAAACCAACTCATAAGCGCAAAGCGCGCGGCATCGTCTTCGACATCGTTGAACTGGTCCCGCAATGTGGCGACGCCCAGAGGTACGCTGATCCAGTCGACAACTTTGGCCGCAGGAAATGGGCTGTCGGCGGTGTGGAACCCGTTATGCAGCCGCATGATCGATGCAGGGCGATCCCGGCGCGGTACAGACGAGATGTCGATCCAAACCAGCTCGGTCGAGCCACCGCCGATATCGACGACCAGCAATTGCTCGGTCTTGGTCGAGACCAGTGGTGCGCACGAGATGACGGCCAGACGCGCTTCTTCCTCGGGCTGGATGATATCTAGCGTCAGACCGGTTTCGCGTTTCACTTGCCGGATGAAATCGCGCGAGTTCTTGGCGCGTCGGCACGCCTCGGTCGCGATCAGGCGCATGCGCTTGACCTTGTTGCGTTTCAGCTTTTGCTGGCAAATACGAAGGGCCTGTACCGTACGGGCCATCGACGCCCGCGACAGGCGTCCGGTGCGTTCCAGACCGGCGCCCAACTGCACCGACTTGGAGAAACTGTCGACCACATGGAAGCCACTGCCCTTGGGCTGGGCGATCAACATGCGGCAGCTATTTGTCCCCAGATCCAGTGCCGCATATAATGCATCCAGATCGGGTCTTGCCGGCGCGGGGCTTTCGACCGCTTTCGGGAGCGCGCCCGCACCTTTGGGACGCTTGGGCGCCATATTAAACGCCCTCCGATTTTCGAGTTGCTCTGACCATAGGTCGCGCTCATCGATCACGCAAGACACTCATTATTGTCATTAGGATTTTGATGTTCGGTTTTGGCAGACAGGTCACTAAAAGCAGCGGTATGTAGCCGTGGGCAAAAACGTCGCTGGAAATGCGCCTTATGTCGAAATTCGACCGACCTGAGCCCACATTGAAGTTTAGAACCGGCCCATCGGGGTAGAAGGAATCACTGTTATGCCTGACGTCACCATCGTTTTCTGGCGCGACATTCCCGCTCAGGTCATTGTCGGCAAGGGCCGTCGTGGCGCGAAGCGGCAGTTGGAGGAACGGTTCGAGCAAGCCATCGACCGGGCTGCCATGAAGGTGAATGCCAAGGACAGTGATGCCTATCTGGCCGAGTGGCGTAAAGCCGAACCTTTCGCAGTTGAGGGCGACCCGTCCGAAATTGCCGAGGCCGAGGCACTGCGTCTGGAAACGGAATACGATCAGGACCGCATCAAGACCCTGATCGCCAACGACGGTTGGGCATGAGCCCGAAATCTTTGTGGGAGGCCGCTATGGCTTTGCTGAACTTCAAGAAACGTGATGCGGTCGAAAACGGCCCTGTGAACCCGACCGTTGAAGCCTTTTTGCAAGGCTATTCGATCGAGGTGATGCCGCGCACTGCCGAAAAGGTGGAAGACTTCCGCGCGCTGCTGCCGGAAGACACGCGCGTGTATATCGCCCATATCGAGGGTACTCCGATCGAGGATATGGTGAAAACCGCCAAGCGCATCGCCGCCGAAGGTTACCCCGTGATGCCGCATTTCCCCGCGCGGATCATCAAGGATGCGGCCACGTTGGAAAACTGGATTTCCATGTATCAGGGCGAAGCCGGTGTTGATCAGGCGCTGCTGCTGGCCGGTGGTGTGAACAATCCTCATGGCGATTTCGACAGCTCGATGCAGTTGCTGGAAACCGGATTGTTTGACAAAGCAGGCTTCAAACGCCTGCACGTGGCTGGTCACCCAGAGGGTAACAAGGACATCGACCCCGATGGTTCGACCAAGAATGTCGATGATGCGCTGCGCTGGAAACAGAAGTTCAGCGAGACCACGGATGCCGATATGGCGCTGGCCACTCAGTTTGCGTTTGACGCCAAGCCGATCATTGCATGGGCCGACAGTCTGAAAGAGGCCGGGATCGATCTGCCGATCCATATTGGCATCGCGGGCCCGGCCAAGCTGCAAACGCTGATCAAATTCGCTATCGCCTGTGGTGTTGGCCCATCACTGAAGGTTCTACAAAAGCGCGCGATGGATGTTTCCAAGCTGCTGCTGCCTTATGAGCCCACCGACGTTCTGACCGAATTAGCCAACCACAACGCAGCGAATCCGGACTTCAACATCACGAACGTGCACTTCTTCCCGCTGGGCGGTATCAAGACCAACGCCAACTGGGCGATCAACAATGGCGGCGCTTCGGCGAAGCCTGCAAACTCCTAAGGAACGGAAATGACCCGTACAGTCGTAGAATCAAAAACAAAAACTGCCGTTCTGGGCTTTGACGAACCGTTCTGCGTGATCGGTGAGCGGATCAATCCCACGGGGCGCAAGAAACTGGCCGCAGAATTGGAAGCGGGCGATTTTTCGACCGTCGAGAAAGACGCGTTGGCGCAGGTTGCTGCAGGCGCGACCGTTCTGGATATCAATGCCGGCGTTGTCTACAACTCGAACCCCAACCCGAACGAGACCGAGCCGCCGCTGATGACCAAGATCGTCGAGTTGGTGCAGGGACTCGTCGAAGTTCCGCTATGCATCGATTCGTCAGTTCCGGGTGCTCTGGAAGCCGGTCTTGAGGCGGCCGAGGGTCGTCCACTACTGAACTCGGTCACCGGTGAAGAAGATCGTCTGGAACTGGTTCTGCCACTGGTCAAGAAGTACAACGTGCCAGTTGTGGCGATCTCGAACGACGATACTGGTATCTCGGAAGACCCCAATGTGCGTTTCGACGTTGCCAAGAAGATCGTTGAGCGTGCAGCCGATTTCGGCATCCCCGCACATGACATCGTCGTTGACCCTCTGGTTATGCCGATCGGTGCGATGGCAACCGCTGGTCAGCAGGTGTTCGCTTTGGTTCGTCGTTTGCGCGAAGAACTGGGCGTGAACACCACTTGCGGCGCGTCCAACGTATCGTTCGGTCTGCCGAACCGCCACGGTATCAACAACGCCTTCCTGCCGATGGCAATGGGGGCTGGCATGACATCTGCGATCATGAATCCTGTGGCGCTGCCAGTTGGACCCAAGAAACTGGCTGAAAAAAAGGCTGAGGTTGAAGCCAAAGGCATCGTGTTGCCTGCGGACATGGATGACGAGACCTTCTGTCAACTGTTCGGACTGGGCTCGACCAAGCCGCGCGCTGGTAAAGAGATGGAAGCCATCCGCGCCGCCAATTTGTTGACCAACAACGACCCGCATGGTGGTGAGTGGATCAGGTTCAACAAGTCGCCTGACGAGGCCGGTGCTGCTGGTAGTGTTGGGGGTCGTCGCGGTGGTGGCCGCCGTCGCCGCGCGTAATCAAAGAAATTCAATGGATTGGGCCGGATTATTGATCTGGCCCATTTTCAATTTTGAGCAGAGAATATTGACGGCACATAACCTTGCAGACCCTTGAACCGGGGTTACAAGCAATGGTACTCAGAACCGAGCGGCGGGTATGATGTAATGGTAGCCTGTCAGCTTCCCAAGCTGAACGCGCGGGTTCGATTCCCGCTACCCGCTCCAGATTCCCGTTATCTTACGATGCCCGCGCTTGAAGCAGATTTATGACTGCAGGTACGCGTATGCCTTCAGGGGTACGATACGCTCCAAATTCGTCAGCTACTGCATTGATGATGGCGTCAACATCGTCCTGCACCCCCTCGAAGTGAGCAATGACCCGAGCCGCAGGTCCGACGCGCGTGCACAGAGTTGCGGCCTCTTTTACGCTGGAGGGCGCTGCGAGCGTCAGCGGGATCGCTTCGACTTTTATGTCGGCCAATCCAGCGCGGGACATCAAATCTGACACGCGGTCTCGGTCATGAAATGCAAGCGGCCCGGGCGCATTGCGATCTACCTTTGGCGGTTGTCCTAGTTGCTTGACAGCGGCCAGATGAGGGGTCTTGAACCACGGGTTCTCTGACAGGCCTCCCCAGGCGGCAAAAGTTATCTGCCCACCGGGTTTCAGTGCCCGCGCCATGTTGGCGAAGGCTGCAACCGGGTCTGAAAAGAACATCACGCCAAAACGTGAGATCAGCGCGTCGCAATCACCTGGCGAAATCTCGGCAACCTGCGCGTCAGCATATTTGAAATTCAGGTTGCTGAGCTTGGCCTGATCCGCGCGCTTGCGCGCCCGTTCGAGAAATTGTTCCGAGATGTCAACGCCCAGAACATCCCCCTCGGGCCCAATCTGCTGGGCCACGGTCAACGCACTCGCTCCGGTTCCGCATCCGATATCGACAACGCGCATCCCCCGGGTAAGCGCTGCGCGATCGAGCAAAAGGTCCAGAACCGGTGAGAATAGGTGGTCTAACTGATCTTCGAAGGTCAGCCAGCGACCGCCCATTTCGGATTTGCCCCAGAACTCTTCCTGATCTCCGTTAATTGACAGCATGTTATCCTCCGATTCTGGGGTGACTATGACCTCCTGCGACGCCGACGACCAGATTTTTGATCATCGCCGCCGGTATTGAAGGACGGCGAGGGCAGGGTGACGATCTGTGCCAGTTCAGGGAATGGATCGGTTTTATGCGGAATCGCGTTAGCTGCGACGAAATGATCCTGAAACTTGGGCTCGATGGCGGTTTCGACCTTGGTGATTTCACGCACCACACGTTCGATCTCGGCCCGCGATCCGATGTTGCAAAGCGCGATCCGAGCGCCGGTTCCGGCAGCGTTACCGGCGCTGGAAACCTTATCGAGCGGAGCGTCAGGGATCATGCCAAGAACCATCGCGTGTTTGCTTGAAATATGTGCTCCGAACGCTCCGGCCAGCACCACGCGATCGACTCGGTCGACCTCCATTTCGTCCATCAACAACCGCGCACCGGCATAGAGCGCGGATTTCGCCAGTTGGATGGCACGGATGTCGCCCTGAGTGACGGTGATGCGGGGGCCGCCTTCGGCGCTTGCGTCATGGATTAGATAGGCGTGCGTACGCCCTTCGGGCACATTCCGAGTGGTGCCGGTTTGCTCGGCCGACCCGATCAGGCCGCTTTCATCCAACAGACCGGCAATACGCATTTCCGCGACAGCTTCGATGATACCCGAGCCGCAAATGCCGGTAATGCCGGTGCTTGCGATTTCCTGATCAAAGCCGTCTTCATCCGACCATATCTCGGACCCGATCACGCGAAAGCGGGGCTCTTTGGTGACAGGATCGATCTCGATCCGCTCGATGGCACCGGGTGCGGCGCGCTGACCGGAACTGATTTGAGCGCCCTCAAAGGCGGGACCAGTGGGGGAAGAGCAGGCCAGAACGCGTTGGGTGTTGCCCAGCAGGATTTCAGCGTTGGTGCCCACATCCACGATCAGCACAAGGTCTTCGGACTTACCGGGCTCCTCAGATAAGGCCACGGCGGCACAATCGGCGCCTACATGGCCTGCGATACAGGGCAGAATATAGACCTGCGCGCGTGGGTTCATTGTGGTCAAGCCCATCTCAGGCGCGGGTAGTGAGATGCTTTCGGACGTCGCCAACGCGAAAGGGGCTTGGCCCAGTTCGACCGGGTCCAGCCCCAGCAGCAGGTGATGCATGACCGGGTTGCACACGAAAACGGTCTCGACAATCAGCGTGGCCTCAATCCCGGCTTCATCCGCGATCGAGGTGGTCAGGTCATTAATCGCCTCGCGAACCGCTTTGGTCATTTCCTGGTCGCCGCCAGGGTTCATCATGGCATAGGAAACGCGGCTCATCAGGTCTTCGCCGAACCGGATTTGGGGATTCATCAGGCCAGAAGATGCCTTGACCTCACCCGTTTCCAAATCGGTCAGATGGGCCGCGATGGTTGTCGAACCGAGGTCAATGGCCAGACCATACAGGCCGTGTTCATGCAGTCCGGGCCAAATTTCGACGATACGGGCAACAGTGTCTTTATGGCCCTTATGTACAGCCACGGTGACCTCCCACTTGCCCTTTCGCAGAACGGGCTGCAGCTTGGACATCAGGGATAGATCCGCGGTGACGGCCCCGATGTCCCATTGCTCGCGCAGGGCGCGCTCCAGCCGCTCCAGATCGCCGGTGGGGGAGTGCATGTCAGGCTCTTCCACCACCACGAAATACAGGCGCGTTGCCGGGTCCATGATGATCGCCTGCGCAGTGGCTGCCTTGCGCACGACTTGGCGGTGGACTTGGCTTTCGGGTGGAACGTCGATCACCACATCGCCTTGGACTGATGCCTGGCAGCCCAAACGACGGCCCGGTTTCAGTCCGCGTTTGTCATCATAGCGCTGTTCAACCGCGTTCCATTCGCTCAGCGCATCCTCAGATACTGTAACGCCATGCTTGGGAAACTCGCCATAGCTGGGGGTGATCTGACATTTCGAACAAATCCCGCGCCCGCCGCAGACCGAATCCAGATCGACGCCCAACTGGCGCGCAGCAGTCAGGATCGGCGTGCCGACGGGAAAATGCCCGCGTTTACCGGACGGGGTGAAGACGACAAGGGGATCGGTGGTCATGAAAGGCCTGCCTTTGTATTCGCGCGTATGTCGGGGAACATATGAGTTTGAACGCAAAGGGAAAGGGTATTCCGCGGCACGTTTTGCACAGCTTGCGTCGTTTTCGGGCGCGGCAGAAGCCCGCAGGTGAAAACAACTTGGGTTCAGGGCTTTCCCTTGGGTGAATTCCATGTAATAGGGTCACCGTCAAACGGGCTTTTGCATGGGGTTATCAGATGCAGATTCGTGAGGCACTCACCTTTGACGACGTTCTTCTGGTTCCGGGCGCATCTTCTGTGCTTCCGGCGACGGCGGATACGACCACGCGCGTGACGCGCGAGATTTCCATGAACATCCCGCTGCTAAGTTCAGCGATGGACACAGTGACCGAGGCGCGCATGGCCATCGCCATGGCGCAGGCGGGCGGCATCGGCGTGGTGCACAAGAACCTGTCGATCGAAGAACAGGCCCGTGAGGTTCGGCGGGTCAAGCGATTTGAATCCGGGATAGTTTATAACCCGGTCACGCTGCGCGTTGATCAGACCCTTGCGGATGCGCAGGCCTTGGTGGACCGATATAACTTTACTGGCTTCCCGGTTGTCGATGAAGCAGGCCGGGTGGTTGGCATCTTGACCAACCGGGACATGCGCTTTGCCAGCTCAGATCAGACGCCTGTGAACGCGATGATGACCTCGGACAATCTGGCGATGTTGCAAGAGCCTGCCGATCTGGAAGAGGCAAAAAGCCTGATGCGGGCCCGTCGGATCGAAAAACTGCTGGTGGTTGATGGTGATGGCAAGCTGACCGGCTTGCTGACACTGAAGGACACGGAACAGGCGGTGTTGAATCCGACCGCTTGCAAGGATCAGTTGGGCCGTCTGCGTGTGGCCGCCGCGACTTCCGTCGGGGATGCCGGGTTCCAGCGGTCCGAGCAGCTGGTGGATTCGGGTGTCGATATCATTGTTGTCGATACTGCGCATGGGCACTCACAAGGTGTTCTGGATGCGGTCACGCGGGCTAAGACACTTTCCAATGAGGTGCAGATCATCGCGGGCAATGTTGCCACGGGCGAAGCGGCCCAGGCGCTAATCGATGCGGGCGCTGATGCGATCAAGGTGGGGATTGGGCCAGGTTCGATCTGTACGACCCGGATGGTTGCCGGTGTGGGCGTACCACAGTTGACCGCAATTATGGACTGCGCGGCGGCGGCAGGTGATGTGCCGGTCATCGCGGATGGCGGCATTAAATTCTCGGGCGATTTTGCCAAGGCGATTGCCGCAGGTGCATCCTGTGCCATGGTTGGTTCGATGATCGCGGGAACAGACGAAAGCCCGGGCGAAGTGATCCTGTATCAAGGCCGTTCGTTCAAATCCTATCGCGGGATGGGAAGTCTTGGTGCAATGGCGCGCGGTTCTGCCGATCGCTATTTCCAGAAAGATGCCGCCAATGACAAGCTTGTCCCCGAAGGCATCGAGGGGCAGGTGCCTTACAAAGGATCGGCCAGCGCCGTCATTCATCAGTTGGTGGGCGGGCTACGCGCCGCTATGGGTTATACCGGCTGCGCGACCGTGGATGAGATGCGCCACAATTGCAATTTCGTGAAAATCACTGGTGCAGGCCTGAAAGAAAGTCATGTGCATGACGTCCAGATTACCCGCGAAAGCCCTAACTATCGGATCATGTAACTGCTGCGGGGCTCAATCCCGAGCGCTGCAATCAACGGCGTAATTAGACGGACCTCTCAATGACACCCGCAGCCCGAGTTCAGGCCTCGATCAGCATTCTTGACGACATTCTGGCCGGAGCACCAGTCGAGAAGGCGTTGACGGGTTGGGCAAGGCGCAGTCGGTATGCGGGTTCCAAGGATCGTGCGGCGATCCGGGATCACGTATTTGATGCGCTACGCTGTAAACGATCTTTTGCTGCGCGCGGGGGGGCTGAATCGGGCCGGGGGCTGATGATTGGCGCTATCCGATCTTCGGATAACGATCTTTCTCAGTATTTTACTGGCCAACGTTATGCCCCAACACCGGTGACGGAATTTGAGCAGGATCAGACCTTCCGGACCGAAGCCGAGGGTCTCGATATTCCTGAATGGTTGTGGCCCGAATTCACGGCTTCGCTGGGGGATGTGGCCAAGGCGGCAGCTAAAGCGTTGCAGGGTCGAGCTCCGGTGCATCTTCGGGTGAACAAATCACGTGCAAGCCGCGCTGAGGTCACTCAGCGGCTTTCTGACGAAGGCATTCTGACGCGGCCTCATCCGGCTTGTGATACCGCTTTGGAGGTAACGGCAGGTGCGCGCAAAATTTCCCAAAGCCAAGCTTACCTGGAAGGCTTGGTCGAGCTGCAGGATGCCGCCAGTCAGGCAGTTGTTGCTGCGCTGGATTTGCAACCTGGGATGCGGGTTCTGGACTATTGCGCAGGTGGTGGTGGCAAGGCACTGGCATTGGCGGCAAATGCCCAAAATGTTCAAGTCTTTGCGCATGACGTCAATCCCGGGCGAATGACGGATCTGCCTGCGCGCGCAAAACGGGCATGCGCTGACGTCACGTTGCTGACATCAGATATGGTTGCCGGGCAGGCCCCGTTTGACATCGTGTTGGTGGATGCACCCTGTTCAGGAAGTGGATCATGGCGTCGTTCTCCGGCAGGGAAATGGGCGCTGACGCCAGAGCGTTTAGCTGATCTGACACAAACTCAGGCGGCGATCATGCGCAGCGTCGTGGCGCTGACTGCAGATGCTGGCACACTTGCCTACGCGACATGTTCGATGCTGGCCGTCGAGAACGACGCGATCGTAGACGCGTTTCTCTGCGAGCACCCAGATTGGCAGGCCGTGTTCCGTAAAACGTGGCTGGTTTCACACGGGGCGGATGGATTTTATTCAGCCCACTTGACTAGAATATAGTTAACATAAAACAACCTAGGGGAGTTTTATCCGCTGATTTGTTAAGCGGCAATTAACGATTGCGGGCCGATATTGGTCAAATATGTCTTAACAAGAGTTGTTTTATGTCTAGTGTTTCCGAAGCGTTCCCACGTTTATCAGATGCAGGGGTATCCGATCGTGGGCGCTACGTGTCTTTGGGGCTTATTGCCTTTCTCTTATGCTTGCTTGCCGCTTTTGACGTGTTGCCAAAACAATGGAACGCAGGTGTTGCGACCGTCGGGTTGACCTTTTTTGCCGTGACGGGGTTCGCCTTTCTCCGAACTTGGGTTACCAAACGGATTGAGAAGAATACCAAAGACGTTCTGACAACGCTGTTAGAACAAGACATGGCCGCCTGCATCGTTGCGGACCAGAGCGGCAGGATTGTTCTCGTCAATACACGAGCCAATGCTCGCCTCGCAGCTGATCCCGGTAAACTCATTGACGAAACGCTGCGTTCCGTTTTGGCAAATCCGGCTGCGGTTTTGCTGCGTCTTCAAACTCTGGCCAAAACACAGGGCAAGGCCGATGAAAACGTGGTCACGCGTGGGCAGTCGATACCAGTTTCGGTAACAAAACTGGATCATGATTGGTTCTGTTGGCGATTTGCTTTGGAAACAGTGCAGCCCTGGGGAACTGTGGGTTTGCCGGTTATTACGATCGGGCGGAATGCGGTTATCCTGAATGCCAACGATGCAGCTACCCGGTTTTTTGGTCACGCACCAACTACTCTTGCAGAGTTGTCGACCACCGAATTGGACACGGATGATCCGGTCGACTGCGGCCGTGTTATTCGGGTTAAGACCCCGGAGGGCGATAAATCGGTCCTGGTTTCTTTGCTGAGGCAAAGCGGAGTTACCCGAGAACTGCTTTTGACGCCAATTTCGGATGACGACACCAGGCCAGGGGCAACCTCATTTGCTGATTTACCGGTTCCGATCATTCAGCTGGCACCAAGTGGCGAAATCAGAGAAGCCAATCGCCTTGCGATTCAGCTGGTGGGAGAAATACAGCCCGGCAAATCCAACATCGAAGAGATTATGCATGGGCTTGGTTACTCCATTCGTGACTGGCTTGCCCGAACCGTTGAGCAGAAGTCCGCACCAAAGTCCGAATTTCTGCGTCTTACCCGTAAGGACAAAGAGGTCTTTGTTCAGGTTACACTATCCCGCATCACGAAAGACGGTCAGGTTTGCCTGATTGCAGTACTGAACGATGCGACCGAACTGAAGACGCTTGAGGCGCAATTTGTTCAAGGTCAAAAAATGCAGGCCGTCGGTCAGTTGGCAGGTGGCGTCGCGCATGATTTCAACAACTTGCTGACCGCAATTTCCGGGCACTGCGATTTGCTGCTGTTGCGTCACGATCAAAACGATCCCAATTACAGCGATCTGGTGCAGATCAACCAGAATGCCAATCGTGCAGCCGCTCTGGTCAGTCAGTTGCTTGCTTTTTCGCGCAAACAGACGCTACGGCCCGAAGTTCTGGATTTGCGCGATACGATTTCAGATCTTATCCATCTTTTGAATAGGCTTGTGGGTGAAAAGGTGCGGTTAACGCTCAGCCATGATCCTGTGCTCAAACCTGTCTGTGCAGACAAACGCCAGCTTGAGCAGGTGTTGATGAATCTTGTTGTCAATGCGCGCGACGCCATGCCTGACGGCGGCGAGATTCGGATAGAAACCGAAGTTCTGAATTTGGAGCGGGCCTATTCGCGTGACCGGGCGACAGTGCTGCCGGGCGAATACGTTATGGTCAAGGTGATCGACAGCGGCGTCGGAATCCCCCCGGATAAGCTGCAAAAGGTGTTCGAACCGTTCTATACGACCAAGCGCACAGGCGAGGGCACGGGGTTGGGCCTGTCAACCGTCTATGGCATTGTGAAGCAAACCGGCGGTTTTATATTCGTGGACAGCGTAATGGGGACAGGAACGGAATTTACCGTGCTTTTGCCGGTAAGCACTGCGACGCATACTCCTGAACCCATCACTGCGGCGGCACCAGAAGAACAACGATCAACACAGGGTGAAGGCGTTGTATTGTTGGTTGAAGACGAAGCCCCGGTTCGCGCCTTCGCGACGCGCGCACTGAGACTGAAGGGGTATACAGTGCTTGAGGCGGAATCCGCTGAGGATGCGTTGCGGGTATTGGATGATCCGAACCTGACGGTCGACATTTTCGTCACTGATGTGGTGATGCCCGGAATGGATGGCCCGACCTGGGTGCGTGAGGCGATGAAAACCCGCCCGGATGTTCGCGTGGTCTTTATGTCTGGCTATACCGAGGGTGCCTTTGGCGAAACCGGGCCCGAGATCGAAAGTTCAACCTTTCTACCGAAGCCATTCTCGCTGACACAATTGACCGAAGCGGTGTTTCAGCAACTCAACTAAGTTTTCTATTCGGCGGATTGATGCAGTGCGAATTCTGCAGTGTGCAGGTTGCGAAACTGCTGTTCAGTTTCCTTAGAAAGCTCCAGCTCTAGTCTGGGCGATACGTTCTCTTGGGGCAGGTGTATGTCACAGTTCAGACGGTTTTGCAGGAAATCCAGAATCTTGCTCTGGTTCTCATACTTATAGACATGGCTGACGCCAGCACCATTGCTGCGCGGCATAAGAAAATCGCTCTGGCACCCGACATCCGCATAGGCCGGAGGGGAATTCTGCATATGGGCGATCACAAATGAATCAAAACTCAGCGTCTGTGTAGAATGTGGGTGATCAACCAACTCAGGGCGTGTGCGATACCGGTACCAACTGCCCAGCCAATCGATGGGTTCGCGAACAACCGCCATCACCTCCATTTCAGTGTCGAACAGTTTCCGAAACATCGTTTGAAAGAACCGATCATAACGGCGCATGTTTGCGTGTTTCAGGTCCGTCGGTCCAGCGATCACGAGATCGGCGCGGTCGCGCAGGGCGGTTTGATACGCCGTGCTACCGGTCTTGGGAACGGATAAAAGCGCCAGACGCTCTTCATAAAAAACAAGCATTTATCTTTTCTCTTCAACGCTTTTTCGAGATGCAGATTGTCGTAAACGACTCTTTAACACAATTGTCCAAGACTGATTTTCATAAGTTTTAGTTGAAATGTTCTCTTTTTGGTCCCATAAGGAACAAGAGGCGAACAAAGCAGCGATTGCCGCCCGTCAAAGGGTGTGACAAAAGGGATAGTGACAGGACAATGGCGGATCTTCTGACAATGAGCGACAAGAAAAACGCGGACAAGCAAAAGGCGCTCGACAGCGCGTTGGCACAGATTGAGCGACAGTTTGGCAAAGGCTCGATCATGAAGCTGGGTGAAGACTCCAAGCAAGACATCGAGGCCAGCTCGACTGGTTCGCTGGGGCTGGATATCGCACTGGGAATCGGTGGTCTACCGATGGGGCGGATCGTCGAGATTTACGGCCCGGAAAGTTCGGGCAAGACCACGCTCACGCTGCATTGTATAGCTGAGCAGCAAAAACGTGGTGGTGTGTGCGCGTTCGTGGACGCGGAACATGCGCTCGACCCGCAATATGCGCGTAAGCTGGGCGTTGATCTGGACGAACTGCTGATCTCACAGCCTGATACCGGTGAACAGGCGCTTGAGATTACTGATAC
Source organism: uncultured Ruegeria sp. (assembly GCF_947500045.1). Lineage (GTDB taxonomy): Bacteria > Pseudomonadota > Alphaproteobacteria > Rhodobacterales > Rhodobacteraceae > Ruegeria. The sequence goes on along the minus strand of NZ_CANMQQ010000003.1, from coordinate 172,978 downwards.
TCTTGTGCGCTCGGGCGCAGTGAACATGGTTGTCGTCGACTCGGTTGCGGCGCTGACGCCGAAATCTGAACTTGAGGGCGATATGGGCGACAGCAGTGTCGGCGTCCAGGCCCGTTTGATGAGTCAGGCAATGCGCAAACTGACGGGTTCGATCAGCCGCTCGAAATGCATGGTGATCTTTATCAACCAGATTCGGATGAAGATCGGCGTGATGTTTGGTAGCCCAGAAACCACAACTGGTGGTAACGCGCTGAAGTTCTACAGCTCGGTCCGTCTGGATATCCGCCGCATCGGCGCGATCAAGGATCGGGATGAAGTCGTCGGTAACCAGACCCGTGTGAAGGTTGTGAAGAACAAGGTTGCGCCACCGTTCAAGCAGGTCGAATTCGACATTATGTATGGCGAAGGCATCTCGAAAATGGGTGAACTGCTGGATCTGGGTGTAAAGGCCGGTGTGGTCGAGAAGTCCGGTTCGTGGTTCAGCTATGGTGACGAGCGGATCGGGCAGGGGCGTGAAAATGCCAAGCAATACCTACGAGATAACAGTCGCGCGGCACTGGAAATCGAAGACAAGATTCGCGCGGCTCATGGATTGGAATTCGAGATGCCGCCCGAAGCGGACGAGGATGATATCCTCGAAGCCTAAATAGTTGCTGATGGGAACAGCAGAAATCCCCCGGCATCCGATGGTGCTGAGAATACCTGGAACAGGGCGGTCTCCTCGGGCCGCCTTGTTTCGTTCTGGCGTGCCTCACCTGTGGACACTCCTGTGGCGCGGGGCTAAACCTTTGCGGATAAACTGATTGCGCGCTGAGAGAGCCCCAATGCCCACGCTGAACGATATCCGATCAACCTTTCTGAACTACTATGCCAAGCAGGGCCACGAAGTGGTTGCATCTAGCCCGCTGGTACCGCGCAATGACCCGACATTGATGTTCGTGAACTCGGGCATGGTGCAGTTCAAGAACCTGTTCACTGGCGTGGAAACCCGTGATTACAAGCGTGCCACAACGGCACAAAAATGTGTGCGCGCAGGCGGTAAGCACAATGATCTGGACAATGTTGGATACACTGCACGACACCATACCTTCTTTGAAATGCTGGGAAATTTCTCGTTCGGAGATTATTTCAAACCGGAGGCGATTCCATTTGCGTGGGAATTGATCACAAAGGAATTCGGGATCGACAAGAATCGCTTGTTGGCCACCGTCTACCACACTGACGACGAAGCATTTGAGATTTGGAAGAAGGTAGGCGTTCCCGAGGACCGGATCATCCGCATCGCCACCAACGACAATTTCTGGCAAATGGGTCCGACCGGACCATGTGGCCCATGCACCGAGATATTCTATGACCATGGCGACCATATCTGGGGCGGCCCTCCGGGCTCAGCCGATGAGGATGGCGACCGGTTCATCGAAATCTGGAATATCGTTTTCATGCAGAACGAGCAGTTCGAGGATGGCTCTATGGTCGAACTCGATATGCAGTCGATCGACACAGGCATGGGTCTGGAACGGATTGGCGCGTTGCTGCAGGGCAGCCACGACAACTATGACACCGACCTGTTCAAGACCTTGATTGAAGCGTCGGCAGACGTGACAGGTGTTGATCCCTATGGGGATCAGAACGTGCATCACCGAGTGATTGCAGATCACCTGCGTTCAACCTCGTTCCTGATTGCGGATGGGGTCATGCCGTCGAATGACGGTCGCGGATACGTTCTGCGCCGCATCATGCGCCGTGCGATGCGTCATGCGCATCTGCTGGGGGCGAAAGATCCGGTTATGCACCGTCTGGTGCCGACATTGGTTCAATTGATGGGCGCGCAGTACACCGAACTCGGCCAGGCGCAACCGCTGATCGAAGAGACACTGTTGCTGGAAGAAACCCGGTTCAAACAGACGTTGGATCGTGGGCTGAAGCTGTTGGATGAGGAAGTCTCTGATCTGCCAGAAGGTGATCCGTTGCCCGGCAACGCGGCGTTCAAGCTTTACGATACCTTCGGTTTCCCGCTCGATCTGACGCAAGATGCACTCCGCGAAATGGGCCGTACCGTTGACACTGACGGATTTGATGCGGCCATGGCCGATCAAAAGGCAAAGGCACGTGCAGCGTGGGCCGGTTCCGGTGAGGCTGCGGATCAGGTCGTCTGGTTCGATGTACTGGATACGGCCGGAGCCACCGATTTTTTGGGTTATGATACTGAAAAGGCCGAAGGTCAGATTGCCGCGCTGGTGGTTGATGGCGCTTTGGTCGACAAGATCGAACAGGGTGGCAGCGGTTGGGTCGTGGTCAACCAAACTCCGTTTTATGGAGAAGCGGGTGGTCAGATTGGCGACACGGGCGAAATCCGCAGGCTTGATGAACGAGACGATATCGCCCGCATAGAGGACACCAGAAAATTCGCCGAAGGCAAGGTTTATGCACACAAGGTGACGGTTGATCGTGGGTCGATCTCGAAAGGCGATGCTGTTGAGCTGGAAGTCGATCACGCAAGGCGCACAGCCATTCGCGCAAATCATTCGGCAACACACCTGTTGCACGAAGCGCTTCGTGAAACGCTGGGGGGGCATGTGGCCCAACGCGGCTCGTTAAACGCGTCTGATCGTTTGCGATTTGATTTCAGCCACTCCAAAGCTTTGACGCAGGAAGAGATTCAAAAGGTCGAGAGTGAGGTAAATGCATTTATTCGCCAGAACTCGACGGTCGAGACACGTATCATGACCCCAGATGATGCACGTGCGCTGGGTGCGCAGGCGCTGTTTGGCGAGAAATACGGAGACGAAGTCCGCGTCGTGTCGATGGGCAAGGCACCCACGGGCAAAGGGCAGGATGGTGAGACCTGGTCTATTGAACTGTGTGGCGGTACTCATGTGCGCCAAACCGGCGATATCGGTACATTTGTGGTTCTCGGTGACAGCGCAAGCAGCGCGGGTGTGCGCAGAATCGAAGCCTTGACGGGTGACGACGCGTATAAGTACCTGTCAGCTCAGGATCATCGTCTCGGTGCCATTGCCATGGAACTGAAGGCACAACCAGATGATGTCGTCGCGCGCGTAAAGTCATTGATGAATGAGCGGAAATTGCTTCAAAATGAAGTAGCGCAGTTACGCCGCGATCTGGCAATGTCCGGAGGCGCAGGGCAGGGTGGTGCCGAAGCAAAAGCTGTGAATGGGATCGCGTTTTTTGCTCAGTCTCTGACTGGAGTATCGGGTAAGGACTTACCGGCGCTTATCGATGAACACAAAAGCCGGTTGGGATCTGGGGCTGTTTTGCTGATTGCGGATACTGGTGGCAAGGCCGCTGTAGCTGCTGGTGTCACACAGGACCTGATTGAAAAGCTATCCGCCGTGGATCTGGTGCGTGCTGCGGTTGCCGAGCTTGGCGGAAAAGGCGGTGGCGGCCGACCCGACATGGCACAGGGCGGAGGCAAAGATGCCTCGAACGCGGACGCAGCGATAAAAGCCGCTGAACAGGTTTTAGGAGGATAAAATGCCTGCACTCTGGATTGCACATGTAACGGTAACTGATACCGAGGCCTACGGAAAATACGCTGAACTTGCGGGTCCGGCGATCGCCGCACACGGGGGTGCGTTCATTGCCCGTGCCGCGCGATACGTGCAGTTGGAAGGTAAGGAGCGCCCGCGTAACGTGGTCGCCCGGTTCCCTTCGGTCGAAGCAGCTGTGGAGTGCTATAACTCTGCTGCATACCAACAAGCACTGGATCACGCCCGTGGTGCCAGTGAACGTGAACTGGTTGTGGTCGAAATCACTGACTGAGATTCGCACTGATTCTGTAAGTCAGAATAGCAATCATTTGACAGGTCCGGATTTGGGCCTGTCAATTACAGCGCAAGGGGATACGATCCCTAGGCTGAAATTAAAATAATCATTAAAAAACAAATAGATAAAAATTAGATCTCTGGGTATCGAGTTCCAGAGAGTCTCGAATGTGGCAATGGCTGCCATGATCTTGTGCGGAAATGGTCATGGAATTTGACGAATTTCCGCCGTTTTTTCCCTCAACTTAACAAGTGATTGCGTAAGTACCTCGACCTGCAGATATTTTTCTTTTGAGATGGTAGAGTTCTGGGGCACGCCAATCATTTGGATTGAACTGGATCTGAGGGACAGGCATGACAACCGTTGGCGCTACGATGAAAATAATCTGTGAACGTGCCATAAGGTTTAGCGGGCATTTCAGTATGGTTGCCCTGGTCGCTGGTTCGACGCTGATTGGCTCAGTCGCCTCAGCGCGTGACGCTGCATTCATACAGAGTGTTTCTGCCTCACCACCGCCTTCAGGTGCACGGCAGCTGTGTCATCAATATACCTGGGCCTGTGCACATAAAGGTGCAGCTTCCTTATCCAGTGCTCAGGAAATGAAGCTGGTTAACCAGATTAATCGGCGCGTAAATGCGTCGACCCGTGAAATTACCGATCAATCGCAATACAAGACACGTGAGATGTGGGCCTTGCCGACAACGCGTGGCGGGGATTGCGAAGATTTTGCCTTGTTGAAGAAGCGCGACCTGATCAAAGCGGGGATCGATCCACGCAAATTGTTGTTGGCGACCGTTCTGGACACCCGCAGAAATTCGCATGCGGTACTGGTTTACCGCTCAAACCAGGGTGATTTGGTTTTGGATAACCTGACGAACCAGGTCAAACCCTGGTCCGCCACGCGGTATCTGTTTCTGCGCATGCAGGACCCGAAGCAGCCACGTAATTGGGTGGGTGTCTACGGGCAGAGCTGAAGACAATTTAGGCGAGATGTCGCGTCTTCAGTCTCCGCTATTTATTTCTTGAAAACTTAGACGAAACGAAATCTAGGTCCCCTTATCCCCGCCGCCAACTGGTGGTTCCGTAGGCGGCTCTGGATCGGGCTTAGTGGGTGGTTCCGTAGGCGGCTCTGGATCCGACTTTGGATCTGGTTTGTCTTCGGGCTCAGGCGCATCAGGTGGCTCATTAAACCCATCATCGCCGTTCTCGTTATCCGAGCCGTCGCCATTTCTTTGATCGGCAAAGCCGACAGAAGCGGTTGGCGCATCGGTCAGCAGCGAAGCGAATGCAGGACAGTCAAGCAGAGTTTGTTCAAGAATGCTCTCAAAATCAGCACGCCGTTGGATATAGCGCACCATGCGTGAGCTTACGACGTCACAGGCGCAAAGCGTATTTGAAGAAACGGATTGTTTTGCGGTCTTCACCGTACACATCTCAGATGCCTGAGCTGAACCGACTGAAATCAGAGGGAAAGAAGACGCGGCGAAAACAACTGATAAAAACTTGGATTTAATGCGCATGGCACCTCTCCTTGGATATACTCATTAACTACACCGCCATATATAGGGGCGGCGTCATACTTTGAACACAAATTCTCCTTTTTACGTCCCATTTTCAAGCACCCAGTAGGGAGCAATGACTGATCCCAGTTCGCCGTATCCGGAAAAAACCGTTTAATAACAAATGAAAAGCCTGCCATGTCGACGGACTTTTGGATTTTGGACTATTTCCTAATTGACGCAAATTTGCCACGAATGCGTCATTGTTGCCAAAGTGTGAACTCGGTTACTGCGTAGGCTACGCAGATCGGGCCATTCTCTTCCGCTCATGCGGATCCAAATAGCGCTTGCGCAAGCGGATCGCGTTTGGCGTTACTTCGACCAATTCATCATCATCGATGTAAGCGATAGCCTCTTCCAAGGAAAACTGAATATGGGGCGTCAATCGTACCGCATCGTCTGAGCCGCTTGCACGCACGTTGGTCAGCTTCTTACCTTTGAGCGGGTTCACTTCCAGATCATTGTCGCGGGAATGTTCACCGATCACCATGCCCTGATAAACATCGGTTTGCGGGCCAACGAACATACGCCCGCGTTCTTCCAGGTTCCATAAGGCATAAGCAACCGCTTGCCCTTTCTCCATCGAAATCAGGACACCGGCACGACGACCGGGGATTGAACCCTTGTGGGCGGCCCAGCCGTGAAATACGCGGTTCAATACACCGGTTCCACGCGTGTCGGTCAAAAACTCACCATGATATCCGATCAATCCGCGCGAAGGCACGTGCGCGATGATCCGTGTCTTTCCCACGCCTGCGGGGCGCATCTCGGCCAACTCACCTTTGCGCGCACCGGTGATTTTTTCGATTACAGAGCCCGAGTATTCGTCATCGACATCGATGGTGACTTCTTCGATGGGTTCCAGACGCTGGCCATCTTCGTCGCGAAACAAGACCTGAGGGCGCGAGATGCTGAGTTCGAATCCCTCGCGGCGCATGTTCTCGATCAGAACACCCATTTGCAGTTCACCACGACCTGCGACCTCGAAGGCTTCGCCGCCGGGTGTGTCGGTGATGCGGATGGCGACATTTGATTCGGCCTCTTTCATCAGCCGGTCGCGGATGACGCGGGACTGAACCTTTTTGCCCTCACGACCTGCCAGCGGAGAATCGTTGATGCCGAAGGTAACCGTGATGGTCGGCGGATCGATCGGCTGCGCCGGCAGCGCTTCGATTACCTGCGGGGCGACAAGAGAGTCTGCAACCGTCGCCTTGCTCATTCCAGCAATTGTGACGATGTCGCCGGCTTCGGCGACGTCAATCGGCTGTTGTCCGAGACCGCGGAACGCAAGGATCTTCGTGGCGCGGAAATTTTCGATCAACCCGCCATCGCGGCTGATTGCCTTGAGGCTTTCACCTGCCTTCAAGGTACCGCTTTCGACGCGACCGGTCAGAATGCGGCCGATGAATGGATCGCTTCCCAGTGTCGTAGCGAGCATCCGAAACGGCTCATCCTTCCTTTCGATCTGCTTGGGGGCAGGGACGTGATCAACAATCAGATCAAACAGCGCAGACAGATCCTTGCGAGGGCCGTCCAATTCCATATCCGCCCAACCCGAGCGGCCCGAGGCATACATGGAGGGGAAATCAAGTTGGTCGTCATCTGCACCAAGATTGGCGAACAGATCAAAACATTCATCCAATGCGCGGTCGGGCTCGGCATCCGGTTTGTCGACCTTGTTCAAAACAACGATCGGGCGCAAACCCAATGCCAGCGCTTTGGAGGTGACGAACTTCGTCTGAGGCATCGGACCTTCAGCTGCGTCGACCAATAGAACAACACCGTCCACCATGCTTAGTATGCGTTCGACCTCGCCACCGAAATCAGCGTGGCCCGGGGTGTCAACGATATTGATGCGGGTGTCTTTCCATTCAACGCTTGTAGCTTTGGCCAGAATGGTGATGCCGCGCTCACGTTCCAGATCATTGCTGTCCATCGCGCGTTCAGCAACGGCCTGATTTTCCCGGAATGCGCCGGATTGTTTTAGGAGCTCATCGACCAGAGTCGTTTTGCCGTGATCCACGTGAGCGATGATTGCGATGTTGCGCAGGTCCATGAGAGGTCAGCCTTTGAACGGGAAGTTGGCCCGGCGCATAACGCGGCACGGCACAATATACCAGCACAAACAGGCGTTCAGTGGCCTGTCGTCGAAGAAAACAGATGAATGATCAGAATTCCGGACAGGATCAACGCAAGTCCCAGGATCGCCGGCCAGTCGAGTTTTTGCCCAAAGACCAGGAACCCGATCAAGGCGATCAGGAAGATACCCAGTCCGGACCAGATCGCATAGACGATGCCGACCGGCAGTACCTTCAGTGTCAGTGCCATAAAATAGAATGCGGTGCCGTAACCGACTACGACCAGAACGGACGGCCAGAAACGGGTGAACTGATGGCTGGCTTGCAGCGCCGTGGTCCCGATGGTCTCGGCGATGACCGCCAATAATAGGAATAGGTATGTCTTGGGCAAGAAGGATGCCTTTCCGATTTATCGCGGAAGTTTGAGCATAGGTACCTATTGCCGGGCAAGAGAATTCGGAAAGCAAGCATCAAAGGATAACTTTACCAAAGGTCAGGTAAACCAGACTATTCGACATTTGTGAGGTGTGGTAGGAACTCGATTGTTTTTAGTTTGTTTTTAATGAGTTTGGTAAGATGACGACTTTTGCAAAATCTGTCATTATCGTTTCGGTTTTGATTGTGGCGCTGGGGTGGCTTGCAGACGGGGGGTCCGTCGACATTGATGCAGCCCAAAATGTTGAGCGGTTAACGGGTATTTCAGTTTAGGCGCCCGCCGAACGATTATCTGAAAAGGAGCTTTCGGGCTCCTTTTCTTTTGTTCGAATTACAATCGCCTCGGAATTTACTGCTTTTCGATCGCCTTGAGCTTTGAGCGATGCTCGGACAATTTCTTGACCACAAACTGCCGGGCCTTGCGCTCTGCCAACCGAACCCGGATTTCGGTCAGAAACGCTTCTTCCAGGGTTTGGGACGCCGCGCCTAGGAGCTCGCCGACCTCAACAAAGAACCGATCTTCACCGGTTTCATCCATAACCTTCATCGTGTCCTCGGCCAGTCGAGCGGCCAGAGTCGTGACAGTGTCAGACATCAGCGCGTATTCTCAGTTAGGCGGCGTTTCACATAGTCGGTTACGTCGGTCATCAGCGTGTCCATGTGGCGCTCTTGGAAGAAATGATCCGCGCCTTCGACTTCGTTATGTGTAATCGTGATCCCTTTTTGCTCATGCAGTTTACCGACCAGAGATGTCGTATCTGCAGGAGGCGCAACGCGATCCGCTGATCCGTTGATGATCAGGCCAGATGACGGGCAGGGGGCAAGGAAGGAAAAATCGTACATATTCGCCGGGGGTGAAACACTGATAAAACCGGTGATCTCTGGGCGACGCATCAGCAATTGCATTCCGATCCATGCGCCGAACGAAAACCCTGCAACCCAGCAATGCTTGGAGTTGTTGTTCATCGATTGAAGGTAATCCAGCGCTGAGGCCGCATCGCTGAGTTCGCCAATACCCTGATCATATTCGCCTTGGCTGCGACCTACCCCGCGAAAATTAAAGCGCAGAACGGTGAAGCCCATATTGTAGAAGGCGTAGTGCAGGTTATAGACCACCTTGTTATTCATGGTCCCGCCAAATTGTGGGTGCGGATGCAGCACGATGGCGATCGGTGCGTCTTTTTCCTTTTGCGGGTGGTAGCGGCCTTCCAGGCGGCCTTCGGGTCCGGGAAAAATCACCTCGGGCATGTGTGCTTTGGTCCTGTTTTTTGACGCGTCGGCCCTGAGATTATCTTGACGGTAATCATCAGGTACCTTAGAACGGTTCTAATTACATTGTGTGGCGTGAAAACGCTGCCAGTGGGAGATACGCACTGGCTGCGGCGACGTCAATGTTTTCGCGTGGTTCTTGCCAAAAGGGGATGATATGAAATTATCGACCAAAGGCCGCTATGCGATGGTTGCGCTGGCCGATATCGCCCTTCAGTCCTCGGAAAAACTGGTGACGCTTGGTGAAATTTCCGAACGTCAGGATATTTCGCTGCCCTATCTAGAGCAGCTTTTCGTCAAACTGCGCCGTGCCGATTTGGTCAGTTCAGTTCGCGGACCCGGGGGCGGGTATCGCTTGGCACGCCCGGCATCCGAAATTCGCGTGGTTGAAATATTGGCTGCGGTCGATGAAACCGTGGATGCGATGCATAAAGGTGCCGGGGCTTCGGGTGCGTCCTCGGGCAGTCGGGCGCAGTCCCTGACCAATCGGTTATGGGAAAGCCTGAGCGCACATGTTTACGTTTTTCTACATCAGACGCGGTTGTCAGATGTCATCCGAAATGATCTTGCGCCATGCCCGGCCGTTCCAAACTTGTTTTCAGTCGTGGACGACTGAGCCAATGAAACACCTGTCTGCATCGCCAAAACCCATGCTGGAAAAGATACATCTATGACACGAGTTTATCTCGATCATAACGCAACGGCCCCGCTGAGGCCGGAAGCCCGTGATGCAATGATCGCGGCGATGGATCTGGTCGGCAATCCGTCATCGGTTCATGCCGAAGGCCGTGCCGCGAAGGCCATGGTCGAAAAAGCCCGCGCGCAGATCGCGACGGCATTTGGGGCGGATGGCGCTGATATAGTATTCACCTCGGGTGCGACTGAGGCGGCAGCGTTGGCAATATCGGGGCGGGACCTACAAGGTGCGGCGATTGAACATGACGCGGTAAGGGCCTGGACTAACGAGGTTTTGCTGGTGTCGCAAGATGGGCGCATTACGGTTTCGACCCCCTCACAGTCGACCTTACAACTCGCCAACTCGGAAACCGGGATTGTTCAGAGCCTTCCTGCTGGTCTGGCCGTAACTGATGCAACACAGGCGTTTGGGAAACTACCGGTTGCGTTCAACTGGTTGGGTGCCGAAATGGCCTTGATATCTGCTCATAAACTGGGCGGCCCCAAGGGTATTGGCGCGTTGGTGATGAAGCGCGGCACCGATTTGGCGGCGCAAATCAAAGGTGGCGGGCAAGAGATGGGGCGCCGCTCGGGCACGGAAAATGTGATTGGAATAGCTGGATTTGGGGCGGCGGCAGAAGCTGCGGCGCGCGATTTGGCGAATGGCGTTTGGGAAAAAGTAAGAGAACTTAGAAATATTCTAGAAAACGCTCTTGAGGCCGGTTCAAAAGCTACTATTTTTGTCGGGAAAGATCAGGAGCGACTCCCCAACACGACGTGCATCGCGACTCCGGGTTGGAAGGGAGAGACCCAGGTCATGCAGATGGATTTGTCGGGGTTTGCGATCAGCGCAGGTTCGGCCTGTTCTAGCGGAAAGGTACGCGCCAGTGCGGTGCTGACAGCCATGGGACTTGATGAACATGCGGCGGCCAGTGCGATTCGCGTATCGCTGGGCCCAGAGACGACGGAAGAGAATGTGCTGCGTTTCGCGGAAACGTGGCTGGAAAAACAGAAAAAGCATCGCGCGCGTGCCGCGTGATCTGACGGAGGGTGTCACATGGCCGCTTTGGACCAGACGCAGGTAAAAGAAGGTGTCGATCAAGAAACCGTTGATGCGGTACGAGAGGTCGGAACCTACAAATACGGCTGGGAAACCGAGATCGAGATGGAATACGCCCCCAAGGGCGTAAACCCCGATATCGTCAAGCTGATTTCAAGCAAGAATGATGAGCCCGAATGGATGACCGAATGGCGTCTGGCTGCGTTCGAGCGTTGGACCAAGATGGAAGAACCGAACTGGGCCATGGTCAGCTATCCCAAGATCGATTTTCAGGACCAGTATTATTACGCCCGCCCGAAATCGATGGAAGAAAAACCCAAATCTCTGGACGAGGTCGACCCCAAGCTTTTGGCTACCTATGAAAAGCTGGGCATCCCTTTGAAAGAACAGATGATTTTGGCTGGCGTCGAAGGTTCTGAGGATGCCCCGGCTGAAGGCCGCAAAGTTGCGGTTGACGCGGTGTTTGACTCGGTTTCGGTCGGGACGACATTTCAGGCTGAACTGAAAAAAGCGGGCGTCATCTTTTGCTCGATATCCGAGGCGATCCGTGAACACCCTGAGTTGGTGAAGAAATACCTGGGCACTGTCGTACCTGTATCGGACAATTTCTATGCCACGCTGAACTCAGCCGTGTTCTCGGACGGTTCGTTCGTTTACGTCCCACCGGGGGTGCGCTGCCCCATGGAGCTGAGCACCTATTTCCGTATCAACGCGGAAAACACCGGGCAGTTTGAACGCACGCTGATCATTGCCGACAAGGGGTCCTACGTCTCTTATCTTGAAGGCTGTACAGCGCCGCAACGTGATACGGCGCAGCTTCATGCCGCAGTGGTTGAAATCATTCTCGAAGAAGATGCCGAGGTAAAGTATTCGACCGTACAGAATTGGTTCCCCGGGGATGAGAACGGCAAGGGCGGTATCTACAACTTCGTCACCAAACGCGCCGATTGCCGGGGTGATCGGTCCAAGGTGATGTGGACGCAGGTGGAAACCGGTTCGGCTGTGACGTGGAAATACCCGTCCTGCATCCTTCGGGGTGAGGATAGCCAGGGTGAGTTCTACTCGATCGCTATTACCAACAACATGCAGCAGGCCGATACCGGCACGAAGATGGTTCATTTGGGCAAGAACACCAAGTCACGAATTGTGTCGAAAGGAATCAGCGCCGGTCGGGCGCAGAACACCTATCGCGGGCTGGTTTCGATGCACCCCAAGGCAAAGGACAGTCGCAACTATACGCAGTGCGACAGCCTGTTGATCGGCGACAAATGCGGGGCGCATACTGTGCCTTATATCGAGGTCAGGAACAACTCATCTCGGGTTGAACATGAGGCGACAACCTCAAAGGTTGATGACGATCAGCTGTTCTATTGCCGCCAACGCGGGATGGACGAGGAAGAAGCAGTGGCGTTGGTCGTCAACGGGTTCTGCAAGGATGTGCTCCAGGCGCTGCCCATGGAATTCGCGATGGAAGCGCAGCAGTTGGTCGCGATCAGCCTTGAGGGATCAGTCGGCTGATGACGCCAAAACGCCAACAACGTATCTGCAGGGATGACCTGCTGACAGCGCTTGGATACGCGTTGCCAGTACTCGGTGGCCTGTTGGGGGTTGTTTATGTGAACACAAAGTACATGAACTTCATAAACCCGGTTTGGGCAGTGGGCGCAGGCGTGCTGCTGGGTTGGATCATCGCCCGGGTGATCCGCAAGGCGCTGGGATAGAAACTAATTCGGGGCTGGTTAGCGCCCCTTGCGATACTCTAAAGGACTAAAAATATGCTGGATATCAAAAACCTGCACGTCAAACTTGAGGAAGAAGACAAGCAAATCCTCAAAGGGGTCGACCTGACGGTTGAGGCTGGCAAGGTGCATGCGATCATGGGGCCGAATGGCTCGGGTAAATCAACGCTTAGCTATGTCCTGTCCGGTCGGGACGGATACGAAGTGACAGATGGCACCGCGACGCTCAATGGCGAAGATCTGCTTGAGATGGAGCCGGAAGAGCGCGCCGCCGCAGGTGTCTTTCTTGCATTCCAATACCCGGTGGAAATTCCTGGGGTGGGCAACATGACTTTCCTGCGTACGGCGGTAAACGCCCAGCGCAAAGCGCGCGGTCAGGATGAACTTTCGGCTGCCGACTTCCTGAAAGAGGTACGCGCAAAGGCAAAAGCGTTGAAGATCGATGCTGACATGCTGAAGCGCCCAGTGAATGTCGGGTTCTCGGGCGGTGAGAAAAAGCGCAATGAAATACTGCAGATGGCGATGCTGGAACCCAAGATGTGTATCCTGGATGAGACCGACTCGGGCCTTGATGTGGATGCGATGAAACTGGTTTCGGAAGGCGTGAACGCGCTGCGCGACGAAGGGCGTGGTTTCCTTGTCATCACGCACTATCAGCGTTTGCTGGATCACATCAAACCGGATGTTGTGCACATCATGGCCGATGGTCGTATTGTTAAATCCGGCGGACCTGAGCTGGCTCTGGAAGTAGAGCACAACGGCTATGCAGATATTCTGGCCGAGGTGAACTGATGGCTCTTCCTCAAGCAAAACAGACGGCGACGGATGAGCGGCTTGCCACTCTGAACATGCCCGATGCGGGGTGTACCCGTAAAGCAAGAGAGGCAGCCTTGGCACGTGTGTGCGAAATGGGATTGCCGGGACGCCGTGATGAATACTGGAAGTATACCCAGCCTGACACGTTGGTTTCGGCGGACGCACCATTTGCAGCGCTGTTTCATAACGACGAACCGCCGATGTTCGATGAATTCGATCGATTGAAGATCGTATTTATCGACGGTGTCTTCAGTCCTGAAGACTCAGACGAATTGGCGATGGATGGCGTGTCCATCGATCGGCTTGAGGATATTTGTTGCAAAGATATCCATTGGGCCAAAGAGTTGTACGGCGTTCTTGAAGCCAACGGTCAGAACCCGGTACAGCGGCCTCTGGCGGCATTGAACACCGCGTTTGCATCGGACGGTGTTGCAATCCATGTGACTGGAAAACCAGCCAAGCCGATCAGCTTGATCTATCGCCACGCTTCTGAGACGTCTGATGCGATCTTGCACCACGTTGTTCGCGTTGAAAGCGGCGCCGAGGTCACGATCCTTGAAAATGGCCCCGCCGCTTCGCGTTTTAACAAATGCATGGAGATTGATATCGCTGATGGCGGCACCCTGCACCACATTCGTGCGCAGGGTCGCGATCATCAGCGTCGCGCCGCCACACATATGTTCACCCGAATGGGAACCGAGTCTGTCTACAAATCGTTCACGCTTACGGTGAATGGTGTACTGACGCGAAACGAACAGGTGGTTGAGCTTACTGGCGACGATGCCGTGGCTCATGTCGCTGGCGCATGCGTAGGCGATGGCGAATTCCATCATGACGACACGGTATTTGTGACCCATGATGCGGTGAATTGCGAAAGCCGTCAGGTGTTCAAAAAGGTGTTGCGCAACGGGGCGACCGGTGTCTTTCAGGGAAAGATCCTTGTCAAAGAAGGTGCGCAGAAAACCGACGGATATCAGATCAGCCAATCGCTGCTGCTGGATGAAGACAGCCAGTTTCTTGCCAAGCCTGAATTGGAGATTTACGCCGATGACGTGGCGTGCTCGCATGGCTCGACCTCGGGCGCAATTGACGAGACGGCCCTTTTCTACTTGCGTTCGCGCGGTGTTTCGGTCCGAGAGGCGACCAATATGCTGACATTGGCCTTCCTTGCCGAAGCGGTGCAAGAGGTCGAAGACGAAGCATTGGCCGAAGTGATTGTCACGCGATTGCAAGATTGGCTGGCGCGCCGCCGCTGATGTCCGTTACAACAGATATCGTAGCCACGTATCGCGGACCGGGGCGCGTCATGCGCCGTCTGCTTGATATGGGTCCGCGTGAAGACAGGGCGTTAGCTTTTGTGATGGCCTTCTGCGTTGTGGGATTCATCGCACAGCTACCAAGCCTTGCGCGTCGCGCCCATATCGAAGGGTTGGAACTAAACATGCTAATGGGCGGGGCCTTGTTGGGCTCTGTCTTCATACTGCCACTGTTCTTTTATCTCTTGGCGTGGCTCTCATATCTGATCGCGCGGATGTTTAGAGGCGGCGGCGACAGCTATGGCGCAAGACTGGCGCTGTTTTGGGCTCTGTTGGCATCGGCCCCTTTGGTTTTGCTGAACGGTTTGGTGGCCGGTTTCATTGGTCCAGGCCCCGCACAGACATTCGCCGGGTTGTTATGGGTTGCGATTTTCGGCTGGTTCTGGTTGTCCGGTCTGAGACAATCGCAAAAGGCCGTCAAATGAACTCTGCCGCGCTGCTAAATATGGTCGTTCTGACCCTGACGAACCCTGCCGAAGCCGCACAGCGTTTGCTGGCCATGCGCTTTGGGCCAGATGTGTTGTGGCTGGCCTTCTTTCTTGCAGTCATCCTGAACGCCCTGGTCCAATCGCTGTCCGGCTTTGTTTTACCCCTGATAAACCCCGAGGTCCAACAGCTTGCCGAACCTGTGTCGCGGACATTGTTTGTTTCGGTTGCAGCAATCCTAATTAGTGTCGTGATATTCCTGCTGGTGGGCCGGGTCATGGGCGGTTCTGGATCGTTCAACGATTTCATGACCCTCGTCGTATGGCTGCAAATCCTGCAGATCGCAGGGCAGGCCATTGTTCTGGTGTCAGTCTCAGTCCTGCCGTTTTTATTCCTTCCAGCAAGTTTGGCGATGCTGGTGCTGAGCCTCTACATCACGCTTCATTTCATCAACGAGGCGCATGAATTCAAGTCGCTGGGAAAATCGTTTCTGGTGATTTTATTGTCCGGCCTTGTGGCCATCCCGTTTGTCCTCTGGCTGTCGCCTGTATAGGGAACTCTTGTCCATGTATGACATACAGAAAATTCGCGCCGACTTTCCGATTCTGTCGCGGCAGGTCAATGGCAAGCCGCTGACCTATCTCGATAATGGGGCATCTGCGCAGAAACCTCAGGTCGTGATCGACGCAGTGACGCAGGCGTATGCGCATGAGTATTCCAATGTCCATCGCGGGCTTCACTACCTGTCGAACCTAGCGACCGAGAAATACGAGTCTGTTCGCGGAACCGTCGCACGATTTCTTGGCGTTTCAAACGAGGATGAGATCGTCCTGAACTCGGGCACGACCGAAGGGATCAATCTTGTTGCCTATGGTTGGGCGATGCCGCATTTGCAGGCGGGGGATGAGATTGTCCTCAGCGTGATGGAGCATCATGCCAACATCGTACCCTGGCATTTTCTGCGCGAACGCCAGGGCGTGGTTCTGAAATGGGTTGATGTGGACGCGACCGGACATCTCGACCCTCAGGCAGTTATCGATGCAATTGGCCCCAAGACAAAGTTGGTGGCGGTGACCCATTGCTCGAACGTGTTGGGCACGGTTGTTGATGTCAAAACGATCACACAAGGCGCCCATGCCAAGGGTATTCCGGTTCTGGTGGATGGAAGTCAGGGCGCAGTTCACATGCCCGTCGACGTCGAGGATATCGGCTGTGACTTCTACGCTATCACCGGCCACAAACTGTATGGCCCGTCCGGTTCAGGCGCGATCTTTATCAAGTCAGAACGCATGGCCGAGATGCGCCCCTTTATCGGCGGCGGCGATATGATCAAAGAAGTCTCAAAAGACCAGGTGATCTATAACGATCCGCCGATGAAATTCGAGGCCGGAACGCCCGGTATCGTACAGACCATCGGGATGGGGGTCGCGCTGGACTACATGATGGAATTGGGCATGGAGAATATCGCCTCTCATGAGGCAGGTTTACGCGATTATGCGATGCAACGTCTGAATGGATTGAACTGGCTTCAGGTTCAGGGCATCACACCAGGTAAGGCTGCAATCTTTAGCTTTACGCTAGACGGGGCAGGGCATGCCCATGATGTTTCGACCATTCTGGATAAGAAAGGTGTCGCCGTCCGCGCAGGCCACCATTGTGCCGGTCCGCTTATGGATTATCTGGGGGTCACCGCCACTTGTCGCGCCAGCTTTGGGCTTTACAATACAAACGATGAAGTCGACACGCTGATCGATGCATTGGAATTGGCCCACGATCTGTTTGCCTGATTGTAGTACGCATTTGCAGTTGCACCCGGATTGGAACGAGGGTAGCTAACGGCCAAGGCACCTGTAGCTCAGCTGGATAGAGCGCTGCCCTCCGAAGGCAGAGGCCAGAGGTTCGAATCCTCTCAGGTGCGCCATTCCTCAAAATTTGAACGATTAAATATGCAGCCACTGTAGCGCGCTGGCTCGCTGCCCAACAAAACAAAACCCCCAACAGGACTGACCTGAGG
Organism: uncultured Ruegeria sp.; assembly: GCF_947500045.1. Classification (GTDB taxonomy): domain Bacteria; phylum Pseudomonadota; class Alphaproteobacteria; order Rhodobacterales; family Rhodobacteraceae; genus Ruegeria. The sequence goes on along the minus strand of NZ_CANMQQ010000003.1, from coordinate 155,805 downwards.
GGGCTGAATGAAAGGACGGTAAGAAACGTTAGATCAGCCGCGCCACGAACGGATGATACCGCAATCCATGTGCACAAAATTCGAACGGTTGTACTGACCAACGCCACCGGCACGACAGGACATCGCAGCCTTGGCCATTTGCGAGACCGAGCGGGAAGACAGGCGTAAATCTGCAGCTTGACCCTTCATGTGCAACGAGTTCTTGGCGACCCCACGTGAGCGACGGCGCAACATGGCATTGGTTTGTGGTGAACGATATCCGGACAGCAGCATGTAGGGTTCGCTTACGTCCAGCATATTGTGTGCGGCAGCCATGATGTCGATGGTGCGCAGGTCCATATCCTTGACCTGATCGCTGCGCCAATCACGCATGAAGTGATTAACCTCTTTCACGGCGTCCTTGATATACTTTCCGTCAACCCAATATACCATATCGACACGTTCGCCGGTGCGGCCCGAGTACATGCGGATGCGGCGGATATCACCGCCGCCTCGAAGAAAGCCTGCTGCTTTGGAATAGGTTGGTGCCGCAACAACCGCCGTTGCGGCGAATGCGCCCAATAGGGCACGCCGGGTCAAGCCCGATGTACTGCTCTTGGTCATTTCAGTTTCGTCCCGTACTGTTCCTGCCTGCACACGATGTTACGCGCGCTGTCTTAATTTTTATCCCATCCCAGATGCGGAATTTATGGCACAGTCGGAATCATCAGCCAAGGAGTCTTTGTTTGCGCCGTAATCAAGGGGGAATTTTCGGCAGTTTTTTGCGCAACTGATGCAAAGATGCATGATTTGACCCTATCCAGAATCGCAACGATGCAAACGCGCATCACGGCAAAAAGAAGAGGCGCATTGATGTATTTGTGATTAGACTTCACCTGCGCTGCAAAACATTATTTTTAAACTCCGCTGCTAAAGTGCGGAAAATCATTGAATAACCAAGGCTATCTAATGTCGTTTGTTTCTCGTGCCCGTTCCAGTGTTTTCGTCGTTGCCTTGTTTGCGGCATCGGCCTCGTTCGCCCATGCGGGGACCTCGGGTACAGCCTTTCAGATGGCAGTGGCAGAAAACACTGCTACAGATACCTCCATTGCCGAGTTTTACAGCCAAAACGGGTTTGATCCGGTATGGACCGGAGACACTTCAGAACATAAGGCGCGTCGCGCGGCCTTGATCCGGGCACTTTCGACAGCTGATATGCATGGCCTTCCCGGCGCTCGGTTTGATGCGCCTGCGCTAATCACCTTGATGCAAGAGGCTAGATCCACCCGTGATCTGGGGCGGGTTGAAGCTGAGCTAAGCCGCGTTTTTGTCAAGTACGCCAATAAGTTGCAATTCGGTGCTACATCACCTGCACAAATCGATTCCGGCCTCGTCCGGACAGTTGAGCGCCGTAGCGCGGATGAACATTTGCAGCGCCTCGTGGCGGGTGGCGGTGAACAATATTTCCAGGAGCTAATGCCGCAATCGCGCCAATATCGCGCGCTGATGAAGCAGAAAAAGGTGCTGGAAACTCTGATTGAGAAAGGCGGTTGGGGAGAAACCGTTCCCATCGCAAAGCTCGAACGCGGGGATACGGGCGGAAATGTCATCAAGCTGCGCAATCGATTGGTTGCCATGGGGTATCTGAGGCCAACTGCGAGCCCTGAATATGACGATGCATTGCTTACTGCGGTCCAAGCTTTTCAAACTGCACATGGGTTAGAGCCGGATGGCGTCGCCGGGCAAGGGACCATTACCGAGATCAATAGGCCGGTTTCAGAGCGCCTGAAATCGGTCTACGTCGCGTTAGAGCGTGAGCGTTGGCTGCCCAAGGAACGTGGTGATCGTCATATCCTCGTAAATCAGGCAGATTTTTCTGCTAAGATCGTTGATGATGGGCTGGTGACGTTCGAAACACGCGCCGTTATTGGCAAAAATACCCATGATCGCCGCAGCCCCGAGTTTTCGGACGAGATGGAGCACATGGTAATCAACCCAAGTTGGTATGTGCCGCGCTCGATCATCACCAAAGAATACCTGCCGAAACTGCAGGCCAATCCAAATGCAGTCGGGCACATTCAAATCACCGATCGCGGCGGGCGTCAGGTAAACCGGGGCGCTGTCGATTTCACCCAGTTCACGGCAAGGAACTTTCCATTTTCAATGCGCCAACCCCCAAGCAAAAGCAATGCGCTGGGTCTGGTGAAGTTCATGTTCCCGAATAAGTACAACATCTATCTCCATGATACGCCACAGAAATCTCTGTTTGCACGTGAGGTTCGGGCGTTTTCGCATGGCTGTATCCGGCTGGCTCAACCGTTTGAATTTGCCTATGCGCTGCTGGCCAAGCAGGAAGAAGATCCGAAAGCATTCTTCCACCGTGTTCTGAACACTGGAAAAGAAACAAAGGTGGATCTGGACAGCCCTGTGCCGGTACATCTGATATATCGGACAGCATATATTGGACCGAAAGGAGAGGTTCAGTATCGCCGCGACGTTTATGACCGGGATCGCAAGATCTGGGAGGCGTTGCAGAAGGCAGGGGTGGCCCTGCCGGACGTTCAGGGGTAATCACGGGGCAGATCGCGCCACGAGGAAGCCCGCATGCAGTTCACAGTTCAGCAAATCGCCGAAGCTCTTGATGCCGTGGCCGAAGGGCAGGTCGGACTGACGATTCTGCGCGCTGCCGAGCCGGGCGATGCAGGGCCGACCGATTTGGCAATGGCGATGTCGCCCAAATATGCTCAGGCCCTAACCGACGGCGCGGCCCGGGCAGCTGTTCTCTGGGATGGGGCGGACTGGAAAGCGTTGGGGCTGGAAGCCGCCATCTTTGTCCAACGCCCGCGCATGGCCATGGCGGGGATCACATCAATGCTGGATCGCGGGCAGGGGATCGCACCGGGGATTCATCCCTCGGCGGTGGTCGATGACACCGCCGAGATCGGTGCAGACGTCTCGATTGGCCCGCTGGCTGTCATCGGCGCGCGTGCGCGGATTGGCGCAGGTTCGGTCATAGGGGCGCATTGCGCGATTGGAATTGATGCCTCACTGGGGAATAACGCCCTGCTGCGCGAAATGGTTAGCATAGGTGCCAGGGCGCAAATTGGTGATCGTTTTACCGCACAACCGGGCGCTCGTATCGGAGGAGACGGGTTCAGCTATGTCACGCCCGAGGTTTCTGGCGCTGAAAATGCGAGGAAGACACTGGGCGATCAAGGGGACGCCAAGGCCCAGAACTGGTTGCGCATTCATTCACTGGGGGCGGTTGAGATCGGCGACGATGTCGAAATTGGTTCGAACTGTACTGTAGACAACGGAACCATTCGAAACACTGTAATCGGCAGCGGATCCAAGCTGGATAACCTTGTGCACGTTGGACACAATACCCGTATCGGGCAGGACTGTCTGCTGTGCGGCCAAACGGGCGTGTCTGGATCGGTCGAGATTGGCAACAATGTCGTATTGGGCGGCCAAACCGGTGTATCCGACAATATTTTTATCGGAGATGGAGTAATTTCTGGTGGTGGGTCAAAGATCCTATCCAATGTTCCAGCTGGTCGCGTAATTATGGGGTATCCGGCTGTCAAAATGGAAAGCCATACCGATATTTATAAGGCACAACGCCGTCTGCCCCGAATGGCGCGTGACGTCGAAGCGTTGAAAAAGGCTGTTTTCAAACAGCCCCCAAGCGATTAAGTCATGCCCAACGCGATAATCAGAGGATCGAGATGAGCATCAGCGACCGCGTCATTGCAATCATTGCGGAACAGGCCGTGCTTGAGCCTTCGGATGTGACGCCCGATAGCACCCTCGAAGATTTGGGCATCGATAGTCTGGGTCTGGTCGAAAGCATTTTTGCCATCGAAGAAGAGTTCGATATTACGGTGCCTTTCAACGCGAACGAGCCCAATTCTACCGATTTCGACATTTCGAACGTGGCCGCCATCATTGCGGGCATCGAAAAACTCGTTTCGGAAAAGGTCTGACCGCCGATATGAAACGCGTCGTCATTACGGGTGCGGGCACCATCAATTCATTGGGGCATTCAGTTCCCGATACGCTGGAAGCCATGCGCGAAGGTCGATGTGGCATTTCAGACTTGGAATTTCGTGATGTCGACCGCCTGTCGATCAAGATCGGTGGACAGGTGCGTGGCTTTGAAGCCGAAGGCCGGTTCAACCGTCAGCAGATGACGCTGTATGATCGGTTCACACAGTTCACATTGACCGCAGCTAAAGAGGCAATCGACCAATCAGGTATCGTCTTCTCGGGCGATACCGCTGCGCGATCGGGCGTCGTACTGGGGACAGCTGGCGGTGGTGTCTCGACTTGGGATGATAACTACCGATCAGTTTACGAAGACGGCAAGAACCGGGTACATCCTTTTGTCGTACCCAAGCTGATGAACAACGCGGCCGCCAGTCACGTTTCGATGGAACACAACTTAAAAGGCCCCAGCTTTACAGTATCGACAGCCTGCGCATCGTCGAACCATGCAATGGCGCAGGCGTTTCAGATGGTACGTAGCGGGGCCGCACCTGCGATGGTAACGGGTGGTTCGGAATCCATGCTGTGCTTCGGCGGCGTAAAGGCGTGGGAAGGGCTTCGGGTCATGTCGAAAGATGCGTGCCGCCCATTTAGCGCCAACCGAAATGGGATGGTGCAGGGCGAAGGGGCTGGTGTCTTTGTATTCGAAGAATACGAACATGCGCGTGCGCGCGGTGCCGAAATCTTGTGCGAGGTTGCGGGCTTTGCCATGTCCTCTGACGCAGCTGATATTGTCATGCCCAGCAAACAGGGTGCGTCGCGCGCCATGGCCGGGGCATTGGCGGATGCGCGCCTAAATGGCAGCGATGTTGGATACATCAATGCGCATGGAACGGGTACGGCAGCCAATGATAAAACTGAATGTGCTGCAGTTGCGGACGTGTTCGGCCCCCATGCGGACGACCTTATGATCTCGTCCACAAAATCGATGCATGGTCATCTGATTGGCGGTACGGGCGCGGTCGAGTTGCTGGCCTGCATCATGGCTCTGCGCGACGGGATTGTTGCGCCGACGATCGGGTATGAAGAGCCCGACCCCGAATGTGCGCTTGACGTTGTGCCGAACGAGGCGCGCGAGGCGAAAGTTGATGTCGCGCTCAGCAATGCTTTTGCCTTTGGCGGTTTGAACGCTGTTTTAGCGCTGAAGCGGATATGAAAAAAGCCGCCGCAACTTAGCGACGGCTTCGATTTCGTAGATTTCAGTTCTTAATTCGCGGATACACTCAACCCGTCAAAACCTGACGTGAAACCGCTCAGAGACATTTCCATATTCAACACCTGATCCGGCAGGCGGGCAGGAACCAGCGAGAGCACTGCAGTTGATCCCGATTTCATGGCGTCAATATCGCCCTGGGTCAGCCCCAGCTGTGCGATGCACCCAACGGAAACGCAGTGGTGGTAGTTGTACAGCTTGCGCGGAGCACCATCGATCGAAACCGCCAGCTGCGCCTGCAGAAGTGTTTCAAGCGGAACAACAACATTTGCCCAAGCGACCGCAGCACCACCTTGCGGTAGCTTCCCGATCGAAATTTCGGCAATCGGATCACCTTGCGGATTGTCCAGGATTTGCACCATAGCGCAGGGGTCTTCGTTGCCCTCCGATTTGATGCAAGAAATGTTCCAGTCGCCCGATTGCTCTTTCACATATTGCTCGCCAATACGGGGGCCGGTCTGGCCTAGGTCTAGATCGCTGCCAACCTCGGCCTCTGTGTCCGGGGCTTCGGTGGTTTCCTGCGCGAAGGCCGAATTGCACAACAGTGCAGCCGCCAACATGCTAAGGGGTGCCAATTTCCTGATCATGAATGCCTCATATTGCTGATCCAGCTTTTTGTTTCGTCTAACACTGTTGCCAAGCGGTGTCAGGAACAATCCGAATGGATGACTGTAAATTACTCACTTTTTTATCCAAGCGTGTTTGGCGCACCCATTCTGGCAATGAAAAAGGGAGCCGGTGGAGCGGCTCCCTTCTTGAATATTTTCTCCCCGTCGGACTGGCCGACTTATTTATGCGCAGACGTTACGAAAGCGAAACCCGTCGGTCAACCGCTAACCCGAAAAAATTGAACCAATACCCGCAGGTTTTAACCAAATAAGACCAAAAAAGCCGTGCCCGAAGGCACGGCCAGTCTACAGGGAGGAAGTTTGCCCACCACAGTCATACCATGATGGGCAACATTTACTCTCGCAGCGAAAGGTTAACTTTGTATGCTTGCGGCAGATCGGTAGAATTCGGGACAGATTTTCAATGGACAACAAGATCTTCGTAGGCGGCGGCGGTGATGGGTATTCAGTGGCGCAAGGGCTTTCCCTGAAATATGCAAACCGTCACGGCTTGATCGCCGGAGCGACCGGAACGGGCAAAACGGTAACACTTCAAATACTGGCCGAGGGATTCTCACAAGCCGGGGTCCCGGTATTTCTGGCTGATGTCAAAGGTGACCTGTCGGGATTGGCGCTGCCCGGAAGCCAAGAGCATAAACTGCATCAGGCATTTCAGGATCGGGCCACCAAGATCGGGTTCGGTTCTTTCTCATACGCTGCGTGCCCAGTCACTTTCTGGGACTTGTTCGGCGAACAGGGCCACCCCGTTCGGACCACCGTGACCGAGATGGGGCCATTGCTGCTTTCGCGCCTGATGGAGCTTAGCGAGGCGCAGGAAGGAATTTTGAACATCGCGTTTCGGGTGGCGGACGAAGAAGGCATGCCGCTGCTTGATCTGAAGGACCTGCAGGCATTGCTGGTCTGGATCGGCGAGAACCGGGCGCAGTTGTCGCTTCGATATGGCAATGTCTCAACTGCATCAATTGGTGCCATTCAAAGGCGTTTGCTGGTGCTGGAAAACCAAGGTGGCACCAACCTGTTTGGCGAACCCGCGCTGGACCTTTCTGACTTGATGCGGACGGATGCGAACGGGCAGGGGATGGTGAACATTCTGGCCTCGGACAAGCTGATGGGGTCACCGCGTCTTTACGCAACCTTCCTGCTGTGGCTGCTCAGCGAACTGTTCGAGGAATTGCCCGAGGTCGGCGACCCTGAGAAACCCAAACTGGTTTTCTTCTTTGACGAGGCCCATTTGTTGTTCGAAGACGCTCCGAAAGTTCTGGTCGACAAGGTTGAACAAGTGGCGCGGCTGATCCGGTCAAAGGGCGTGGGCGTTTATTTCATCTCGCAGAACCCGGCAGATATTCCGGAAGATATCCTTGGTCAGTTGGGCAATCGTGTCCAACACGCGCTTCGAGCTTTCACAGCACGCGACCGCAAAAACCTGCGGCTTGCAGCAGAAACCTATCGTGAGAACCCTACCTTCGATACCGAAGCCGCCATACGAGAGGTTGGTGTAGGCGAAGCGGTAACCTCGATGCTGCAAAAGAAAGGTGTTCCAGGCGTGGTCGAGCGTACGTTGATCCGGCCGCCGGGTTCACAGCTTGGTCCGATTACAAAGGCCGAACGTCAGTCAGTCATCACAGCATCGCCAATGGATGCCAAATATGGCACCCGGGTCGATCGAAAATCTGCGTTTGAAATTCTGCAAGCGCGCGCAAATACCGCTGCGGGTGCCGCCGAACAGGCCGAATCCGACGAGGCGTTGGATCAACAAAGCCCGGCAGAACGTGAATATGCCTCGGCCCGAAGGTACTCGGGCAGTCGTGTCGGACGCTCATCCTCTCGTGTCTCGCGCAAAAAGGATACCTTCGCCACTGCGATGAGCGAGGCAGTCATCAAGGAATTGAAGGGCACAACTGGCCGCCGCATAGTGCGCGGTATTCTGGGCGGTTTGTTTCGCAACCGTTAAGAATAGGATGGCACGCGATCAACTGGCCGCGTGCCACATCGGTCAACGCTTCAACCGGCGCAAACCTTCCTGTTTGCAATAGTTGTCAGCCTCGGGCACCGACATTTTGGTGGCGGGGAAATCAATCGCACGATCCCAGCTTACGCGGTTATGTCGATAGAGTTGGCAAGTTACGACACCTTTGGATGTCTGCACCCTCACCGGCGTAGTCTCCAACTCCTCAGGTGTCGGCACACAGGCAGACAGCGAGGCTATCAGAGGAATGGCTATTGCGAAATTCTTGAGTGGATTTTTCATGGCGATTACGATGTTCTCATCCTGGTAACTGTCTGATCGTTAAAACTCCACGCTGAGCTTGCGTAGGACACGGTAGCGAATTGGTGGATCGCAGAATGCCGGTTTAGTTCGTTCTGATCTACGGCACTATAAAACGCGCCGGTTAACGGCGCGTTAGGGGAATTTCTGAATTTTTTTGGCTTATTTCTCGGGGATCAGCCCTCTTGGACTGAATCTGAGAACAATCAGCAGGATCAGACCCATGGTAAACAGGCGCATATGTGCCGCACTGTCGATCAAATGGGCCTTCAGTGCACTGCCATCAGCCATTCCTACGGTGATCAGGTTCATCAACCACAGGCCAATGGGTTCAACCTGTACCCACAGGAACCAGATCAGGAATGCGCCCAGAACAGCGCCGAAATTGTTCCCCGATCCGCCAACAATCACCATCACCCAGACAAGGAAGGTAAAGCGCAGCGGGTTGTAAGTACCCGGTGTCAGCTGCCCGTCCAGCGTAGTCATCATAGCACCTGCAATGCCACAAATGGCCGAGCCCAGAACAAATATCTGCAGGTGGCGGCGGGTGACGTCCTTTCCCATCGCCTCGGCTGCGACTTCGTTGTCGCGGATGGCCCGCATCATACGCCCCCAAGGGCTTTTCAATGCCATCTGCGCCATCCAAAGCAGGATCAGAAGGACAACCAGAAACAGCAGCGAATAGCCCAGCTTGACCGATAGGGTCGACGCCGTCACCGGGTCCAACCCCAGCCATTCTGCCCGTGCAAGGAAGGACGGGTCTTGCTGAAGCTCGACCTCATACCCGACAACAGGCGCGGGGCGCGGTATGCCATAGACATTCTTGACCCCACGGGCCAGCCAGTCTTCGTTTTTCATGATCGCAATAATGATCTCGGCGATACCAAGCGTTGCAATCGCCAGATAGTCCGAGCGCAGGCCCAGAGCTGTCTTGCCGATCAGCCATGCAGCGCCAGCGGCCAGTAATCCTCCGGCGGGCCAGGCCAGCAGAACCGGAAGGTTCAGGCCACCGATATTACCGGCAATGGCCGGATCGATCGCCTCAATGGCAGAAACATTTGGGTCAAAGATCGCGCGGTAAACAAAGAAACCGACCAGCAGAATACCCACCAGCGAAACAGTTCGCGTTCGTCCTTTTGGCATTTTCTGCGCCACCATGACCGCCGCAACAACCGTCGCTGCACCGAGCAACAGCGCGAGCACAACGCCATAGCCGCCCGTCGACCACGCGCCAGGCGTCGGCGGGGTTGAGACCAGCACAACCGCCAGCCCGCCCAAGGCGACAAAGCCCATGACGCCCACATTGAACAAACCCGCAAAGCCCCATTGCAGGTTTACCCCGATGGACATGATGGCCGAGATCAGACCCATGTTCAGGATCAGGATCGCGGCATTCCAGCTTTGGGTAAACCCGGTCAGCAAGATGAGGCCGCCAACGACAACAAAAAGCAGCGTGTTTTTGACGGGCTCGCTCATATTACTTTTCCTTTGAACAAGCCGGTGGGCTTAAACAGCAGCACGATCAGCAGAATGGCAAAGCTGACGGCGAATTTGTAATCGGTGGACAGAAACTGAACCAACCCGGAAGGCTCCAGATTTTCCGGTGCCAGATAGGTCAGCACTTTCTTCCACGCATAGGTGACGGTCACCTCGGAAAACGCGATGATGAACCCACCAGCGATAGCGCCCAGAGGGTTGCCAAGGCCACCCACGATGGCCGATGCAAATATCGGCAGCAGCAACTGGAAATAGACGAAGGGCTTGAAGCTTTTGTCGAGGCCGTAAAGCACACCCGCCGTGGTCGCCAGCGCGGCCACGATGATCCATGTGATCATCACCACACGCTCCGGGTTGATGCCCGACAGCAGCGCCAGATCCTCGTTATCCGAATAGGCGCGCATTGATTTTCCGGTGCGGGTCTTGTTGAGGAACCAGAACAAAGCTGCCACGGCGACCACCGCCACAACAACTGTGATGGCCTGCGAGGTTTTGATCGCAAGCCCCTCGTTCAGACCGGTCCAGGCTTTGAAATCCCGCGCCTTGATTAGAAAACGGGCACCGTCGGAAAACCTCTGATCATCTGGACCGATGATAAAGCGCACAAGGCCGTTCATAATGAACATCACGCCCATTGAGACGATTACCAGAATGACCGGTTTGGCTTTTTGTTCTCGGTAGAAGCGATAGACTAGCCGATCAGTGACGAGCACCAGAACGATACAACCCAGAATGGCAAAGGGCAGGGCAAGCAGCGCGGTCGGCAGCGGCCCGAAGCTGACCCCAGCGGCCTGTAGGCCCCATGTGACCAGCACGGCGATCATTGCGCCAAACGCCATCGTGTCGCCGTGCGCAAAGTTCGAGAACCGCAAGATGCCGTAGATCAACGTCACCCCCAACGCGCCCAGCGCCAATTGGCTGCCATAGGCGATTGCGGGAACAAGGACGAAGTTGGAGAGCGCCACAAGGGCGTTTAGGAAGTCCATTAGTAGCCTTCTCCACAGTGGCCGTGAAGCACAGAGATTTCGATCAGCGAACCTCTAGTTTGGGTTGTGATCGTTACGTCAGTTGGTTGCCCGTTATGTAGCTCGACCTGAATGAAGGCGATTTCTTCGTCATTAGTACGGCTTGCTACAATGTCGTCATCTGTCGAAAGCTCTGAGTCAAACTCAAACCCCGCTAGCGGAAACTTGGAGTCTTTGTCTGGACTGACAGCAAAAGTGTTCAACTGGTTGCCGATAGAAGAAAGCTCCATGTCAAACCCGCCATCTAGACACTCGACGGCATCACAGTCGTTCGAGATGCAATGCGCGAGAACTTCACACATTTTCACACGACAGTAAGTTTGGGGAACGATTTCGGCATAGGCTACGCTAGTTGAACCGAACCCAGCGACAGTCAAAAAAAGAAAATGTTTCAGTCTTCGCAGAGCAATCATGGCTATTAGCCCCCCAAAAAACTCTTACGAACCTCTGGATCGGCCAGCAGCTCCTTGCCTGTGCCGGTATAGGCGTTGCGCCCCTGAACCAGCACATATCCCTTGTCTGCGATCTCCAACGCCTGACGGGCGTTCTGCTCGACCATCAGGATCGGCAGTCCGGTGCGGGAAACCTCGATGATCCGGTCGAACAACTCATCCATCACGATGGGTGAGACACCGGCGGTCGGTTCATCCAACATCAGCACCTTGGGCTGCGTCATCAGTGCGCGGCCCACGGCGACCTGCTGGCGCTGGCCGCCCGACAGCTCTCCGGCGGCCTGATTGCGTTTGTCGCGTAGGATCGGGAAGAGGTCGAAAACCTGCTCCATCGTATCAGAGAAATCGTCGCGACGGATGAAAGCGCCCATCTCAAGGTTTTCTTCCACCGTCATCGACGTAAAAATATTCGAGGTCTGCGGCACAAAGCCCATGCCACGCGTCACTCGATCCTGCGGGCTGTGATTGGTGATGTCCTCACCATCCAGTCGAACGGAACCGGCCCGCACGTCCAACATGCCGAACACCGCCTTCATTGCGGTCGATTTGCCCGCGCCGTTGGGGCCGACGATCACAGCGATCTCGCCCTTGTCGACGGAAATGGTGCACTCATGCAGGATGTCCGGCCCTTTGCCATACCCCCCAGTCATCGTGTCACCGATCAGAAACGGGCCACCTTCGACCTTGTGCGTCTCGCCGCTTTTGCGATGGGCGGGCGTCATGGTTCCCATGCCTGCCGTGTTGGTGATCGAGGCGTCCTTGTTGCCCTTGTCGTCCTGATATGGATTGCCTGTCACGTTCCGGCCTCCAGCTTGTCTTTGTTCTTCAGGCCGGTGCCCAGATAAGCTTCAATCACGTGCTCATTGGCTTTAATCTCGTCCAGAGTACCCTCGGCCAGAACCTTGCCTTCGGCCATGCAGATGACCGGGTCGCAGATCTTGCCGATGAAATCCATGTCGTGCTCGATAACCACGAAAGTATACCCACGTTCCTTATTCAGTCGCAGGATCGTGTCGGCGATGGTCATCAACAGAGTGCGGTTCACGCCCGCGCCGACCTCGTCCAGAAATACGATCTTGGCGTCGACCATCATGGTGCGACCGAGTTCCAGCAGCTTTTTCTGACCGCCCGAGACCTGACCGGCCTTGTGATCCGCCAGATGTTCTATGGTCAGGAATTCCAGCACCTCATCGGCCTTGGCCATCAGGGCGCGTTCCTCGTCAGCGATCCGCTTGCGTCCGAACCACGTATTCCACAACGATTCACCTGATTGCGCACCAGGCACCATCATCAGGTTCTCGCGGCACGACATCGATGAAAATTCATGCGCGATCTGGAAGGTGCGCAGCAAGCCCTTGTGAAACAGCTCATGCGGGGGGAGGCCGGTGATGTCTTCTCCATCCATGAACACCTTACCGCTGGTCGGCGGCAATACGCCCGCGATCACATTGAACAGAGTGGTTTTTCCGGCCCCGTTCGGTCCGATCAGACCAGTGACCGAGCCATTTTGGATTTCCAGCGATGCCCCGTCTACCGCATGAAATCCGCCGAAATGCTTGTGCACGTCTTCGACGACGATCATCTTTTCCCCTTGCCGCCCTGTTCGGCGTTCTTGTTATCACATCCCGCTAGGGGAGGTGCGGCCTTTTGTCATTGAAGCAGCCCGGGCACAAGGCCCGGGCTGCTCGTTTTTATGACGTTTGATGCAGGATCAACGGAACTTGACAGTCTCGTTCTTGCCGTCGATCACTTCGATTTCGCGGTAAGAACCCGCGCTTTCACCGGGGCCGATCAACTCAACACCAGACGCGCCGACATAGTCGATCTCCTGACCCGCGGCCAAAAGTTCCAGACCCTTGGCCAGTTCACCGGGATAAATTTTCTCACCCGGTTCGTTCGCCACATCCATGATCTTTGCGCCATATTCGGCAGGGTTGCTCGAGCCTGCGGCTTGCATCGCCAGCATGAACAACGCAGCGGCATCATAGGCTTCAGGCGAATAGGGTGACGAGCCATCGAAACCGGCGGCTTCAGCCATGGCAAAGTACTTTTCAGCCCCTTCACCGCCGGATCCGGCGATCTGACCGAACGAACCGTTAAGATCCGGGCCGACATTTGTAGGCAACGAGTCACCGATCATGCCACCCGGCAGACCGAATGTGTCAAATGCGCCGGTATCCAGCGAAGACTGGATGATGCCCAGACCGCCCTGATCCAGATAACCCGCAACGACAAGAATGTCTCCGCCCGCCGAGGCCAGCGCGCCAACTTCAGCCGAATAATCGGCTTTGCCGTCTTCGTGCGCCGCTACGATAGTGATTTCGCCGCCCACAGCTTCGAACGAGGTCTGGATCGCATCTGCCAGACCTTTGCCAAAGTCGTTGTTGGTATAGGTCAGCGCGATCGAATTGATGCCGCGATCCTTAAGGATATCGGCCATGATCTGGCCTTCGCGCGCGTCGGATGGCGCGGTGCGGAAGAACAGGCCATTATCTTCCATGGATGAAAGGCCCGGCGATGTCGCTGACGGTGAAATCATGACCATGCCATTCGGAATAGCCACGTTCTGCAGGATCGCACCGGTCACGCCCGAGCAGTCTCCACCAACGATGCCAGCAACACCATCCGCGATCATGCGTTCGCCATTCGATGTCGCCAGACCGTTATCGATGCAGCCAGTGTCAGCACGCGAGCTGGTGACGGTCGCGCCGTCCAGCAGCTTGCCGGATTCCGTGACCTCAGACATCGCCAACTCGGCGCCTGAACCCATGGCTGGTGCGAGTGATTCAATCGGACCAGTAAAACCAAACAGAACGCCCAGTTTAACGTCTTCGGCCATCGCAGTGCCCGAAAGCAAAGCGGTTGCTGCAGTTGCAGTAAGCAGCTTCTTCATCAGGTTACTCCCTATTATTGTACGAACGTCTTTGTTCTGGGCATGACCCTAGGCAAGCAATCAAAAAAAGAAAAGTCCTAACGAAAAAGTGCTTTTGCGTGCAGTTATCCTATCTGATTCGGTGGGCTTGGCGCAAAATGAGCCAGCCGGTAACGGGGTTGAGGAAAGACATGTTCAAGCCATTTGTGATTCTCGTCCTGTCCTTTGGGCCTATCATGGGCTGGGCAGACGTTATCGATACAACCGCCGGACCGGTACGGATCACGCAGATGGCCAAGGGATTGGATGAGCCATGGGCCATCGGCATTCTTCCAGACGGCAGCTACGTTATCACTGAGCGCGACGGTGAGTTTTTGTTTGTTGACGATGGCGATGTCAAAAGGGTCAGGGGCCTGCCCAAAGTGGTTGCGAATGGTCAGGGTGGTCTGCTTGATGTTACGATTGCCCGGAATTTCAGCCAAACCCGAGAGCTTTTTCTAACATTCTCAAAGCCGCAAAAAGGCGGGGCGGGTACGGCAGTTGCTGTTGCGCGGTTGTCTGAAAGCGGAGATCGTCTGACCAACCTGCGAGTGATTTTCGAGGCCGATCCCGGTGGATCAGGAGGGCGGCACTTTGGCTCTCGTGTCGTTGAGGCGAGTGATGGGACCTTGTTCGTCACCATCGGGGATCGCGGTGATCGACCGAATGCGCAGGATCGTTCGAACCACATGGGAACCGTTATTCGGATCAACCGCGACGGTTCGATACCCAGTGACAATCCGTTTAATAACGAAGCCGATGTGCGACCGGAAATATGGTCCTTCGGCCATCGCAACCCGCAGGGTGCCGATCTAGATTTGCAAGGGCGATTGTGGGTGTCTGAACATGGAGCGAAAGGCGGGGATGAGATCAACCTGATCCGGCCCGGCGCCAACTACGGTTGGCCGGTGATTTCTTACGGAGTGCATTATTCGGGCCATAAAATAGGTGAAGGCACGTCAAAGGCCGGTATGGAGCAGCCCGAACACTATTGGGACCCCTCCATCGCGCCTTCTGGATTGGTGGTTTACTCAGGCAAGCTGTGGCCCGCGTGGAAAGGCGACCCGTTCGTCGGTTCTTTGAAGTTTGACTACATCGCAAGACTTTCGGGTGCGCCCTTGCGGGAGGTCGAACAGATCAAAGGCCCCGAAACTGAGCGTGTGCGGGATATTGTCGAGGCCCCGGATGGATCGATCTGGTTCATCTCGGTTGGGAACGGGGCTGTCTACCGGATGACGCCGTCGCCTTAAGCCGAAAACCGCCCACCTTGCGCACCGCGCTCACGGTAGGGCGTGGTATTGTAGTGTGCCCGGTAGCATTTTGAGAAATGCGAGGGGCTGGCAAAACCGCAGGCAAGGGCCACGTTGATAACACTCATATCCGTCTGCATCAGCAGATTGCGGGCTTTGTGCAGGCGAAGCTCCATATAATACCGCTTGGGGGAACGGCTGAGATAGCGGCGGAACAGGCGTTCAAGCTGGCGTGTCGACATGCCAACATCCTTGGCCAGTATAGAAGGCGAGATAGGCTCTTCTATGTTCTTCTCCATCATCAGAATGACCTGGCTGAGTTTTGGATGGCGCACTCCGATCCGTGTCGGCGTGGACAGGCGCTGCGTATCCTGATCGGTGCGGATGGAGGAATAGATCATCTGATCCGCAACAGCGTTGGCCATATCCTCACCATAGTCGTCTGCAATAAGCTTAAGCATCAGATCAATCGACGATGTACCACCTGCAGTGGTCATCCGGTTTCCGTCTACAAGGAACACCGATTTGGTCAGTTCGACTGTGTCGAACTCTTCGGCAAAGCTGTCCGAGTTTTCCCAGTGGATTGTGGCTCGTTTTCCTTCCAGCAATCCGGCCTTGGCAAGTGTATAGGCTGCGGTGCAGAGGCCGCCAATCCTCACTCCTTTGCGCGCTTCGCGGCGCAACCAATTCAGAACCCGTTTCGTGGTCGCCGCCTGAACATCAACCCCGCCGCAGATCAGGATCACATCATCTCGCTGCAATTCTGAAAGGTCCGCATCCAGCTTGAAGGTCGTTCCGGCTGAGCATTGCACAAGGTCGCCGCCTTCGCCGGTCAACTTCCATCTATAAAGCTCGCGGTTTGCCATTCGATTGGCGATGCGCAGACTGTCGAGGGCGGACGCAAAGGACAGCAGAGAAAACTTGTCCAAAAGGACAAATACGAAATTGAGCGGCTGGCCCGTGTCTTGATCCACGGTGACAACTTGGCGCTGCTCTTTCATGGCGAACTGTCCTTGATTCGGGGCGCGTCGGGTTCTCTGCGACGGCAGATATGCCCGTCAACATGCTCAAAGCTTGTTTGCGGCGTCAAGAGGCGCAAATCGCATATGGCCTCTCTTCGATGCTTTTTGTATAGAAGCGATCTGAATTACCTCAGCGGAGACCCAAGCTATGACCGAGTGGCAAAAAACGAACTGGCGCAACAAGCCCCGCGTTCAGATGCCCGACTATACCGACGCGGACGCGTTGGTAAAAGTCGAGGCGCAGCTTTCAAAGTATCCCCCGCTGGTTTTTGCCGGCGAAGCACGGCGGCTAAAACAGCATCTGGGTGCTGCGGGCCGAGGTGAGGCATTCTTGCTGCAAGGCGGAGATTGTGCAGAAAGCTTCGAACAGTTCAGCGCAGATGCGATCCGCGACACGTTCAAGGTGATGCTGCAGATGGCGATGGTTCTGACCTATGGTGCCAAGGTGCCCGTGGTCAAAGTGGGCCGTATGGCGGGTCAGTTTGCCAAACCGCGCAGCGCGCCGACCGAAGTGATGGATGGCGTGGAACTGCCCAGCTACCGTGGCGACATCATCAATGAACTGGCGTTCACACCCGGGGCCCGCATCCCGAATCCCGACAAGATGCTGCAGGCCTATACGCAAGCGGCAGCGACGCTGAACCTTCTGCGTGCGTTTTCGACTGGTGGCTTCGCGGATATGAGCCACGTGCACTCGTGGACTCTGGGCTTTGCCGATGGGCAGGATGTTCAGAAGTATTCCGAAATTGCTGACCGCATCCAGGATTCGATCGATTTCATGGGTGCTGCTGGGATTACCGCGGATACCACCCACGAATTTTCATCGGTTGAGTTTTACACCAGCCACGAAGGCCTGCTGCTTGAGTACGAAGAGGCGCTGACGCGTCTGGATTCGACCTCGGGCAACTGGTTGGCAGGGTCAGGGCATATGATCTGGATCGGCGACCGCACCCGTCAGCCCGACGGTGCGCATGTCGAGTTCTGTCGCGGTGTTCTGAACCCGATCGGTTTGAAATGCGGCCCGACGACAAGTGCAGAAGACCTCAAGGTCCTGATGTCCAAACTGAACCCCGAGAATGAAGAGGGGCGTTTGACTCTGATCGCGCGGTTCGGTGCTGGTAAGGCGGGGGAGCATTTGCCGCGTCTGGTCAAAGCCGTAAAGGAAGAGGGCGCGAAGGTCACCTGGGTCTGCGATCCAATGCACGGCAATACGATCAAATCAGCCACGGGGTATAAGACCCGGCCATTCGATTCCGTGCTGCGTGAAGTGCGGGACTTCTTCGATGTGCATCAGGCCGAGGGTACCGTCCCAGGCGGTGTGCATTTCGAAATGACGGGTTTGGACGTCACCGAATGCACGGGCGGTGTCCGTGCCGTGACCGAAGAAGATCTTTCGGATCGGTATCATACAGCGTGCGATCCGCGTCTGAATGCATCTCAGTCGCTGGAACTTGCCTTCCTGGTTGCAGAAGAGCTGACAAACCTACGCCGTAACAGAAGCAAGCGTGCTGCAAGTTAAGCTGCTCCTTTATCTACATTGAAAACGGCGGGCCGAGTGTCCGCCGTTTTTCTTATTCTTCGCGTGATGAAACCAACCGCAGATGGGGGGCACCGTTGAAGGCGCTCTGAGTTTCGGCAAAACCCTCTGCCATTTGTGGTAGCGGCTTTGGTGGATTCTGAATATCTGAGACCTGATGCACGCGCGGATCGGCCACCGTAAACCGACGCGGTGTCGCGCTGATCATTCCGTCTGAAATCATTACACCCAACACTCGGCTGATATCGCCAAGATCACTTTTTAACGGCAGAAGGATCATGCGGGCCTGAAGGCTGATCCTGCCCAGCTTGCCTTTTGAAATGAGGCCAAGTTCGGCAACAGCGGGTGCAGAAAAAACCTGATCTAGAACGGTTTTCACATCATCTCTGGCATTTGGTTCAAAGAATGAGGTTAACGGCATGCCGCGGACCTCCATACCAGCCAGTTTATTCAGATGGCTTCCCGCCAGCCGAAATCTGGCCAAACCCGGCGCGATACGTTCAAGAATGAAAGTGTATTCCAGAATATTCTCAAGCCCGCGTGGATCAATCTGTGACCGCATTGGAACGCCATCTGCAGTCAGCAAGGCGGTCCAATAGGCTTCGGCCTGACGAATAGGGGACAGGCTGCGTCCACTGTCAAATCGATCCATGGCGATGATCTT
Organism: uncultured Ruegeria sp.; assembly: GCF_947500045.1. Classification (GTDB taxonomy): domain Bacteria; phylum Pseudomonadota; class Alphaproteobacteria; order Rhodobacterales; family Rhodobacteraceae; genus Ruegeria. The sequence goes on along the minus strand of NZ_CANMQQ010000003.1, from coordinate 137,313 downwards.
TCCAAATTCAGAACCAGATTTAGTACCGAAAAGTCTCTTCATTTCATCACCCTAACGCCAACCACTCACTATTTATTAAAATGCCACCTAACGGGCAATGCTGTGATCCACCAGCCTTTTCAACTGCAAGATTGACATGGGTTAATACAATTTTGGAGTAATTCTTTAACGAATGGTTAACCTCTTCGAATTGATCCGGGATTGAGCAAGGTCTTGCCCCCTGCCAGTCAATGGCATTAGGTGCGATCAGCAAATTCGACGGAAAGGGCAGGCATGATCAAATCGATGACCGGTTTCGCCTCGGGCAAAGGGGCGTTCGGTCCTCATAGCTGGAACTGGGAGTTGCGCAGCGTCAACGGCAAGGGGCTGGATTTACGCCTGCGACTTCCGGATTGGTTGACCGGACTTGAGGCCGCGCTGAGGGGTGAACTGTCAAAACAGGTCAGTCGAGGCAATGTCACGCTGTCATTGCGGTTGAGTCGTGAGGAAGCCGCTTCGGACATCCAATTGAATACATCGGCGATGGAGGCAGCATTGGATGCGCTGGCCCAAGCCGAAGCGTTGGCAGGCGCCCGTGGGATACAATTGGCACCATCCAAAGCAAGCGATCTTCTTGCTTTGAAAGGGATGATGGAAACCGGGAGCGATGCTGACGACCCGGCTCCACTTGTTGAACACCTGAAATCTGAATTCGGTGGTTTGCTTGCAGCATTCCTTGAAATGCGAAGTGCCGAAGGGGCCGCATTGGCCGGTATCCTTAGTGGGCAACTAGATCAGATCGCAAAGCTAACGGATCAGGCGGCAAAACTGGCCGAGCGTCGACGCGAAGAAATGGAACAGAGCTTGCGCGATAATCTGGCACGAGTCCTCGACAATGCGCAGGGCGCCGATCCCGAACGGGTTGCGCAAGAGCTGGCTCTGATTGCGGTCAAGGCGGACATTACAGAAGAGATCGACCGATTGGTGGCCCATGTCACAGCGGCGCGTACACTTCTAAAGCAAGACGGCCCGGTTGGTCGCAAGCTGGATTTCTTGATGCAGGAATTCAATCGCGAAGCCAACACGCTCTGCTCGAAATCGCAATATGCCGAGTTAACGGCGGTTGGGCTGGAACTGAAGGCGGTCATCGATCAAATGCGCGAGCAAGTGCAGAACGTGGAATAAGGACGGAGTAATCGCATGGTGGATCGCCGAGGTCTCTTAATCATTCTGTCCTCGCCTTCGGGTGCGGGTAAATCCACGCTGGCCCGGCGATTGATGCGTTGGGATACCGATCTGGAATTTTCGGTCTCGGCCACAACCCGTGCTCCGCGCCCTGGCGAAGAACATGGGCGCGAGTATTACTTTTTGTCTGAAGACGCATTCAAACAGCAAGTGGCCGACGGGCAAATGTTGGAACACGCGCATGTGTTTGGTAATTTCTATGGCTCGCCTGCGGGGCCTGTGCGTGAGTCGATCACGCAAGGGCGCGATGTGCTGTTCGATGTTGACTGGCAGGGTGAAGTGCAGATCCGGAATTCCGACCTTGGCAAACACGCTTTGTCGATCTTCATTCTCCCACCTTCGATCCGCGAACTTCGGCGTCGGTTGGAAGGGCGTGGACAAGACAGCGAAGATGTGATCGCCAAGCGGATGCTGAAAAGCTGGGATGAGATCAGCCACTGGGGCTATTACGATTACGTCCTGATCAATGATGATCTTGATGCCACCGAAGAAAAGCTGAAGACCATCGTCAGCGCGGAACGCATGCGCCGCATTCAACAACCGAGCCTGCAAAACCACATCCGTACCCTGCAAACCGAGTTCGACGGCCTATCATGACAAACTATGCATTAGGTGAACATAAGCCACAAATTCACGACGACACTTGGGTCGCGCCAGACGCCAACCTGATCGGAAAGGTGGTTCTGGAGCAGGGAGCTTCGGTTTGGTTTGGATGCACAATCCGGGCGGATCACGAAGAAATTCGCGTGGGCGCTGGCAGTAATGTGCAGGAAAGCTGCGTGATGCATATCGATGCGGGCTATCCTCTGACGATCGGTCAAAACTGTACCATCGGACACAAGGTCATGCTTCACGGATGTACAATCGGTGACAATTCTCTGATCGGCATGGGTGCCATTGTTCTGAACGGAGCGAAGATTGGAAAAAATTGCCTTATCGGGGCAGGGGCGTTGATCACCGAAGGCAAAGAGATCCCCGACAATTCGCTGGTCATGGGATCGCCGGGAAAAATCGTGCGGCAGATCGATGAGGCCGCAGCCCAGAAACTGACGTTAAGTGCGCTGCACTATCAGGAAAACATGCGTAAGTTTCGTGAAACCCTGCGTCCGGTCTGACTACGCATGCCCGATACATTGCTTGCCGAATTTGTCTCTGCAATTCCGATGCCCGCCTTGCTGGTTGGCCAGTCCGAACGGATCATAGCCGCGAACACCGAGGCGCAGGCGCTGCTGGGTCAGGCAATAGAAGGCCGGCACTTCGCAACGATCCTGCGTCAGCCACAGGTCATTGAGGTAATCGAGCAATGCCTTCGGTCGAAAGAGCCGGGCAGGGGGCGGCACCTTTCAAATGACGGTGCGCAGGATACGACCTTTGAAATGCAGTGCCGATCTGTTAACGAGGCGGATGCGGTACTGGCCGTGTTTCAGGACGTCACGCATCTGGAACAGGCAGGCCAGATGCGACGCGATTTCGTGGCCAATGTCAGCCACGAGCTGCGCACTCCACTGACGGCCCTGATGGGGTTCATCGAAACTCTTCAAGGCCCGGCCCGGGATGACACCGCCGCACGGGATCGTTTTCTGCAGATCATGGCCGATGAGGCCAATCGAATGAACCGGCTGGTCGGTGATCTGCTGTCGCTCAACCGCGTGGAAAGTGAAGAACGGGTCAGACCAAAGGAGCCGTTGGAGCTGACAGGCCTGATTCAGTCGACATTGAATACTCTGCGACCACTGGCTGAAGATGCTGGTGTTACCGTCTCGCTTGATGCACCCAGCGCACCAATCTCGATGGTCGGGGATAGTGATCAGTTGCGTCAAGTCCTGACTAACCTCATTGAAAACGCAATCAAATATGGCGGAGGCGGAGGCACAGTTGATGTGGTCGTTCGGCTGTTTGAGCGGGATACCGCAATGCGCGGCCCTGCCGTGCGGATCAAGATCATCGACCAGGGTCCAGGCATCGATGCCAAACATTTGCCCAGACTGACCGAGCGTTTTTATCGGGCTGACAGCCATCGCTCACGCGAATTGGGTGGAACGGGTTTGGGGCTTGCGATCGTCAAGCACATCGTCAATCGGCATCGTGGCCGGTTACGTGTTGAAAGCGAATTGGGGCAGGGCGCGGTTTTTACGGTCATATTACCCCGTTGATGTCGCGGCTGCCCTTGACCATTCGGTCATGACGCCTCGTCAAGTTAAGAATTTCTGAGAAATTCCTGAGTTGTCATGAAGCTGTTACATACCTGTCACAAAAGGCTTACGCACGCGTCATAGTGCTGCGCTCAGATCATCATGGGGATGATCAGAACGTATCTTTCTCAAGGAGACTGAGATGTCCTTTGTAAAACTGTCGGCTTCGGCTCTTGCCATCGCTGCCGTTTCGGCGACCACCGCTGCTGCCCGTGATCAAGTTCAGGTTGCCGGTTCGTCGACCGTCCTGCCTTACGCTTCGATCGTTGCTGAAGCCTTCGGTGAGAATTTTGATTTCCCGACACCGGTTGTTGAATCCGGTGGATCGTCCGCCGGTCTGAAGCGTTTCTGCGAAGGCGTGGGCGAAAACACCATCGACATCGCCAACGCATCGCGCCAAATCCGCGAAAACGAGATCAAAGCCTGCGCCGACGCCGGTGTAACTGACATCATCGAAGTTCAGATTGGTTATGACGGGATCGTTTTCGCATCCGACATCAACGGCAACACTTTCGCGTTTACGCCGGATGATTGGTACAAAGCACTGTCTGCTCAGGTTGTTGTCGACGGCCAACTGATCGATAACCCTTATAAGACCTGGGACCAGGTAAACCCGAACTTTCCGGCGCAACCCATTGCAGCCTTCGTTCCGGGCACCAAGCACGGCACCCGTGAAGTTTTCGAAGACAAGGTAATCCTGGCAGGTTGTGAGCACACCGGCGATTTTGAAGCCTACAAAACCGCCAATGGCGACGACGAGAAAGCTGCCGAGAAAGCTTGTATAGCGCTGCGCACCGATGGTGTTTCGGTCGATATCGACGGCGACTACACTGAAACCCTGGCCCGTATCGATAGCAACAAGGACGGTATCGGCGTCTTTGGTCTGGCGTTCTATGAGAACAACACCGACAAGCTGCAAGTTGCAACCATGTCCGACGTCGTTCCGTCGACCGAGTCGATTGCAACCGGTGAATATCCAGTGTCGCGCCCTCTGTTCTTCTACGTGAAAAAAGCTCATATCGGCGTGATCCCTGGCCTAAAGGAATACGCTGAATTCTTCGTCGCGGACGAGATTGCAGGCCCCGATGGCCCGCTGGCCGAATACGGCCTCGTGTCGGATCCGGAGCTGCTCAAAGTTCAAGAAGCGGTTGCCAACGAAACCGTTCTGGGCGGTGGATCCTAAACCCTGAATACTCACGAATCGGGGCGATTCACACGCGCCCCGGTTCCTTTGACTGCAACTCTGCCATCCCCACGGAGTTCACATGGCGCTATCCTGGCTATTGCTGATCCTGCTTGCTTTGGCAGTGATTGGGTATTTTGCGGGTCGGACCCGCGCATTGGCAAGTGCCGAAGGCGATGCGCGCGCATTGCATTCATTGCCATCCTACTATGGATATAATGTCGCGCTGACCGCGCTGGTCCCGGCGCTGGGATTGCTGATCTTGTGGCTGCTGGCGCAACCGTTGATCGTGGATAAAACCGTCTCTGGCATGATCCCGGATACCGCGATCACCGAAGGCTCGGACCGGGGACTAGTCATGAGCGAGGTGCGCCGCGTCGCCTACGGGCTGGACGGTGCGATTGCCGCTGGCACGTTGTCCGATGCGCAAGCGCGCAATGCGAGCGCGGATATCGAAGGACTGACCCAGTCGCTGAAAGATGCGGGTCAGGTGCTGACGCAGGACATCTCAAAACCCATTTTGATGGCCGCTCAGAAATACCGCAGCATGACCGCGGCCGGGTCAACCGCGATGCAAGTTGTTGTGCTGCTGGCAGCCCTTTTGGGCGCGGCTTTTGCCTATGTCCGCACGCACAAGGAATTCCGTGCCCGAAACGTGGTTGAGCAAGGGGTTCTGGCACTTCTTCTGCTGGCGGCATCAATCGCCATTCTGACAACTGTAGGCATCGTCCTGTCGATGTTGTTCGAAACGATGAACTTCTTCCAACTGCATTCCTGGAAGGATTTCTTCTTTGGTAGCACTTGGGCCCCGAACTTCCGGGGCGGGAGCGAGCTGTCGATCCTGCCGCTGCTGTGGGGCACGCTTTACATCTCGCTTATCGCGTTGCTGGTGGCAGTGCCGATCGGTTTATTCGCGGCGATTTACCTGTCGGAATACGCCACAGGAGTGACCCGCTCGATTGCCAAACCACTGCTGGAAATACTCGCCGGTATCCCGACCATCGTTTATGGTCTGTTTGCCTTGTTGACCGTGGGTCCCGCGCTGGTGTCCCTGTTTGGGGATGGCGGAGCGCTGGGACTGGGATGGATGGCCAGCTCCAACGCCGTTCTGACCGCCGGTCTTGTAATGGGTATCATGCTGATCCCTTTTGTGTCGTCGTTGTCGGATGACATCATCAACGCGGTACCACAATCGATGCGCGATGGATCACTGGGGCTTGGCGCAACCAAGTCTGAAACCGTGCGTCAGGTGGTTCTACCTGCAGCGCTGCCAGGGATCGTTGGTGCGATATTGCTGGCCGCAAGCCGCGCAATTGGCGAAACAATGATTGTCGTGATGGCCGCTGGCGCGATCGCAAAGTTCTCGGGCAATCCGTTCGAGGCGATGACAACCATTACAACCCGTATCGTCAGCCAGCTGACCGGCGATACCGATTTTGCCAGCCCTGAAACACTGGTGGCCTTTGCACTGGGTCTGACCCTTTTCATCATTACACTGGGGCTGAATATCTTCGCGCTCTACATCGTACGCAAATACCGGGAGCAGTACGAATGACCGATATTTCCCAAACGCCTGACACCTCTTCTACTGCGAAGCCCAAAGGTTCGCTGTTTGACAAGGATGCACGCACCAAACGTCGCAATGCCGCTGAAGGCCGGTTCAAGCTGTACGGCATCGCGGCTATCGGTATCGGCCTGTTGATGCTGGTCGTTCTGGTTACCAAAATCGTGACCGCTGGCACGGGCGCATTCCAGCAAAGCTTTCTTGAGCTGAGTGTCGAGCTGAAAGAAGACAAGCTGGACAAGAAGGGCAACCGTAATATCGAGGATATCAAGAAGGTTTCGACCTTTGGCTATGCGCCCTTGATATCCACAGCACTGGAAACCGAAGTTCAGAATCTGGGCATTCAGACGGATCTGAAGCCCAAGGAGATGGGTAAGATCCTGTCCAAGGCTGCACAAGCCGATTTGCGGAACTATGTCATCGCCAATCCGGATGAGATCGGCAATACGGTCAGCTTCCGCTTTTTGGTCAACAGCCGGGTCGATGGCTACATGAAAGGCCGTGTGACCCGCGAGTCCATCGCCAATGACAAAAGCATCTCGGTCGCGCAGCTAGATTTGGTCGATCAACTGCGGGACGCGGGGGTCCTGTACAAAGCCTTCAACCCGGATTTCATCTTTGGTTCAGACGCATCCGATCAACGGCCCGAGGCGGCTGGGATCGGTGTGTCCATGCTGGGATCGCTGTTCATGATGTTGGTGGTGCTGGTGCTGGCTTTGCCCATCGGTGTTGCCGCTTCGATCTATCTTGAAGAGTTCGCGCCGCAGAACCGGCTGACAGATATTATCGAGGTAAACATTTCGAACCTCGCCGCTGTTCCGTCCATCGTGTTCGGTATTTTGGGTCTGGCGGTGTTCATCAACTACATGCACCTGCCGACCTCGGCGCCTCTTGTGGGTGGTTTGGTTCTGACGCTGATGACCTTGCCGACGATCATCATCTCGACGCGCGCGTCACTGAAGGCGGTACCACCGTCGATCCGGGATGCAGCGCTTGGGGTAGGGGCCTCGAAAATGCAGTCGGTGTTCCACCATGTTCTGCCGCTGGCCGCACCCGGTATTCTGACCGGTACGATCATCGGTCTGGCGCAGGCTTTGGGTGAAACCGCACCGCTTCTGTTGATCGGGATGGTGGGCTTTATCGCGTCGAACCCGCCGGATGGGATCGTGGCTGGCTTCCTGTCACCGAACTCGGCCATGCCGGCACAGATCTACGAATGGTCCAAGCGTGCCGACCCCGCCTTTTATGAACGCGCATGGGGAGGCATCATCATTCTGTTGATCTTCCTTGTCACAATGAACACCATTGCGGTCATCCTGCGCCGCCGCTTTGAACGCCGCTGGTAAGAGGGGGCAATGATGAACGATATGACACGAGTGGAGAGAACCGTGGACTCCAAAGCAATCAAGATCGCCGCGAACAATGTTCAGGTCCATTATGGCGACACCCACGCCATCAAGGACGTGAATGTCGAGATCGAGGATAAGACGGTTACCGCATTCATCGGCCCCTCGGGCTGTGGAAAGTCCACGTTCCTGCGTTGTTTGAACCGGATGAATGACACCATCGATATCTGTCGCGTCACCGGGGATATCCTGCTGGATGGCGAAGATATCTATGACAAGCGCGTTGACCCGGTGCAGCTGCGCGCCAAGGTCGGCATGGTGTTCCAGAAACCGAACCCGTTTCCCAAGTCGATCTATGACAACGTGGCCTACGGCCCGCGCATCCACGGCCTTGCAAAGAACAAGGCGGAATTGGATGAACTCGTCGAGAAATCCTTGCGTCGCGGTGCGATCTGGGAAGAGGTCAAGGATCGTCTGGATGCACCGGGCACTGGCCTTTCTGGTGGCCAGCAGCAGCGTCTGTGCATCGCCCGCGCTGTGGCGACAGAGCCAGAGGTTCTGCTGATGGATGAGCCATGCTCGGCGCTTGACCCGATTGCGACGGCGCAGGTCGAAGAATTGATCGATGATCTGCGCAAGCGATATTCAGTGGTGATCGTGACGCACTCGATGCAACAGGCGGCTCGGGTCAGCCAGAAAACGGCGTTCTTCCACCTTGGTAATCTGGTTGAATTCGGTGAGACCGGTCAGATTTTCACCAATCCCGAAGACCCCCGGACCGAAAGCTACATTACAGGCCGGATCGGCTGAGAACAGGTATTCAGACATGACCGAACAACATATTGCATCCGCGTTCGACCGGGATCTCGAAGCCATTCAGGCCCATATCATGAAGATGGGTGGACTGGTTGAGGCCGCAATCATCGGCGCTGCTCGTTCGCTGGAAACCCGTGACGAGGAGCTGGCGCAGGAAGTGCGACAGGGCGACAAGGCAATCGATGCACTGGAAGAGTTAATCAACGAAGAAACCGCACGCCTGATCGCGTTGCGGGCCCCCACGGCAGGCGACCTGCGGTTGGTTCTGTCGGTTCTCAAGGTCTCGGCCAACCTCGAACGGATTGGCGATTATTCAAAAAACATCGCCAAGCGGACCACCGTTCTGGTCAATGCAGGCGAGATCAACGGCAGCGCCGCCGCCTTGCGCCGCATGGCGCGTGAAGTGGAACGAATGCTGCGGGATGCACTGGATGCCTATATCCAGCGTGATGCCGAGTTGGCCACCGACGTGATCGAGCGTGATCAGGAAGTGGACCAGATGTACAATGGCCTGTTTCGCGAGTTCCTGACCTTCATGGCCGAAGACCCGCGCAACATTTCGTCCTGTATGCATCTGCATTTCATCGCAAAGAACATTGAGCGGATGGGGGATCACGTCACCGCGATTGCCGAGCAGGTTGTCTATCTCGTCACTGGCGAAAGACCCAGCGAAGCCCGCCCCAAAGCCGACAACACCTCGCAAACGATCTAGGAGACCGCTGTCATGTCCGCTGATCAACCGACGGTTCTGGTGGTCGAGGATGAACTGGCCCAGCGAGAGGTGCTGGCCTACAATCTGGACGCCGAAGGGTTCCGCGTAACACGCGCCGAAAACGGAGATGAAGCCCTGCTGCTGGTCGAAGAAGACCGCCCGGATATCATCGTTCTGGACTGGATGATGCCCAATCTCAGCGGCATCGAGGTTTGTCGTCGGTTGAAAACACGGCCCGACACGCGCTCGATCCCGATCATCATGCTGTCAGCACGGTCCGAAGAGGTCGACAAGGTGCGTGGTTTGGAAACCGGCGCGGATGACTATGTAGTCAAACCGTATTCAGTTGTGGAACTGATGGCGCGGGTCCGTACGCAACTGCGGCGGGTGCGTCCAGCAACCGTGGGTATCCGGTTAGAGTTCGACGATATCATCCTGGATTCAGAAACCCACAAAGTCAGCCGCGACAACAAGCTACTGAAACTTGGTCCGACCGAATTCCGCCTGCTGAGTACCTTCATGGAAAAACCCGGTCGAGTCTGGAGCCGCGAACAACTGCTCGACCGTGTCTGGGGTCGTGACATCTATGTCGACACACGCACCGTTGATGTCCATATCGGACGCCTGCGCAAGGCGCTGACCCAGCATGGCGGCGAGGATCCTGTGCGCACCGTGCGTGGGGCGGGATACGCCCTGGGCTGACGCTCAGCGGGGCAGGGTGTCTTCTGGCTGCGCCTGCGAGGCCAACCAGTGTCTGAACTGTCGCAGCGATGTGTCTTTTGACTTTTCGTGTGGCCAAACCAGATAATACGCTCCCATGGCCTCGACCGCATTTGGGAAAGCGGCAACCAGCCTGCCAGTGGCAAGGTCTTGTTCGACCAGATAGTTCGGCATCAAAGCCACGCCCAGCCCGTGCAGTGCGGCCTGATTGATCGTATTGAATTGGTCATGGACCGTGCCGGGCAGGGGGTGTGGATGATCAACCCCCAACTGCTGAAACCAATCCTGCCACGCGCGCGGCCTTGTCTGGATGTGCAACAAAGGCAGTTTGAGCAGATCGCCTGGTGACCCTGGTTCGCCTTGCGGCAGCAGTTCTGGTGCGCAAACAGGTAATACCCGCTCCATGCTCAAGAGCAACCGGTCGGTTCCCGGCCAATCGGGTTCGCCAAAATGTAGTGCTGCATCAAAGGGTTCAGACGCAAAACTGAAGGGCCTCAGCCGTGTTGTCATGTTAATTGTGATGTCTGGATGAAGTCGCGCGAATTCCGGAAGACGCGGCACCAGCCAACGCATTCCAAAGGTTGGCAGGATCGCCAGATTAAGCGTCCCTCCAACCGGTGCGATATGCAGTTTTATCGCCGCCTGTGCGATCTGTGAAAGGGCTGGTCGAATTTCCTGAACATAGTCCTGCCCAGCTTTGGTTAGCGATAATCGCTTTCGATCACGGCTGACCAGCTCAGCATTCAGGTGTGCCTCGAGTGTTTGGAGCTGTCGGCTGACTGCACTTTGCGTCAGTGCCATCTCATCAGCAACCGCCGAGGCCGATCCAAGGCGATCCAAGGCTTCGAGCGCGCGCAGCGCGGTAATGGGCGGTAGGATAGGGCGGTTCGTGCTCATCTATGCGTTTTGATCATGAAACCATGCGAATGTCTTGCTGTTTTTTGCATAAATCTCAGGATATGATGACGCAAACCTATTTCTGCCGGAGAAGCAACATGAACGCCCCAGACACAAAACCCGTCCTGCGTGCCAAGGATGCGCCAGAACTTGGAAGCTTTAACTGGGATGATCCTTTTCGTTTGTCAGATCAATTGGAAGAGGACGAACGCCTGATCGCCGACAGCGCGCGCGCCTATGCCCAAGAGAAACTGCAACCGCGCGTCACCAAGGCTTTCCAGAACGAAGAAACCGATCCGGATATCTTTCGCGAAATGGGGGAAATGGGCCTGCTAGGCACAACAATCCCCGAGGAATATGGCGGGATTGGCGCGAGTTATGTGGCATATGGCCTTGTCGCGCGTGAAGTCGAGCGTGTGGATTCCGGCTATCGTTCAATGATGTCGGTGCAAAGCTCGTTGGTGATGTACCCGATCTTTGCTTATGGCAGTGAGGAACAGAGACGCAAATACCTGCCCAAACTGGCAAGTGGCGAATGGATTGGATGTTTCGGTCTGACCGAACCGGATGCAGGGTCAGATCCTGCCGCGATGAAAACACGCGCTGAAAAGATCGATGGCGGCTATCGATTGACCGGCAGTAAAATGTGGATTTCAAATTCACCGATAGCGGATGTCTTTGTGATCTGGGCTAAATCGGATGCCCATGATGGCAAAATTCGCGGCTTTGTATTGGACAAAGGGACCAAGGGTCTGAGCACACCGAAGATCGAAAACAAGCTGAGCCTGCGGACATCGATCACTGGCGGAATCGTCATGGACGGCGTTGAAGTGGACGAGGGCGCCTTGCTGCCGCATGTGCAGGGCCTGAAAGGTCCATTTGGTTGCCTAAACCGTGCACGCTTTGGCATCAGCTGGGGTGCTATGGGTGCTGCGGAATGCTGTTGGCACGCAGCACGCCAGTACGGTTTGGACCGTAAGCAGTTCAATCGTCCTCTGGCACAAACGCAGCTGTTTCAACGTAAGCTGGCCGAAATGCAGACAGAGATATCACTGGGCCTGCAAGCAAGCCTGCGCGTTGGACGTTTGATGGATCAGGCTGAGGCTGCGCCTGAAATGATCTCGATCATCAAGCGCAACAACTGCGGCAAAGCGTTGGACATCGCGCGGATGGCCCGGGACATGCATGGCGGCAATGGTATATCGCTGGAATTCCAGGTTGTGCGCCATATGATCAATCTTGAGACCGTAAACACCTATGAGGGCACGCATGATGTCCACGCATTGATCCTGGGGCGGGCACAAACCGGGCTTCAAGCGTTCTTTTGAAGCGTGACTCAATATACGTATAATCAGTATTATGTAATATATTAGATCAGCAAACCGCAGCCGTGCAATGTACATTGGCTGTGGTTTGCCAGCATGTTACGTTGTGTTCGAAATGTAGACACGGACATAGCAATGGATCTGAATGGCAAGACCGTCGTTATTACCGGGGCCGCGAATGGTATTGGTAAAGGTCTGGCGGAACGGTTCTCGGAAGAAGGCGCACGGGTTATCTGTTCGGATATCGATCTGGAACGCGCACAGGTTGTCGCAGAACGGATCGACGGCCATGCTATCAGGTGCGATGTTTCCAAAGAAAGCGATACGCGCGCGTTGATTGAAACTGTCGAGGCAACAATTGCTCCGATCGATCTGTTTTGCGCGAACGCCGGAATTCTGACACTTGGTGGGCTTGATGTGCCGGATGCTGAATGGGACCGCATCTGGAAAACCAACGTCATGTCTCATGTCTGGACTGCTCGACATCTGATCCCAAGAATGGTCGCGCGTGGTGGTGGTTACTTCATGTTCACCGCGTCTGCGGCTGGGTTGCTCAATCAACCTGGCGCGGCACCATATGGTGTGAGCAAACATGCGGCCGTCGGGTTATCAGAATGGATCGCGATGACGTATCGGGATAAAGGGATCCGGGTTTCAGTTTTATGTCCGCAAGCTGTGCGATCAGAGATGATACGTGGGCACGAAGCCTCGGTTGCTGCAATTGACGGAATAATCGAACCTAATGACGTCGCTCAGGCCTGTGTTCAGGGGCTTTCAGATGAGTGTTTCTTGATTCTGCCGCACCCAGAGGTACTTGATTACATACGTCAGAAAACCACTGATTACGAGCGATGGATCAGTGGTATGAACAAGTTTAATCAACGGTTTATAGACAATACCTAACGTTGGATACGCCTCCTCAGCAAACCTTCCTGCGCGACCGAAGCGACCAAGCTGCCATCCTGAGAATAGATGGACCCACGATTGAAGCTGCGCCCCTGCCCCGTCCATGGCGCCTCCATCGAATAGAGATGCCAGTCTTGGAACCGGACAGGTGCATGAAACCAGATGGCGTGATCCAGGCTCGCCCCGTCGATTTCGCCGCTAAACCAACTTAACCCATGTGGCCGCATTCCCGAACTCAGCAGACCCATGTCAGAAGCATAGGCCAAAAGAAGATGCTGTGTAATCGTATCCGCATGGTTCGCCGCCCCCATACGAAACCACAGATAGTTCTTATCGTCTGCTTTGGACGGTGTGAACAAGTCCAGCGGATAAACTTCGCGCACTTCGATAGGGCGTTCGCGCAGAAATTCTGACTTCAGCTTTTTCGGAACGCGCCCAAGATACTTTTGCCGCAAATCGTCGCGTGACGGATGACGTTCTGGGGCGTCGACGGCAGGAATTGGATGCTGATGATCCCACCCCTCATCCTGTTTGTGAAACGACGCGGACATGTTCAGGATCTGCTTGCCATGCTGGATCGCAACGACACGGCGGGTTGTGAAAGAACCTCCATCTCGTGCGCGATCCACTTGATATATAACGGGTATCGCTGGATCGCCTGGTCGAATGAAATAGGCATGCAACGAATGACAAAGGCGGTTCTCAACCGTCCGATAGGCAGCAGCAAGCGCTTGTGCGATCACCTGCCCGCCGAAGATGCGCGTTGGTGTTTCTCCCCCTGAACCCGTTCCACGAAACAGATCGACCTCAAGCCGTTCGAGGCTCAGAAGATCAAGCAATACGCGTTCGGCTTCGGTCATCAGATATTCTCCGGTATTCAGGCCATTCCCGCTATCATCCACAACCCGATCATTCAACGAGGGCCGCGTGAACAAGCGCCTTCAGCTCGGCGCGGGACGGATATGAGCTGGAAGGAGAGAGCTGAGTGAAGAATACAGTCGAAAGATCGTTGACAGGGTCAATCCAAAAATAGGTTGAAGCCATACCACCCCAACCGAAATCACCAACTGAGCCCGGACATCTGGCCCGCGCCGGGTTCAGAATTACCGCACCTCCGATACCGAATCCGGTGCCCTCCATGGGTTGCTCGGCAAAACTCTGCGGACCCATAGATGCAATGTCGCCCGGTAAGTGATTGCGAAACATGAAGTCTGTGGTCTTGGAACCAAGTAAACGGGCACCATTCCCAGTTCCTTTGTTTCGCAGCATTTCGGCAAATGTGCTGTAATCGTCGATCGTGCTGATCAACCCACCACCACCTGAGAATGTGGTTGTCGCCTCAAACGGTGATTGGCCGACACAATCCACCAACCGAAGCGTCTCGCCACCGGACTTTGCCGCGTTCAGCGCCATGGCGTCACCTTCGAGCGGGGTGTAAAGCGATGCAAACCGATCCCCTGCCCCTGCGGGTACAGAAAACGCAGTTTCGTTCATTCCCAGCGGTTCAAACACATGTTCGGTCAGAAACACATCAAGAGACGTGCCTGAGACCAATTCGATCACACGACCGATCACGTCGATCCCGACCGAGTATTCCCATCGCGTGCCGGGCTGAAACGCCAGTGGCAATTGCGCCAACATTTTGACCCGATCAGCCAGCGGGCCCTGTTCTGGCGAAAAGATCAGATCACGTTCCTCCATTGCCTTGGCAAGCACGCCGGGATTGAACGGGTAGCTTAGGCCGCTGGTATGCGTCAGCAATTGATGCAGGCTTGGTGACGGGGCATCTTCAACCTGATCAATGCGCGTTGCGTCCGGGATCAGGGCTTGCATAGATGCAAACTCCGGTAGGAATTCGGAAACCGGGGCATCGAGGTGGAACAATCCTTTTTCCAGCAACATCATCAAGGCGACCGATGTCACGGGCTTGGTCATCGAATATATCCGGACCAGGCTATCGCGCTGAAATGGGAGGTTGTTTTCGATACAGCGGCGGCCGCAGGCATGAAAGAACGCTTCTTTCCCGTTTTGGCGGATCAAAAGCGCGCTACCTGCATATCTTCGTTGGTCTACATATCGCTGCATCCAATTGCGAATATGGGTCTGTGCGGTCGGATCAAATCCCATGAGTGGCCTCTGTTTTGATTGCACCGATCATGACTTCGTGCGGAATAGGGTGACAACTGAATACGCAGGTTTTAGCCGGATTTGGCGGAAATGATGAAAGGCCAGATGTTTTCCCCTTATGCCTCACCCAAGGCGGACAGGCCATGTTGGGCAAAGATCGGGACATAGGCACCAAACGCACGCGCGCGCGTCGGGTCTGACGCATTCCCATCCAGCGCACGTTTGTAGACCCCCTGTAGAATGCCAGCCATCCGAAAGAAGTTGAAAGCAAGGTAGAACCCGAAATTCTCAATCGCCGGAATTCCTCGGCGCGCGCAATAGTCTGCAACAAAGCCCTGATCAGATGGCAGCCCGAGGCTTTCCCGATCCACCCCCGCCAGGCCGCGCCCCTCTTTGCCCGGAGGCAGTTGCCATTGCATGATAACAGCCGCCAGATCTGCATAAGGGTGGCCGATTGTCGAAAGCTCCCAATCCAGTACTCCGATGCAGGCCGTGCCATTTGTTTCGAACATCAGGTTGTCGATGCGGTAGTCGCCGTGAACCAGTGTCCTCTGGCTGTCATCTTCCGGAATCTGGTGTTGAAGGGCTGCAATCAACCGATCCATTTCGGTTATCTTGTCGACTTCCGTGGCGCGGTATTGCTTGGTCCAGCGGGCGATTTGCCGTTCAAAATAGTTGCCCGGCGGCCCGTAATCCGAAAGACCAGCCGCTTCGATATTGACCATATGTAATTCGGCCAGTACGCGGTTCATCTCGTCCACAGCACCCGTGCGCGTGGCGTTGTCCTCGCCTTTCATAACCGGGTCGATAAATGTGCGCCCCTGCAGATGCTGCATCACATAAAAGGCAGAGCCGATGATTCCCTCATCTTCGCAGAGCAGATACACCTCTGGCACCGGCACATTACTGCCAGCTAGCGCAGCCAGTACGCGATATTCCCGATCTACCGCATGGGCTGATTTCAGCAGTATTCCAGGTGGTTTGCGCCTTAGGACATACGACCGATCGAATGTGCGCAGCAGATAGGTCGGATTGGACTGGCCAATGGTGAATTTCTTTGCCTCAATCAGCCCCCTATATCCATCAAGATGAGATTTAAGGTAGGCATCAACCGCCTTGATATCTAACGTATTATCCACGCTATCCATTTGTACCACCTGCGATTTTGATGGAGCTACAACGCATCGGCAAAGATATTGCCCCCGGTCTGCACGTTGATCCCGCCGGAAACCGGCAAAACCGCACCGGTGATATAGCTGCCTCCGCGGCCACACAGAAACAACATACAGCCAGCGATATCTTCGGCGCGACCTACCCGGCCCAGCGGAACCCCCTTGCCGACGCGTGTGCGCTTGTCTTCATCTTCGGTTGCGAACGCAGTCATGCGCGACACGAACGGCCCCGGAGCCAAGGCATTTACAGTGACCTGATACGATGCAAGTTCTTTGGCCATGACCTTGGACAGGTGGATCACAGCCGCTTTCGAGGCGGAATAGCTGTAGGCCCCATCTCCCATTGGGACCTCTCCCATGACCGAGCCCACATTGATCACTCGTGCCGGATCATCGCCGGTCGCGGATTTCATCAGAAGCGGAAGCAGCTTTTGGGTCAGATCGAATATGCCTGCGACGTTGACCGACATAACCTTGTCCCACGCGGCATAGGGGAATTGGCCCATAGGGGCACCCCAGGTAACGCCTGCATTATTCATCAATATATCAAGCGATTGCGCACGCTTATTGACTTGATCTACCAGCGCATCAATGCCTGCCTCATCACTTATGTCGCCCGCGAAACCCTGGGCAGAGCCGTCGGTGCCCAAGGCATTCAGTTCATCTGCCACCGCCTCACATGCATCGCCCTTGCGCGAAGCGATCAGAACATGGGCACCGGCGCGGACCAACGCTTCGGCCGCCATCCGTCCGATACCCGAGGCACCCCCGGTCACCAGTGCTGTTTTTCCATTAAGTGAAAACAATGCCTCGGGCGTCATGATTGTTCCTTTCGGGCGATCAGGGCTATGCCAAACCAGACGAGCGGTCTTCTTGACAATACGCGTCTGTAATCCAACGATTTCAAATCAATCGAAGCAAGGGGCAAGTGAGGAATATGCAGGCATTACTCAGCGTCAAACCGGGTGGTCCCGAAACATTACAAGTCACCACCCTGCCCGACCCCACGCCAAAGGCCGATGAAATCTTGGTGCACATACGCGCCGCAGGGGTGAACTTTCCAGATACGTTGATGATCCGGGATTTGTATCAGATCAAGCCGCCTCGGCCCTTCGCGCCGGGTGGAGAAATCGCGGGAGACGTTGCCCAAGTCGGCAAAGATGTCACCGATTTTGCCCCCGGAGATCGTATTCTGGCCCTAACAGGTCACGGAGGGTTCGCGACGCACCTGACGCTCAAACCTGCGACTGCAGTTAAGATCCCTGACACAATGCCGTACGAAGATGCGGCCTGTTTCATCTTCACATACGGCACGTCATACCATGCCCTCAGAGACCGTGCGCAGCTGCAACCGGGTGAAGCGGTGCTGGTGCTAGGAGCTTCTGGTGGTGTTGGCTCTGCGGCGATCGAGCTGGCGAAAGCCATGGGTGCACGTGTGATCGCGGCGGTTTCATCCAGTGAAAAGGCCGCATTCTGCACAGAAATTGGTGCAGACGAGACGCTGATATATCCACGTAATATGGACCAAAAGGCGCAAAAGGCCCTGTCTGCCGAGATCAAATCACTGACGGGTGGTAACGGTGTAGATGTGGTATATGACGCAGTTGGCGGCAACTACGCCGAGCCCGCCGTGCGGAGTATGGCGTGGAAAGGTCGCTATCTGGTTGTTGGTTTTCCAGCAGGTATTCCCAGCATCCCGTTGAACCTGACCCTGCTTAAAGGTTGCCAGATTGTTGGCGTTTTCTGGGGCGCGTCGGTGTTTCGTGATCCTAATGGGCATTCCCGGAACATGGCCGACTTATTCAGGATGTATGAAACCAAGGCGATCGCCCCTCGTATTGGTGCTCGATTTCCGCTCGAACGCGGGGCAGAGGCGATTAGCTTGCTGGATCAGCGCAACGCTATCGGTAAAGTTGTGGTCTCAATGCGAGATATGAATACAGATTCACATTCTAGTCTCTAGCCACTAGCGCGCATGCGACACAACCACTCGCGCCAAAGGGGCGATGGTTGCTGGACGCCTCACAGTTTCGGGTTTATGAAAAAGAAGAAGATGGGGACAGTTAGAAGATGCAAAAAATACTGGTTCTGAATGGTCCGAACCTGAACCTGCTGGGTAAACGGCAACCCGAGGTATATGGATCGACGACCTTGAAGATGATCGAGGACCTGTGCGTTGCACATGGTCAGACACTGGATCAGACCGTTACGCATTTTCAAACAAATCACGAAGGCGCGCTGATCGATGCGATCCATGCCGCACGTGGCGTTCAGGATGGGATTGTTTTGAATGCGGGTGGATATACACACACCTCGGTCGCGTTGATGGATGCGATTTCTTCGGCAGAAGTACCTGTTATCGAAGTACATTTGTCGAATATCCATGCGCGTGAAGCGTTCCGACACAAGTCTTATATTGCCGCAGTCGCCATTGGGCAGGTCTGCGGATTTGGTGCGCAAAGCTATGTGCTCGCCCTAAGTGCCCTCGCTGCCCATTTGGCCGAAAGGGATGCGGGATGAACCTCAAGGAATATTTGAACTTTCTGAGCTACACCAAAACACTGGAAGAGCTTTGGGATGCCCATTGCCGTCAAATGGCAAAGTTCGGTTTTGATCGGCTGCTATACGGATATACCCAATATCGCACCGCAACCTCTCTGGGTGATCCCGAAGATTTTGTGATCCTGACCAATCACTGCAAAGACTATCTGGACGGTTTCCTTCGCTCGGGTCTTTATTTCCACGCGCCGATGCTGAAATGGGCGTTGAACCATGAAGGCGCCGCAAGCTGGAGTTTGATCCACGACATGATGTCCAGCGGTGTCATGACACCCGAGGAACTAAAGGTCTTTGAGTTCAATAAATCACTTGGGATATCAGCGGGTTATACAGTCAGTTTCAACTCGGTTTCCATGCGTTCCAAAGGCGCGATCTCGCTCGCTGCCCGGCGGCATGACCAGGATGCATTGGACGAGATCTGGAAGAAACATGGCGAGGACATTTTGTTGATGAACAATGTTGCTCATCTCAAGATACTGACCCTGCCCTACAACGCGCCAAATCGAGCTCTGACAAAACGACAGCGCGAGGCCCTGCAATGGGTGGGGGACGGAAAAACCACCCAGGATATCGCTTTGCTGATGGGATTGACGGCCGCAACCGTTGAAAAGCACCTGCGGTTGGCGCGCGAGGCTCTTTCGGTTGAAACGACGGCACAGGCCGTTCTTAAGGCCACATTGCACAATCAGATGTTTGTGATGGAAGTCTGACCCCGATCTGACGCCAAGTTGCGCCAAATTTACCTAGGGTAAGGAATACATGACTTTCCGAATCTCCCCTTAAAATTGCAGATTGGTGGTGTTCCGTGAGTGGTGGCTTTAGCCTGGGAACATTTGGTCGGACCTTTGAATTGCAAAGCTCTCCGGTCGGTCTGGCATAGGGGCGTCTATTCGTCCGCGTACCTTTGTCGGAATTTTTGAGGGGTCCTGTCCATCCCCATCATGCGGGGCCCCTCAATCCACACCTTTCCTATTATTATGATTGGCATGAGCGTCAATGAACGTTTTGGACCAAAAAACCCGGCTGCGCGATGCAACCGGGTTCTAAGAATTGCAACCTCAGAGAGGTTGCAATGATCTGCACTTAGCCCTGGGCTGCCTTTGCAACCTCAGCAGCGAAGTCTTCTTTTTCGACTACGATGCCTTCGCCGACTTCCATACGGATGAAGCCAGTGATGGTGGCACCCGCCTCTTTGGCTGCGGCTTCGACGGTCAGGTCAGGGTTCACGACAAATGACTGATTCAGCAGTGTTGCTTCCGCCACGAACTTCTTCATGCGGCCAACGATCATCTTTTCAATCACCTGCTCCGGCTTGCCGGATTCGCGGGCGATGTCCATCTGAACCTGCTTTTCCTTCTCGACAACTGCCGGGTCCATGTCGGCCTCGGACAAAGCCGCCGGGTTCACAGCTGCGATGTGCATTGCAATCTGCTTTCCGATGGTCTCATCGCCACCCGACAGTGCAACCAGAACGCCGATTTTGCCCATACCGTTGGTGGCCGCGTTGTGGACATAGGACACGACTGTGTCGCCCGACAGCTTGGCCATACGGCGCACCGACATGTTCTCGCCGATGGTGGCGATCTTGTCGGTCAAGGTGTCTGCGACGTTCTTGCCGCCCAGATCAGCCGACAGCAGTGCTTCGACATTGTCGACGCCTTCTGCTGCATAGGCGATCTTGCCAACCATTTCCTGGAAATCAGCGTTTTTCGCGACAAAGTCAGTTTCCGAGTTAACTTCGACTGCAACACCGTTGCCTCCGTCGACGTGCACTGCAACCAGACCTTCTGCCGCGGTACGGCCAGATTTCTTGGCCGCTTTGGCCAGACCTTTGGTGCGCAGCCAATCAACGGCTTCGTCCATGTTGCCTTCGGTTTCGGTCAGCGCTTTTTTCGCGTCCATCATGCCTGCGCCGGTCGTATCGCGCAGTTCCTTAACCATTGCTGCTGTGATTGCCATCTCTTGGCTCTCCTCAATTCAAACGGATTTGGGGCAGGTCTACCCTGCCCCATATGTCATTCACGTGACGGGCAGCTTACGCTTCGGCTTTGGCTTCCGGCGTGGCTTCTTCAGCTGGTGCTTCTTCTGCAACGACTTCTTCAACCGGAGCTTCTTCGAACGCACCCAGATCAACACCCGCGGCACCCATCTGAGCGGTCATGCCGTCCAGAGCAGCACGTGCAGCCAGATCGCAATACAGCGAAATCGCGCGCGCGGCGTCATCGTTGCCGGGAATGATGTAATCCACGCCATCGGGTGAGCAGTTGGTGTCTACCACGGCCACAACAGGGATACCCAGCTTGTTGGCTTCGGCGATGGCCAGTGCTTCTTTTTTGACGTCGATGACGAACAGCAGATCAGGAACGCCGCCCATTTCGCGGATACCGCCCAGCGATGCCTGCAGTTTGCCCTGGTCACGCTCCATGCCCAGACGCTCTTTCTTGGTCAGGCCTTCGGCGCCGCCTTCCATGGCTTCGTCGATCTGGTTCAGACGGTTGATCGACTGGGAAACGGTTTTCCAGTTGGTCAGCGTGCCGCCCAGCCAGCGGTGATTCATGTAGTACTGAGCCGACTTTTCAGCAGCATCTGCGATCGGCTGAGCAGCCTGACGCTTTGTACCAACGAACAGAACACGGCCACCTTTTGCGACGGTGTCACGAACAGCCTGCAGCGCCTGATCCAACATCGGAACGGTCTGGGTCAGGTCCATGATGTGGATGCCATTGCGCGAGCCGTAGATGAACGGGCCCATGCGGGGATTCCAACGCTGTGTCTGGTGACCAAAGTGAACGCCAGCTTCCAACAGCTGACGCATGGTGAACTCGGGAAGAGCCATGCTATTTTCCTTTTCCGGTTTACGCCTCGGCGGGGGTGAAAGAAGCGGATGCTCCAACCGGCGGGCCAGATAAGGATGTCTCCCCTAAAAAGCCCAAACCCCGCCTGCGGGTTTGAATGGCGCGCGTATACGGCAGGTTTTGATGCAGCGCAAGGGCCAAATGCCCTTATTTTTCAAGCCGCGCCAGTGCGTGCGCGTGCCGCACGGCTTGTTCACAATGGGCAGCCAGCGCTTTACGATTTTCAAAATCGCTCACCTTGGCCGGCGTATGGTAAATCAGCTCAACCCATCCCTGCTTGCGCGCGCCAAGAGTCTTTAGCAGGTGCGGCCCGAACTCCATGTCGCCCCACCAGCCATAGAAACGATCAGGTTGACCCTTTGGTGCATGAAAGATGACTGACACGGGTTGAACATAAATGATGTCGTGCAGTTCTTTTGTGAAGAACGCAGCGAAAAGCGTTGTTTTAAATGACAAAACACGCAAACCATCGGTCGACGTGCCTTCGGGAAAGAACAGCAACTTGTGCCCGACCTTCAGGCGTTCTTCGAAGATTTGGGTCTGCTCTCGGGCCTTTTTGGGGTTTCGTTCAATAAAGACCGTGCCGGTTGCGCGCGCCAGCCAGCCGATCCCTGGCCATTTTGCGACCTCGGCTTTTGAGACGAAATAAACTCGTTTACGGGCATTTAGCGCAAATATGTCTAGCCACGAGGTATGATTGGCCACCACTGCGCCACGCTCGTGCATCAGTTCACCCGAGGTACGGAATCGGATCCCCAATATCCTGAAGGCGTTGCGACAGACGAATTGAGAGATGAATGGCGTGATCGGGCGTTGCACTCCGAACAGTGGCCGCTCGAACAAACGTATGCCCAGCAGAATGAGGAACCCGCCAAAGACCAGAACCGCCAGCGGGACACCACGCAAGAAAACCAAGACCCATCCAAGAACTCCAAATTCGATTGGATCGGGCGCATCATCGCTTTGCCAAGATGGATCACTCACCGTTTCAGGCTCCGCTATAGATGCGACGCTGTCGCTCATTCATGCGCGCGGTGTCGAGGATCAGGCACACGTCGGTCGTGTTGAAGGCATGATCGATAAAGGCCCCCTCGCCCACGAAACCGCCCAGGCGAAGGTAGGCCTTGATCAGCGATGGCACCTGCACCATGGCCGCGCGACGATCCAGCGCGTCCTTGGACAAAAGATCCATGGGCTGGAAAACGCCCGGTTGAGCCCGCACACGCAGATCCGGCGGAGCAAGATGATTGTGGTGCAACATCGACAGCGGTTGGGCCAGCTCCTGCACATCGGTACCGTGAAAGCTGGCAACGCCAAACAGAACCTCGATCTCGCGCTCGGCCACATAAGCCGCCAGCCCGTTCCAGAGGTGATACATCGCCGTCCCACCGCGATAATCCAAATGCACACAAGAACGGCCCAGTTCCAACAACTTGCGCCCGCTTTGTTTTAGAACCGTCAGGTCGTATTCATCCTCGGAATAGAACTGCCCCAGCTCAGAGGCCCGCTCACCCGGTAGCAATCGGTACACGCCTACAACTTCGCCAGTCGTATCATCGCGTGCGATCATATGGTCGAAATAGGGATCGAACCGGTCTTGCTCGAGCCTGGCCTCATGGTCCACCATCTCGCCGCCGCCACCCAATTCGCATACAAAGACGTCATAGCGCAAACGCTGGGCGGCGCGCAGTTCAGCCTCGGTCTCGACGAGTTTGACTGTGAATGAGGGGCCTGTGTCCGGCATCAACAAATGGTCCACTTTCTCGGTTGCGCGCTGATAGCGCGATTGAACGGCGAAACGCAACAAGCGCTGGTTTCGGCTAAGTTGTTAACCTTTCTTAAACCAGTTTCACGGATCAAAGACCGGCATCAGGGCAATGCGTGTCCCGTCGATTACCACTTTCCCCTGCTCGCGAAAGTTAACGGTGATCTTGCCGCCGATATTGGATTGAACCTGTCCAATACCCCAATCGGGGAAATCGGGGTGGCGGACATACATGCCCGGTGCAAGAATAGCATTCAAATCTGTCATGTCGGGCTCCGGGTCCTGCGGCAGATGCAGCAGGAGGTACGCATGGGCGCGTCAGACGTCAACCTGGCCGAGTTGATCGGCTCTCGGATTTGTCATGATCTGATCAGCCCCATCGGGGCAATCACCAACGGGCTTGAGCTGTTGGAGATGGTTGGCGCAGTTCAAGGTCCGGAAATGGAATTGATATCCGGAAGCGTTGGCAGTGCCGGGGCACGCATTCGGTTTTTTCGGGTGGCTTTTGGGTCAGCCGGCGATCAACCGTTGGGACGCTCCGAGGTTGTGGAACTATTGAAAGATTTGGAACGCGCTAGCCGTGTCCGGATCACTTGGAACCTGTCAGAGCCGGTACCGCGCAATCAGGTAAAGCTCGCCTTTCTTGCCATTATGTGCTGCGAAAGCGCCATGCCGTTCGGCGGCGAGGTGGAAATTGCAACTCAGGGCAGCGCGTGGACCGTGATCGGCACGGCCGACAAACTGAACCTTGATACCGGATTGTGGAAAGGAGTTACAACGGGTCAATTTGCCAACAAGTTGAGCCCCGCTCAGGTGCAATTCGCCCTGCTGCCCGATACGGCCTCGGCGATGGGACGCCGGGTTGCGTCGGAAACGACCGCAACCCAGGTGAAGCTGCGGTTCTAGTCCCTTGTCGTTCCGTCTCCACGTACCAGATATTTGAAGCTGGTGAGCTGAGCTGCCCCGACAGGGCCGCGCGCATGCATCTTGCCCGTCGCGATCCCGATTTCGGCACCCATGCCAAACTCGCCACCATCGGCGAATTGGGTTGAGGCGTTGTGCATCAGAATGGCGCTGTCTAGGCGTTCAAAGAACTGCGCCGCCGCAACGCTATCCTCGGTCATGATGCAATCGGTATGGCTGGAGCCGAATGTACCAATATGATCGATGGCCGCTTGGAGATCAGCAACCGGCTTGGCTGCAATGATGCTGTCCAGAAACTCTTTACCCCAATCCCCGTCTGTGGCTGGGATGGTGTTGTCATTGGCCAAGATACCCTGCGCATGAACCTCGACACCCGCAGCCTGAAGCGCCGCGATGACGTCACGCCCCAGCGTTTCGACCACATCCTGATGCACCAGCAAACACTCAGCCGCGCCGCAGATACCAGTGCGTCGAGTCTTGGCATTCAACACCACATCCAGCGTCTTCTGAGCGTCAGCAGACTTGTCGATATAGATATGAACGATCCCTTCCAGATGGGCAAAAACTGGCACCCGCGCTTCACGCTGCACCAGCCCAACCAATCCTTTGCCACCGCGCGGAACGATAACGTCGACATAATCGGTCATCGTCAACAGTTCCTGCACCGCTGCGCGATCGCGCGTGGGGATCAATTGAATGGCATCTTCGGGAAGGTTGGCTGCCTTTAGCCCTTCGGCAAGACAGGCATGAATGGCTGTAGAGGAATGAAAGCTCTCAGACCCGCCACGCAGGATCACTGCATTGCCGGATTTCAGGCACAATGCCCCTGCATCTGCCGTAACGTTGGGGCGGCTTTCGTAAATTACTCCGATCACACCCAGCGGTGTACGCACGCGCTGGATGTTCAGGCCTGTGGGCATATCCCATTCGGCCAGAACTTCACCCACCGGGTCGGCTTGATCAGCAACCAATCGCAGCCCATCGACCATTCCCTGTACGCGGGATTCGTCCAGCATCAGGCGATCCATCATCGCCGGGCTCAGGCCCTTATCTCGACCGAACTCCAGATCCTTCTTGTTGGCTTCGATGATGTCAGCGCGATTATTCCAAACGGAATCTGCAGCCGCGATCAGCGCAGCGTGTTTGCGTTCAGCGCTGGCAAAGGCAAGTTCGCGTGCGGCTTTTTTGGCGCGCTTGCCCAGGTCTTCCATCAGGCTGGGAATGCTGTCGAAATCTTTCATCTCAGGAGCCTTTCAGGTGGTCTTGTCTATTCTATCACAGCGCCAGATCGTCACGATGGATCAGCACAGCGCGGCCCGGATAACCCAAAGTCGCTTCGATCTCTGTGGACTTGCGCCCCTTTATCGCGTCGGCCTCTTGCGCCGTATAGCGGCTGAGTCCTTGTCCCAAGGGGCGTGCCGCTGGGTCGAGAATGGTAACCGGGTCACCGCGGCCGAAGTCTCCGGTTACTTCGACAATCCCAACGGGCAGAAGGCTTTTGCCGTTCGTCAGTGCGGTGACTGCACCGTCATCAATCATGATCTCGCCACGCGGCTTCATTGCCGATATCCAGCGTTTCCTAGCAGCATGCGGATCAAGTGTCGCCGTGAACCAAGTGCAATTCGCACCATTCTCCAACGCTTTCAGTGGGTTCAGTGGCGACCCTTCGGCGATTGCCATTGTGCATCCAGCAGCTGTTGCCATCTTGGCCGCCAACAGCTTGGTCTTCATGCCGCCTTTGGACAGCCCCGAACCTGCGTCGCCGGCCATGGCTTCGATCTCGGGCGTGATCTGTTCAATTACATCATATCGCGTTGCAGTTGCATCCTCGGACGGATTGCCGGAATAGAACCCATCAACGTCGGACAGCAGTATCAATTGGTCCGCACCGACCGTCACGGCGATCTGCGCGGCCAAACGATCATTGTCGCCATATCGGATCTCATCCGTGGCGACTGTATCGTTTTCGTTGACAATCGGCGTGACACCCAGACCAAGCAAGGTTTCCAGAGTTGCACGAGAATTCAGGTACCGCCGCCGGTTAGCGCTGTCTTCAAGGGTGACCAAAACCTGTGCGGTCTTAATGTCATGCGGCGTCAATGCCTCTTCATAGGCGCGGGCAAGTCGAATCTGGCCCACGGCTGCAGCGGCCTGAGATTGCTCAAGCGGCAAGGTCTGCATTGGCAATCCGAGAACACCGCGGCCAAGCGCGATCGAACCCGAAGAGACCAGAATGACATCCGTCCCCTGCCCCTTCAGCCACGCCACATCCTGCGCCAGTGATTGCAACCAGTCCAACCGCAATTCGCCAGTATTCCGATCCACCAGCAAGGCGGATCCGATTTTGACGACCATGCGGCTGGCAGTGGTCAGGGTTGCCAAGACGCCGCCTCCTCGGTGGGTTTCTGGCGCAGGCGGTTTTCGTCGATCTGGGCCCGCAGCGCGCGCAACACATCGGTCACACCCAGATGCGCAACGCCCGACATCGCCATCACCGGACCGCCGACCGCCTCTTCCAGCTCGGATTTGATCAGTTCACGTTCCTCATCATCCAACGCGTCGATCTTGTTTAGAACAGTGATGCGCGGTTTGTCCGCCAGCTCTCCTCCATAGGCTTCGAGTTCGGTGATGATGGTGCGGTAATCCTCGACCACGGTTTCCGAGGTGCCATCTACCAGATGCAGCAGCACTGCACAGCGTTCCACATGCCCCAGGAACCGATCGCCGATCCCCCGTCCTTCATGCGCGCCTTCGATCAGGCCCGGGATGTCGGCCACGACGAATTCCACGTTGTCAACGCCGACGACGCCAAGATTGGGGTGCAGCGTGGTGAACGGATAGTCCGCAATCTTGGGCCGCGCGTTCGAGGTGGCCGCAAGAAAGGTTGACTTGCCAGCGTTGGGCATTCCCAGCAGGCCTACATCGGCGATCAGTTTCAACCGCAGCCAGATGGTGCGGTCGATCCCGGCCTGCCCCGGATTTGCCCGGCGTGGGGCTTGGTTGGTTGAAGATTTGAAATGCAGGTTGCCAAAACCGCCATTGCCACCTTTGGCCAGCAGGACACGCTGCCCGACCTCAGTCAGGTCGCAGATTACAGTTTCTTCGTCTTCGTCCAGAATTTCGGTCCCTACGGGCACGCGCAGAATGATGTCGTCACCATCCTTTCCGGTGCGCTGCTGACCGCGTCCGGGCTGCCCGTTCTTGGCGAAGAAATGCTGTTGATAGCGAAAGTCGATCAGGGTGTTCAGCCCATCCACAACCTCGGCCCAGACCGTTCCGCCTTTACCGCCATCCCCGCCATCGGGACCGCCGTATTCGATGTATTTTTCGCGTCTGAAGCTGACGCAACCTCCACCTCCGGCCCCGGACCGGATGTAGACCTTTGCAAGATCGAGAAATTTCATGTGTGTCCCCTACTGCAAAGGCCCCATCGGCCACAAGTCAGAGTTTCTTTGAATACGTCCAGGTGGGCACATTCGCATCGCGCGCCACTGAATAGGTTTCCGCGTCGCCAAGATACTGGAACCCGCAATGGGTCAGCACCCGGGCCGAGGCGGGATTGTCTTGAAACACGCTGGCGAACATCGAGGAATTCTCCAATGGGTTGGCAAGGACCAGCGTTTCGACTGACAACGACGCGATGCCGGTGTTCCAATACACCGGAGCAACCCAATAGCCGACCTCGGATTGATTGCGATCCAGCCGCGCCAGTGAAATCAAACCGATCAGTTCTGGTCCGCCATCTTTGGTGGCGTCCATCGCCCAGACATCTTCGTCTCGGTCATCGGCCATCGCACGCGTGACAAACGCATCAATTGTGCCAGGCGGCAAAGGATGCGGGATCCGGGTGGTCATGCGTGCCACGCGCTCATCGCCTGCATAATGCTCGATCAGTCCCATATCCGACCGGCGCAGTGGGCGCAGGTCGAACCGCTCGGTTTCAATGACCGGCTGATTTATTATTGCCTCAAGTTTCATGAGTGCGCTCCTCCTCCGAACAACACAAAAAGCACGGACGCCACTGTCAAACTGGCTAACGTCCACATCAGATATTTTTCCGCAGGGCGACCTTCAACCGCATGGGCGATCCGGTCACCGGCAAATGTCCAGATCGGGTGCAATACGATCTGGCAGATCAACAAACAGAGAGCGATCGTGAGCGTCGCATCAAAACTGGACGTTCCGGTCGCGACAAACCCAGTGAACCCTGCGATGATCATCGCCCAGGCTTTGGGATTGAGCGGATGCACAATCAGCCCGGCCAAGAACCCCGGCACTTTCTTGTCTGTCTGTCCTCTGGAAAGCCTTAAATTGGCAATTTTCCATGCCAGCCAGCAAATATAGACCGCTGAAGCGTATTTCAGGGCCTCGAACACCAGCGGCGCCTGATCGGCCACTTGCATCAGGCCAAACCCGACCGGCCAGATGATAAGCTGCTTTCCCAAGATGACCCCGCCCACAAAGGGCAGCGCCGCCCTAAAACCATAGCGCGCACCTGTACCCAGCAGGACCATATTGGCCGGTCCCGGCGTGCCGACCTGGCTGGCGGCAAAAATCAGGAAGCTGGTGGTTGCGATAGTCATTGGCTTGGATGATCACGACTGCGTTAAAACGAAAAAGGGACCGGCACTTTGTGCCGGTCCCCCATGAATTTTTCTTAAACCTTCTGGGTTTCGGCTTACTCTGCGGCCTCCGCCACTGGCAGGACCGAAATGAAGGTGCGGTTTTTAAGTCCCTTGTGGAACTTTACGGCGCCATCGACAGTTGCAAAGATTGTGTGATCTTTGCCCATGCCTACGCCTTCGCCCGGCCAAAACTTGGTGCCGCGCTGACGCACGATGATGTTACCCGGGATGGCGGCCTGGCCACCATACAGTTTCACGCCAAGGCGGCGACCAGCAGAGTCGCGACCGTTACGGGAGGAACCGCCAGCTTTTTTATGTGCCATTCTCTCTCTCCTTAGCCTTTAGCCAGCTCTTTGGCCTGCTCAACCCATTCGGGTTTCACTTTGACCGTTTCGATAGCAGCAATCTGTTCATCCGACAAGGCGGCCAGAGCGGCAAAGCTCTCGATACCGGCCTCGTTCAGCTTTTTGGCGGCGGCAGGGCCTACACCAGTTAGCGCGGTCAGATCGTCTGCAACAACGGCGGCGGGTGCCTCTGCTTTGGCTTCAGCTTTCTTGGCAGGCTTCTTCGCCGCCGGAGCAGCTTCGCCAACCGGAGCCGAACCGGTTGCAGCTTTGATGCCAGACTTGTCTGCGCCCGACGACAGGATGTCAGTAATTTTAACCAGAGTCAGCTTCTGACGGTGGCCAACGGTACGCTTCGAGCTGTGCTTACGACGGCGCTTGACGAACTTGATGACCTTGTCACCCTTGATCTGTTCGATCACGTCGGCCTGAACGGCTGCACCATCGACAAACGGTGCACCAACAACCGGAGCGTCACCGCCCAGCATCAGTACATCATTGAATTGAACTTTTTCACCTGCGTCGGCAGCCAATTTTTCAACGCGGAGAATATCACCCGCCTGAACCTTGTACTGCTTGCCGCCAGTCTTGAGGACCGCAAACATGCGTCTTTCCTTTGTCTAACCCGCGTTCTGTGGTCCCCTTTCGGGTGTTTTTGGCCCCAATTAAATTGAAGGCCACCTCGAACAGCGCGCCCTTTTCGGGCTGTGTGAAGGACCCAGGGATCAGCCCCTTGGGTCAATAATAACGATACCCGGCGCGGAGATTCCGGCCGGGATGCGGGCTTATCCAAACATTCGGGGGTAAAGTCAACCCAATTCCGAGGTCAAAGATCCGAGGCTAGCATGGCCTGTGCGACAGCCTCTCCCAACTGAAACGAGATACTGTTGATCATTTGATCAAACCCTTCGAACAAAGCGCTATTCAAAGCACGCCCAGCTTCGGTGCGCGAAAAAGCGATATTCTCACGCATCTGGAATTCCGACAGCGGTTGATAGGCCAAGAGTAGAAAGGAGTACATCCATTCCGTCGTCTCTTTCTCGGTTTCCGCTTGCTGCGAGAGCAATTCCGCAAGCCACGCCTCTTCATTCGCAAGGGATTCCTGCCCTGTCGCCAATCCGCGATAAAAACTGAAATCAGCGCTTATTGTACCTCTGACGTTCTGTTCAATCAGGTTGTTTACCTGAACATATTCATCCACCAATCGAAAAAAGGCATCCTGACGATCTGCCTGTTCATAAGCTGTGCGTGCCATTTCCTCGATCGTTTCGTCGGACAGGGCACGGCGCGCCGAATTTTCAAGCGAGATGATGGTCTGACCCAAATCGCTTTCAAAGAAGATAGCCGCCTGTTCCAGTTGGGCGTCGGTCATACTCCGTTCGACCGCGTTCGACATTTGCTTGTGCATCCAGACAGGATCATAAAGCTCTTTGATCTGTGCTTCGAAATAGGACCCACCCGAACCGCCGAGCATCGACTCATTTATCGATTGACCTTGCGCCCGACCCTCTTCGCCCAAGATTTCCATAAACTCAGAGACTTGCATGGCCTGTAGCAACCGATCGGCTTGTTCGTTTGCCGCCAGCGGAACCGCCCACATTACTAAGGCAGCAGCGGTTGCAAGAACACGCATCAGATATCCTGCGCGGGGCGAAGCTCAGCCATTCGGGCTGCCAGCACCTCAAACCGCATCGCCATGATCTCGTACTGGATGGCGTTCAACAGTTCATACACCTCTTGCATCAAAGGCTGTTCCAGCGCCTCAACATAGGCATCGACATCTTCGTCCGAGAAATCCTGATAGGTGTACGCCGCGCCTGCCAATGCAGACAGTTGCAGGGATCGACGCATATCACCTTCATTCCGGCGCATCATTTCACGCAGCTCGTCACCGCTGAGTTGCAGGTCGATAATCCCGGACGCACTCGCCGCTAGCAAAAACCGAACCTGAATCTCCTGCAACGCACGTAATGAAGTGCCACTCGCGTCCACGGCGCGGTTCATCCGCTTCAGACTTTCGACTCGGGTCGACCCATCCCTGATCAGCCCCGATACAATTTCCTGCCCGGCACGCTGTTTGGCATCGTCGTCTTCATCGGAATGGGCTGCGTTTTCAGCAACCACCAATCTTTGCCCCAAGTCTGAGGCGTAAAACGACACGGCATGGGTCAAAGCTTCATCGCTGAGTGTTTGCTCAAGGATCGAAACTGCGGTTTCGTGCATCTGTTCAGTATCGAAAACTTCTTCAGTCAGGCGCGCCCAATCTGATCCAAATCCGTCAGGATCTATGCCCAGCATCTCAGGGGCCGAGGCTGAAGCATGCACTATACTCTCTAGGGCAACGTCAAACCCGGTGGTGTTTAGAAAGGCCTCAATCCGGTCTCGGCTGGCGGCCTGAGAAGGCGGTGCAAACGCCCCGAGCGCGAGGAGCGGAAGAACAAGACTGAGGGCGAACTGGCGTATCTGGTAGGTCATAAGTATCAGCCTAGGTGTTTTCTTGCCTCTGGCAATGGAAAATCCGGGGATCGATAGAATCCAGAATTTTCCACTTGCACCCCCGCCCGTTCCTCACTAAATCCCCCCATCACAGACCCCCGCGGAGAGGTGCCGGAGTGGTCGAACGGGGCGGTCTCGAAAACCGTTGTGGGTGCAAGCCCACCCAGGGTTCGAATCCCTGTCTCTCCGCCACTTACTTTCGATTCTTCAAGACTTTATTGTTCCTTCGATTGGTCAATGTGGCCAGCGATGGCATGATGTCGCCACTGCGCGCCATGCCAATCAGCGCAGTGTAGCTCAAACCCGGAATGTGCCGCAATTTCACGGGTTTTCCCCTTGGCGTTGGCGTAAATTCGTACCATCTCAGCGACACATCATTTGAAGGAGACACCCTATGTCGCGCCTATTACTTATCGTTGCCATCGCCGTTATCGGCGCAGGTGCCTATTATTTTGCGACGAAACCCGATCCAACCCCGGCGGAACAGCTTCAATCTGCTGCAGAAGATGCATCTGACGCAGTTGGCGAGGCTGCTTCAGCGGTGCAGGAAGCCGCGACCGAAGCCGTAGACGCCGCAACTGAACAAGCCTCCGAAGCGGCGTCTTCGGTGGCGGATCAAGCAAGCGAAGCTGCATCGTCCGTTACTGAACAAGCCAGCGATGCTGCGGCGGCTTTGACCGACCAAGCCAATGACGCCGCTACGGCAGCGGGCGATCAGGTCGCTTCGCTCACTGCACAAGGGCAGGAATTGTTCAATTCGTGGGTGCAGGACGGCACGCTGACTGCTCAGAACTTCGACTATGACGCCATCGTCACGTCGGTTCAGGAAAGCACTCTCTCACAGGACATCAAGACGCAGGCCCTTAAGATTCTTGACGACATCAAAGCTTCGCCTGAGCTGATTGTCGAAAAGATACAAGACCTGCGCAATTTGCTGACCCAGTCGTAAACAAACTCTGAACCAGCCCAACATGGGCTGGTTCTACCAAACCTGACACATTGCCATTTGCGAAGATACGCGGTTGCACTAAAAAAAGACCGTGAACTTTACCTGTCAGATTAGCTGCGCTTACTCAATATATTGCTTCCGTTTGTCCGAGGGTTACATTGAGCTAACAATAATATTGTGCTGAACTTGCTTTCAAAAGGACTGTTTGATGACCTCTTTGCCAGACACCATGTTCGCCATTGTTCAGACCCACGACGGATATTCGGGCACAGCGACCCGCCCAACGCTGGAAAACGCCGCGGACTGGTTGGCGGAGGCGGAATTACCTCTGCCTACTCCGGGTCCGGGTCAGGTGTTGATCAAGCTGCGCACCGCTTCGGTAAACCCATCCGATATCCATTTCATAAAAGGCGAATATGGTCAGCCACGGGTCAAAGGCGCGGCGGCAGGGTTTGAAGGGTGTGGAGACATCGTTGCAACAGGAACCGGAGCCGAATCCCTGCAGGACCGGCGTGTGGCCTTTGTGGCTGCGGGATCGGGCGCATGGGCTGAATATGTTGTGACACAGGCGCAGATGTGTATTCCGTTGCGGCCCGATATCTCGGACGAAGATGGCGCTGCGCAGATCGTAAACCCGCTAACCGCCATGGCGATGGTGGATATTGCGCGAGAAGCGGGTGATGCTTTTGTAGTTTCTGCTGCGACCAGTCAGTTGGGTAAGCTGATGTGCAGCCTTGGGCGGGATCTTGGCCTGAAACCTATTGCGCTTGTGCGGCGTGCCGAAACTGTCGAAACTCTCAAAAACCTTGGTGCGGCAGAGGTCGTGGTAACCGGCAACCTGGAAGCAGCGAAGCAGTTCGCGGCCATTAGCGGCACCTTGAAACCTCGTGTTTTCCTTGATGCTGTGGCTGACCAGTTTTCTGAACAGGTATTTTGCGCCATGCCTAATGGTGGACGTTGGGTGTGTTACGGCAAACTCAGCACAGAACTGCCAAAACTGACGCAAATGGGTCAGCTCATTTTCATGAGCAAGCGGATCGAAGGGTTCTGGCTAACCCGATGGATGATGGATACGCCGCCCGCTGACCAGATGCGCGTTGTAGGCGAAGTACAGGCTCGATTCGCCGATGGGCGGTGGCGCACGGATGTCTCTGCCCGGCTCTCGTTGCGAGAGGTGTTGCCAAATCTGGCGGATGCTCTGAAAAAGAGTGACGGCAAAGTGATTATCACGCCATAGTAGAACAAAGCGCCGGACATAACCGGCTGAGGGAGGGTGAGATTGGATAACGCACAGCTGCTGATCAGCGGGCTGGCGAATGGCTGTGTCTACGGCCTTATCGCACTTGGCTTTGTTCTGATTTACAAAGCGACCGAGGCGGTGAACTTCGCCCAAGGCGATTTCATGATGCTGGGTGCGTTTGTCACTATTGGCCTGACCAATACCGAATATATGGGCCTTCCCTTCTGGCTGGCACTGCCGATCTCGTTGGGGATCATGGGGGCGCTGGGGTATCTGGTAGACCGATTGATCATCCGCCGACTGTTTGGTGAAAGTCAGACTGCCGTCGTGATCCTGACCATCGCTTTGGGTTTTGTCATCCGATTTGCCGCCGGGCTGATCTGGGGGCATGAGCCGCAAACACTACAGAACCCACTGGCCGGAAAAGATATTCGGTTTGGTGGCCTTGTTCTGGGGATGGAGGATGTGGCCGTCATCGTCGTCACTGTTCTACTGACCTGGGGCCTTTATGTGTTTTTCAGCAAGACCAAGCTGGGCCTTGCCATGCAGGGCGCGTCACAGAACCAGTTGGCGGCCTATTATATGGGTATCCCGGTCAAACGCGTGCAGGGTTTCATCTGGGCCCTGGCGGGCGTGGTCGCCGGGATTGCCGGTATTCTGTTCGCCGCCAAAGGATCGGTTGATCCAACAACCGGCCTGCTGGGCATCAAGGCCTTCGCTGCGGCGGTGATTGGTGGGTTCGGCAGTCTGCCCGGCGCATTGGCCGGAGGACTGATTGTCGGCGTGATCGAGCCTTTCGCCAGCCGCTATATCGCCGCAGGATACAGCCAGATCGCACCTTATGCACTGCTGCTGGCGGTGCTGATCTTTCGACCGCACGGGCTGTTTAGCCAGGTGCGGGTCAAGAAAGTCTGAAGTTCATGCGGATCGTCTTCAAAACCAACTATATGCAAGACCTTCGCCCTTGGAAGGACGGCTATCAGCTTGGCCTCTATCTGATCCTCTTGGCCGTTGCTGCCGCTGCACCCTGGTGGTTGGATGATTTCTATCTGGGTGAACTGACCAACGTGCTGATCTGGGCGATTGCGGGGCTCGGCCTGATGATCCTGACCGGCCATACTGGGCAAGCCAGCCTTGGACATGCCGCCTTTCTGGCCGTCGGTTGCTATGCCAATGTCGTAATGATCGAGGCGGGCGTGCCATTCCTGGTGGCTTTTCCTGTGGCGGGTCTGTTGACCGGTATTGTTGGTGCCACGGTTGCCATTCCTGCCCTTCGCCTGCACGGCATCTATTTGGCCATCTTTACACTGGCCCTGTCGGTCCTGATGGACGACATCATCGTTTTGGCCGAACCCATTACCGGAGGTGTTGCTGGCAAGTATTTGGGCGGTGTGGAAATCTTCGGCCATCTGGTTGATCGTTGGGCCACGCCAAGCCAATTCTTCTGGCTGGTGCTGGCCGTCGCCATCATCGTGACGCTAGGCTATATCAACCTGCTGCGCTCATCTTTGGGCCGCAGCTTCATCGCTGTACGCGATTCCGAGGTTTCGGCACAGGCGATGGGCGTAGACATCGCGCGCACCAAGACCATCTCATTCGCCCTGTCCTGTGCGGTCACCGGACTGGCTGGCGCGCTGATGGGACTGTTTGCAGGGGCGTTCAATAACGAGACCTTTAGCGTCGTCATTTCAATCCAATTGCTGATGATGATCGTGATCGGCGGGCTCGGCTCGATCCATGGCGCGTTTCTGGGCGCTATTGTAATTGGCTTCCTGCCGCAATTCTTGTCGATTTCAAAGGAATACGCCGCGGCCCTTCTCGGGGGCAACGCCGTCGCTATACCGGGGTTGGAGTTCGGCATCTTCGGCATGATCCTGATCGCCTTCATCCTGTTTGAACCTATGGGCCTTTATGGCCGGTGGCTGAAAATCCGAACGTGGTTCGAGCTGTTTCCATTCTATCGAAAGGACATGTTCAAACGACAAAAGTCTTATCTCAAGACGGAGCGTCTGAGATGAGCTTGTTGGAGTACGAAAACGTCACATTGAAATTCGGAGGTCTGACCGCAGTCGACAATTTGTCTTTCGACGTTCAGGAGGGTGAAGTTTTTGCCATCGTTGGCCCGAATGGCGCAGGCAAGTCCACCGTCTTTAACCTGATCTCACGCTTTTACGATCCCTATGCCGGGTCGATCCAGTTCGACGGGCATGATTTGCTGCGTGTCAAAGCTTCGGCTGTTGCGGCCTTTGGCGTGGCGCGCACTTTCCAGAACATCGAACTTTTTGAACACGCGACCGTTTTGCAAAACCTTCTGGTCGGGCGTCACCGCCATCGCAGAACAAATTTGATTTCAGAGATTCTGTTCACGCCCTCCGCACGCAGGCAAGAGATTGAAAATCGAGAAAAAATTGAAGAAATCATCGACTTCCTCGACCTTCAGGCATTTCGCGACAAGATGATCTCGGGCCTGCCTTATGGGGTTCGCAAGGTGGTCGAAGTTGCGCGGGCGCTGGCCACTGAACCGAAACTGCTGTTGCTGGACGAACCCGCCTCGGGTCTGTCGGTGGAAGAAACCACCGATATGCGCTGGTGGATCGATGATATCCGGCGGCAAATGGGCATCACCGTCCTGATGGTAGAACATGACATGGGGCTGGTCTCGGGCGTGTCAGACCGGGTTCTGGCGATGGCGGATGGCGCGAAGCTTGCGCTTGGAACACCTGCAGAGGTCCAGTCCCACCCGGCTGTGATCGAGGCTTATCTGGGCAAAGCCTCATGAGCCAGCCGATCCTAAGCATCCGCAATATCGAAAGCTTCTATGGCCCGATTATGGCGATACGTGGTGTGTCATTGGACGTGCATCTGGGTAAGATCGTCTCGATCCTGGGCGCAAACGGCGCGGGCAAGACAACGCTGATGAAAACCGTCTCGGGCGTGATGGATCCCGAGAAAGGTACGATCACATTTGATGGCCAGCAGATACAAGGATCGGAACCTCACAAGGTTGTTCAGAAAGGTATTGTGCATGTGCCCGAAGGGCGCGAGGTATTTCCGCTTTTGACCGTCGATGAAAATCTGAGTCTCGGGGCATATACCCTTTCTGACAAAGGTCAAATCGATCACGACCGCGATCTGGTTTTCTCATACTTTCCGGTTCTGAAAGAGCGTCGCACGCAAGAGGCCGGTACGCTGTCCGGCGGGCAGCAGCAGATGCTGGCCATCGGGCGCGGCTTGATGGCTAACCCGCGCATCATGTTGCTGGACGAACCCTCGTTGGGCCTGTCGCCGCTGCTGGTGCAAGAGATTTTTGGCATCCTTAAACGCCTCAACGATGAACAGAATATGACCATGATGCTGGTCGAACAGAACGCCAACGCCGCGCTTGAGCTGGCCCATCATGGCTATGTGATGGAGATCGGGCGGATCGTCATGGACGGTGCCGCCGATGTATTGCTGCAATCCGAGGACATCCAGAACTTCTATCTGGGCGTTCAGGAGGAAGGCGCGCGGGAAAACCGCCGCTGGAAGCGCAAGAAGACGTGGAGGTGAGCCGAATGGATGCAAGCCCCCTGCCCCCTCAGACCACGATCAATGGCGTACAGTTCAACGAAGCACCAGGTCAAAGGCCGTTGCGCGTTGATGGCTGTGTTACGACTTGCGAACTGTTTCAGAGACGCTGTACCGAGTTGGGACCGCGCACGGCGCATCGCGAAAAGGATTTCGGTATCTGGAAGTCCTATTCCTGGGCCGACTATTGGCAACATGCCAAGTGGATCGGGCTGGCCCTGCGCGAACTCGGGCTAAAGCGTGGTGAGGTCGTTTCGATCTTGTCCGAAGACCGCAAGGAATGGGCGTGGTTCGATATGGGCATCCAATGTGTCGGTGGGATTGCCTCGGGCGTCTACACCACGGATGCGGCCAGCCAGCTGAAATATCTGATCAATGACAGTGGCAGCCGGTTTCTGATCGTTGAAGACGAAGAACAGTTGGATAAATTCCTGGAAGTTGAAGAAGACCTGCCTGATCTGCTTATGGTCATTATTCTTGAAAACGAAGGCCTGCACGACCTCGATCATCCGCGCTGCATGATGATTGGGGATCTGTACGCTTTGGGGCAGCAGGCAGAGGCAGATGAACCCGGTGTATTCGAGACGGAAATCGCGATTGCCACACCGCAAGACACCGCCCTGCTCATCTATACCTCAGGGACAACCGGAAACCCCAAAGGTGCAATGCTGAGCCATGAGAACATCATGGCCGCAATCGAGGCCGGGGCGCATTCCCTGCCTTCCCAATCAACCGACGAACAGCTGTGTTTCCTACCGCTTTGTCATATCCTCGAGCGGGATGTGTCGATCTACTACCCTCTGGCGATGAAAAGTACCGTGAACTTCGCGGAAAGTCCTGAGACGGTGTTTTCAAATCTGCAAGAGGTCTCGCCCGCCACGTTCACCGCCGTGCCGCGCGTGTGGGAGAAGATCTATTCTCAGGTCATGTTCATGGTGAAAGAGGCAACGCCGACCGGGCGTTTCGCCTTTACACAGGCACTCAGGGCGGGCATGGCGCGGGCCGATTATGTTCTTGAAGGCAAACCTGTTCCTGCGACGGTGGGATTGCAGTTCTGGCTCTGGGATCGGCTAGTTTTACGCAACCTGCGCCGGATGTTAGGGATGGACCGGATGCGGCGTGGCGGTTCAGGTGCTGCACCGATCTCACCCGAATTGCTCAGGTGGTACTGGGCGATAGGTGTACCCATTGTCGAAGGGTTCGGGATGACTGAAACCGCTGGCATCGCAGCGCTGAACACGCTTGAGGCCAACAAGATCGGCACCATCGGAAAACCGGTCCCCGGCAATGATTTGCGCATCTCGGAAGACGGAGAAATTCAGGTCAAAGGACTGAACGTCTTTCAGGGCTACTGGCGCAACAATGCGAAAACGGCTGAGAGTTTCACCTGCGACGGCTGGCTGCGCACGGGTGACATGGGGCATATCGACGATGATGGCTTTGTCACCATCACAGGGCGCCTGAAGGACATCATCATCACGGCGGGCGGCAAGAACATAACGCCAGCCGAGATTGAGAGCGGTTTGAAGTTCAGTCAGTTTATCTCGGATGCGGTAATTATCGGGGACCGGCGTAAATATCTGACTGCACTGATTATGATCGATCAGGAAAACGTCGAGAAATTCGCACAAGAGCGCAAGATCCCTTTCTCGAATTTCGCATCCCTCTGCGCAGCGCCGGAGGTCATCGATCTGATCGGAGTGGAAATTGCCGCTGTTAACAAAGAGTTTGCACGGGTCGAGCAGATCAAGGATTTTCGTCTGATTGATGTATTGCTGACCGCCGAAGATGAGGAATTGACCGCAACGATGAAACTCAAACGTGGTTTGGTGGAAAAGAAACACGTACTTCTCATTGAAGATATGTACAATTAATTAAGGGGCGACCCAACAGGGAGGAGAACTATGAAACAAATGATTAAGGGGCTTGCTGCAGCCACAGCATTGACCGCATCCGCCACGATGAGCTGGGCGCAAACCCAAGGCGTGAGTGATGATGAGATCGTCATTGGATCAGTGAATGACCTCAGCGGTATTTTCGCAGCCGTGGG
Source organism: uncultured Ruegeria sp. (assembly GCF_947500045.1). GTDB lineage: Bacteria > Pseudomonadota > Alphaproteobacteria > Rhodobacterales > Rhodobacteraceae > Ruegeria. The sequence goes on along the minus strand of NZ_CANMQQ010000003.1, from coordinate 97,755 downwards.
CGTCCCGGCAACCAAGGGCGCAAATGTGGTCTTCGATCGGGTCAACGCCGAAGGTGGCGTGCATGGGCGCAAAATTCGCTTTGTGGTTGAAGATAACGGCTATCAGATGCCGCGCGCGATGCAGGGTTATAATAAGCTGCTAAACCGCGACAAGGTGTTTGCGATGTTGCAATCGCTGGGCACGCCGATGAATGTCGCCGGTTTCAAGCTGCTGGACCCGAAAGGAATTCCCAACGTCGCCCCCCTGACAGCCGCACGGCAAATGCTGCAGGAGCCGGTGAAGAACAAGTTCACGTCGTTCTCGACCTACTACGATCAGGCGCGGATCGGGGTGAAATATCTGAACGGTGAATTCGGATCACAAACCGTTTGCACCATGTACCTGCCCACAGATTTCGGCGAGGAGATTCTTGAGGGCAGCAAAGCCGGCGCTGAAGAGGCTGGCATCACCTTTGGTACAGAGACCACTCATAAGCCGGATGAAACGGATTTCGTGGGTTCCTTGAGCAAGCTCAAGGAAGAAGGCTGTGACATCGTCACCATGGCTTTGGGTGTGCGCCAGGCGATCACTGTGGTTGGAACGGCCAAGAAGATGGGTCTTGAGGATATGAAGTTCCTCGGTACCTCGGCCAGTTTCCTGACCGTGGTTGCACAGGTGCCGGGCGGTGTCACGGACGGGTTCTATGCTGCTGCGTCCTGGCTGGACCTGTGGGCGCGCGCGGAGGAACCTGCGCCCGCAGCCTTTATCGCGGAATACAAAGAGGCCACGGGTGAAGATCCCGTCGGTTTCTCAATGCTTGGCTATTCGGCGGCAGAGATGATGGTCAAAGCGCTTGAGGCGGCAGGTCCTGACCTGACCCATGACAGCTTCATCACCGCCATGGAATCGTTGGACTATATGGATGAGTTGGTCGGTAACCAGATCACCTATGGACCGGATGACCATCAGGGCGCTGATACCGTATTTGTCAGTGTCGTCGAAAATGGCGCATGGAAGTTGGTTTACGAAGAATAAGCGATCCAACAACGCAAAGAAAAAGGGCTCGCATTTGCGAGCCCTTTGTTTTTTCGAAATCCGCGGCGATTAACGCTTCGAGAACTGGAACGAACGACGCGCTTTGCGCTTACCGTATTTCTTACGTTCTACAACGCGGCTGTCGCGGGTCAGGAAGCCAGCGGCTTTCAGGGCGCCACGCAAGCTGGGGTCGTACAGCTGCAGCGCCTTCGAGATACCGTGCTTGACCGCACCGGCCTGACCGGTCAGCCCACCGCCTTTGACGGTTGCAACAACGTCAAACTCGCCTTCGACGCCAGCAATCTGGAACGGCTGGCGCAGGATCAGCTGCAGAACGGGGCGTGCAAAGTACACGTCCTGGTCCTTGCCATTCACGGTGACCTTGCCGGAACCCGGCTTGATCCAAACGCGGGCAACAGCGTCTTTACGCTTGCCGGTGGCGTAGGAGCGGCCCAGCTCGTCACGTACGGGTTCACGTACGATGACTTCTTCGGCCACGGTTTCAACGCCTGCGACGGCGCTCAGCTCTTCGAGAGTATTGATCTGATCAACCATCGGTCATTAGCTCCGGGTGTTTTTCTTGTTCATGGATGCAACATCCAGAACTTCGGGCGCTTGCGCCTCATGGGGATGCTCAGCACCGGCATATACGCGCAGGTTTGTCATAACCTGACGCGACAGGCGGTTACCCGGCAGCATGCGCTTGACCGCTTGGGTCACGACGCGCTCGGGGTGCTTGCCCTCAAGGATCTGCTGCTTGGTGCGGGATTTGATGCCGCCCGGGTGGCCAGTATGCCAGTAGAAGTTTTCTTCACGCTTCTTGCCGGTCATCTGGATTTTGTCAGCGTTGATCACGATGACATTGTCGCCCATGTCCATATTCGGAGTGAAGGACGGCTTGTGCTTACCACGCAGGCGCATGGCTACGATCGACGCAAGACGACCCAAAACAACGCCCTCGGCGTCGATCAGGATCCATTTCTTGTCGATGTCTGCAGGGGTTGCAGAAAAGGTTTTCATGGCAGGATAGTCCTGTTTGATGTGAAAGACCGCCCCAGCGGAGCGGCCCGAATTCGATGGATGCGTATCTAGACACCCCCTGATGTCTCGTCAAGCGCCGCACCTTTAATATAACTATGCTAAAACAATAGCTTATAAAATAGGTATTATTTTACCCCAAATTTTACACCCGCAATTGGATTAGATTTCGCCGCTCTGGTACAACTATCAATAATCGACCTCAGTATGCTTCGGAGGATGACATGATAGAACTGAACCAAATCATCGCAGATTATGGAGCTGCCTGGCAGGAACATAGCGATGGCAAACGGCTTGAGTTGCTAAAGCGGTGCTTTTCAGAAACCGGCCAGTATATCGATCCGACCGCTCAGGTTTCGGGCAGAGATCAACTCTGCACCCATATCGGTGAAGTTCTACAGAATTCGAATGGACGGGTGGACATAACCAGTGAACCATCCTCGCACCATGATGTGGTGCATTTCACCTGGCACATGGTTGCGCCTGATGGTTCGGTCATGGTGTCTGGGCATGACTTTATTCGTCGCGATGATGAAGGTCAGATTGCCCATTTGGCAGGATTCTTCGGTGACCCCACGCCGATGAAATAGTCGCTAGACGCTTATTTGTTCTGGCGGATTGTCCAACAGCGCACGTAGGCGAAGCATGGCATCTTCAAACTTCTCCAATGAGACATGCCCATTTACTGCAATGCGGACTGCATTTGGTGCGCGACCGTCACGCAGCGCAAATTCGTCCGCAGATCGCAGTTGAATTCCTTCACGCTCGGCCGCGCGACTGAACGCAGCCGAACGCCAGCCTGACGGCAAATGCAGCCAGACAAAGGGAATTTCTGAATCCCAATTCAGGTCAAATCCACCCAAAGCGTTTACTGCGACTCGCACATATTCCCCCATCTTGACTCGGACATCTTTTGCCAGTTGCCTTGCCTCGGGGTGCCCCAACAACAACCGCGTCAGTTCGGCCAAAGGTTGGGCAAGCCCGAAATACCCGTACTCAGCACATCGGCGCAGATCGACACTCCGCTCTTTTGGCGCGATAGCGAAACCAACGCGCAGCGCAGGCGTCAGGGTTTTTGAGATTGATGAGACGTGCCAACCCCGCTCAGGTGCCAACGCCCTATAACTGGGCGCGCGGGCCTCACCCATTCGGTAACAATCATCTTCGACGATCTGGAGGCCATATTTGCGTGCAATCTCGACCACTTCCTTGCGCCGCTCTAACGGCGAATGGCCACCTGTCGGGTTCTGCACCTCGGGTGAAACGCAGATTGCCTGCGCCTTTGTTTGCCTAAGGATGTGATCCAGCGCTTCGGGGCTGATGCCCCACTTGTCCATCTTTACTCCTACAATCTCTGCGCGCATCAACTCCCCCGCCCGCCGAAACCCGGCATAGGACAGGTCTTCGACCAGAACGACGGGTCTCGGATCTTTCAGAAGGGTCTGGAACACGACGCAAATACCGCTTTGCCCGCCATGAGTCAGTACAATGTCATCCGCAGTCAATGAGCCAAGTGGAAGTTCAGACAACCAGTCGGCCACGACCTGACGCACCGGTTGATAGGCGTCCCGGGTCGGATAGTTCATGAACATCCTCGGATCGCCTTTGGCAACCTTTTCAAGGCATTTTCGGATCAAGCTTACCTGCCCGACATCCGGCAAGCGCGGGCTGAACAGACTGACGTTGGACTCATACTTGTCGTCTCTGAGATGCAGTTGTCGCGACCAGACATCATCCAGAATGGGCGATCGCGGCGGGGCAACAAATGTACCACGCCCGACCTCAGCTTGTAGCAAACCTTCATCCGTTAGAATTGTATAGGCTCTGGCAACTGTTCCTGGTGTGATCTTAAGTCGATACGCCAGTTCGCGGACCGGAGGCAGCTTCTTTCCGACCTCCAGTGATTTGTTTTGTATCGCTTTTCGGATCGTGTCGGCGACCAGAGTGTACTTTGGACCTTTGGATTTCGGGAGCGCCTCTGGCCAAATTGTATCCATTACAATTCTTCCTTTGATTCCGACACAATGTTGAATGTATCAAAACACTGTACCGAACATGTTAGTTTTGTGTCAATACAATTTGAAAGGATACCCAAGATGACACGCGCAATGCACAACCCCGCCCTCTTGCTGCTGAACGACAGCCCTCGGCTGCCGCTTATCGCCGCGCTGGCCGTGCGGTTCGCGGCGAGTGTCACTCAGTGGGAACAACGTCGCCGCAGCCGCATAAATTTGGGCAAACTGGATGACAGGCTGCTTCGCGATGTCGGACTGACGCGCCATCGCGCCGATGCGGAAATCAGCCGCCACTTCTGGATGAAATAGTTTATCCCCAGTCCCATCTTAGGGACCTCTTCCTGGCCGGGGTCTATCCCCGGCCCTTTTTTATCCGAATGCAGCTGCGGTTGAGCCTTCTGGGGGAATGGAATAGGTCATGCTTGCCCGGGCCACAGGCTTGTCGGAACCTTCCGAATACATCAGCACATCGCCAATGGCCAATGTTCGGCCCAATTTCAACAGCTTACATTCGGCAACTAAATCAGACCCGCTTTCGGGTTTGCGTAAGAAGTCCATTGAACTGCTGGTGGTTACCGCCAGTGATTGCCGACCCTTTCGCGCCAGAACCATTGCATACACGCTGACATCAGCCAGCCCGAACATGGATGGGCCGGATACGGTACCACCAGGCCTCAGATGACGGTTCCCAACTTTCAGGCGCATCGTGATCGTTGTTTCCGTCAAATCCTCTACGACAAAGTCGTTGTGAACCTGTGGAAACACGAGTTCCAGATATTCGATCAGTTCTTGTTTATTCAGCGCTAATGACATGCTTCCCCTCATGGCTCTGCCCGCCTAGAGTTGGCCCGAATGCCAGCGGGAGGGCAAGATGGCAATTCTGGAACGTAGCGACACAGGTGCAATAGCGCGGCTAAAGATGAACGCGCCCGAGCGGTTGAACGCACTTAGTGACGAAATGCTGGCAGCCTTGCAGGCCGAATTCGACGTATTGCGTGACGACAAGTCGATTCGTGTCATTATTCTTTCCGGCGTGGGGAAAGCGTTCTGCGCAGGGCACGATCTGAAACAAATGACGCAAGGCCGTCAGGCCAGCGACGGTGGGCTATCATATTTTCAAGATCTGTTTGATCGGTGCGCCAAAATGATGATGACCATTCAGTCCTTGCCCCAACCGGTGATCGCGCAAGCACACGGCATTGCCACCGCTGCGGGCTGTCAACTGGTGGCAACCTGCGATCTGGCAATCGCGGCCGAGGGAACGCGTTTTGGGGTAAATGGGGTCAATATAGGCCTGTTCTGCTCGACGCCTATGGTGGCGCTCAGTCGTAATATACCACGTAAACAAGCGTTTGAGATGTTAACTTCAGGTGACTTTATCACAGCCGAGCGTGCAGCTAAACTGGGTTTGATCAATCGATTTGTGCCTGAGCATCAGCTGGCCGAGGAAACAAATGCATTGGCTGAAAAGCTGGCGACCAAGCTGAGCAGCGCGGTCAAGATCGGCAAAACTGCGTTCTATCAACAGATTACGATGTCCACCGATCAGGCCTACGCCTACACCGCCGAGGTAATGGCGCAAAATATGATGGATCGGAATACCGAAGAAGGAATTAACGCCTTTATTGAAAAGCGACCGCCAAATTGGCGTCAGTAAGGCGACTATTTCATACATTTTTCTCTACTGTTCGCATTTTTGCACTTTCCAAAAGGGCGACACTGTGGCAATGCTGGGACGAGGCTAAGGCCTGAACACACTTTTGGGTCGCCGTGGGCGGAAGGTCCCTCCAGCTGGTTTCTCTCACCGGCGCAGACATTCCCGCAGCGGCGACCCCAAGACTTCATCCAAAAATTAGACTGATAACTGCGCATTGCGCATGACGTTGCTCTGCCTTATTTGGCAGCGCATGACAGACAAATTGCATATCGTGGGCGGCGGCATGGCCGGGTCCGAGGCGGCCTGGCAGGCGGCGGAAATGGGCGTGGATGTTGTGGTCCACGAAATGCGGCCCAACGTGGGCACCTTTGCGCATCAGACTGGCAATCTGGCCGAGATGGTGTGTTCAAACTCTTTCCGCTCAGATGATGACGAACAGAACGCTGTCGGCTTGCTGCATTGGGAGATGCGCGCAGCAAACGGATTGATCATGACCACCGCCGATAGCCATCGCTTGCCTGCGGGTGGCGCGCTTGCAGTAGATCGCGATCCGTTTGCCGAATCTGTGACAACCAAGCTGAGAGCCCATCCGCGCGTCTCGGTCACAGGCGAAGAGGTCACCACACTGCCCAAAGAGGGCCACTGGATATTCGCCACCGGCCCGCTGACATCACCCACATTGGGTCAGGCCATTCGCGCGGAGACAGGGGCCGAGGCGTTGGCCTTCTTCGACGCCATTGCCCCTATCATCTATGCGGATAGCATCGATATGAGCAAAGCTTGGATGCAGTCCCGCTATGATAAGGGCGAGACAGAAGAAGAGAGGACCGCCTACCTTAACTGCCCCATGGATCGCGATCAGTACGAAGCGTTCATTGACGCATTGCTGGCCGCAGATAAGACCGAGTTCCATGAAGGTGAAACCGCTGGTTATTTTGATGGCTGCCTGCCAATCGAAGTCATGGCTGAGCGCGGCCGTGAAACCCCGCGCCACGGCCCGATGAAACCCGTTGGCCTGACAAATCCACATGAGCCGGATGTAAAGCCCTATGCCGTGGTTCAGCTGCGCCGCGACAATGCTCTGGGCACGTTGTTCAACATAGTGGGCTTTCAGACCAAGATGAAATACGGAGCACAGACCGAAGTGTTTCGTATGATACCGGGACTGGAAAACGCCAGTTTTGCGCGGTTGGGCGGTATTCATCGCAACACGTTCATCAATTCTCCGACTTTGCTGGACGCGCAGATGCGCCTGAAATCCCAACCCAATATTCGATTTGCAGGTCAGATAACCGGGGTCGAGGGGTATGTGGAAAGCGCTGCGATGGGTCTGCTGGCTGGCCGTCTGGCCGCAGCAGAAATATTGGGTCGCACCCTGCCCGACCTGCCACAAGACAGTGCAATGGGTGCCCTGATCCATCACATCACCGGTGGTGCGGAAGCCAAGACCTTTCAGCCGATGAACGTAAATTTCGGTTTGTTCCGCCCGGTTGATGGTTTGAAAGGTGGCCGGCGGGGTCGTAAGGATCGCTACAAAGCATATACCGATCGGGCGAAAGCTGTCTGGAGCGACTGGGTAAACCAGTGTTGACTGGACGCCACTCCCGGCCTGCGCCTAACATGTAGGTATGAGCGACAAGTTTTTGAAAGACACATACAATCTGAACTCTGCCGAGGACACCCATGACCACTATCAGAAATGGGCGGGCTCTTATGATGATGAGGTTGGTGAACATGGCTATGTTACCCCGGATCGTGTTGCGGCGGCGTTAAAGTCTTTTGTTTCCGATGCTGATACTCCGGTGTTGGACTATGGGTGTGGCACGGGGTTGTCCGGTGTGGCACTGCACAAGGCCGGATTTCGCGTCATCGACGGGATGGACCCGACACCAAAGATGCTGGAAAGGGCAGCGACCAAAGAGGTTTACCGTAAATTAATCAGTTTTGATCTGGCAGATTCTGAACCGATCGAGGCTGGCTCTTACTCTGCGATTACATCCATAGGCGTTATCAGCGTTGGCGCAGCTCCGCCGGAAACCTTTGATTTGCTTATGGACGCATTGCCCAGTGGCGGTTATCTGGCGTTTTCCTTCAATGATCACACGCTGGCCGAGCGGGCATATTCCGGGCGCCTAAACGATTGGCTGGACATGGGCCATGCACGGCTGCTATTTCGCGAATATGGCCCACATCTGCCCGGAATGGACATGAAATCTGACGTTTACGTTGTTGAAAAAGCGTGACATTCGCAACGCGTTTCGCTCCGTCTTCGACGGGTCCGCTGCATCTGGGGCATGCTTATTCCGCGCTTCTGGCATACGATCTAGCGCAGGCTGCGGGCGGTGAGTTTTTATTGCGCATCGAAGATATCGATCAATCGCGATCCCGTCCCCAATGGGAAACCCAGATTTACGATGATCTGCATTGGCTTGGCTTGTGCTGGCCACAACCGGTGATGCGCCAATCCGACAGGCTTGGGCAATATCGTCAGACGCTTGGAGCGCTGATAGATTTAGGGCTGGTTTATCCCTGCGGATGCAAGCGGGCCGATATCGAAACCGCGGCCGGAGCGCCGCAGGAAGGTGTGCCCCAGTTTGGGCCAGACGGGCGCATCTATCCGGGCACCTGCCGCAAGCGCCCTCTTTCGGATGCGAGCCCTCACGATGTTCTGCGTTTGGATATGAACAAGGCCATAAACGCATCCGAACTTCGTACGTTTTGTGAAACCGGTGAGGCATTTGCAGGGGCGCACCCACTTGATGCCAACACGCTTCTAGACGCGGTGGGCGATATTATCCTCGTTCGGCGAAATATGGGCAGTTCTTACCATTTATCCGTTGTCGTTGACGACGCCGATCAGAACATCACGCATGTGGTGCGTGGGGAGGACCTTTTCGACGCAACGCAGATACACGTACTGTTGCAAGGCCTGCTTGGATTGCCAACACCGGTTTATCATCACCATAGGTTGATCCGAGACACGACGGGAAAACGGCTTGCAAAACGCGATGATGCCCGTGCCATTTCGCTCTATCGCCAACAAGGGGCTTCACCCGCAGAGATCAGGGCTTTGGTCGGTCTTTGACATGGTTGTTGCCACAGACGGCATTATTCCATCGGTGACATAAGCTCGACTTCGTTCCCGTCGCGTATGGCTGTGTAGAAACAGCTCCGCCGATTGGTGTGACAGGCGGGTCCGGTTTGGTTCACCAGCACCAGCAGACAATCCCGGTCGCAATCGACCCGAAAGTCCAGCAACTGCTGCACATGGCCAGAGCTTTCGCCTTTGACCCAGAACGCCTGCCGCGACCGCGACCAATAGGTGACGCGCTTGGACTCTAACGTGCGATTGATGGACTGGGCATTCATCCAGGCCATCATCAGAACCTCTCCGGTTTCTGCATCCTGCGCGATCGCAGGGATCAATCCCGCCTCGTTGAATTTCAGAGTCGACGGATCGAACAAGACTGTATCAGCCATCGCAAAAACCTTTTGCATCCCAGAATCCCGCCATTATGTATGGGGAATAGACAACGAGGGAAAGCCATGAGCGGCGAAACCGATCTGATCAAGCTCTATTCCGGGCGCATACTGGCACTTGCTGCGGATATTCCGCATCTGGACCGGTTGGACAATCCCGATGCGACAGTGAAGAAACGCGCGCCCCTGTGTGGGTCGACCGTGACAGTCGACGTCAAGGTCGAAGACGGGCGGATCACGGAGTTTGGGCAGGACGTCAAGGCCTGTGCGCTGGGTCAGGCATCGGCCTCGGTCGTGGGCAGCGCGGTGATCGGAACTACGCGGGCTCAGGTCGAAACCGCGCGCGATCAGCTTTCTGCGATGCTAAAGAAAGACGGCCCTGCCCCCGTTGCACCCTTTGACGGGCTCGAAGTTCTTTTGCCTGCACGGGAATACAAGAACCGCCATGCTTCGATCCTTTTGGCGCTTGAAGCGACTGCCGATGCGATGGAGCAAGCCGAACAAGCCAATTGCGCCTGAGCGTGGCCTTTCCGGGTAAAGCCGTATAGGGTTCCTCAACTGTCTTGGGGGGCTAACGTGAACAATTTGCTGGAACATTTCGTAACGCTCTGGGTTGTTATCGACCCGATCGGCACGATCCCCGTCTTTATCGCCGTCACCGCAGGTATTGCTGCAGGAGCGCGTCGAAAAACCGCCCTGCTGGCGGCATTGGTGAGCGCGGGCATTCTATTGTTCTTCCTTGTCTTCGGCCAGTTGGTGATCGAGGCGTTGGATATCGGCCTGAACTCGTTTCAGGTCGCGGGTGGAATTATCCTGTTCCTGTTCGCGCTGACCATGATTTTTGGTGAAAGCAAACAAGAGATCGAACAACGTCAGGCCGAAGAAGACATGGATGACAAAATGCACAAGACGAACCCGGCCATATTTCCGCTTGCTGTGCCTTCACTGGCGTCACCCGGTGCGATGCTAGCAATTGTTGTTCTGACCGACAACAACCGGTTCAGCATCGCCGATCAGAGCATTACCGCGCTGGTGATGTTGGTCGTGATTGCCATAGCGTTTGTATTGATGTTGCTGGCCGAGCCGATCATCCGGTTGATCGGGCATTCCGGCGCTGCAATCATCAGCCGCGTGATGGGGATGATCCTGGCATCTGTTGCGGTGAATTCCGTCCTGTCTGCAGCGATCGAAATCATCAAAACCGGGCAGCTGTAAAAAAAAAGAACCGCCGCACTTTCCGGGCGGAAAGGGCGGCGGCAAGTCATGCGTTTCTCATGTAGGGTCCGGATAACCGCGCGGGGCCGAGGCTGGCCCCTTCAAGGGAAATGGGACAGGCAGGTCACCCTTGATTAAGATGGGGAGACAAGCGCGGTGTTGTCGGCACGAGATCGCAGGCAGAAAGGCTTAGAACCCGCTCGGAAGGTGAAGGGCAACCACCAGCATCACGATCAGCGAAACCGCACCGGCTGCATCCTGCAAAATCGTGGATTGCGAGCGGGAAAAGGCAGTCTTGATCTGGGTCAGCATGGTCTCATCTCCGGTCAGGTATTAATCCTTTGTTGACCTTTTGTTCTCATATTTCAGTGAGTCAGTAAAGAACTTTTTGAGAACATTTGTGAACTTAATGAAATTTTTCGCTTAACCTACTGAAATCAAACGGATCGCTTGATCCTGCTTCATGAGCCAAAGAAGAACACGCGCCGCCTTCCCTCGGGCTGAGGTCAGTTTGGGGTCTGCAGACAGCAACGCACGCGCGTCAGATTGTGCCACAGCCATCAATCCGGCCTGCCTTTCCAGATCGGCAATGCGGAATTTTGGCAGACCAGATTGCGCTGTACCGATCAGATCTCCCGCGCCGCGCATCTGCAGATCAGTTTCCGCTATTCGAAATCCGTCCTCGGTTTCGCGCAGAACCTCCAGGCGCTTGCGTCCGCCTTCACTGAGCGGCGGTTGATACATGAGCAAACAGGTCGAGGCATCTTCGCCCCTGCCGACCCGCCCTCGCAACTGGTGTAGCTGTGCCAGCCCAAAGATTTCAGCCCGCTCAATCACCATGATCGTGGCGTTGGGGACATTCACCCCAACCTCGATCACTGTGGTTGCAACCAGAACTTTGGTGTGACCGGTCTGGAATGCGGCCATGGCTGCGTCTTTGTCCGCAGGTGGCATCTGACCATGCACGAGGCCAACCACGTCATCGCCCAGAATTGCACGCAGCCGTTTGAACCGTTCCTCGGCTGCAGTCAGGTCAGAGACTTCTGATTCATCGACCAGCGGACACACCCAATAGCATTGCTTGCCCGCATCAATCGCGCTGCGCAGATGGGCCACGACTTCATCCATGCGCTGGGTGCTGACGATCGCCGTCTTGATTGGTTTACGACCAGGCGGCTTTTCATCCAAAACCGAGACGTCCATGTCGCCGTATTGCGCAAGGGCCAGACTGCGCGGAATAGGGGTTGCCGTCATCACCAGAACATCAGCGCGCTGGCCTTTCTCGGACAGCTCCATCCGTTGGCGGACACCAAATCGATGCTGCTCATCAACAATGGCCAATCTCAGGGCGTTGAACTCAACATCGTCTTGAAACACCGCGTGGGTGCCGACCAAGATCTGTATGTCACCTTGTTTCAACGCGGCCAATTTTGCCCGTCTTTCGGCTCCCTTATCGCGCCCGGTCAGGATTTCCAGCACAACCCCGGCCTCTTCAGCCAATGGGCGCAATCCTTCAAGATGCTGACGGGCAAGGATTTCGGTGGGTGCCATCATCACCCCCTGCCCGCCTGCTTCGACCGCAATCAACAACGCCATGAATGCGACCAGCGTTTTCCCCGCCCCCACATCGCCCTGCAGCAACCGGTTCATCCGCGTCTCCAAGGCCATATCCGCTGCGATTTCTTCAATCGCGCGCGTTTGTGCCCCGGTTGGTCGATATGGCAGGCTGGCAAGGACCTGAGATTGCAGCGCCCCGGTGCCGAGGCTGACGATCCCCCGCGTCTTTCGTTCACGTTGCCGCGCCAAAGCCAATGTCAGCTGATGGGCCAATAGCTCATCATAGGCCAAACGCTCTCGCGCAGGGGCAAAAGGTGCCACATCATCCGCGCCATGCGGGTGATGCGCCATACGAATGGCAGTAGCCCAGTCGGGCCAGCTTTGCTGTTTCACTTGGGCAGAATCTGCCCATTCGGCCAGTACGGGTACGCGCGCCAGGGCGCTCTGCGCCGCTTTGAAGGCCGTTTTCTGCGTCACACCCTGCGTCAGATGGTACACCGGCTCAAACTCAGGCAGTTCGCCTGCGTTTTCAGGCGCGACCATATGATCAGGATGCACCATCTGTGCCATGCCATCGAACAGTTCAAGCTTTCCCGAAACAACCCGGCGCGCACCCTGAGGCAATATCTTTTTCAGATAGTCCCCTCGGGCATGAAAAAACACCAGTTGGAAATCCGCCTGACTGTCTTCCACATGAATGCGATACGCCCCCCCTTTGTTGCGCGGGGGTCGGTGTGTTCCGATCGCAACCTCCACAGTTAGAGTCGTCGGAAGGTCAGCCCCCTGTATTGTCTCACGCCGCCGCCGGTCGATCACCGCATAGGGCAGCGAGAACAAGACATCGCGCGGAGATTCGATCCCCAACTGGCCCAGCAGCTGCGCCGTTTTCGGCCCCACACCGTCCAGTGTTTCAAGCCCCGAAAACAGCGGGAAAAGTTGCTCGGGCCGGCCGCTCATAGATCGCCGATCAGCTGCAGCCAGCCATCTTCATCCAGGGTTTCAATCCCCAGATCTGCCGCTTTCTTTGCCTTGGATCCTGCACCCGGGCCCGCCACTAACAAATCTGTTTTCTGACTGACCGAACCCGACACTTTGGCACCCAGGGCCTCTGCGCGGGCCTTGGCCTCGGCGCGTGTCATCTTTTCAAGCGTTCCAGTGAATACGACGGTTTTTCCGGCCACCGGACTGTCCGAAGCAGGAGCATCCGGCGGATCAATGGTCAGGTGCTTGCGCAGATCATCAAACGCTTCGCGCTCCTCTTGATTGGCGAACGCGTCAGAGAGAGAAAGCCCAAGCGTGGCCCCAATTCCATCGATCCCGATCAGATCAGCCCAGGCGTTCGCCGCGTCCTCTGGGACGTTCCCATCGGCAATGGCTGCATCGCGAACCTCTTTCACCCGAGCGCGCCGGCCTTCATCGGAGGCGGCGATCCTTTCGGCATCTTCCGCCTCATCAGCCGCGCGTTGCGCGCGTGCCGCCGGGCGGGCCGTATCGATAGAGGCGGCCATTAGATCCCAATCCCGGTAGAACAACGCCAGATCCCGCGCGCCAACTTCGCCCACATGGCGGATGCCAAGCGCAAACAGAAGCCGGGCAAAAGGTATTGTGCGCTTGTCATCAATCGCAGCAAACAAGTTACTGGCCGATATTTCCCCCCAACCATCGCGGTTCTTCAACCGGGCAAGGTTACCTGCATCGCGATCCTGCAACGTGAAGATATCGGCAGGTGTATTGATGGGTAGAATGGGGTCGTCATAGAACATCTCGATCTGTTTTGCGCCAAGCCCATCGATATCGAACGCCTTGCGTGAAACGAAGTGCTTAAGTTTTTCGACCGCTTGTGCCGGGCAAATCAGGCCGCCAGTACACCGGCGCACTGCATCACCTTCTTCCCGAATTGCGTCGCTTGTGCATTCAGGGCAGTTCGTCGGAAAGGCATAGGGTTGCGCATCATCGGGTCGTTTCGACAAATCAACATCCGAGATTTTGGGGATCACGTCCCCGGCCCGGTAGACCTGTACCCAGTCGCCAACCCGAATGTCCTTGCCATCACGAATGGTACCACCTTTGGCATCCCGACCTGCGATATAATCCTCGTTGTGTAGGGTCGCGTTCGAAACGACTACACCACCCACGGTCACCGGATGCAGCCGTGCAACCGGGCTGAGCGCGCCGGTTCGGCCCACCTGAATGTCAATCGCTTCGAGCCGGGTCCAGGCGAGTTCGGCCGGAAATTTATGCGCAATCGCCCAGCGAGGCGTGGTTGAACGAAAACCCAGTCTGGATTGCAATCCCAGATCATTGACCTTGTAGACGACCCCGTCGATGTCATAGCCCAGAGTGGCGCGCTGCGCTTCGATCTGGCCATAGTGATCCAGCATCTGATCTGTCGTGTCGCATAAACGTGTTAGCGCGTTCACCTGAAAACCAAACGCTTTAAGGCGATCTATTGCCCCCATCTGTGTTTCGGCCAGCGGTTCGGACAGTTCCCCCCACGCATAAGCAAAAAACTTGAGAGGCCGCGACCGCGTTATTTCGGAATCCAACTGACGAAGAGAGCCCGCCGCTGCATTGCGCGGGTTAGAAAATGTTTTGCCGCCCGTTTCGGCTTGACGCGTGTTCAGTGCTTCAAAATCGTGATGAGACATGTAAACCTCACCCCGAACCTCAAGCACCTCTGGGGCACCTTCAACTCTGTGCGGGATATCTGAAACCGTGCGCGCATTTGTCGTCACGTTTTCGCCGGTCTCACCATCCCCTCGGGTCGCTGCCTGAACCAGCTCGCCATGCTCATATCGCAGCGACAACGAAAGACCATCGATTTTGGGTTCGGCTGTATAGGCAAGCGGCGCGTCGTTCGATAGTCCAAGATACTTGCGAATCGAACGATCAAAATCGGCAACATCTTCATCGTCAAAAGCATTGCCCAGCGACATCATGCGAATTGCATGATTTACTTTCGCGAACCCTTCTGAGACCCGCGCGCCCACTTGCTCGGTAGGGCTGTCAGTGCTTTTCAGATTGGGGAACCGCGCCTCAATCTCCGCATTGCGGCGCTTGAGTGCATCATAGTCCGCATCCGATATTTCCGGAGCATCTTCCGCGTGATAAAGCTGATTGGCCCGCAGCAATTCCTTGGCAAGGCGCGCCAGCTCAACTCGTGCTTCATCTTCCGTCAGATCTGCTGTTGCAGTGGTATCGCTCATGGCCCCGCCCTGTCACGTCGTCCTGAATCCCAGTGATAGGGCGAGGCCATGGTCAGGTCCAGTGTCGTGCTGAGCCGCGAGTGATTTTGCCGTCCCGGACCTGCGACGGCAGTGGCGGTATCAGATCAGGCGCCAACAGCCATCCGGGTTTCGCCCAAACTGCTTGATTGTGGATCGCGCAGAACATAACCGCGGCCCCAGACCGTTTCGATATAGTTTTCACCACCGGTCGCATTGCTAAGTTTTTTGCGTAGCTTGCAAATAAACACGTCGATGATCTTCAATTCAGGCTCATCCATGCCGCCGTATAGATGGTTCAGGAACATTTCTTTGGTTAAGGTTGTCCCCTTACGCAGGCTTAAAAGCTCAAGCATCTGGTATTCTTTGCCGGTCAGATGCACCGTCTTTCCGTTAACTTCAACGGTTTTGGCATCCAGATTGACGGCCACCTGCCCGGTATGGATGATTGACTGAGAGTGACCTTTGGAGCGTCGGATAATCGCATGGATACGCGCCACCAATTCCTCGCGATGGAATGGTTTGGTCAGGTAATCATCAGCGCCAAAACCAAAACCTTTGATCTTGCTTTCGGTATCATCCGCGCCTGACAAGATAAGGATCGGCGTCTCAACGCGCGCGATCCGCAGCTGACGCAATACCTCATGGCCGTTCATGTCAGGCAGGTTCAGGTCCAACAGAATGAGGTCGTAATCATAGAGCTTGGCCAGATCGATACCTTCTTCGCCAAGGTCCGTCGCATACACGTTGAGATTAGCGTGCGTCAGCATCAGCTCGATGCTTTTAGACGTGGTTGGATCATCCTCAACAAGAAGTATGCGCATTTTGTACTGCTCCAATTTAGGTCAAATTCTTCAACTGATTTGAGCCTGAATAAAAATGGTTAATCTGACGTTACCGTTGATTCATTTATTCACTTTCATCCTTAGGTTGTCGATATTTTTTTAGAGCAGTCGCCTTCAACGCATCAATGCCATGTTCAGCGACTGCCGAAACCCACGCGTTGAACTCTTCATCGCTGATGCCGTATCGCTTTTTCGCTTCGGACAACGAAATCAACCCATAGAGCACACCGCGCACAACAATAGCCTTGCGCGAGGCAACCCAACGCCGTGTGTCCGCGGGGGGCAGATCCGCGCGTGTCAGTACGCTTCCATCCGGCAGGGTAACCGACCTTGGCCCTTCCACTTTGTGCAAATACATCTGTTCTACCTTCCTCTGCTGCGACAAAGCTGCACCCAGCCTACTTAAAAGGGTGTGAAACTGCCCCTTGAGAGTGTGTAGAATTTTCTTATATTCTGCCGGTCTTTCTTAACCCGGACTGGAACCGTAGATGGCCCTCGATATCGAGACCCCGCTCAACTCGCTTGGCTTTGCCAAACCGCCCTCGGAAACGCGGGTAGTCGTGGCCATGTCTGGTGGTGTCGACAGTTCCGTTGTGGCGGCTTACCTGGCGGATCAGGGATATGATGTCGTGGGGGTGACGCTGCAATTATACGACCACGGTGCGGCGCTGGCCAAAAAAGGAGCGTGCTGCGCGGGAATCGACATCCACGATGCACGCCGCGTGGCAGAAGAGCGCGGCTTCCCGCATTACGTTCTGGATTACGAGAATATCTTCAAGGATGCCGTGATCGATGAATTCGCCGACAGTTATCTGGCCGGGGCGACCCCGGTGCCCTGTATCCGCTGCAATGAGCGTGTGAAGTTTAAGGACCTGTTGGAAACCGCCAAGGACCTTGAAGCCGATTGCATGGCCACCGGTCACTATATCCAGCGCAAGATGGGCCCAGATGGGGCCGAACTTCATAGCGCCGAGGATGCAAACCGCGATCAATCCTATTTCCTGTTCTCAACTACCCCTGAGCAGCTGGATTTTCTGCGCTTTCCTCTGGGCCATCTGCCGTCCAAGGACGCCACGCGCGAAATGGCCGCGCAATACGGGCTGGCCGTCGCAGATAAGCCGGACAGTCAGGACATCTGTTTTGTACCCGATGGCAACTATGCCAGCGTTATTGAAAAGCTGCGCCCCGGTGCCGTAGATCCGGGCGAGATTGTGCATGCGGACGGCCGTGTTCTTGCCCAGCACAACGGTGTGATCCACTACACGATCGGTCAGCGCCGCGGGCTTGGTATCGGCGGCCTCAGCGAACCTCTGTACGTGGTCAAGCTGGATGTGGACAAGAAACAAGTTGTCGTCGGCCCCAAAGAGATGCTGGCCACCCGGACTGTTCCTGTGCGCGAAATCAACTGGCTTGGCGACGAACCCTTCACCTCTCGGGATGAATGGCAGGTGTCGGTCAAGGTCCGCTCAACCCGCCCACCGCGTGAAGCGATCATTCGGCCTCTGTCGGATACAACTGCCGAGGTTGAGTTGCTGACACCTGAAGAAGGTATCTCTCCGGGGCAGGCTTGTGTGTTTTACGAAACCGGTGGAAGCCGCATCTTTGGAGGCGGCTGGATCTGGCGCGGTTACTAAATCGCGTCGGTCCATGAGTTGCTGAGGATATAAATTCCCGCGCAAACCATCACGTAGGGCACCAGCTTTTCAAGCCGTTGAGCAAACCCGCCGGTCATAATCGGGGAACGCGCGCCCAACAGCCCAAGCAAGGTTAGTGTCAGCGCCGCTGCCACGGCGCCTGCGACACCCGCAATCCGATAGCTCGGGGCCGAGTCTGCCAAGAGTGGCGCCAGAACTGCGAAGGTGTCCATCGACAGGCTTATGAACAGCAGCATGGTGATGAAGGTCGAGGCACCCGATGAAATGCGCGGTGTCTCCTCGGTCTCTGCACCCCGGAATTGACGAGCTATTCCGATCAACCCAAGGCCCAGCGGGATCACGCCCAGATAACCCGCCCAATGTGGCACCACGTCATCGACACCCAAGGCCAGCAACAAGGCGGCAGTGATGATCATAATCTGGGCCAGCAGGAACCCCGCCACGGTCCTGCGCGGGCCTGAAACCATCATAAGCGCAACAAGCGCCGCAAGATTGTCGAGGTTCGTCAACACCTGCGCCATGAAAGCAGACGCCGCAAAGATTACATGATCAAACATCACGCGTTCATTCTGTCTAGAATAGCCCTTGCCGCACGCAGGCCCGGAGCTTCTCCGCCCCGGCCAAGACGCTCCATCGTTGTTGCCATAGCCTGATGTTGAGCATCTGGTGTGGCGGCAACCTGTTCCAAGGCTGCGGCAATCTTGTCCGGCTGGCAGTCATCCAGCAGGCATTCAGGTACCGCGTGGGTATCCGAGACCAGATTGACCAGCGTGACCGTATCGAGCTTGACCATGCGCTTCGCGATCAGCGTGGTCAGCCAATTCAGATTGTAGGCTATCACCATCGGTGTCGCCTGTGCCGCCAGCTCTAATGAGACCGTACCGGATGCAGCAAGCGCAAGATCAGCCGCCGCAAAACCCGCCCGCTTCTGTGCCTGCGCGTCGTCCGAGGGCAATTCCCGCGGATCGATTACTATCGGGCGGCCATGCCAGTCCCGAACCTGCTCGGCAACCGCATCAACCATATGCGCAACCGCTGGCACCACCACACGCGTCTCGGGGCGATCATTCAGGAAACTATCAAGAGCCGCACCAAATATCGGTGCCAAACGTTCGACCTCACCTCGCCGAGAGCCGGGAAGCGCGAGGATGATAGGCGCGTCGCCAAGATCATGATCCGCGCGAAATTTCTCGACGTCTTGGTTGGACGCGATCGGTTCGTTAACAACGGGATGGCCGACAAAGTCACACTCCATCCCCGCCCGTTCCATGTAGGGCGGTTCAAACGGCAACAGTGCAAGAACGTGGTCAATTACCTTGGCCATCTTGTCCGCCCGTCCGGGTCGCCATGCCCAAACACTGGGCGCAACATAGTGGACGGTACGAATACTGCTGGAGGCTTTCACCAGCTTGGCCACTCGGAGCGAGAAATCCGGACTGTCGATGGTGATCAATACATCTGGCTGCGTATCCAGAACGGCCTGAGCGGTCTCTGCAATACGGCGTTTTAGGTGAAAGAACTTGGGCAAAACCTCGACCAAACCCATAACACTGAGTTCAGACATGGGAAAACGGCTGGCCAGACCCCGCGCCTGCATCAGCGGTCCACCGACCCCATCAAACTGTACCTCTGGCACGAGGGTTTGCAGACCTTCCATCAACGCGGCCCCTAACCGGTCGCCCGAAGGTTCTCCGGCGACCAGAAAAACACGCATCAGACCGTGCGCTCGCGGACAGAAAGGAACAAGCCGAGGCGATTGCATTCCTCAACGACACGGTCCTGTTGCAAGACGATGACGCCGCCCTTCTCAATGACGATCCCTGAAAGACCTGCCGCAACTGCACCCGACACAGTATCAGGACCGATTGCGGGCATATCCGCGCGCCGGTCCTGATCAGGTTTTGGACCTTTGAACAGAATGCCCCCACCTGCGTCGGGGCGTTGTGTCAAAGACTGCAACATCCAGGCGGTGCCATAGATGCCCTCAATCGCCAGTGCCTGTCCCTTCAACACAACACAGGCCTGACCGATATCTGCAGCCCCCATGCTGTGCAGGATGCCTGCTGCACGGTCTGCATCTGCATAATCGGTGTCTGAAGGCTGTGCGTCGGTCAGCGTACCAAGAGGCGGCAACAAATCCGGTGCGATTTCATGGGCCGCGCGTACAGTCAGATCCGCGTCCTCGAAGATACCTATAACCGCGCGCAAAGCACCGTCATCACCGGCCATTATGGCTTTTTGCAAGATCGGGACCAACGGCATCGTCGCGGCATCAATGCGCGCGGGGTTAACGGTTGGGCGGCGTACCGCACCGGCCATACAAATCTCGGTCACACCGCGCGCCTTAAGATCGGCGATAAAACTGCCCAGTTTCTCAAGCGGAAAGACAACATCGACGGTTAGCGTATCGGGCTCGAACCCTTCCAACGCACACACCAGCGGGCGGTTTTGCAAGCACGCGACCACCTCATCCGGTAACGCCCCTGTTCCCGCAATCAGCGCCAGCATGGTCTTACTTCCTCGGGGTCAGGAAAGAACGATCTGTATTTCCCGTCACAAAATCGACAATCTGGCGAACATATTCGTTGTCGGCATCCTCACCCAACCGGTTGGCCCGATCCATGAAAGTTCCGTCGCCTTCGGATAGTTCTTTGAAAGCTGCCCGCAGTGCCGAGATATCCTCGCGCGTTACGCCGCGCCGTTTCAACCCAACCAGATTCAAACCATCCAGCTCTCCGCGCGGTGCTTGAACCAGACCATAGGGAATCACATCATTCGGGACCATGGTCAGTGCACCAATGATGGCACCACGACCAACGCGCACAAACTGATGCAGACCCGAGATACCACCGACGATGACGTCATCCTCGATGATGCAGTGACCAGCTGCACCCGCGTGGTTGACCAGGATGACGCGGTTGCCGATCTGCACATCATGCGCCACATGGACACCCGCCATCAGCAAGCAATCATCACCGATCCGGGTGACGCCACCGCCACCATCTGTTCCGGTATTGATGGTCACATGCTCGCGAATGCGGTTGCGTTCACCGATCTCAAGACGTGTGTTTTCGCCACCAAATTTCTTGTCTTGTGGGATTTCTCCGACAACGGCAAAGCTGAAAATCACCGTATCATCACCGATCGAGGTAGCTCCGGTGACAATAACATGGGATTTAAGTTCCACTCGGTCGCCCAAGCGAACCTGTGGACCGACGTGACAGAACGGCCCGATGGTACAGCCCTGCCCTATCTGCGCCCCCTCTTCGATGATTGCGCTGGGATGAATACCGCTCATGTCGTTTTTTCCATGTCCCAATCGACATAGGCCGAGAACTCAGCCTCGGCGGCGACTTCTCCGTCAACAGTCGCACGACCGCTAAATTTGAAGATCTTGCCACCCTTCTTGCCGCGCACGGTTTCGACATGCATCTCAAGAACGTCTCCGGGCACCACTTTGCGGCGAAACTTGCACTTGTCGATGTTCATGAAATAAATCAGCAACTCGCTGTCGATCACATCCATGCCGACGCCCAGCATAACCCCGGCAGTCTGCGCCATCGCTTCGACTATGGTAACACCCGGCATGATCGGAGTGCCTGGGAAATGGCCCTGAAAGTGCGGCTCATTCATAGTGACATTCTTGATGCCAACCGCCGATTGATAACCATCTATTTCCACAACCTTATCGACCAGCAAAAACGGATAGCGATGCGGCAATATACGCTGAATCAGCTGAATGTCGGCGCTCTTGGTTTCCGTGGTCATTGTGCGGATGTCCTGTTCTGGATGTCTCTTTCAAATGTGGTTAGCAATACCCGCACTTAAGGGCAAGTCAGCCTATTCGTCATTGGTGTTTTCTAATGTCGACCCGTCACCAATTGCGGCATCTATCCGGGCGATCGCCGCTTCGGTGATATCTGACGCACCAGAGCTGAGAACGACGTTGGCCCGTTCGATAACAACCGAAGCCCCATATTCGCGCAGAAGTTCGATCAACACCGGTTGTGCCATTTCGAAAAACTGGTTGCGTGCCTCTTCCCCGCGCCGCGCCAAAGCATCAAGTTTCGCACGCTGGCCGTCACGGTGCGACTGGACTTTTTCATCGAATGCCTCAGCCAAGGGGCGGAATTCGTCGGCGGACAGCTCGGCCCGTTTCTCGGTCAGGTCTCTTTCTTCTTTGCTGAGCTGCGCGACGATAAGCTCATTCTCATCGGCTAAAAGGGCGCTCTCAGCCTCGATCTCGCGAAAGATGCGCTGGCCAAAACGAGAGTTGGCAAAAAGGCGTTCACTGGAAACGGTCAGTACATCCGTTTGCGGTACGCCCAACTGTTGCGCCATCAGTGGCATTGGTACCAACAGCACCAGCCAAACACACAGGGCCCGAAGTGGGCCCTGCAGTTTATCCATCACGCTGGCTATCATCCGATGATCAGAACTGTGCCTGAATGGTCAGGTCAAAGGTCTGTTCGTTGTCGAATTCTTCTTTCTTGAGCGCTTTGGAGAAGTTGAAGCGCAGGGGACCAAATGGCGTGGTCCACAGAACTGAGACACCCACAACATGGCGGATCGATCCACCGGCGCCGACGATGTCAGCACCCGAAGTGTCCACGTTATTGATGTTGTAGAGGTTACCCACGTCATAGAATACGCCGCCCCGCAAACCAAGCTCTTCCGGTAGGCCCAAGGGGAAATCGGATTCAAAGCGCGCAACCCAGTAGTAGTTGCCGCCGATGGCATCATCCTGGCCGTTCGACAGATCGCGCGGACCCAGACCGGCAGGTTCGAAACCTCGGAATGTATTCGGGCCCAGCACAAATCGATCAAGGGTCCGGCTGAAATCGTCCCCGGTCCAGTTGAGCGCACCAAGCTCCAGCGTCGCACGCAGCACAACCTCTTCATTCAACACGCGTTTCTGTGCAATCGCACGGGCTGTTGATTTGATATATTCATTGTCACCGCCCAATCCGGCAGCATCAACGCCTAATTCCAGAAGAACGCCCGCATTGGGATTCAATCCACCCAGTCGGCTATCGTACACATAAGAGATACCGATCGAGCTGGTCGTCCGCTTGCCCTGAGCGATTTCCGAGGCAATCACAGCGCCGTTTGACTCATTGTTTTGCTGAGTCATTTCGCTTTGGTTCCAGCCGTAACGCAGCCGCAGCGCCGAAAGCTCGCCGATGGCATAGCTGACCTGCGGATTGAAGAATACGGTCTTGGTATCGTAGCTTGCAAAGCTTGAGTTGGTACTTGCGAGGCCCAAACCCAGATCAAAACGCAGCTTCCGTCCCAAAAGATATGGTTCGGTAAAGTTGATCGTATACTGCTCAGAGTCCTGTGCTGTAGACAGCGTAACCCCAAGGTTTTGACCCCGGCCCAGGAAATTGGATTCGTTCAATCCGATTGCGATCCCGAAACCATCTGAGACCGAGTAGCTGCCGCCAAGGCTGAGTGAACCGGTTGGTTGTTCCTCGACGTCCACATCAACGATGACCTGACTGGGCGATGACCCTTCGCGGGTTTCGACATCAGCGTTCGAGAAGAAGCCAAGCGCGCGAATGCGCTCGGCACTTTGGCGAATTTCCCTTGGGTTGAACGGGTCACCTTCGACTGTGTCGAACTGACGGCGGATCACCCGGTCGAGAGTCGTTGTGTTCCCTTCAATGTCGATACGTTCGACGAAAATACGCGGGCCACGGGTTAGCACGAACTGAACATCCAGCGTCAGGTCACGCGGATTACGCGTTACCCGAGGTTCAACCCTGAGAAAATCAACACCCTGCTTCAGGCCTAGACGCTCGAGCCGGGCAATTGAGTTTTCGACCACAGTAGGTGAATAGATCACGCCGGGTTTAACCTTCAACGCGGCCTGATACGGCGCCGGATCGACACCAGGGATTTCACTTACGGTCGAAATCTGACCAAAGGCAAATTTCTGACCTTCGGTGACGTTCATAACCAGGAAGAATGCATCGCGTTCGCGCGTGAATTCCACGTTAGCGCTGTTTACCCGGAAATCGATATAACCACGTGACAGATAGAAATCGCGGATCACCTGCTTATCGAATTCAATGCGGTCTGCAATGAACGTGTCACCCCGCAGGAAAGTCCGCAGAATGTTGGCTTGCTTGGTTTCAAGAACGCGGCGCAGGCGGCGATCCGAATAGGCGCGGTTGCCGACAAAGCTGACGCGTTCAACCTCGATCGTTGTGCCTTCAGCAACTTCGAAAACCAAATCCACCCGGTTGTCGTTGCGGCGGATGATGCGCGGGATCACAGTGGCTGATACCCTGCCCTGCGCCGAATAGATTTCAGCGATCAGGTCTGCGTCTGCTTCAGCCACTTGGGGTGTAAAAACACGACGTGTTTGGGACGAGATCGCCTCAAGAAGCACGTCATCCTTGACGCGGCGATTTCCTTCGATGCTGATCTGATTAATTGTTGGGTATTCTTCGACGGCAATAACCAGAGTATTACCGCGCGGCGTCAGTTCAACTGTTTCAAAAACACCACTGTCAAGCAAACGCTGAAAAGCGTCGTTGATCTGTCCGGCGCTTACGGTCTGGCCCGGTTCGATTCCCGTTCGGGCGATGATCGTCGAGGTTTCGATCCGTCGATTCCCCTCAACTTCGAAGCGGTTGATCGTGTAGGATTGCGCTTGCGCGGGCTGCGGTATTATCAGCAAACCCGGTGTAGCAAAGAGAAAAAAGAGCGCTAGTGCCTGCCACAAAATGTTGTTTTTCTGTCCTCGAGCGCCGCAGAATGTGCCCGTGCCCCTGCAATCAGTCATTTTTGTCACTACCCAGAATTCTCAGCCTTTAGCTGCTGAGTAGCCCGATTGAAGACCCATGTCAAAAGACCAAACACAAAAAAACGGCCCACCGGGCCGCCGTGTTTTTCCTAGGCTTGATCGGGAGAATCACAAACCGACGAGATATCCGCCCACAGCCAGTGCCAAAGCGGTCACGCCAAAGCTAAGAAATACATCCCAATTCAACTGAAACAGGACACTGAAACTTTGATAAGATCTCTGAAACGTTTTGGTCATAGCTCTCAAGCTCGCTCATAGAAAGATACCTATGAACATACGCTCGAATTACGGCAATATTGCGTCCAAACGATGCCTGTCCCGCCATATTCAGCAGAACAGATCGTTGCTAACCGAGAAGATCATCAATGAGAGGATCAGGGTAATTCCAATCCCCATCAAAATACGCAATGCGTTATCGCTGGGCGGTTTTCCTGACACCGCTTCATACGCATAAAACACCAAATGCCCGCCATCGAGCGCCGGAATGGGAAACAAGTTCAGCAAGCCGACCGCCGTGGACAAAACAGCAATAAAGAAGATGAAGTTCTGCGCACCCTGACTGGCCATCGCACCGGACGTTTCGGCGATGCCAATTGGCCCAGAGATATTGCAAGTACTGATCGCGCCGGTAATCATATGCCACATACCAGACAATGACCCCTCGATGATGCGGCCTGTCTGAGCAAATCCGGTTTTGACCGAATCCCAGATACCCGCCCGAACGGTCTGAGGTTCGAACATCATCCCTCTGATGATACCGATCCGCCAATGGGTAACAAAGCCGCCATCAGCTTTGGGCTCGTCTGTCCGTCTGGGGGCGAGCGCGAACTCAAGCTCCGCACCGTTTCGCCACACATCCAGAAGCAACACGCGCCCATCCGAGCTTTCGACGCGTTCCTTCAGCTGTTCGAAGTTGAAAATTGGATCCCCGTCGACAGCGGTGATGACGTCGCCCTGCTGCAACTGAATATCCATCGCGGCACTTCGCGGCGTAACCTGTTGGATCAATGCGGGAAACAGCCATGGGGCTGATACATCGATGGTCTCACCGTCGCGGATAACAGTATAATCCAGCGCAGGTTGGACGGGCAAAGCATCCACGAAATCCGACCAACCGCCGGCATGATCGAAATCTGGTGTCGGAACGCCTGCGATGGCAACAATCTCGTCGCCTTCCAACAGTCCCTGCTCCACTCCGGGAAGCGGCTGCAGAGCGCCGACGGTCAGCGGCTCGCGCGACACCCCTTGCGACCAGTAGACAAGTCCAAATACCAGGATCGACATTGCAAAGTTGAAAATTGGTCCTGCGGCAACCGTAGCCGTTCGCGCCCATAGCGGGGCACCATGCATGGTTCGGCGCAGCTCTTCCGGGCTCTGCTCGACGATTTCATTTATCGCGTCCTCGTCTTTACCAGACGCGGCATTGGCATCCCCCAAAAACTTGACGTAACCACCAAATGGTAACAACGCGACTTGCCAGCGCGTGCCGCGCTTGTCGATGCGGCTCCAAAGAACAGGACCAAATCCGATCGAGAACACTTCGGCATGAATGCCTGACCAACGTCCGACAATGTAATGTCCGTATTCATGCACAGCGACAATCACTGAAAGCGCAATAACAAAGGCAGCTATCGTGTAAAGAAGATTGCCAAATTGCGGGATCAAAGAGAGTATGTCCAAAGATTTTATCCTGCTCGTTCCAATACGGTTTCATCGACCCACTGCCGTGCGAGATGGTCCGTTTGCTGTACATTATCAAGGGTCAAAGGCGCATCAATAAGGCCATCTGTGGCCTCAAACCGCTCTAACACGGCCGAAACCGCGTCGGCCATATCCAGAAACCGGATACGGCGTCCAATAAAGTGATCCAACGCCCGCTCTTTGGCGGCGTTGAAAATCGCACCAGACAGGCCGCCGCGTTGCATCACCTCGCGCGCCAGACGCAAGGCGGGATAGCGGGCTTCATCAGGTGCGTGAAAACGCAACTGCCCCAACTGAGCCAGATCAAGCCTTGCAACGGGTAGATCAAGCCGCTCGGGCCAGTGCAGAGCGTAACCGATGGCATGGCGCATATCGGGCGCTCCCAGATGCGCCATCAAGGCTCCGTCCCGAAAGCCGACCAGCGCGTGCACGATAGACTCGGGGTGCACCAGAACTTCGATGCGTGACGGTTCGATACCGAAGTATTCTTTAGTTTCTATAACTTCCAGCGCCTTGTTAAACATTGAAGCGCTATCAATTGTGATCCGCTGCCCCATGTTCCAGTTCGGATGGCTAGACGCTTGTTCAACCGTCGCTGTCGCCAGATCGCGAAGTGGCCACTCCCGAAACGCACCGCCGCTTGCGGTGATAATGATCCGTTCGACGCTTGCGATATCTTCGCCAACAAGCGACTGAAAGACCGCCGAATGTTCACTGTCTACAGGTAGCAGCGTGGCGCCATGCGTCCGAGCGGTCTCTAATACCAGTGGCCCCGCACAAACCAGCGTTTCCTTGTTCGCTAGTGCCAGTGTGGCGCCTTGTTTCAGGGCCTCAATCCCAGGTGCAAGGCCTGCCGATCCAACAATAGCAGACATCACCCAATCGGCAGGGCGCGCGCCCGCCTCGATTAAGGCCGCCTGCCCTGCGGCCGCTTGCACGCGGCTGCCAGCCAACGCGGAACGCAGATCATCCAACCGATCGTCAAATGCCGTCACCGCCACGTCGGCCCCAAAATGCACCGCATCTTCTGCCAATTGTGCAATATTGCCGCCGCCAGTCAGCGCGACCACGTCATAGGCATCAGGATTTCTTGAGATCAGGTCGAGCGTATTCTGCCCAACCGATCCCGTCGCGCCAAAAATGGATACCTTTCGCATCACATGCCTCCGGGCGCGTAAATCAGCCCTGCAAGCAGGACAAAGACCGATGCGCCCATCATCCCGTCGAACCGGTCCAGAAAACCACCATGGCCCGGTATCAGATTTGAACTGTCCTTAACCCCAAACCCGCGTTTGGTGGCGCTTTCGATGATGTCACCCGCCTGACTGGCCATCGAGGCCAGAACCGACACCAGCACGAAAGCCACACCAAAACCGGCGTACGAGGCAAAAACTGCACCTACCAAAGCTGCGGCGACCCATCCCCCGACAGTTCCAGACCACGTCTTCTTAGGGCTGACTTTTGGCCAAAATTTAGGTCCGCCGAATGTCTTGCCCACAAAGTACCCAGCGACATCCGTCGCAACAACGACCATGATCAACCAGACCATCCAACCAAAGCCCAAAGTCTCGCGAATCGAGACAAAACCCAGCCCCGACGTCGCGATCCAAATCGCAAACAAGACATATGTGCCACGCGCGCGACTGATCTGTCCGGCACCAACCAACGCAGGGGCGATTAAGCAAGGCAGCTTATAAAGCACTGGCAGGTGATAGCTCAGAACAACCGCGACGCCGGTCAGGATTGCCAGCTGAATCGCAACCCCACTCCGCTGAGGATCTATCATCCGGACCAGTTCCCAGATCATCAATCCGCAGGCGGTCGCGATGAATGCTTCAAACCACAATCCGCCCAGCCATACTTCGATGGCTGCTATGACCACCAGAACCGTCGCTGACAATACCCGAGCAGTCAGATCAGACCATCGGCCGTCACTCATGCTGGAACCGCTCCAAACCGCCGTTCACGTGATCCGTAGTTGTGGCACAAGCGTTCCAATTCTGCGGCAGTAAAGTCAGGCCACAACGTATCTATGAATTCGTATTCGGAATAAGCCGACTGCCACAGAAGGAAATTCGAAATCCGCGCCTCGCCACTGGTGCGGATCACCAGATCGGGGTCTGGCAGAACACGCGTATCGAGATATTTGGGCAGAGTTTCCTCGTCCACATCTTCGGGGCGCAACACGCCATCGGCCACATCACGCGCCAAACGCTTGGTGGCGCGGGCCACTTCATCCCGGCCGCCATAGTTCAGGGCGACCGTCAGATGGACCAGGTCATTGTGCTGTGTCTCACGTTCTAGCGTATCCATAAGCTCGATCAGCTTGGCATCCAGACGCACACGATCACCGATAAAGCGAACCCGGATACCGTTATCCCTTAACGTGTTGGTCTCTTTGATGATATAGCGGCGGAACAGGCTCATCAAACCGGCGACTTCAACCTGTGTTCGTTTCCAGTTTTCCGTCGAAAACGCAAAGATCGTCAGATATTTGATCCCAAGCCCCGGACAGGCCTCGACCACGTCGCGAACGCGGCGCGCGCCCGCATGATGGCCAAAAAGCCGAGGCCGCCCGCGCGCCTGCGCCCAACGGCCGTTTCCATCCATTATGATTGCCACATGACGTGGTCCGGCAAGCGGAGGGGTATGGGGGTCCTTAGGCATCACCGAAACTCAGACCTGCATAATCTCGGCTTGTTTGGTTTCAAGCGCCTCGTCGACGACTTTGATCATCGTGTCAGTCAATTCCTGCACTTCAGCCTCCCAGAATTTCTGGTCATCTTCGGATATACCGTCAGCTTTGGCTTTCTTGATCTGGTCCATCCCATCACGGCGTACGTTGCGGATCGAAACCCGCGCGTTTTCCGCATATTGACCCGCGACCTTACCCAGCTCGCGGCGACGTTCCTCGTTCAGTTCGGGAATCGGCAACATGATGATTGTGCCGTTCAACTGTGGATTGATCCCCAGACCACTTTCTCGGATCGCTTTTTCAACCTTACCTACAAGGCCTTTGTCCCAAACATTCACGGTAACCATTCGCGGTTCTGGGACATTGACAGTGCCCACCTGATTGATTGGCGTCATTGCGCCATAAGCGTCAACCATAACGGGTTCCAGCATCGAGGCTGACGCCCGTCCGGTCCGCAGCGAGGCAAATTCGGTTCTGAGGTTGGCCATCGCGCCATCCATGCGGCGTTTCAAGTCATCGGTATCAAGTTCGAAATCATCAGACATGCTGCTCACTCCCCGTCTTCAAGTGATGTTCTGATGGGTCTTAAGCCATCACAATTGGGATGTATAGCAATCTTGGTCACGAATTGTCGCAATGACCAGAACTGTTTCCGGCATTCCCCTATTCCAAACACCCAAGAATGGTCGGAAACCCGGTCCGGCCGTTTTTTCTTGCCTCCAACGAGGTCAGGCGTTCACGTCAACCACGACCCGACCCTTGACCTGTCCTTGAAGAATATCCGCACCCAACTGTGGCAAGTCAGACAGGATTGCCGGATGAATCATCGCCTCAAGCTTATCCATTGGCAGATCCGTCGCGATACGCTTCCAGGCGCGGACGCGGTTGTCGTAGGGTTGCATGACACTGTCGATGCCCAAAAGGTTCACACCACGCAGCAGGAATGGGATTACAGTTGCAGGCAAGCCGGCACCTCCGGCAAGGCCAACTGCAGCAACAGACGCGCCATATTTCATCTGCCCCAGCACACGGGCAAGCATGGCCCCGCCAACCGCATCAATGCACCCTGCCCAGGTCTCACTTTCCAATGGACGCTTGGTGGTCTCGTTCAACTCGTCGCGTGGAACGATTGTGGTTGCGCCCAAAGACTTAAGGTAATCAGCCGTTTCTGGGCGTCCGGTTACTGCCGCAACCTCATAACCCAGATGTGCCAGAATGGCGGTCGCTACCGAGCCGACACCACCCGCGGCACCTGTGACCAGCACCGGGCCATGGCCCGGTTGCAAACCGTGATCTTCCAGCGCCATAACGGCAAGCATGGCGGTAAACCCAGCAGTCCCGACCGCCATTGCCTGCCGTGTATCAATCCCTTGCGGCAATGGGACCAACCAGTCTGCGCGGGCGTTTGCTTTTTGGGAATATCCGCCCCAATGCGCCTCACCCACGCGCCAGCCAGTCAAGACGACCTTATCGCCCGGTTTATAGCGCTCATCGCTTGATTGCTCGACCGTGCCTGCATAATCGACGCCGGGAATATGCGGATAGCTGCGCACCAGACCGCCACCCTTGGGTGACATGCACAATCCGTCCTTGTAGTTCACTGTCGAGTAATTAACAGACACGGTCACTTCACCATCAGGCAATGCGTCCGGCGATATTTGCTTGACCGATGCGGCTGCGAGGCCACTTTCCTCATCCTTTTCAACGAGTAGTGCATTAAACATAACCTATCTCCTTCTATTGCCTTAAACGGCCATAACTTCGAATTCAGGGTTCAGCGCCAGAACGTCTCTTGCACTTCGGCCCACCGCATTCCGTGTTCGGTCATAACCTCGATCCGCGTACCGGGATCCCAATGCGAACGGTCGACCATTCCGATGGCAACATTCACTCCAAACTCCGGCGAATACGCTGCCGAGGCTACCTGACCGACCTGGCTCCCGTTGGCCCGCAAGGGCCAAGATTCGGTACACGGACCGATCGTGCCATCAATGACAAGCGGACGAATTTGCCGAGGTGGTCCATTCGCGGCCTGATCCACAAGCGCGGCCTTCCCGATATAATCCAGCGGAGAATTGCAAAAACGGGCAAGCCCGCATTCATAAGGAGTATTCTCGCGCCGCATGTCTGATCCAAAACTCAACAGACCGCTTTCTATCCGCTCAATTCCGTTGGGGCACCCCGCCTGCACATTCAGGTCGCGCCCATTGGCAAACAGCGTATTCCAGAGCGGCATTCCATAATCCGCCCCTTCAACATAAATCTCGAATCCACCTTGTTTGGACCAACCCGATCTGGCGACGACGAATGATGTATCTTCGAAGGCCAAGCGTTTGTATCGGAAGAATTTAATGTCTCTGACGTCATCGCCGAAAATACGAGCCATCAGATCATTCGCTTTGGGGCCTTGCACAGCGAGCGGAAACACGTCCGGCTCTGTAATTTCGACGTTCAGACCCAACGCGATCACGATGCCCAGGACAAATTGCCAAAGATCACCATCAGCAACGGACAACCAATAGTGGTCGTCTGCCAGTTTGATCGCGACCGGATCGTTCAGCATACCGCCATTGTGATCCACAATCGGCACATAATAACACTGATCCGCCTGCATCCGGTCCAAATCTCGTGGGCTGAGCATCTTCATTAACTGCAGTGCATCCGGACCCTTGATCTGAACCTGTCTTTCACATGAGACATCCCAGACCTGCACATGCTGTTTCAAATGGGCCGCATCGGCTTCAACACTATCGAAGACCGTTGCCAGCAGCGTGTGATTGTAAACCGTGTACCCCTTAACCCCTTCGGCCTCGACACCCGGTGTAAATGGGGTTTTGCGCACACGTCGGTTTGGCACAATGGCTGCCATGTCAGACATCCTCTGGCAGAAAGACAAGATCACTGACCGGCGCTTCAGAGCCTGCTTCGGTCAGCATCTGATGCAACTGTCCGCGATGGTGGGTTTGATGATTGAACATATGGATCACACATTGCACATAAGGCTTTGCCACATCGGCTTCTTTTGCTGCCGAGTACCAAGTGAATGAACCGCTTAATTCGGTATCACCCAATGTGTCGGCCCATCTGGTGATCCGAGCGTCGATAGTATCACGCAACGGCATCCAGTCTGCCATCCCTGTGCAAATCGAGACGCTGTCAGGAATTCCACCACCTGGCCCCGGACCTTTGTCAAACCGGGATATCCAGATCCAATCCCCCCAAAGCAGGTGATTGGCCGTCCCCATGATTGATCCAAAGAAGGCACTGCGATTCCGCACAAGCTCTTCACTTGGAAGAGCCCGAAGAAAGCCCTTCAACTGATTGTTTTGCCAGTGACTATAGCGCGCCATCTCACGGGCGTAGGCACCGGTAATCATCACTTTGGCCCGTGCCAGTTGATGGGACAAATCTCGGCCGATTTGCCACCGAAATCCCACACACGACCATAGTCGCGGACCTTGGATTTGGTGCCCCTGGCCACGATAATGTCGGGGCCCATCCAATATTTCGAGTTCGAAACCATCACCGGATGCTCAGGGTCCTTGCCTGTTAGCATCTCAATCTCGCCCTGAATCTTGCGCCCGATCACGATGCGGCGCTTGGTGCCGTCACGTTCGATCACGACCGGAGCACGCTCGGCCCCGATGATCTCGCTGACCAGCATGGTGAACAACCCGGTGGTTCCACCCGCCTGACCGCTGAATATTTGCAGCAGACCGTTATAGGCCTTTCCGCTGGCGCGCTCGTCCACATAGGCTGCGACTTTCCACTGACCTTCGCCCATACGGCCCGGGATATCGACCAGCAGCCCGACGTTTAGGCCCGACAGATCTTCGCCCTCAAAATGGCCCTCATCGATGATGATGCCCATCCACGCATGGCAATGCCCTTCGGTCGGAGGGTGCGCGCCCAGCGAAACCACGCATGGGCAGAACACGTCGCAGGAACAGTTCAGGATCAACTCACCCTTCACTGCCCAATTTGTCGGGCTCATCTCACGTCGCTTGGGATTTGGCATCCTGCTGTCAATTCTCTGACTGACCGGCAGCTTGTCTGCATTCGGTTTTCTGTTCTTAGCCATCGACTTATCCTCCGTAAGCAATGTGATGAACAAGCAACGCCAATCCACCCGATATTAGGACAAACCCCATGGGTCGGGTCACCGCGTGCCCGATCTGGGGTAGTTTCTCAAAAACCATGAACAAGGTCGCCAATCCCATCCACAACAGGCTCATGACGCCGCCGACAAAGCCTAAGGCCATAAATCCCCAACAGCATCCGACGCAGAAGGCTCCCAGCCCCAGCCCCATGCGCATTCCTCCTGCAAAGCCGGTTCTCCAGTGCCCAAGGAAATAGGTCATCGGTGCGTGGCAAACGCCATGACAGACCTCTTTCGCGCGGGTAAACTGGAAGGCCCCGACAACCATAAGAAGGCCAGCTGCCAGATAGGGGGACTTTGCAATACCCAGCATATCGATCGCGCCGCCAAACAAGAGCGCCAGTTGCAACCCCGTGATCACCGAAGCAAATCCAACCCAAACAAGGAAATACCCCAGCAACACACCCAGCCACCCTGCCCGTGTTCCGTTCGCGCTACGAATCAGATCATCATAGCTGCGCAAAGTCGGCACCAAAGTCGGCAACATCATCGCGGCCATCATGATCGCCCACATCCAGAACAGCGGGGCGAACTCTGCCATGGGCATGTACATGTCCATGCGCGGGTCCATTGCCGCCATGGCCTGCCCGATCGGGCCGGGGCGGCCAATCCAGTCCAGGTCCATGTCGCGGCTCATTTGGAACATCATCCACCACGACCAAAGGATCAGGATGTAAAAACCCAACCAAACTGCGCTGCGAAATACTGGGCGACTCACTTGCTCCTCCCGACTCGACTCGCTTGCATTTCAAATGTCAGACTTTTAAATGTCAGACAAATAAAAATTGTCTGCCAACGTAAATGACCATGAAAATTGATCCCCAGAGTTCTGCCGATCTGTCAGCACAAATCGCCCAAGCGATCCGGGATGCCATCATCTCGGGCCAACTGATCGTTGATGAGCGTTTGCCTTCAGAATCCGAGCTTGCCGATCAGTTCAAAGTTTCACGCCCGACAGTTCGCGAGGCGCTCAAGCGGCTGGCGGCGCAATCGCTGATCCGTACACAACGCGGCGCAACGGGCGGTGCTTTCGTGAATCGCCTGAGCTTTGAGGACGCCTACTCCCAGCAGGTTACAACCTCGACGCTGTTGCTGTCTATGAACGCAGTCAATTTCGACACCGCGTGTGAGGCGCGCTATGCGTTGGAGCGCGCCTGCGCACCACTGTCGGCGCAGCGTCGAACAGCGGATCAACTCGCCACAATGCGGGCCGAGATTTTTCGACAGGCACAGCCCGGTTTAACTGATGAAGCCTTCTGCGCTTCGGACGTCGCCTTTCATCGCGCGTTGGTGGACGGCGCAGGCAATCCGGTTTTGTCGTATCAACTGGCTGGCGCTGTTGAGGCGATGCAGCCTCTGATGAACATGATCACCTTCACCGCGCGTTCTCGCGAACAGATCATTGCGCTACACACCGCCATCGCAGACGCTTTGGAAACGCAGGACGCCCGTAAGGTCGACGCGGCACTGGTAAAGCTTGAAGTTTATACAAGGCAGCTG
Organism: uncultured Ruegeria sp.; assembly: GCF_947500045.1. Lineage (GTDB taxonomy): Bacteria > Pseudomonadota > Alphaproteobacteria > Rhodobacterales > Rhodobacteraceae > Ruegeria. The sequence continues at coordinate 63,185 of NZ_CANMQQ010000003.1, read as the reverse complement.
GCTCAGGACGTGGCCGAGAAGCGGCGCAAACCGGCATAACAAAAGAACGCAAAAACAGTGACATGAGGTTAAGATGACCACAGCCCTGAACGTGATTGCCGCATTGCTGACGATTGGCTTTGGTCTTTTTGGGCTTCTTGCCCCCGCATTTACAGCCAACGCGCTGGATCTGGCCCCGACCAAAAGCACCATGGGCCTTAGCGAGATGCGCGCATCAGTGGGCGGATTATTCGTCGTAACCGGCTTGGCCGCGTTGTTGCTCAACAATCCGATGGCTTATGCGATGTTGGGCATTGTCTACGCTGGCGCGGCGCTGGGTCGGTTTGTTTCCGTGTTTGTTGATCACCCACCTTTGGCCAAAGCACTGATATTTGGTGGAATCGAACTTGTTCTCGCTATCTGGCTAATCCTGGCCAACTTGAACAGAGCGTCATAACTTATTGAAACGCAACTGTCCTTTATCCCGTAAATCGAGTTTGCATCCTGCCGCGGCCTCACTTATATATGTGATGTCCTTCGGGACTATGGACATAAACGCGCTCGTAATAAGCGGATCGGACCCGGGGGCGGTACCCGGCGGCTCCACCAACATCCCTCATTTGGGGATCATGGGGCCGAAATAGGATCGACGAACGTCTAAAGGGGTTAGCTTTGTCTCGGCGGGGTGCCACCGTATCGGCCCGAAAAGTACAATTGCAAATGACAATCGTGCTCCGGTTGCAGTTGCTGCGTAAGCAGTAGCAAGACCGAAACTTAAGCCCTTGCGCCTAGCCGCGTAAGGCGGGGTTCGCAGGTACCTGGCAACAGAAACCTGCATATTCCCCCCAGTATTGCGCGTAATCTGAACAAGATGTCAGATTTTGTTCACGGTTTATTTAGGCCTGTGCCCCATCGTCACATTCAAAAGACAGGAGGCCGCTATGACCAACGCAGAAATGCTTCGTACCTGGTATTCCGAGGTTTGGGAACAGGGCAACACCGACGCAATCGACCAGTTTTTTACCCCTGACATCACCACGGAAGGGCTCATTCCTGAGATGCAAATGGATGGCGACGATTTTCGCGACCTGGTCACGGCATTCCGCCATATCTTGGGTGAAATAACTGTCGAAATGCCGAAGATTATGGAAAGCGGCGATTGGGTCAGCGCCTTTATTCACCTCAAGACCTTTCGCGCGGACAATGGTGCCCCAGTCACGGCGACTGGCCAAGTCATGGCGCGGTTCAAGGGTGAACAAATGGTAGAGGCCTATAACCAGTTCGATTTTGTTTCCCTTTTCGAACAGCTTGGACAGTTTCCGCAGGATACCCTTCCGGTATGCATGACCGGGCAAAGATTGGACTGGGCCGGATAATCACAACCGAAAGCTTGACCCATCCTGCATTTGCACGCTAGCAGATGTTCATGGGGTAGGCTTGCGAACACCCCGTGAGGCGGCAGCCCAAGTTCGCATGTATCCAAAGCAACAAGGAAACATGCAATGGCTGCCCCCAATGCAATTACACCCCGACAACTTTTACGCCTGATTGGAACACCTCAGGCCCCTGCACTTATTGATGTCCGCACGGATGCAGATTTCAAAGATGATCCCTGCCTCATCCCTGGGGCAGTCCATCATTCCCATGACGATGTAGCTGGTATCAAGAAACTGTCCGATGATCGGCCTTGTGTCGTGATTTGCCAGAAAGGCAAAAAACTAAGCCAAGGAGTTGTTTCCTGGCTACAGGCTGATGGCGTAACCGCTGAATATCTAGAGGGCGGAATGTTCGGATGGCATGACATGGCGGGTGCGCAATCTGTGCCCGTTTCTGCCCTGCCCGCCCCTGTAGGCGGTCATACGCTTTGGGTGACACGGCATCGCCCCAAGATCGATCGCATCGCATGCCCTTGGTTAATCCGCAGGTTTGTTGACGCGCGCGCGCGGTTTCTCTTTGTCGCACCGGGTGAAATTCAGGGCGTTGCCGAACATTTCGGGGCTATCCCCTTTGATGTCGAAGGCACGCATTGGAGCCATCGCGGCGATAAATGCACGTTTGATACGATGCTGGACGAGTTCACTCTGCATTCCGATCCGTTGAACCGCATGGCCACAATCGTACGTGCGGCGGATACGAACCAGCACGACACAGCGCCCGAAGCTGCTGGGCTGTTGGCCATATCGGTCGGGCTATCGCGCCAGTATCGGGACGATCATCAGCAATTGGAGGCTGGATTGCACCTCTATGATGCGCTCTACCGTTGGGCGCGGGATGGATCGGAAGAAACGCATGATTGGCCTGCAGGTCACGGTCAATGACCCCTTCATTTCGTGAGCTGATCAGGGTCTTTGGGCGCATTGGCCTGTTGTCCTTCGGCGGGCCCGCAGCGCAGATCTCGCTGATGCATCAGGAGTTGGTGGAAAAACGCCCCTGGCTGGACGAGCAAACCTATCTGCGTGCGCTTTCGCTGTGCATGTTGTTGCCAGGTCCCGAAGCCATGCAGTTGGCCACATACGCGGGTTGGCGACTGCGCGGCGTGACCGGAGGGTTGATCGCCGGCAGTTTGTTTGTGCTGCCGGGCGCGATGGTGATTGCCGTTCTTGTCTCACTCTATGCGGCATTCGGCACTTTACCTCTGGTTCAGGCTGGCTTTTTGGGCATCAAAGCCACCGTCATCATTATTGTTCTCCAAGCTCTGCGAAACCTTTCGAACAAAGCGTTGACGGATGTCGAACATCGGGTGATCGCGGGCCTCGCCTTTTTGGGGATTTTTGTATTCAACCTTCCATTCCCGTTGATTATCCTCTGCGCCGCGATATGGGGGTATGCCACCTCAAAAGAGCACGCGCCAACAACCGTCGCCACAAGCCCCAGCCTTGAGAAACCCGTTCGAACAGCGGTGTTCTGGCTCATTCTTTGGTTGGGGCCGTTGATTGTGCTGCATCTGACCGGGCAAGAGCTGCTCAGCGATCTGGGCTGGTTCTTTGCCCGTCTCGCGGTGGTCACCTTTGGTGGCGCCTACGCGGTGCTGGCTTACATGACCCAGACTGTCGTCGACAACTATCACTGGATCAGCACGGACCAGATGATCGACGCGCTTGGGTTGGCAGAAACCACGCCCGGCCCACTGATCCTGGTGACACAATTTGTGGCCATGCTCAGCGGACAGATTGCCGGGGGCACTTCTCTTGCGCTGGCGGCAGGTCTGGTCGCGTTGTGGGCCACCTTTGTGCCCTGCTTCCTGTGGATTTTTCTGGCAGCGCCACATCTGGATAGAATCTCCGCGCGCCCGCGCCTTGGGGCTGCATTGCGAGGAATCACTGCCGCCGTGGTCGGAGTGATTCTCAACCTTTCCGTGTGGTTCGGCCTGAATGTCCTGTTCAACAGCATTCCTGGATGGCACTGGGGTCCGGTCTCCATACCCCTGCCCGACCTGACAACGCTTGATATCAAGGCGCTGGTGCTGACGATCGTGGCGGGCCTGTTGATATTCCGCATGAAATCCGGTCTAGCGACCACACTCGGTTTTATGGCTTTGGCTGGAATCGGGTTGCAGTTTTTGTAATCAATACAGCCCAGCACGGTCTTTCGTTTCCGTTCGAATGGGCTATGCTGGAATTAACCACTTTCGAGGATCAAACATGTCGCAAGACATCGACTACGGGAATTTGATGCATACGGCCATGCGTGGCCTGATCAAGACCGTCCTTACCGACGTGTCCGAAACCGGCCTGCCCGGTGCGCATCATTTCTTTATCACCTTTGATACACGATATGAGGGCGCCGAACTGGCCGATTGGCTAAGAGATCGCTATCCGGGTGAAATGACGATTGTCATGCAGCATTGGTTCGAAAATCTTGAAGTCGGAGATGACGGGTTTTCGATCACTCTGAATTTCGGTGACGCGCCTGAACCGCTGTACATTCCTTATCTGGCGATCAAAACCTTCGTAGACCCTTCGGTTGAATTCGGCCTGCGCTTCGAAAGCCCTGAAGATGAGGAAGAAGAGGACTACGTGACCGAAGAAGCCGCCATCGAGCTTGAAGCCGAAGAGCAGGAACCCCATCAAGATGCAGATGTGGTTTCACTGGATAGTTTCCGAAAATAACTCGAATTTGCCCCGCGCGATGCGGGGTTTATTCTTTTTTCAGGAATGTTTCGACCGAGCGTGATTTAACTCCATCTCGGAACCGCGAGAATGACAGGTTCAACCCGCCTTCCGCCAGTGTCCGGTCGAACTGCTGCAGCTCGTAACCGCCGTTTTCAGCTATGAACAACGAAAACACCGTCAGGGTGTTCCCTTCAATCCGCCCCCAGACAAACGGTTCACCTTTCATCGGATCAAGCGGGACTTCGTGGCCAAACACGTTACGTTTCATTGCTGCTGAATAAACGTCGTTACGATCTGAGCTTTGGAAATCGACTGAGTATTCCTCATCCTTGATACGTCCGTCGGCTTTATACGTCGTGGTCGTCCAGCTTACATTGAAACCACTTTTGATTTCATGGATCGACACACTCATATCCCGAGGGGTCGAAGTTCCATCTGAATCAACAACCTCAGCTGATCCTGTGTAATCCCCTACAAAAGGTTCAATCCCCGTGGCGTGTGCTTGCTGCACAAGTGCAGCGAGCCAAATACACATGGCAAAAGCCAATGCGTACGCATACAGGGGTCTTTTCAAAAGTGATACGCGCATGGCTGCCTCCGTTGATATGTCCTTATTCTAACCTTAGCCCGCCGACGTACAATGGCACTGTTTTCGCTAACAGAAATTATTTGGTGCGGCGCTGTGTCTATACCTTTGTTCAGCCCGAGTTTAAGGTGCGCGCAACTGGCCGATTGCGCCACAGCCTTGCTGCGGGTAAACGGCATACGACTGCATACCAGACGGAGCGACCGATGTCCCAAACCCGTACCGAATCCGACAGCTTTGGCCCGCTTGAGGTTCCTGCCGACAAATATTGGGGGGCGCAGACCCAGCGCTCGATCATGAACTTTCCCATCGGCTGGGAGAAGCAGCCTGTCGCCATCGTACGCGCGCTGGGTGTGATCAAAAAAGCATGCGCTATGGAAAACAAGGCCATCGGTAAGCTGGACGCCAGGATCGCCGACGCAATCATTCAAGCTGCGGGCGAAGTTATTGAGGGCAAGTTCGACGACAACTTCCCTCTGGTCGTCTGGCAGACTGGATCTGGCACGCAGTCGAACATGAACTCGAACGAAGTGATCGCGAACCGTGCGATTGAGATCCTGGGCGGTGTGATTGGCTCGAAAGATCCCGTGCATCCGAATGATCATTGCAATATGGGCCAGTCTTCAAACGACACTTTCCCAACAGCGATGCACATTGCCACCGCAGTCAGTGTTCGTGACGTCCTGCTGCCCGGTCTGAACAAGTTTGCCGATGCGTTAGAACAGAAAGCTGCTGAATTTGCTGGCATCATCAAGATCGGTCGCACTCATACACAGGATGCGACGCCCCTGACGCTGGAACAAGAATTCGGCGCTTACGCACATCAGATTCGTCAGGGCATCGCGCGGGTCGAGGCATCGATGCCGGGTATTTATGAACTGGCACAGGGTGGCACCGCAGTCGGCACTGGTCTGAATACACATCACGGTTGGGATGAAGCTGTCGCGGCCAATATGGCCGAGATTACAGGCCTGCCATTTGTCACCGCACCTAACAAGTTCGAGGCATTGGCAGCCCATGACGCGATGGTATTCCTGTCTGGTGCACTCGCCACCATCGCCGGATCAAGTTACAAAATTGCCAACGATATCCGCTTGCTGGGCTCTGGCCCCCGTTCTGGTCTAGGCGAACTCATTCTTCCCGAAAACGAACCAGGTTCGTCGATCATGCCCGGGAAAGTGAACCCGACACAGGCCGAAGCTTTGACTCAGGTTGCAGCCCATGTGATGGGCAACGATGCCGCGATCAAATTTGCTGGATCGCAAGGTCACTTCCAGTTGAACGTCTACAACCCGATGATGTCCTATAATCTGCTTCAATCGATACAGTTGCTTGGCGATGCAACCGACAGCTTTACCGAACGCATGCTGCTGGGAATCAAAGCGAATGAGCCGCGCATCGAAAAGCTGATGATGGAATCGTTGATGCTTGTAACCGCGCTGGCGCCGACCATCGGGTACGATAATGCCACCACCGTCGCCAAAACGGCGCACAAAAACGGCACCACCCTAAAAGAAGAAGCGATAGCGCTGGGATTTGTAGATGAAGATACGTTCGACGCCGTCGTGCGCCCGGAACATATGATCGGTCCAAAGGAGCGGTAATGGGCAAACCGGTAAACCTGAACCGGTACCGAAAAGAAAAAGCGCGGGCCGAAAAAAAGGCTCGCGCCGAAACCAATGCTGCCAAGCATGGGCAAACAAAAGCAAACAAGACAGTTGTGAATCTGGAACAGGACCGGCAGCGTCGTGATCTTGATGGTCATAAGGTCGAAGAATGAGCGGCCGCCCCATCAAACGCTCTCTGACATTGCAGGGTCATCGAACATCGGTTTCGCTTGAAGATGAATTCTGGCAAGCCTTCCGCGAAATTGCTCGTGAAAAAGAGCTTCCGATCAATGTATTGGCGGCCAATATTGATGCGGAACGTGATCCGGAAACCGGCTTGGCATCGGCCATTCGTGTCTTCATTCTAGATTGGTATCGACAGGCTGATTGATCACTTGATTTATGCCATCAGCGTCGTTTACCCTCGATAAGAACAAAAAGGGTACACCCATGAGCGATTTGGCAACCGGCCCAGATGGAAATCCAAGATGCGCGTGGTGTAACGCCACGCCTGAGTTCTTCGAATATCATGACAACGAATGGGGATATCCAGTTTCCGACGATCGACGTCTTTTTGAGAAGTTGTGCCTTGAAAGCTTTCAGTCAGGTCTAAGCTGGCGCACCATATTGTCCAAGCGTGAAAACTTCAGAGCCGCGTTTTGTAACTTTGATTTCAACAAGATCGCAGAGTTTTCTGATCCCGATGTCGAGCGACTTTTGAACGACAAAGGTATCGTACGTCATCGTGGTAAAATCGAAGCTGTGATCAACAACGCCCGCCGCGTACAAGAGTTGATCGCAACCCACGGATCTCTGGCCGCTTATGTCTGGAAGTATGAGGCCGAGATGCCTCTTGCCCCACAAACCGCATCTACTTCGGCGGAATCTATTGCGATGTCAAAAGACCTGAAGAAACGTGGCTGGAAATTCGTGGGCCCCACAACCGTGTTTGCGTTCATGCAGGCCATGGGGTTGATCAACGATCATGCCATTGGATGCGCCATGCGCGAAAAAGCGGCGCAGTTGCGCCGCGATTTCATCAAGCCCGAATAAAGCTGCCTGCGTTCAGATCGAAGCGCGGTAGATATTGTCGATATTGCTACCAAGCGCTGCGTTGAATTCCGCATCAGATTGCTGCTTGGACAACCCTTCGGTCAGAGCGCGCGAGAAAGAGGCAATCATCTTGCCGTTCTTGCTGAGCAAATCGCAGGCTTGTTCAGTCGAATAACCACCAGACAACGCAACGACGCGCAGGACGCGCGGGTGGTCGGCCAGTTCGTCATATAGGTTGGCCTGGTTTGGGATGGTCAGTTTCAGCATCACTTCCTGGCCTTCAGCAAGCTGATCGAGGTTCTTCAGGATTTCCGATTTCAGGATATCTTCAGCCTCAGCTTTGGTTTCCGAATGGATGTTCACCTCGGGCTCGACAATCGGGACCATGCCCGCATCGGTGACCACGCGTGCTACGTCAAATTGCTGCGCAACAACATCAGCGATGCCCTGTGCGTTGGCTTCGTGAATGACTGAGCGTTCTTTGGTCCCGAAAACGTCTTCCGATTTGGACAACGTATCAGCCAGACCCGGGATCGGTTTCATCAACTGAACGCCGTTCGCCTGATCCTCAAGCCCTTTGTCGATTTTCAGAAACGGGACAATGTTTTTCTCTGACCACAGGTAGTCTGCGACCTTCTTACCGTTGATTTCTTCGCCCAGTGTCCGTTCAAACAGGATCGCGCCGATTACTTTGTCCTTGGTGAAATCGTGGGCCAGAATGATCCGCGCGCGCATTTTCTGAATTTCGCCGAACATCTCTTCATCAGATGAATAGTCTGAGGCGTCGACGCCATATAATGCCAGTGCTTTCGGGGTGGAACCGCCGCTTTGATCCAGTGCTGCGATAAATCCTGCGCCATCGGACATCTGCGCGCGCTGTTCTGCTTTCGACATAACTCATTCCCGTTCAATATGATTCCGCATTTTCAAACCGCATACAGCATGCCGTCAAGCGATGGTAGTTTGTTAGCGCTCAACCACACGCAACCAAATCCCATCTTTCGATCTGACGGTCAGATGTGCGACCGGTACTGGTGTATTGCCTTTGATTGTTTCGAAGCGATAGCGACGTAGCAGCATCGACAGGATGAGTGGGCCTTCGATCATGGCAAATCCGGCGCCAGTGCAGACCCGAGGCCCCGCAGAAAATGGGATATAGGCGTCGCGCTGGCATTTCTTGCCGTTCTCCGTTGCCCAGCGGGCAGGATCGAAATCGTCTGGCCTGTCCCAAAGTCGTTCATGACGATGCAGGTGCCAGGGGCTGACAACGATCTGGGACCCAGTCGGAACATCCCTGTCGCGGAACTGTTCGGGACAGGTTGCCTGCCGCACCATCATCGGCACCGGAGGATACAACCGAAGCGCCTCGCGAAACACATCACGACTGAGGTGCAGACGGGACATGTCAGAGAATTCGGGCGTGCCAATGGCCTGAGCTTCCTCAGCCAGTTTGTCCTGCCAGTCGGGATACAACGCCAACAGATACAATGCCCAGGCCAACGCCGATGCGCTGGTCTCATGCCCGGCCAAAAAGAAGATCGCGACCTGATCAACCATCTCCTGCGTATCAAAACACTTTTCGGTTTCTGGGTTCGGTGTTGTCATAATCTTTGTGGCCAGATCATCGGGCGCCGTTCCATTCTTGATTGCCGCTGCCCGCTCAGCCGTTAGTCGGCGGATCAGATTTCTTATCTGGCGAGCTGTCTGCCGGGTCTTACGGGAATGGAAACGCGGCACCCAACTGGGAACCGGTACAAAGGCTGCCAGATTCAACAAGGGTTGTTCCCGCTGATAGAGCCGGAATTTATCAAAGACCTGTGCGGCAACCTCATGTTCGATGGGGACCGAAAACAGGGTTCGGAAAATCACATCCGCCGCCACGTGGCTTGTGATGCCCTCGCACTCCACCTCTTGCCCGACATGCGCTTCAAGCCTGTCCACGCAGGCTTGCGCCGCGGCCACCATGGCTGGAAACGTATCTTTCAACCGCCCGCCTTCAAACGCAGGATCAATGATCCGCCGCTGCCGCCGCCATTCCGCGCCATTGGTAAGAAACACCGACCGACCAAGCAATGGGCGCAGACCTTCGCTGATACGGTTTGATTTTGGGAACGCATCGGGGCGATCTTTCAGCACGGTCCGGATCAGATCAGGCTGATTGATCAGGTATGACCGAAAGAACGGGGTTCGAAATTCGGCCATCCACGCCCGGTACAGGCGCTGGGGCTGGGCAGATAACAGGTCCTGTCGAAACAAACGCAGATACCGCCAGAGCGAGACCTTATCGGGACGTGGTGTTGGCTTTGGCGGCCTCATGTGTCCACCGTAGTGTATTTGGAAACCGCTTTTTCGATGCGCGAACGTGAAGGCGCACGGTTCATATATCGCTGCGCAAGCGTTTGGGGGCCTGCGGTTATTCTGAAGTAATCGTAATCATTGGGTCTATCGAAGGCGCAAAGATACTGGAAATGAAGCCGAAAGAACCGCCACCTGAGCTGCTTCCAGCGCTCAGGCGAAAGCGTCTGGGTGAACGCCGCAGAAAGAACCAGAGGCCATCGTTTACCGGAGCGCGATACCCCGCTGACCGCGACCGGATCACACAGCGCAAACGCACAGCCGTCACCTGGTGCCGATACATCGACCCAGTTGAGTTCTTCGCTTTCTGAAAGATATTGCAAATCGGCCCGTAAGGCGTTGGCCTTAGGCAGGAAGGAGACCATCGGCACGACCTGCCCCAAAGTCAGGAAAGACAAGGCTCGATCGCTTGAAATCCCCGACCCCCGCAACACCTCGGCCAACACAGTCACGCCCAGATGGGCACCAGAGCTATGGCCGACAACCAAAACTTCATCAAAATCCGACCTCAGAGCCAAAGAAACCTGCCCTGCAAACTGACTGAGACGCGCTTGTATCGCGGGTGAGTACTCCCCTTTCATGCGCGCCGAATGGGCGTAGTCATGCATTAGGTAATATGCAAAAAATCGGCTGTCTATTTTTCTAAACCAACGCATCAACCCAAAGATCACTGCCGAAGCAGGCAATAGTGACCACCACCCGATGAACGGGGCCAATCCAGCAACCACGCCCCAAGCGGCAAGCAGCGCCAGCGCCAGTTGAACCAAAAGCATTCCCACCGGGTATAGTGCTGCGATAACTGGCCCCTTGCGCAGTTGCATAAGTCGCCAAAGCGTTCCAGTTGTGATGTAAATCCAGGCGGTCCTTGCCATTTGGGCGTATGTCGCCGGAATCGATCGGGCCATGCTGTCCCGCACGATATCGGACCACACCAATACATCGATATCAGTCTCGACCGGCCCACCATCCTGTTGCGATGTGACGTGCCAGCCATATCCGCCGTCACCTTTCTTGGCGCTGATATCAATCTCATAACCTGAAATGGCCGCCTGTGCGTTGCCTTCTTTACGATAAAGCTCTCGGTAACGGCGCGGAGGAATCGGATCGTAACCGGGAATATAAAAAACCCGGCGCTTGCGCACCTGCAGATGGGGTTGTTGACTGCTCATGACCCGGCCCTCTGATCCGCAGACTAGCGCAGCGGTACCTTCAAGGTAAGACCCGCTGTTCAGCCATCCACGTTTAACGCCAGAGGGTTAACCAAAGTTCGCCAATGCCGGAAATGTTTCAAGAAGCCACCAGCTGAACTCGGTGAACAACCCGGTGATCAGCATGATACCGACAAACAACAGCAACCCGCCCATCACCTTTTCGATGGTGCCCATATACGGCTTGATCCTGTTCATCAGGGCCATCGACCGATTCAGGAACATTGCTGCCAGAAGAAACGGTATGCCCAACCCCGCAGCGTAAACCCCAAGCAACAAAGTGCCACGCGCGACCGAAGCCTCTGACGCCGCCAGAGATAAAATCGCGCCAAGTTGCGGACCGATACACGGGGTCCAGCCAAAGGCAAACGCAAGGCCCAGGATATAAGCACCAAAGACCGAACCACCGGAATCTCCGGTCTCAACCCTTGCTTCACGATCCAGAAGAGGAATGCGAAATACATTCAAGAAGTGAAGGCCAAAGACAATCACCACCGCCCCGGACAATTTGGCAAATAGCACCTGATTTTGAAGGACAAACGCCCCAAAGGCCGAAGCTGTGAAACCCAGCAGCAGGAAGACCGTCGACAAGCCAAGCACAAAAAACAGCGCCGAGAGTGTAGCCTTCCGTCGCGCCCGCGCTTCATCCTGCATTTCATTGATCGTTACACCGCTCATATAGGCCAGATAGGGCGGCACAATCGGCAGCACACAGGGTGACAGAAAGCTGATCAACCCGCCAAGCATGGCGATGAACATGGCAGGCAGCAGCCCAGCGTCGATGATATCAATTCCAAACATACAACTGCACATATGGTATCGAGTGACCTTCGTCACGGGGCCATTCAGTCACATCCTCGTGGTTGCATACTGGACAGCAGCGCAGCTTGGAAATATCTCAACCGGATGACAGATGAGACGGAAACACTGGATGCGCTGGGATTGTTATGCCCCTTGCCTGTGCTGAAAGCCCGAAAACGGCTAAAATCTCTGCCTGCGGGTGGGTTGCTTCGTATATTGGCTGATGACCCGGCAGCAATTATCGACGTACCGCATTTCTGCACTGAAGCGGGCCATACACTGATCTCAGCAGACAGTTCAAATGGGCACCAGATATATCTGATCCGCAAATCTGACTAAAGCCTCTGGTATCAGAAACGAAAAAGGCGGGCCAACTGGCCCGCCTTTTCATTATTGTCCCAATGACCACCAACCGCGCCGCTTTGGCTTGGCCGGTGATGGTTCAGGTTCCTCTGCCACCGTCTCAAGGACAGGCTCCGGCGTTTCGATATCGACGACCTCAGGTTCAGCAGGTTGCTCTTCGGTTTCGGCGACGACCGGTTCTGCTTCTGGTGATCCTTCATCCGACTGCACTTGCGCTGCCTCAGGCTCAGGCGTTTCCGCAACGTCCTGAGTGTCCTCGGTTTGCTCCGGCTGTTCAGCTTCAACAGCTTCGGGTTTTGCTGTTTCCGGTTTGCTCTCTTGCTCAACGGCTGGTTCGTCGTCTGCAGACTGTGGGGCTTTAGCTTCCGCCTCTGCTTCAACATCCTTTTTACGACGCCGCGGCGCCCGACGTTTCTTGGGTTTGGCCGTTTTCTCAGCCTCTTCCTCAACTACCGACTCAGCCTCATCTAGCTTGGCTTCGACCGCTTCAGCTTGAGCCTCGGAAACCTCTTCGCCTACGGTATCAGCCTCTTCGCCATTTCCGTCCGAGGCATCTTCACCACCAGAACTTTTCTTGCGACGCCGCCGACGCCGTTTGCGCTTGGGCTTAGTCTCTTCTTCGACCTCGACCGCAGTTTCTTCTTCGCTTTCGTCCTCATCAGTGGCGTCGACCATATCCATCAGCGACGCGTCCACCGAGACCACTGGCGCGGTTGCTTCCGGGACAACGCGACTCGCGGTCTTGAACTTCTCCATCGAGAAATCAGGGCTGACCAGATGCACATCCCCTTCGATCCGAACCGACAAACCATATCGCGCCTCGATCTGGGCGATATGTTCGCGTTTCTGGTTCATCAGAAAGTTGGCAATACTCACCGGGCAGCGCACCAGAACCTCGCGCGATCGGCGGCGGGTGCCTTCCTCTTCGATCTGACGCAGGATCGACAATGCCATATTGTCATCCGAACGGATCAGACCGGTGCCATGACAAGCCGGGCACGGCTGAGTCGTCGCCTCAAGCATACCGGGGCGCAGACGCTGGCGGCTCATCTCCAACAGACCAAAGCCCGAAATCCGCCCTACCTGAATTCGGGCACGATCCGTTTTCAGCTTGTCTTTCAGACGCTTCTCAACGGCCGCGTTATTCTTGCGCTCGTCCATATCGATAAAGTCGATGACGATCAGGCCCGCAAGGTCGCGCAATCGCAACTGGCGCGCCACTTCTTCAGCAGCTTCCAGGTTGGTCTTAAGAGCCGTTTCCTCGATCGAGCCTTCTTTGGTCGCCCGGCCCGAGTTCACGTCGATCGCGACCAATGCCTCGGTCACTCCGATCACGATATAGCCACCTGATCTCAGCTGAACCGTGGGATTGAACATCCCCGCCAGATAGCTTTCAACCTGATAGCGCGCGAATAGCGGCAGCGCATCCTCGTACCGTTTCACGTTCTTGGCGTGGGACGGCATGATCATCTTCATGAAGTCCTTGGCGATGCGGTACCCGCCCTCGCCTTCAACCAGAACCTCATCGATATCGCGGTTATAAAGATCGCGGATCGAGCGTTTGATCAGATCGCCTTCTTCATAGATTTTCGCGGGCGCAATGGATTGCAGCGTCAGTTCACGGATTTGCTCCCAAAGCCGTTGCAGATATTCATAGTCGCGCTTGATCTCGGATTTTGTACGCTTGGCCCCGGCCGTCCGCACAATAAGACCCGCGCCCAACGGCACGTCAATTTCCGAGGCAATGTCCTTCAGCTTCTTCCGATCCGCCGCGTTTGTAATCTTGCGGCTGATCCCGCCACCACGCGCGGTGTTCGGCATCAATACGCAATAGCGCCCGGCAAGCGACAGATAGGTTGTCAGCGCCGCCCCCTTGTTGCCCCGTTCTTCTTTCACGACCTGCACCAGCAAAACCTGGCGCACCTTGATCACTTCCTGAATCTTGTATCGGCGCGGCCGCGGCTTGCGCGGTGGGCGAATATCTTCGCTGTCATCTTCATCCGCTACGGATTCGATGGAATCGTCTTTCGCAGTCGCGTCGGTCTGCTTGTCATCGTCTTCGGAATCGCCATCTTCTCCTGCAGATTCCGGTTCAGCTGCGGCTTCGGCGCTCTCAGTTTCAGAGGCTTCCTCTGCCGCTTCGGTGGATGCATCCGCTGGGCTTTGCTCAGCAGTTTCTTCCGCATCTACGACTTCAGTAGCGGCCTCTCCCGTCTGCTGGGAACCACCTGCATCATCCGGTTCTTCCACAGGCGTATCCGCAACCGTCTCCATCGGAGATGTACCTTCAGGCACAGACAAATCTGCGGTTTCGTCACTGTCGTCCAGATCGATGGTTTCCATCCCCGACGGCTCGGAAGAGACTTCCATCGTTTCCACTGGATCGTCGGACTTAACGTTCGCTGCTTTGCTGCGCGAACGTGATCGGCGCTTTTTCGGCTTCGATTCTTCCGCGTCATCCCGCGCGCGCATAGATTCGGCATATGCACGCTCTTCCTCCATCAACGCCTCACGGTCGGCGACGGGGATCTGGTAGTAATCAGGATGAATCTCGGAAAACGCCAGGAACCCGTGTCGGTTCCCACCATAATCCACAAAAGCCGCCTGCAGCGACGGCTCGACCCGAGTTACTTTTGCAAGATAGATGTTGCCAGCAAGCTGGCGTTTGTTTTCGGATTCAAAGTCAAATTCCTCAACCTTGTTTCCATCGACCACCACAACGCGGGTTTCCTCCGCGTGGGTGGCATCGATAAGCATTTTCTTAGCCATGTGTCCTTGGTGCACCGCGCCAAACGCGTTGTCCTGACCCGTCCAGGCGGACAGGCGCTTTTGGGAAGGTGTCTTGTACGGGCGATATCGGACGGCGCGCGGCAGGGTCTGGCGCTATGGCCCCCTGCCCGTATACTCAATCGTTGCGCGCGCGTCATCGCGGTTCTTCTCCGACAGGCGCGTTGATCGCGGCCTGCCCATTTATTCCTTTCGCCCGTATAGACGGGCTCAGGCGTTCATCTGCCCAATCAAGGGCATAATCGGTCTGCAGTACCGCGCGGGATCGATCCTCGTCATCGGCTCAGCAGCGAATCTCAAAAAAACGGGGCTTGCAGGCGTAAAACGCCCGGCCCGTCCGACCACAATAAAAGCAGTCCTGTGGAAAAGACAATGGGCAAACTGCATTCAGCCCCGGAACGCAGCGCAGGATCTCTTCATCTGGCCCAAAATACCTCGGGGGCGTGAATTGGCCTGCAAGGCCAAGAGAGGGGGCTGGCCCCCTCTATGAGCGTTACAAATAGTCTGAACGCTGCAGCCCATATTTGGCCATCTTCTCGTTCAGCGTCCGGCGCGGCAGGCACAACTCGTCCATCACCGACGCGATCGAGCCCTTGTGACGGCGCATCGTGTTGTCGATCAGCATCCGCTCGAACGCTTCGACGTATTCCTTCAACGGCTTGCCTTCAGTCGTCATCACCGGCTGCATTTCCTCATGATCGGACATCAGCAAAGACGCAATCGTCCCAGAGCCGCGCCGCGATTGCAGTACCGCGCGTTCGGCAATGTTGATTAGCTGCCGTACATTCCCCGGCCACGGAGCTTGCAACAGTTGTGCCGCTTCCTGTGCGCTGACCTGCGGGGCCTCACACCCGTATTCCTCGGCAAACTGCTCACTCAGACGGGTGAACAAGGTCAGAATATCTTCGCCTCGCTGACGCAGCGGCGGCATGGTGATGCGCAACGCCGCAAGTCGATAGAACAAATCCGGTCGCAACACGTCTTCCGAGGTCTTACCTGCCTCTTGCAGGTTCGAAATTGCAACGATCCGCGTTTCCGCAGGCGTACCTTGATCATTCATCACGCTAAGAAGCCGGGCCTGCAGCGTATCGCTCAGCGCTTCGATGTCTTCCAGAACCAATGTCCCACCACGCGCTTCTTCAATGGCCGGCAATTGTGTGTCCTCGGGCAACATCGGTCCGAATAGACGTTTTGAGAGCGTCTCTTCCTCCAGCGCAGCGCAGGATACCAGAACAAATTTCTTGCCCGCTCGGCTACCGACCGCATGCAAGGCGTGCGCGACCAAGGTCTTACCGGTCCCTGTTTCACCATCGATCAGAACATGACCATCAGCCTGCCCCAGATCCAGAATGTCCTCGCGCAGACGCTCCATAACAGGGCTTGCACCGATTAACTTGTTCATGATCTGGGTGCCGCCCGAAAGCTCGCGCCGCAGTGCACGGTTGTCTAGCGTCAGGCGTCGTGCATTACTGGCCCGCTTGGCCAATTCTGACATACGATCCGGGTTGAAAGGCTTTTCAAGGAAATCAAACGCCCCGACACGCATTGCTTCGACTGCCATCGGAACATCACCATGCCCCGTAATCATGATCACGGGCAGAGTGCTGTCCGCACCCATCAGCTTTTTCAGCAACTGTATGCCATCCATGCCGGGCATCTTGATGTCAGAGATCACGATCCCCGGATATTCGGGCCCCAGAACCTTGAGTGCATCCTCGGCGCTGGCGAATGTCTCGGTGTCGTATCCCGACAGTGCCAGCCACTGGCTGATCGACTGACGCATGTCCTGTTCGTCATCCACGATGGCGATCTTCATGGCCTGTGCCATAGTCACTTCCTTTATTCCGCAGCCTCAAGGCCGTCGCTACCCAGAATGGGCAATTGCATCTCAAACACCGCGCCGCCCTGCTGTCCGTTGCGCGCAGTCAACCGTCCGCCATGGTCGTTCACGATCCCGGACGAGATGGCAAGCCCCAGACCAACGCCGTCTCCGGGGCGCTTGGTCGTGTAGAACGGCTCGAACAGGTTCTCGATATTCTCGATCCCGTGGCCATTGTCGCGCACGGTCAATACAGCCGTATCACCCGCGGCGAGGATTATTTCGACATCAGGTTCCTGAACAGATTTGGTGGCGTCCAGCGCATTGCGCAAGAGATTGACCATAACCTGTTCGATCCGCATCCGATCTCCCATCACTATAACAGGTTCTTCGGGCAGAATCTGGGTAATCTTGACATGCCGCTGCCTCAGCTGCGGCTCCATCATAGACAGGCTTGAGGCCAGTGCTTCGCCAAGATTTACTGGCGAAAACGCATCCGCGCCCTTACGCGCATAAGATTTCAGCTGGCGCGTGATGGCCCCCATCCTCTCGATCAACCCGTCAATGCGGCCAAAGCTGGCCAAGGCCTCTTCGGGGCGGTTCCGGCGCAGCAACAGACGTGCGCCTGCCAGATAAGTTTTCATCGCCGCCAGGGGCTGGTTCAGCTCGTGACTGACTGCAGCCGACATCTCACCAAGTGCGGCCAGTTTTGAGCTTTGCGCAAGGGTTTGCTCGGCAACTTCCAGCGTCTTTTCAACCCGTTCCCGCTCAGCAATTTCCCGCTGCAGCCTGGTATTCAATGCGCGAAGCTCCGCCGACTCGCGCTGGAACAGCGTCATACGCGACGTGGCCCTGCGGCTGAGCGCATAGAACGCGAGCGCCAGAAGAATCGCAAAGGCCATGATTTCCAGCGCAAGTACGCTATTCACCCTCTCCCGGATCGACGAATAGGTGGTGAACGAGGTCATCTGCCAACCCCGGAAGGGGATGCGCGTTTCCATCCGCATCACCGCCTCGCCCTGCAAATAGGCATCTGGGGGCAGCGCATTCCAATCTGTCGTCGCGCGGATCGCACGCTGAATGGCGCTTTGCGGGGGTTGACGCAGGATCGCGCTACCTTCATCCAGACCACGCCATTTCGGTTCCGTTGACAGGATTATCGCACCGGTGCTGTCGGTCACCATCACGGCGTCAGAAATCCCCGCCCAAGCGCGTTCGAATTTCTGCAGATCGACCTCTACGACAATGACACCAAGGATCTCGGCATTGGCCTCGATGCGGCGCGAATACACAAAGCTGTAACCACCTGCCTCACGCGGAATGACCGAGAATATCGTGGCATTCGACCGCATCGCATCAATGAAGTAAGGGGAGCCGCGATGACCTTCGCCGAGTCGGCTACGATCGGTCGCCGCGACCGTAAAACCGTCACCGTCCAACAAAACCAGTGAGGCAGCACCGATTTCCTCGACAAAGGATATCAGCCGCTGCGTCGACAATGTGTAATCACTGGACTGCAGTGCCGAAATCAGCGTCGGATCACGGGCAAGAAGCTGCGGAACAATGGAATTGCGTCGCAACTCGCTAAGCAGGTTGCCCGAATACAGCGCAAGACGAAGCTCGGCCCGGTTCCGAGTGGATTCGGTGAAACGGCTGGTCAAAAGACTATTGGTAATCCAGACCGTGGCGACGGTTGCGATCAGCAGAAAGAACACGGCAAGCCGCAGCCGCCAACCCATCGGCGACCCGCGCAGCCGGTTCAGGAACCAACCGCTGCCTGATTGATCTTCTGCACTCATATCCTGACGCTACGCGTCCAGACTGATGACCTCAAGTCACGCAGGTGTCAGCACCCCCGCCAATGCGCGGAAGAGCGCCGTTCCGTCGGTGCCTCCGTGGCCTGAATCCGCCGCCCGTTCCGGGTGGGGCATCATACCTAACACGCGACGGTTGTGCGATAATATGCCTGCAATATCGTCGCGCGAACCATTCGGATTTTCGGCGTAAGTGAAGGCAATGCGATCCTGATCTTTCAGTTCCGCCAGCACCTCATCGTCTGCAAAATAATTGCCATCATGATGCGCGATTGGGATCCCGATCACATCCCCAGCATTGTACCCTTCGGTGAAGGCGCTGTCGCTGGTTTCCACCTTCAGGCCAACAGTTCGGCAGATGTATTTCAGCCCCGCGTTGCGCAGCAACGCCCCCGGCAGAATCCCGGTTTCGGTTAGAACCTGAAAGCCGTTGCATATGCCGACGGCATAGCCGCCACGTTCGGTATGCGCAGCCAGCGCCTTGCAGATCGGCGACTGGGCCGCAATCGCCCCGCAGCGCAGATAATCCCCGTAGGAAAACCCGCCGGGCACACCTACGATATCGATGCCCTCAGGCAACGTGGCATCTTTGTGCCAAACCATATCGACCGAAAACCCCGCCTGTTCGAAGGCGACGGCAAGATCACGGTCGCAGTTGGAACCGGGAAAAACGATGACGGCTGCGCGCATGACGGACCCTCCTTGGTCGTGAAAACTTAGATCAGTTCGATCTCAAAGCGTTCGATGACCGTGTTGGCCAACAGCTTTTCACACATCCGGGTCACGTCTGCCTCGGTTGCGCCATCTGCCAGTTCCAGATCGATCACCTTGCCCTGACGAACACCTTCGACCTGATCAAACCCCATCGCACCCAATGCGTGACGCACGGCCTCGCCCTGCGGGTCCAGAACCCCGTTCTTGAGCATCACATGCACACGTGCCTTCATGTTCGAAAACTCCAGTCATGGACCGTTTGATGGTCCGTTTCGTTGCGCGCGGGATACCCCGCTTAGGCTTGTCGGACAACCCTGCCACCAAGGGCAGGATCAGTTGATCAGAGTGGGTTTGGTGACGTTGCTTTTGGGCAGTACACCAAGGCGACGGGCGACTTCTGAATACGCGTCAGTCAGGCTGCCAAGATCACGTCGGAACACGTCTTTATCCAGCTTTTGACCGGTCTCGATATCCCACAAACGGCAGCTATCGGGGCTGATTTCATCGGCAACGATCAGGCGCTGGAAATCGCCTTCGTATACCCGCCCAATCTCAATCTTGAAATCAACCAGACGAATGCCCACTGCCAGCATCATACCGCTTAGGAAATCATTTACACGCAGCGCCAGGCTGAGGATGTCGTCCATATCCTGCTGACTGGCCCAGCCAAAGGCCGCGATGTGCTCTTCGGTTACCAGCGGATCACCCAGCGCGTCTTCCTTGTAGCAGTATTCGACTATCGGGCGCGGCAGCTGGGTGCCCTCGGCAATGCCGAGACGCTTGGACATAGTTCCTGCCGCATAGTTGCGCACAATCACTTCCAGTGGGATGATCTCACAATTGCGGACCAATTGTTCGCGCATATTCAGACGCCGAATGAAATGGGTCGGCACGCCAATCTGCGATAGGCCTGTCATAAAGAACTCGCTCAGACGGTTGTTCAGAACGCCCTTGCCGTCGATGACATCTTTCTTCTCGGCGTTGAATGCGGTGGCGTCGTCCTTGAAATACTGCACGATTGTCCCGGGCTCAGGACCTTCATACAGGATCTTCGCTTTACCTTCGTAAATCTTTTTGCGACGCGCCATGAGCGACCTTTCCAGTCTGAGGAAAGGGAATGAGTCCCCTTACGTTGGCGCCCTCATAGTGCAAGCCCCGCCTTCCCGCAAGTTCGCGACCCCGAGAGGCTTTGACGCAGCGCAAATACCTTGCACCCGGGGTGTCGTATAGTCATATCATCAGGAAAGATCATTCAACCCAAGAGGTCCCCAACCAATGACCACATTTGACGAACGTGAAGCCGCATTCGAAAGCAAGTTCGCCCATGACGAAAAGATGCAGTTCATCGCACGCATGCGCCGCAACCGGTTCATGGCGGTCTGGGCCTCGGCGCTGAAAGGCGAAACCGTGGAACAGGCACGGAAATACGGGCAGGAGCTGGTGCATACAGATCTTCAGAATGTCAGCGAAGACGACGTGGTCGAGGCGGTCAAAGGCTATCTCGGTGATCTCGCGGATGAGTCAAAAATTCGCGAGAAGATGGTCGAGCTGCTGATTGAAGCCAAAGAACAGGTAATGGCCGAAGCCGACTCGTAAGGTTTGACTTGCAAGGCTCATGATCTTCATGAGTTTTATGAATTTGATTTGACGCCCCGGTCATGAGACACGGGGCGTCTCATTTTTTGATGGGCTTTGGCCTCATATTTGGATTGCCCCAATGACAAATGCGCTCAGCACCCTTCTGGAAACCGTCGACGTCATTCTTGCGGATGGGGCGACCGGAACTAACCTGTTCAACATGGGCCTGCAATCCGGTGATGCGCCGGAATTGTGGAACGTCGATGCCCCCGACAAGATCCGGGCTTTGTATCAGGGCTCGGTCGATGCGGGCAGCGATCTGTTTCTGACCAACACATTTGGCGGTACTTCTGCACGGCTAAAGCTACACGACGCCCAGAACCGAGTGGCCGAGCTGAATCGCATTGGCGCTGAACTGGGTCGTGAGGTTGCCGACAAAGCGGGCCGCCCGGTTATCGTGGCCGGTTCCGTCGGCCCCACAGGCGAAATCATGCAACCAGTTGGCAGCTTGTCGCATTCCGAAGCCGTGGAAATGTTTCATGAACAGGCCGAGGCGCTAAAGGCCGGTGGAGCGGATGTTCTGTGGCTTGAGACCATTAGCGCCCCCGAGGAATTTCGAGCTGCAGCCGAGGCATTCGCGCTGGCTGACATGCCCTGGTGCGGCACCATGAGCTTTGACACTGCGGGCCGGACAATGATGGGCGTCACGTCCTCTGACCTGGTGACGATTGTCGAGACTTTGCCCAATCCTCCGGTCGCCTTCGGGGCCAACTGCGGAACGGGTGCGTCCGACATTTTACGGACGGTGCTTGGCTTTGCCGCACAGGGCAACGAGCGTCCGCTGATTTCAAAAGGTAACGCAGGCATCCCAAAATATGTGGATGGACATATCCATTACGACGGAACACCCGAGTTGATGGGGCTGTATGCTGCAATGGCCCGGGATGCAGGGGCTACGATCATTGGCGGATGCTGCGGCACCATGCCTGCGCATCTGCGCGAAATGCGCGCGGCCCTGGATGCTGGCCCGCGTGGAGAACGCCCGACACTGGATCAGATCACATCAGCGCTTGGCCCATTTACATCGGCCTCGGATGGCACCGGAGATGATGCCGCGCCCGAACGACGCACGCGCCGCCGTCGCCGGGCCTGATCGACGGATCAGCGCCCCTCGAACTTCGCGGGGCGTTTTTCCAGAAACGCCACCACACCTTCAGCGAAATCGCGGGTACGTCCGCATTCACCCTGCAGATGTGCTTCGGCTGCAAGCTGTTGCGGCAACGTCCTGTCATAGGTCCCCCGGATCGCCTGTTTGATCGCCCGGAAGCCGGCGGTTGGACCATTGGCCAAATAAGCGGCCCGTTCGCGCCAGTGCGCATCGAACTGATCATCAGACACCGCTTCCCAGATCAACCCCCAATCATCTGCCTGACGCGCGGTGATTTTGTCCGCAAACAGGGCAGCCCCCATCGCTTTGGCAAATCCCATCTGACGCGGCATAAACCATGTGCCGCCAGCATCCGGCAACAAACCAATCCGCGCGAAAGCCTGCAGGAAATAGGCGCTTTCGGTTGCGATCACCACATCGGCGCAAAGCGCCAGATTGGCCCCCGCCCCCGCTGCTGGGCCATTGACGGCCGCGATGGTTGGGACCGGACAATCATAGACAGCCTCAAGCATCGGTTCATATTCGTCCCGCAGCGCGCGTTCGAGGTCGATCTTTCCCGTGCTCGACGCATCACCAAGATCCTGGCCAGAACAAAAAGCAGGCCCTGCGCCCGTCAACACGATTGCGCGCGCATGGCGGGCTGCGTCTTTCATCGCATAGGTGATCTCGGCCCGCATCTGCGTCGTCAGCGCATTCATCTTGTCCGGCCTATTCAGCGTCAAAACCGCCAGATCATCCGTGATATCCAGAAGGACCGCTTTGTATTCCATGTAAAACCTCACCTGCGCAGCGTTTGGCAAAACACTGACGCAAATGTGGAAAAAGGAAAAGCAGAACCGCGCGTCAGTCTTCCAGAATCCGTCGCAGACGTTCCTGTTCTTCCTCACTCAGTGTATCGGCATGCACTGCATTCTGATGCTGGGATCGCTTGCGTAAAAAGTTCCAGCCCACGCCAGCCGCGATCAGCAACATGATTGGACCCGCCAGCCATAGCATCAGATTGGCACCAGTTGTCGTCGGTTTCAGCAGGACATATTCCCCATAGCGGTCGACGATGAATTCCACCGCTTCCTGATCCGTATCTCCGGCGACAAGGCGTTCACGCAAGAGGATGCGTAAATCGCGCGCAAGCTCGGCATTGCTTTCATCGATGCTTTCGTTGCGGCAGACCAGACAGCGCAACCCAGTGCTGATGTCACGCGCGCGCGCCTCTAGCGCCGGGTCGTCCAAAACCTCATCCGGTTGAACGGCCAATGTCGGAGACGCGATCAGCAACAGGACAATAAGCAATCGTTTCATTCAGCTGGAACCCCGCTTGCAGGGGTTTTACGAGCCCCGGCAGCAACCCGAAAACGACGATCCGACAGGCTGAGCGCGCCGCCCAAAGCCATCAGGATACATCCACCCCAGATCCAATTGGCCAGAGGTTTGATATAGGTTCGCATCACCCAACCACCATCTGCCTGCTGATCGCCGATCACGACATATAGATCGCGCAGCAACCGATAGTCGATGGCTGCTTCGGTCGTGGGCATCCGCGCCACTGGATAGTCACGTTTTTCGGGGTGCAACGTTGTAATCTGCCGTCCATTCTGTTCGACGCTTACATCCGCCGTGGTCGAGAAATAGTTCGGCCCCTGCACCCGGCGCACATCTTGCAAGGTCAAGGTAAACTGACCAACCTCAAATGGCTGACCCGCTTGCGCGACACGGATATCCTCGACCTCCCAAGCCGTCAGACCTGCAATCGCGAAGATCGTGACGCCCAATCCGGTATGCGCAACCGCCTTGCCCCAATCCGCGCCGGGCAAACGGAACAGACGTGCCAAGTTGCCTTTGCGGCCCGTACGGCTCCAAAGGTCAACGATTGCGCCGAAGGTGATCCAAGCGCCAAGAAACAGGCCCACCGGCCCCAATGCACTGCGTCCAGTCTGCATGACCCAGACAAGTATCGCCAGCGCGACCGCCAACACAAAGGCGTAGCGAAGCGACCAAGCCGCCTTGCCCAATTTGCCGCGCTTCCAAGGCAGCATTGCGCCCACCGGCAGCACGATGCCAAGGGCAACCATGAATGGCGTAAAGGCCGCATTAAAGAACGGAGCACCAACCGAAAGCTTTCGATCAAACGCCATCTCGGCGATCATCGGCCAAAGCGTGCCAAAGAACACGACGAAACAGCTGACCGCTAGCAACAGGTTGTTCACAATCAGCGCACTTTCGCGGCTGACCATGCCGAAAACACCCTTTGCTTCCATCGCCTGCGCGCGCGCTGCAAACAGCGTCAATGCACCGCCAATAAAGACCACCAGAATGACCAGAATAAAGACGCCGCGTTCAGGGTCACTTGCAAAGGCGTGGACCGAGGTCAAAAGCCCCGATCGCACGATGAAAGTGCCGATTAGCGAAAAGCCAAAAGCGATGATTGCCAACAGGATGGTCCAGCTTTTTAACGCTTCACGCTTTTCAACCACGATAGCAGAATGCAGCAGAGCTGCGGCCAGAAGCCATGGCATGAACGACGCATTTTCCACCGGGTCCCAGAACCAGAATCCGCCCCATCCCAATTCGTAATAAGCCCACCATGACCCCAGTGCGATGCCGATGGTCAGGAATATCCACGCTGCAAGGGTCCAGGGTCGCACCCAACGACCCCATGCCGCATCCACGCGCCCTTCGATCAGAGCAGCAACAGCAAAGCTGAACGCCATGCTCAGGCCAACATAGCCCAGATACAGGAACGGTGGATGAAACGCCAAGCCGGGGTCTTGCAACAACGGGTTCAGGTCGCGGCCATCGAAGGGTGGCACCGGTAACCGATCAAACGGGTTCGAGGTGAATAGAATGAACGCAAAGAACGCCACACCGATCGCAGATTGTACTGACAGAACACGCGCCTTGAGTGTTGGTGGTAAACCCCCGCCAAAAACTGCCGCCATCGCCCCAAAAATGGTGACGATTAAGACCCATAGTAGCATCGAGCCTTCGTGGTTTCCCCATGTCCCGCTGATCTTGTACAGCATCGGCTTGGCGGAATGGCTGTTCTCGACCACGATCCGAAGCGAGAAGTCGGACGAAACGAAAGCCCATACCAAGGCCCCGAAGGAAAACGCCGTCAACAGGAACTGAGCGACGGCTGCGGGTTCAGCAAAGACCATCCATCCGTTCCAGCGGTTGGCAGCCCCAATCAGCGGCACCACCGTCTGAACGATGGCAACCAGGAAGGCTAAGATCAGTGCGAAATGGCCGAGCTCTGTAATCATGACCGAACTATACTTCGATGGCCCGGTAAGTGCCATTCACATTCGCCTGTGATCACCGCACATAGTGTCGCGCCTCAGGCTTCTCGCAGGCGGCGCCAGTCGTCTAGTGCAGGATTTGAATCCGGCTGCGCAACCCCCTGGGTCGGAGAAATATTCGAACCGGATTCAACCTGCCCCGAACTGTCATCGCGCAACCCTTGGATTGCCTCCAGATGTGCCATCACGTCTGGCGCCCGCAGCAATGTGGCACTGATTTCCCGTTGAAAATCCTGTGCTTTTACCTGATGCCGCGCACCAAAGTAAAACGACACGATAACCCCCAACAGCCACCATAGTGGTTCCGGGACCAATGCAATGCCCTGCATTCGCGCAGCGAACCATAGCGGATTAATCATAGCGGCCAGAAACAGACCCAACGTGCCCAACGCCAGTGCGGGACGCGGGAGGCGATTCAACCCGTCCATGAAGCGATCAAAACCTCCCTTTGCAGGTGTCGCGAATTCAGATCCGAATTGCGCCATGGCTGCCTGACGCAGCGCCGCTGAACGCACGGCCCCGCTCTCTGCATTTTCGCGAAATACTTCGGTGGTTTCTTGAACCACGTTGCGGCCACCACCAAACAAAAGCGCCAGCAGACCAGAGATCAAACCCATCCTGATATCCTTTTCTGAAAATCTGCAGCACTCAGATGATATTTGGGCGACAGGAATTCTTCGGCGCGTTTAATCCACCCACCTTTGCCACCGGCCCGCGTCCGGGCATATTTGCGAAGTGCTGCTCGCCGATCCGCCAATCTGAAATAATAGTTACGTCTTGCGACGCCATAAGCATCCCTAAGCGCCAGTGGCTTGGGCTTTGCAGCATCACCCGCCGCGCTTACGGTCTGAGGGCCAATGACCCCGTCAATTGCGACTCGGTATCCCATCTGACGCAGAACGCTTTGTAAAATCTGCACTGCCTGGGCGCCCGCGTTCACATACATATCAAATATCGATGCCTGCAATGCTTCGGGCAGCACTCCCAGGCGCGGCTTCTCGAAATAGTGATTGATAAAAATCTCAACGGCCTCTGCCTTGCTCAGCGCGCGCACATCCTTTCGGGTCACGGTGCCATCCCCATCCAGATCAAGGCCCAACCGGCGCATGGTGTGTATTGTCACCCCGTATTTCGTGGCCCCGCCGGGATCATCCGGATCGTCAACGAAGCCACCTTCGCGCGCGACAATACCTTCTGCGATCTGTCGAACCGTCTGCATGAAACCATCCCTTGTTCAGATGGCTCAAACGGTCAGCCAATTGTGTTAACACCGCAGAAAAACAAAGGGCGTTGCCTGCCTTTCACACGCAACGCCCTGCTTTTTCTGTTCAAAAACACTGCCGTCCGAGGCATGCAGCATAGCTGCATTCAGCTATCTCCGGCCTCCTTGTAAACGCCCTGCTCTTTCAGCGCGTCCACGACCTCTTTCGGCATGTAAGTTTCGTCGTGTTTTGCAAGGATTTCAGTGGCTTCAAACACGTTATCCACATAGCTGCCCGTACCGACCATGCCCTGATTTTCAGAGAACAGATCAGGCAGAACACCAGTAAATGCGACCTTGACGCTTTCGCCGCCATCCGTAACGACAAAATACACCGTCTCGCCCTGCCCTCGTATGATCGAACCTTCCTCGACAAGCCCGCCAATGCGGAACACTTCAGTCGGCTTGGGCGGTTCGGCGATCACCTGACTTGGAGAACGGAAAAAGTTGATGCCATCGCGCATCGCATATCCGATTAGACCCGTCGCCAGCACCAAGGCTACGACAGCCATTAGAATAACTTGAACTCGACGACGTTTCTTAAGCGTTTTCATGCCTTCCTCACGGGAACAGTGGGGCCATCATCAGGCCCAGGGTTTCATCTTCACCTAACATCAGGTTGGCGTTCTGCAAGGCCTGCCCACTGCTACCTTTTGTCAGATTATCCAGTGCAGCAACGACGATCGCGCGACGTTCGATCCGATCACTGGCAACCCCGATGTGGCAGAAGTTTGACCCCCGAACATGGTGGGTTGACGGTGTTTCACCAAAAGGCAGAACCTTTATGAAGGGCTCGGCGTCGTAAGCTGACTGCAGCGTTTCATAAACGCTCTGCGGATCACCCTTTACGTAGGTCGTGGCCAGAATACCCCGATTGGCCGGGATCAGATGTGGCGTAAACTGCACATGTACCGTACGCCCTGCGATTTCCGAGAGCTCCTGATCGAACTCACCCAGATGCCGGTGGGTGCCCCCCACCGCATAAGCGTTCGCACCTTCGCTAAGCTCTGCATGCAGTAGGTTTTCTTTTAGTGCTCTCCCTGCGCCCGACACCGTGCATTTGAGGTCCAGAATGATGTCATCCAAATCAATCACACCCGCCGATACCAGCGGCCGCAATACATACTGCCCAGTCGCGGCATTACACCCGGTCCCGGCGACCAGCCGCGCGGTTTGAATCTTATCACGGTAGAATTCGGTCAGGCCATAGACGGCCTCTGCCTGATGCCCAAGCGCGGCATGTGGGTTGCCGTACCATTTCTGGTATTCATCGCCATCCCGCAGCCGGAAATCCGCAGAAAGGTCCACTATTTTCAGAGTATCGGGCAGCTCGCGGATGACCTCCTGGCTGGTCTTGTGCGGTAGGGCGCAGAAGCACAGGTCGATCTGCGAAAAGTCGATCTCGGAAATCTTGCAGAGCACGGGCAAGTCCATATGGCGCAAATGCGGAAACACCTGCGCCATGGTTTGCCCGGCCTTGCGCTCGGCGGCCAGAGCTTTGATTTCCATATTCGGATGACCGGCGATTAGCCGCACCAGTTCTGCGCCGGTATAGCCGGAAGCACCCAGAATTGCGATTTTATGGGTCATGTCAGACCTCTTTCATTCATGTGTCACATGGGGTGACCGCCGCTGTGACGGTCAACGAATTACGAAATGGGAAAAGCGCCGTCCTTGACCTTGGTCAGGCGGCTTCAAACGAGATTTGTCGTCGGAGAAATTGCGTCGCACGATCCGTCACGACACCTGGCTTGCCCGTTGTCAAATATCTGCCTGCGCCCTCACCTATCATATTTGGGTGGCGTTGCAGGTAGTCCGCTAGACTCTCGGCGACTAAGTCTCCCTGGCTGTAAACTTTCACATCCGAGCCAAGTGCCTGTTGGAACGCTTCGGCCATCAATGGGTAATGCGTACAACCCAGAATCGCCGCTTGCGGTTCCGGCATCTTGCGTTTCAGTGCGTCCACATGGCTGCGCACCAAGGCTTCGGCCAGAATTAAATCGCCCTCTTCGATGGCATCGACTACGCCGCCGCAGGCCTGCGCTTCGACATCCACACCAATCGCCCGGAATGCCAGTTCCCGCTGAAACGCGCGGCTGGACACCGTTGCAGGCGTTGCAAACAACGCCACATGCTGAATCTGAACTTCGCGCGGTGGAGAATTGTCGCCCCATTGCCGTTCCGTCAGCGCCTCGATCAGAGGCACGAATACGCCCAACACGCGCTTGCCCTCGGGTACACCAGCCTCCTGCATCCGGCGCAAAGCGGCGGCGCTGGCAGTGTTGCAAGCCAGAATCACCAGGTTGCAGCCGCGATCCCACAGATCCTGCACGGCGGTGCGGGTCAGGTTGAAAATATCTTCAGCATCGCGCACGCCATATGGCGCGTGCGCGCTATCCGCATAATACAGAAAATCCACGTCGGGCAGACGTTTCTGCGCGGCGTTCAGGACGGTCAGACCGCCCAACCCGGAATCAAAGATACCTACTGCCATTTGCCCCTTCAGGCGCGATGCCGTTCCTCAAATTCATAGCCATAGTCATAGGACTTTAGTGGCTCTGGAGACAGCTCATACGTGGCTTTGCGCAGGAAATCCATCATCTTGCGCGTATCCCTGCCCAGTGGGTCCAGAATATCGCGCCCGATCGGGTCTCCGACGACGACACGGACCGGGGTGTCGACGCGTTTTTTGAACTCTTTGATCAGCAAACCCATCCGCAAGGTGTTGTGCAGATGGCTCGCAATCTGAAACAGTCGTGAGGTGTGACCGTCGAAGAACACCGGCACCACGGTCGCATTCGACTTGGCAACCATGCGAGCGGTAAACCCGCGCCACCCCGGATCCATGGGATGCGCAAACGGTTTGACCGCAGTGCTGACAGTGCCACCCGGAAAAATCCCGATTGCCCCGCCATCGCTGAGATAGTTCAAAGCGGTCTTACGCGTTTCAAGGTTCAGCCTCATCGCCTCTTTCGTGGCGTCAAACGAGATTGGCAGGACGATCCGGTCCAGGTCTTCGGCTTTGCGAAAGACATGATTGGCCAGAAGGCGAAAGTCTCCGCGCGTCTGGGAGAGGATATGCCCCATCATCAACCCGTCCAGGATGCCATAGGGGTGATTGGCGATCAAAATGAGTGGACCGTCTTTGGGAATGTTCGATAACGCACCGCCCACCACATCCAAAGTCAGCCCATAGCGATCCACCATCACAGACCAGAAATCACGACCCTGCGCGACGTCCTGATCATACCCGTCCGCACGACGGATCAGGCGCATTCGGCCCGTAGTGTTTTCCATCAACTTGATCAGCATACGCCCACCCCGCGTTTCGGCTGAGTGGGCATATGAAATGTCACGGGCGACATGATGGCGCGAGGGCATAGGTTCCTCCGATTGTTTACCGAGTAGATAAAGCCGAGGATCCATTTTGCATAGCTCGCGTGACAGGCTTGTGAAGCTTCACTCTGCCGCAGCCGTCAATACAGGCCCGCCCTCTCGGATCACGGCAAGCAAATCTTCGCGTCGTTTCGCAGCCTTAGCCTCATTCGCCACCAGAACCGGACCAAACCCGCGAATATCCAAGGGCAGAGCCGCAAGAGCCGCAACCGCATCACGTATCTCAGGTGTCAGAATAGGCAGGACTTCTTTCATATCCTGCTCGTACTGACGGATCAGAGCGCGTTCCATTTTGCGTTCAGCCGTATATCCGAAAACATCCAACGGCGTACCGCGCAGCGCTTTCAGTTTCGTCAAAATCTTCAACGGCCGCAGAAACCATTCGCCAAACGCCTTCTTGGCTGGCCGCCCATTCACCCCCTTTGTGCCTAAGGTCGGCGGCGCAAGATGGAAGGTCATCTTGAAGTCACCATCAAACTCGGCCTCCGCCTTCTGGCGACTGTCTAGCAGCAACCGTGCGACCTCGTATTCATCCTTATATGACAATAGCTTATGGTATCCTTTGGCAACTGCCTCACGGACGTCTTGATCCTCAACGCTCTCAACCAGTTTGCGATAGCGCTTCGCCAATCGCTTGCCCTGATAGTCTGTCAAATGCGCTGCGCGGAAATCGATCACCTGATCCAGCGTCTTTGGCAACTCTGCCACGTTCGGTTGTAGAATGTTGGAGACATCTTCGGGATGGGTCACCGCCCAGCGACCAACTTCGAATGCTCGTTTGTTGCGTTCGACCGCCGCGCCATTCAGCGCAATCGCTTCCATGATTGACTGATGACTGATCGGCAGCAGACCGCGCTGCCACGCTGCGCCAAAGATCATCATGTTGGAATAGATCGAGTCCCCCATCACAGCCCGCGACAGATCGGTGGCATCGAACAGAACCACCCCATCTTTCAGACGCGCCTGCAAGGCGAGTTCAAGCTGATCGCTGGGTATCGTGAATTCGGTATCACGCGTAAAGTCACCGGTGATGATCTCATGATTGTTCACCACCGCTCCGGTCTGCCCGGTCTGAGTCAGACCCAGTGTTTTAGCCCCAGCCGAGACCACCAGATCACCGCCGATCAACGCATGCGCCTCGCCCGTGGCGACACGGATTGCGCTGATATCTTCGGGCCGGTTGGCCAGACGACAATGGATATGAACGGCACCGCCTTTTTGCGCGAGGCCTGCCATTTCCATCATACCCGCACCTTTACCGTCGATTTGCGCAGCCTGTGCAAGAACCGCCCCGATCGTGACGACCCCGGTACCACCAACACCGGTGATGACCACGTTGTGCGTTCCGTCGATTTGTGGCAGCGAAGGTTCGGGCAGATCGGGCAGCTCGATATCGGTGGTCGCCTCTTTGCGGACCTGTGCACCCTCGACGGTGACAAACGACGGGCAAAACCCATTCAGGCACGAGAAATCCTTGTTGCAGCTCGACTGATCAATGGCGCGTTTCCGCCCCAGTTCTGTTTCCTTCGGCACGATCGAGACGCAGTTCGACTGAACGCCGCAATCCCCACAACCTTCGCAGATATCAGTGTTGATAAATACCCGCTTATCCGGGTCCGGGAACGTCCCCCGCTTGCGCCGCCTGCGCTTTTCCGCAGCACAAGTCTGGATGTAAACAATGACCGATACACCTTCGATTTCACGGAACTTTTCCTGAACCTGCATCAGTTCCGACCGCTCGAAGGTTTCGACACCGACAGGCATCGCTCCGAAATTCACATCCTCTTTCTCATCGTAAACGACTGCGACATCTTTCACGCCCATAGCCTTGACTTCGGCCACGATACGTTCAGCACTCAGCCCGCCTTCGTTTTCCTGCCCACCAGTCATAGCGACGGCATCGTTAAACAGAATCTTGAATGTAATGTTGGTCCCCGCCGCCAACGCAGCCCGGATCGCCTGAACACCCGAATGGTTATAGGTTCCATCACCGAGATTCTGAAACACGTGATTGGTGGTCGAAAACGGAGCCTCACCCACCCAATTTGCCCCCTCACCACCCATCTGAGTGAACCCGGTGGTCTCACGATCCATCCACTGAACCATGTAGTGACAGCCTATCCCCGCATAGGCCCGGCTGCCTTCAGGCAACTTGGTCGAGCTATTATGTGGGCATCCCGAACAAAAATAAGGCAATCTTGCAGCGATTTCCTGGGCATTATCAGCGCGACGTGCCTCGTCCAGTTTTGCAAGACCTGCGCGAACGCCATCGGTATCATGGCCTTCCTCAACCAGAATCTGGCCAAGTTTTTCGGCGATCATGATTGGATCAAGCGCCCCTCTGGTCGGGAACAGCTCTTCCCGATGCAGCGTTCCGGCACCGCCCTTGTACCAACCGTACACACGGCGCCCACGTCGGTCGTCAAAAATGGCCTCTTTGACTTGAACTTCGATCAGCTTGCGCTTTTCCTCGACGATGACGATCAGGTCCAACCCTTCAGCCCAGTCGTGGAACCCCTTCATATCCAAGGGGAAAGTCTGTCCGATCTTATAAGTGGTTATGCCTAGGCGCTCGGCTTCGTCCGCGTCGATGTTCAGCAACGACATGGCATGAATCAGGTCCAGCCAGTTTTTGCCCGCCGCGACAAAACCAATCTTGGCACCGGGTTTGCCCCAAACCCGCTTGTCGAGTTTGTTCGCGTGCGAAAATGTCTCGGCCGCAAAGCGTTTGTAATCAATGACCCGCGCCTCTTGCAGGTGGGGCGTATCGCCCAGCCGGATGTTGAGACCGCCCTCCGGCATATCGAACTGAGGGATCGTAAGCTGCATCCGGTCCGGGCGTCCGTCCACAACCGAGGTGACCTCGATTGTATCCTTCATCGTCTTCAGCCCGACCCAGACCCCGGCAAACCGGCTGAGGGCAAAGCCATAGATGCCGTAGTCCAATATCTCCTGAACGCCTGCCGGGCTGACCACCGGCATATACATATCGACCAGAGACCATTCAGATTGATGCAAAACGGTCGAGCTTTCGCCCGTGTGATCATCGCCCATGGCCATCAGCACGCCGCCCTGCTGGGCTGTACCTGCCATGTTGGCATGACGCATAACGTCACCTGAACGATCAACGCCGGGGCCTTTGCCATACCATAGGCCAAATACGCCATCGTACTTCCCGTCGCCACGCAGACCAGCCTGCTGACTGCCCCACAAAGCGGTGGCAGCGAGGTCTTCGTTCAAACCGTACTGAAAGGTCACATCGCTTTCAGTCAGTTGCTTTTCTGCACGCGACATTTGCAGGTCGACAGCACCAAGGGGTGAACCGCGATATCCCGTTACCAGACCGGCGGTGTTAAACCCCATCGCACGATCGCGTTCCTTTTGCATCAACATCAGACGCACCAACGCCTGAGTTCCATTCAAAAGAACCGGACTTTTGGTTAGATCGAACCGATCATTCAAGGTGATTTTCGGCTGACTCATCTGACGTCTCCCCTCGTCGGATTAGTGTGCTGCATTTGTGTTCATATTAGGTCACGAATGCTGACCTGTATAGTAATTTTCTCCTTTGCCGTAACGATTTCCCGGTTTGATTGTGGAATTTGTTACGTGTTTCATATAGGGCTGCCGAAGGATAACGAAAGTTGCGGCGATGGATTGGGACAAGCTCAGAATATTTCACGCGGTTGCAGATGCCGGAAGCCTCACACATGCAGGAGACAAGCTGAATTTGTCTCAATCTGCTGTGAGCAGACAGATTCGTGCGCTCGAAGAATCACTGGATGCGACCCTGTTTCACCGACACGCGCGCGGCCTGATTCTGACCGAACAAGGCGAGTTGCTGTTTGATGCAACCTCGGCCATGTCGAAACGACTGGATACCGCCGCTGCAAGAATCCGCGATAGCGAGGATGAAGTTTTTGGTGTGTTGCGCGTCACCACGACATTCGGCTTTGGCACCCTTTGGCTCGCGCCGCGTCTACCCAAACTTTACGAACAATATCCTGATCTCAATGTCGATCTGATGCTGGAAGAGCGTGTATTGGATTTGCCCATGCGCGAGGCAGACGTTGCCATTCGCATGAAAGAACCCAGCCAGGCCGATTTGGTACGCAAACGTCTGATGACAGTGCAGATGATGCTTTATGCAACAAAGACCTATCTGGACAGCCATGGTGGCAAACCTGAAACGCTGGAAGAAATCGCCAAACACAGGCTGATCTGCCAGACCCCTTCTGCACCCCAGGTTGGTGCCAGTGCCTCGATGGTCAAACACCTTATGACGTATAACCCGGGCTCGCTTTTAACTGTGAACAACTATTTCGGGGTTCTACAGGGTGTGCTCCATGACCTTGGGATTGGGGTCCTGCCCGATTATGTGACCGAGGACTTCCCCGATCTGGTTCCAATCCTGTCTGATATTGAAACCGCAGATGTCCCGGTTTACCTTGCCTATCCAGAAGAGTTGCGCCATTCCAAGCGGATATCGGCCTTTCGTGATTTCGTTCAGGATGAAATCATCGCCCACCGCAAGCAACTGAGGCAAATGGGCAAACTCTAGCCATGCGCTCAGGGCATAGCGGGCATGATGCTTAGATTGCCTAATAGGCCTTGATCGTTAACAAACTGATCCCTAAATGAGCAATTGAAGGCGGTGATGCTGTAACGCTCATCATCTTCATACCTCCCTGTTGGACTACGGCCGAGCTTAGTGCTCGGCCTTTTTTTTGCGCAAGTTGTAAGTCAACTCAGAGAATAATACTGGGAAAATCGAACACCCGGGCCTATGATCCGGAAAAACAATTATAATTCGTGTTCGAGGGCAATCTCATGTTCCACTCAATCCGCCTATTGCTGGCGATGGTAACTGTCATATTTCTGTCAGTTCCGCTTCATGCACAAACCACTGGCACGTCGACCGTTACAATACCCGACGATCTGACGCCTGAGCAGGTCGACGATCTGGTTGCACGGATGTCCGATGACCAAGTGCGCGCAATCCTGCTGGAACGTCTTGATGCCGTTGCAGAAAAACAGGCCGCAGAAAGTGAAGGCCACGAGGACCCTCTGACCGAGATCCACGAGATCTGGGCTGAGATGGTCACATCGTGGACTCAAGTTCTGACGACGTTACCCAATATCGTCAGCGCGCAAATCAAAGCGTTCGACAATTTCTCAACGACGTTCGGGTCAACCGGTGTGTTCAAGCTTTTTGGGCTAATCTTGATGGTTCTGGTTGCCGGATACGCCGCCGAGAAACTGTTTGGCCTGCTTACCCGGAAATGGCATGAACACGCGGGTGGAGAAGAGGATGCAGACCTTTGGGGTGCTGTGCGGTATCTGTTCCGCCGGTTCTGCCGCGAGATCGCCGGGTTGGTTGTGTTCTATGTCGTGATACGCGCGCTTGGGCGCGGTCTGTTGACGACAGAACAGATTACGTTTGCTGCCCCATTTGTGTTCTACCTGATTTGGATTCCACGACTGGGCTCGGCAGCCTCACGGTTCATTCTGGCCCCCAACAAACCGCATTATCGGCTGGTCAACATTGATGATCATTGGGCGAAATACCTGCACCGAAATCTGATTGGCCTCCTTATTCTGGTCGGGCTAACCTTGTTCGTCGTTCGGTTCAATGCGCTCAACGGCGTCACACCTGCGGATACCCGGATTGGTTTCTGGCTCAACGCTGCGATACACATCTATATCGGCGTGATCGCCTGGACAGCGCGGGAGGGGTTGTCTCAGATGATGCTGGGCACCGACCCGGATCACACCAAATTCGACGAGGAAGTCGCCCACTATTACCCCTATTTCGCCATCGGCGTTTCAGCCGTCATCTGGCTGCTTGTCGAGTTTCTGATTGCCCAGCGTGATCCCGCGACCCTCGCTTTGCTCTCTAAGGGGCCACATTTCACAACAATGTTCTGGCTGTTGATTGCCCCGGCGTTGGATACGCTCATTCGCGGGCTCGTACGTCATCTTCAGCCCCCGATGTTGGGTGAAGGTCCGCTGGCTGAAAAAGCGTATCGGTCGACCAAGCGCAGCTACATCCGGATTGGTCGCGTTCTGGCCGGATTGTTTGTTGTCTTCATGATTTCTCGTACCTGGCAACTTGACCTGCGCCACATCGCGTCGGCTGGCATCGGAGCTGAGGTTGGCGGCGCGGTCATCGAGTTCCTGCTGATCATTGCGGTCGGCTACATCATGAACGAGGTCGTCTCGCTGTGGATCAATCGCCGTCTGGCGAAGGAACAGACCGCTGCCGAGGCTTTGGACGAAGAAGCCGGTGGCGAAGGCGGCGGCGCGGGCGGCTCTCGGCTGGCCACCGTACTGCCGTTGCTGAGGATCACCGCTCAGGCGACGATCGCAGTAATCTTCGGCCTGCTGGCTCTGGGTGCGTTGGGGATCAACATCACCCCGCTTCTGGCCGGTGCCGGTGTTTTGGGTCTGGCCATCGGCTTTGGTGCGCAGAAATTGGTGGCTGATATCGTCGGCGGTGTCTTCTTCCTGATCGATGACGCGTTCCGTGTCGGCGAATATGTCGATGTCGGCGGCACCATGGGAACGGTCGAGAAAATATCGATCCGGTCCATGCAGCTGCGTCACCACCGTGGTCCAGTTCACACGATTCCCTATGGCGAGATTCAGAAGCTGACCAATTTCAGCCGCGACTGGGTTATCATGAAGCTGAAGTTCACCGTGCCTTTCGACACCGACCCCAACAAGGTCAAGAAGATCTTCAAGAAGATCGGTGCCGAGATGATGGCCGATGAAACCCACAAGGATGGTTTCCTGCAACCGTTCAAGTCTCAGGGCGTCTTCGACTTTGACGATGTTGGCATGATCATCCGGGGTAAGTTCATGGCCCTACCCGGTAAGCAGTTCACACTGCGCAAAGAGATCTTTAACCGGGTCAAGGCCGAGTTCAATGCAAACGGTATCGACTTTGCCCGCCGCGAAGTTCGCGTTGCGATTCCGGGCCTGGATGATAACGAAAACCTGTCGGAAGAACAAAAAGCAGCCGTAGGCGCGGCCGCTGCGGATTCTGTTAATAAAGGTCAGAATCCAGCTTAGCCGTTTGGGTCAGACGCAAGTAAAATTGCGGCTGATCCAGCAAATCTGCAATGCACCCAATGCGGAACCGGCGTCATCGCCGGTTCCGTTTTTTCTTATGTGGGTGACCCTGCGCTGTCTTGACCCTTCCCACGGGCGCGCCCTTGCCCTACAAGGCCCGCAATCTCGGTCACCATGGACACAGGACAGACGATGCAAGAGCCCGCCATCACCCCGGATCTGATTTCTGCACACGGGCTCAAGCCCGAGGAATACGACATGATCCTCGAGATCATCGGGCGCGAGCCGACATTCACCGAACTGGGCATCTTCTCGGCCATGTGGAACGAGCATTGTTCCTACAAATCCTCGAAGAAATGGCTGCGTACCCTGCCCACATCCGGCCCTCAGGTCATTTGCGGACCGGGCGAGAACGCGGGCGTTGTTGATATTGGTGATGGCCAGGCTGTGGTGTTCAAGATGGAAAGCCACAATCATCCGTCCTATATCGAACCCTATCAAGGTGCAGCGACTGGCGTGGGCGGCATTCTACGCGATGTCTTCACCATGGGCGCGCGTCCGATTGCCTCGATGAACGCGCTGTCCTTTGGTGAGCCCGACCACCATAAGACGCGTCAACTGGTGAATGGTGTGGTTGAAGGCATCGGTGGTTACGGCAACTGCTTTGGTGTTCCCTGCGTGGGTGGTGAGGTCCGTTTTCATCCGGCTTATAACGGCAACTGCCTTGTGAACGCTTTCGCTGCGGGTCTGGCCGACAGTGATAAGATTTTCTACTCGGCCGCATCGGGTGTCGGTATGCCCGTTGTTTATCTGGGCGCAAAAACCGGTCGTGACGGCGTGGGCGGCGCGACGATGGCATCCGCCGAGTTCGACGATACAATCGAAGAAAAGCGCCCCACCGTTCAGGTAGGCGACCCCTTCACCGAAAAACGCCTGATGGAAGCCACGTTAGAGCTGATGCAGACCGGCGCAGTGATCTCGATCCAGGATATGGGTGCTGCGGGCCTGACCTGCTCGGCTGTAGAAATGGGTGACAAGGGTGGCCTTGGAGTGCGCCTCGATCTGGAAAACGTGCCCCAGCGCGAAGAGAATATGACCGCATACGAGATGATGCTGTCCGAATCTCAGGAACGGATGCTGATGGTTCTCAAGCCCGAACTTGAAGCCGAGGCCCGTGCCGTTTTTGACAAATGGGACCTGGATTTCGCCATCGTTGGCGAAACGATCGCCGAAGATCGCTTCCTGATCATGCACAAAGGTGAGGTCAAGGCCGATCTCGTTCTGTCCAAACTGTCCTCGACCGCACCGGAATATGACCGCCCATGGGAACCGACCCCCGAGGCAGAAGAACTTGCCGAAGTGCCTCAGATCGATCCAATCGATGGGCTGCGCGCGCTGCTTGCTTCGCCAAACTATGCCGGCAAACAATGGGTGTATGAACAATACGACACGATGGTCATGGCGGATTCGAACCGTACTCCGGGATTGGGTGCAGGAATGGTCCGTGTTCATGGCACTGACAAAGTGCTGGCTTTCACCAGCGACGTCACCCCGCGCTACGTCCGCGCCAACCCGGTCGAAGGCGGTAAACAAGCCGTGGCCGAAGCTTATCGCAACCTAACCGCTGTGGGCGCGAAGCCGCTGGCAACCACGGACAACCTGAATTTTGGCAACCCCGAAAAGCCCGAAATCATGGGCCAGTTCGTTGGCGCGATCCAGGGCATCGGTGCCGCGGTTGGTGCTCTGGATATGCCCATCGTGTCGGGTAATGTCTCACTTTATAACGAAACCGACGGTCAGGCGATCCTGCCCACACCAACAATCGGTGCTGTGGGTCTGCTGCACCATGCGGATGAGATCATCGGCAACGAAGTCCGTGAGGGTCATGTTGCGTTGGTGATCGGTAAATCCAACGGCCATCTGGGCCAATCTGCATTGCTGGCCGAGGTGTTCAACCGGGAAGATGGCGATGCCCCTCATGTCGATTTGGACGCCGAGCAGCGTAATGGCGACTTCATCCGCGCCAATCGCGAGATGATCAAGGCCTGTACCGATCTCAGCGATGGCGGGCTTGCGCTGGCCGCGTTTGAACTGGCCGAAGCTGCCGGTGTGGGCGTTTGTCTCGATGATGCGTCGACCGAATTCCTTTTTGGCGAAGATCAGGCCCGTTATTTGGTTGCGTGCAACTTCGATCAAGCCGAGGCGTTGATGATCGCCGCCGGTCAGGCTGGGGTTCCCTTGATTTCGGTCGGCCGCTTCACCGGCGATTGCGTCAAGATCGGCAGCTCTGAGGCCGCGCTTGAAGAACTGGCGGCAACTTTCCGCAGCAGTTTCGCCGAAGCTGTCGCCTGATCACACCAACATCGCGTTTGCTCAAATCTTGCGCCCAGCCTCGGGCGCAGTTTTCGTCATGATGGCGCACCCGAGCGCCCTTGCGCGCCCGGTTCAGGCGCTCTACATCTTGGGAAAGACCTTCAGGAGAAACCTACATGCCGATGAGCGCCCACCAAATCGAATCCCTGCTGCGCGAAGCCTTTCCCGACGCGGAAATCCAGGTTGGCGGTCAGGACGGCGTACATATGTCCGCGATGGTCGTAGACGAGAGCTTTCGTGGCAAGAACCGCGTGCAACAGCAGCGCGCAGTTTATGCGGCTCTGAAAGGTAAGATGGATGGTCCGGCTGGCGAGCTGCACGCGCTGGCGTTGACGACAAAAATCCCGGAGTAAGTGTCGACACTGCTGGATATCCTCTTTGCCTTT
This sequence comes from uncultured Ruegeria sp., assembly GCF_947500045.1. Lineage (GTDB taxonomy): Bacteria > Pseudomonadota > Alphaproteobacteria > Rhodobacterales > Rhodobacteraceae > Ruegeria. Next base: position 23,455 of record NZ_CANMQQ010000003.1, on the reverse strand, counting down.
TCGTGGTGTGATGATGTCGTTGGGTTCGTTAAATATGGGCCTCGATATTGGAGAGACACAAGGCAGAAACAGCGTCGCGATTACTTATTTCAACACGCAAAGGATTGAATTTGATCATGGGCCTCCGGATCATAGCCGCAATTGCAGCATTGATAGTTGCCGCCGCGTTGATCGAAGCCTATGTGAAGCGCAACAGAAAACGAAAACTATCAGATATGCGCCCTGACCCCGATAAGCTGAGTAAGGTCGAGGGCGTTGAACGCTACGGGCCGGACCCTGTGAAACTTGCGCAAGCAGAACACCGGCGGCTTGAGGAAGAAGGATGGGCGCCAACGCTGCCCCAGACTGGAACGACCACCGCAGAAGCGGATGAAAAGGAAAAGCAAGATGAGCGACGTTAAGACTCAGATCGACGAGACCGTCAAAGCCAACGATGTGGTGCTTTACATGAAAGGCACCAAAGAGATGCCACAATGCGGCTTTTCTTCGCGTGTGGCCGGAGTGTTGAACTACATGGGCGTTGAATACGCCGATGTGAATGTTCTGGCCGATGAAGGGGTGCGTCAGGGTATTAAGGATTATTCCGACTGGCCGACTGTTCCTCAGCTTTATGTCAAAGGTGAATTTGTCGGCGGCTGCGACATCATTACTGAAATGACGCTATCGGGTGAGCTGGACACGTTGTTTGACGAAAACAATGTGGGCTACAACAAAGACGCAGCGGACAAAATCCGCGAAGCGAACGGCTGATCTATCGGCTGGTGCAGTCCCTGAGCAAGACAAGTTCCGGGGCTGTGCTGCCTTCAGCCTGATGGCTGATTGTGGCTTCCCAGCCTTTGGATCGCAGGGTGTATGTCCCTGCCCCGTCTACCGATTCATAACGGATGCCCGACCCGCTTTGGACCTGCTTCATTGCAATCAATTGGTCCTGCAACAGCATTGCGGCAGCCCCTGCACCATCGGCGGCGTTGAAGTAGGACACCGGCACCTGTGTGTCGTTCTCACAGCTAAACGTCACTGACAGAATGTCGATCTCGGCCAGTGCTGCCGTACCACACAGCGAGGCGGCGGCCGCCAACTTAACTGCGCGGGCAACCGTCATCAGGCTGTTCTCTCCTCGATCACCGCTGCCAAGGCCTCCGCACGTGCGGCCATTTCCGCCAGCGTATCTGTGACTGAGGGCGGTACAACCGCAACTTCGATCCGTTCAGGCTCGGGCTGAGGTTGGTTGCGCAAACGCGTCAACTCAGTCTCAGCCTCAACCAGTTTGGCTTCTGCCATCTTCAGGCGATCTTCATGCGCTGCAGCTTTGTCAGCCAGCATGAGGCCAGCCATCAGCAGCATGCGCGCCTCGGGCATGCGTCCGATCTGATCCGACAGAACCTGCGCTTCGTCATCCAGCAGCTTTGCTGCGGCTTGCAGAAAAGGTTCTTCACCTGCCTGACACGAGACGTCAAAACCTCGACCACCGATGTGAATTGTAACTTCGGGCATTATTCTACCTCTCCTTCAGCCAGGTTGGCATGGTTCAGCAGGGGTTCAAGTCGCGCCAGAACCGCATGTGCCTCGGCAGCGTCCGATGCCCGCGCGGCGCGGGTCGCCTCAAGTTCAGCAGCGGTAGCCCGGTTCAGCATATCTGCATCTGACACGCCCTTTTCAGCAGCAGCTCGCAATTCATCCACCGAGCCGCGCAACTGTTCATTCGCATTGCGCAATCGCTGTAGATCGTCATCAAGACGTGACATCGCCGCGCCATGACTAGAGCGTTCAGCGCGCAACATCTCAAGCTCGGCGTTAAGTTCAGTCAGGCGCTCACTATCAACCAATTCCGCGCGCAGGTGGGAAATTTCCGCCTCCATCTCTTCCGCGCGGTCGGCAATCGGGGTCAATTGTTCGACCTCGGCCCGCAACGACTCGGCCTCTTCCGCGGCATTCTCGAAAGATTTCAGAGTTTCAATTTCCGCTTTCAGCACTGCCACTTCGTCACTGTTCTCTAACGCGGCCTTGGCTTCGGCCAGCTCAGCGCGCGCAGCCTCAACCGTTGCAAGCTTCGAAGTCGCTGCCGCCAACTGCTCACGCAGTGCATTAACCTCATCTCCGGAACCAACCTGCGCCCGCAATGCGTCTATTTCTATTGCGTGCTTTTCCTTAAGAGACTTCAACCGCTCTTCTAGCTGCGCATTGGCCAACCGTTCTTCTTCAAGCGCCGTGTTCACCGCAGCATCATCACTGACCGCAGGTCCTGCGCCCTGAAGCGCGTCAACTCCGCTGCCGATCCGCTCCATCGCTGTTATGATACGGCGCTGTAGTTCTTCGATCTGACTCATGCCCCTGTCACCTCTTTACCAAGGTTCATTCTGCTATTCGCCTGCCCGAATCAAAAAGCGGCGGCTCTCGGGCCCAGTCTAACGGAATGTGACAGAAAATACCCACTGTTTGGTTTCAATCACTTGCACAACGCACTTGAAGCGCGGAAAAGGCCGCTAAGCCAGTTCTGCTTGCACTTTGGCAATCGAATGGTATTCAGCGCCCATCTGCCCGTAACCCAAAGGAACTACGCCCGTGGACCTGACTGCGCTGCGCAATGCCAACCCCGAACACTGGGACAAAGCTGCGGCCATCCGCACCCTGACCCTTGACGCCGTCGCTGCCGCCAATTCCGGCCATTCCGGTATGCCGATGGGCATGGCCGATGTCGCGACCGTATTGTTCGAAAAGCACCTGAAATTTGACGCCTCTGCGCCGAACTGGCCGGACCGCGACCGGTTCATCCTGTCGGCGGGCCACGGTTCGATGCTGGTCTATTCGTTGCTGTATCTCACCGGACATGCAGACGTGACGCTGGAAGAGATCAAGAACTTTCGCCAGCTTGGTGCCAAAACAGCCGGCCACCCCGAGAACTTCCTAGTTGATGGTATCGAGACCACCACAGGCCCTCTGGGTCAGGGTATTTCAAACGCTGTGGGCTTCGCCATGGCCGAGGAAATTCAACGCGCGCAATACGGCAAGAAAGTGGTCGATCACTATACCTATGTGATCGCAGGCGACGGCTGCCTGATGGAAGGTGTCAGCCAAGAGGCGATCACCCTTGCCGGCCGTCATGAGCTGGGCAAACTGATCGTCTTCTGGGACAACAACAACATCACCATCGACGGCACGGTAGACATCGCCGACCGCACTGATCAGGTGCGCCGTTTCGCAGCGTCGGGCTGGCAGGTACTGGAAATCGATGGGCACGACCCCAAAGCCATCGACGCCGCCATCGAGCGCGCCAAGAAATCGAACAAACCGACCATGATCGCCTGCGAAAGCCACATCGCTCTGGGTCATGCCGCGCAGGACACCTCAAAAGGCCATGGCGCGTTGACGGATCAGGATCAGCTGAAAGCTGCCAAAGAAGGCTATGGCTGGCCGCACGGCGCATTCGACATCCCAACAAACGTGAAATCCGCTTGGGAGGCAATCGGCGCGCGCGGAACCTCTGAGCGCGCAGCCTGGGAAGAGCGTTTCGCCCAACTGTCCGAACGCAAGCAGGCCGAGTTCAACCGCGCCTATGCATTCGACGCACCCAAGAAACTGACCGGTGCCATCCGTTCGTTCAAAAAACAGATGTCAGAAGAACAACCCAAACTGGCCACCCGCGCCTCTTCGGAAAAAGTTCTGAATGTCGTGAACCCAATCATGCCTGAAACGATTGGTGGTTCGGCGGATCTGACCGGTTCGAACAACACTAAATCTGCTGATATGGATGTGTTCCTGCCGGAAAACCGCAAAGGTCGCTATATCCACTATGGTATCCGCGAACACGGCATGGCGGCAGCGATGAACGGCATGGCGCTGCATGGCGGCATCCGCCCCTATGGCGGGACCTTCATGGCCTTTACCGACTATGCCCGCCCGTCCATGCGTCTGGCTGCATTGATGAAAATCCCGACCGTGTTCGTGATGACCCATGACTCGATAGGTCTGGGTGAAGACGGCCCGACCCACCAGCCGGTGGAACATCTGGCCATATCGCGCGCCACGCCGAACACCTATGTGTTTCGTCCCGCAGATGTCATTGAAACTGCCGAGGCTTGGGAACTTGCCCTGACCTTCAAGCAAAGCCCATCGGTCTTGTCCCTGACCCGTCAGGGTGTGCCGACTGTTCGGACCGAGCACAAAGGCAGGAACCTGACCTCACAAGGCGCTTATGTGCTCGCTGATGCGGAAGCCAAGCGTCAGGCAATCCTGATCGCCACCGGTTCCGAGGTCTCGCTGGCCATGGAAGCCAAAGCGATGCTCGAGGCCGAAGGTATCGGCACCCGCGTCGTCTCAATGCCCTGCATGGAGCTGTTTGCCGAACAGGATGAAGTCTATCGCAAACGCGTCCTGCCTGCTGGTGCCATCCGTGTGGGTATCGAGGCCGCCGTTCGCGCCGGAGGTTGGGATCGCTGGCTGCTGGGCGAGCGCGGTCGTGAAGCCAAGGCGGGTTTCATCGGAATGTCGAGCTTTGGCGCGTCGGCCCCGGCGGGTGAGCTCTACAAGCACTTCGGCATTACCGCCGAAGCGACCGTTGCCAAGGTCAAGGAATTGCTGGGGCTATAAACTCTCGGCTCAACAGTCAAAGATACAAAGGGCGGCTTTCTCGGCCGCCCTTTCCTATTTTGGCTGGTCCAATTCCGCCTTTAACGCCTTATGCGCTAGTTTCGCAAAGTCCAATCGCAGTTCGTACCGTTCCGCGGGTGCAATCCCTCCGGGTACGTATTGCCCGGCCCAAGACAAAACTTGCCGCACATGCGTTCCATAAAGCGGAACGAAGTGCGCGGACTGACCCGTGAGCAGGTTGAACATGCGCCCGCCTGCCCATTTGGCACGTTCGGCAGCTTTTTCCGCCGTGTCGATCCGAAAATGCAGAACCCGATACAGTGCGTTCGGCTCAAACGGCATTTGTTCCGCACCAAGGTTCATGGCAGCCAACGCTGTAGCTTTGCGTTTAGCTGCGAGCCCCCTCAACTTAAACCGGGTCCGGAATTGAACCGGTCGATAGGCTGGTAAATGACTTAGTTCCATCACTCACACCTTCGATTCAGTGAGCGTTGGGCTTACTTGAAGTTTTCCCGATCATCGGCGCAATCACTTTCGTCGCCAACGGTATCAAAACAAATCCCCAGGCCAAACCGAATACACCGTCCATGGTGGCTTTGGCGATCCACTCTGCGACTTTCTCCCATTGAACTGGCACCGCATGTCCGACAGCGTAAGCCCAATCATGGATATGATGCCCAAGCCAGCCAAAACCCAGAACCTCCATCCCGTGGATGATGATCGACCCTCCGACCCAGAGCATTGCAGCCGTTCCAACGATTGAAAGCGTCTTCATCACACCCGGCATGGCTTTGACCAGACCTCGGCCCAGCCCGCGCCCAATGGGCGTCGGCGCGTTCTGTGCCAGATACAAGCCCACATCGTCCATCTTCACAATCAGCGCGACCGAGCCGTAAACCGCAAGGGTCACACCCAGCCCGACCACCGCAAGCGTCGCGGCCTGCATCCAAAGGTTGGGTGCCTCGATCGCTGCCAACGCAATGGTCATAATCTCGGCGGATAAAATAAAATCGGTCTTGATCGCGCCTTTGACTTTCTGTTCTTCCAGATGTCCCGGGTCGCGGTTTTTCAAGTCTTCTTCGATGACGTGACTGCCATGCGGGAACAGGACGTGAAAGATTTTCTCGGCCCCTTCAAAGCAAAGGTATGAGCCACCGATCATAAGCAACGGTGTGATCAGCCAAGGGGCCAAATTCGCCAACAGCAAAGCCACGGGCAGCAACAGAACAATTTTATTGAATACCGATCCACGCGCGATCCGCCAAATGATTGGTAATTCCCGCGCCGGTGCGAACCCTTGAACGTATTTTGGGGTCACTGCCGCGTCATCAATGATCACACCAGCCGTTTTGGCTCCTGCCTTGCCTGCTGCTGCCACGACATCATCCACGGATGACGCCGCAACCTTTGCTATACCTGCCACATCATCCAACAGGGCCAACAGACCACTCATCGCGTATCCTCGTGTTTCGCTGCTGTTGCCGACACTACCTGATCCACCCCTTAGCGCAAGCGTTAGCGCAACCGGAGAAGGTTTGCGCTAACACCTTAAAAATATGCCATTTTTGCCCTTTTGAGATTCACCTTTCACGGCTATATGGCCTGCAACACAAGCGCAGTTTGGAGACGTCGGATGACCATCAAGGTCGGTATCAATGGTTTTGGCCGCATTGGCCGCTGTACCCTGTCGCACATCGCCGCATCGGCGCGCAACGACATCGAAGTGATCAAGGTGAACGCCACCGGCCCGCTGGATACCTCGGCGCATCTGCTGAAATATGACAGCATACATGGCCGTTTCCCGCGTGAAGTTTCCATCGAAGGCAACACCATGGATCTGGGCCGTGGCCCGATGGAGATGTTTTCAACCTACGACATGAACGAACTGGACTGGGAAGGCTGCGACGTCGTTCTGGAATGTACCGGCAAATTCAATGACGGGTTGAAAGCGCAGACTCACCTCGAACGTGGTGCCGGCAAAGTCCTGCTGTCGGCCCCCGGCAAAAATGTCGACAAGACCATTGTATTTGGCGTGAACCACAACACCCTGACCGCGAACGACAACATGGTATCCAACGGCTCTTGCACCACCAACTGCCTTGCTCCGCTTGCCAAGGTTCTGGATGAAGGCATCGGCATCGAACATGGCATCATGACCACAATCCACGCCTATACCGGCGATCAGCCGACGTTGGACCGCCGTCACAGCGACCTGTATCGCGCGCGCGCAGCGGCCATGTCGATGATCCCGACCACAACCGGTGCTGCAGCGGCACTGGGAGAAGTTCTGCCAAACCTCAAAGGCCGTCTGGATGGTTCGGCCATCCGCGTGCCAACGCCAAATGTCTCGGCCGTCGACCTGTCTTTCCGCGCCTCGCGCGATGTTTCTGTCGAAGAGGTCAATGCAATCGTCGAAGAAGCTGCCAAAGGTCCCATGCAGCGCGTGCTTGGCTATGAGCCCGCGCCGCTGGTCTCGACCGATTTCAACCACACCGAGGAAAGCTCGATCTTCGCGCCCGACCAAACCCGCGTTGTTGACAGCCGTATGGTTCGCGTACTGGCGTGGTATGACAATGAATGGGGTTTCTCGGTTCGGATGGCTGACGTCGCCGTTGCGATGGGCCGCCTTAACTGACCCTTTGCACATCGCTTGTACCTTTAGGCCCGCTCAGGTTATCTGAGCGGGCATTTTCGTTCAGGGCGCAGCAATGACAAATCAAATCGCCATCTGGCTTGGAGTTCTGATCCTTGGCGCTCTGATGCTGGACGTTGCGCTATTTGGAACCGAGCATCTGCTGTTCCTTGGCAAGAAACTCTACGAATTTTTGGATTGGATCGCCTTCTGGCGCTGACACAGGTTTCGCTTGACTTTCGCGCCAATCTGGATTTGTTAGCGCTAACCATTTATCGATCGCATTTGGACGGAGCGTACCATGACACTCAAGCTGGCAATCAACGGATTTGGACGGATCGGACGCGGTGTGTTGCGGGCTGTCATGGAATCTGGGCGCACCGACGTGGAAATCGTTGCTATCAACGATCTGGCAAAGCCCGAAATGAACGCCCATCTGTTCGAATTCGACAGCGTGCATGGGCGCTATTCCAAACCAGTAACGCTCAGCGATGCTAGCCTGGATGTCGGCGCTGGACCGATCCGGTTGACCAGTGAACGTGACCCAGAAGCGCTGGACTGGTCGGACGTGGATGTGGTTCTGGAATGCACTGGCGTTTTCCGCACTCGTGAAGCGGCTGAACGACACCTGAAGAATGGGTCGAAGAAAGTTCTGATCTCGGCCCCTGCCCGTGGTGACGGCGGTGTTAAGACCATTGTCTTCGGCGTGAACGATCACGAACTGACGGCAAATGATGTCATTGCTTCGAACGCATCGTGCACCACCAACTGCCTGTCACCCGTCGCCGCAGCACTGGATGCAGGGCTGGGTATCAAGCACGGCAACATGACGACCATCCACGCCTACACGGCCAGCCAACCGGTTCATGATACAGCGGGCAAAGACCCCTATCTGTCACGCGCTGCAGCGCTGTCGATGATCCCAACTACAACCGGTGCGGCCTCGGCAGTTGGTCTGGTATTGCCGCAATTGGCCGGGAAACTGACCGGACAAGCCATTCGGGTGCCTACACCCAATGTCTCGGTCGTCGACCTGGTGGCCGAAGTTTCGCGCCCGACCACCGAAGATGAGGTCAACGCCCTTTTTGTTGAAGCTGCAGCGAAAATTCCCGGCGTTTTGGCCGCCGAGAATCGCCCGCTGATTTCGATCGATTTCAACCACGACTCGCATAGCTCAACGGTATCGCTTGCTGAAACCAAAGTTACCGATGGCACGTTGGTGCGTGTCCTCGCATGGTATGACAACGAATGGGGTTTCTCGAACCGGATGCTGGACACCGCGGCGGCGATGGGTGCCTTAGCCTAACCGTTCACGCAGGGCCGTATTAACGCGGGGCGTGACAAATTTTGAAACGTCCCCGTTCAATCTGGCAATTTCCTTGACCAGTTTCGAGGCGATGGCCTGATGCCGTGCTTCTGCCATCAGGAAGACCGTCTCGATCGAGTCGTCCAGCACGCGGTTCATACCAACCATCTGGAATTCATATTCGAAATCAGCGACGGCGCGCAGCCCGCGAACAATGATCTGTGCGCCAACATCGCGGGCACAGTCGATCAGCAGGTTCTCAAACGGGTGTGCTACAATTTCTGTACCGGTCTGTTCAGTCAGATGGGCGCATTCCGCCTCGATCATCGCGACGCGCTCTTCAAGGGAAAACAGAGGGCCCTTGTCACGATTGATGGCGACACCAATCACAAGCTTATCCACCAGCGCGGCCGCACGGCGGATAATGTCAATATGACCCAGAGTGATCGGGTCAAAAGTACCGGGATACAATCCAACCCGCATAGGGCTCTCCAGCGCAACAATATTTCTGCGCAAGCAAACATAACTTTGCCGCAGGTGCAAGAGGCTGAAACAGCCCCTGCGACTAGTGGCCCATGATCATGCCTTCCAGCGCGTCTTTTTCCATTGCAAGTTCAGCCAGTTGCGCCTTTACAGCATCGCCAAGCGTTACGATTCCAACCAGTCTGCCGTCTTCTAAAACGGGCATATGGCGAAATCGGCCCTCGGTCATTTGCGACAGGATGGACTCGACCGAATCTTGTTGGCTTGCGGTTACTAGCTGCTTGGTCATGTAGTCGCTGACGGGCTTATCCAGGCATCCGCTACCGCTGGCAGCCAGTTCACGAACAATATCCCGTTCCGACAAGATGCCCGAGGCTGTCTGCCCCCCATCTTCGGAAATGATGACCGTACCAATCCGCTTCTCTGCAAGTATCCCAGCGGCCTGAGAAACAGTCGCCGTAGGCTCAACTGTCATCACATCACTGCTGGCCTTGGATTTGAGAATGGCCTGTACAAGCATTAGCAAAAACCTCCGGAATAACGTACTGTTTTCCAAAGCGTTGCCGGAATGTCTGAAGGTGTCAAGGTGAAGCTTCTGCTTCCAGCCGCGCCACTTCGTCCCGCAGGCCACGGGTCAGTGCCTCGGCAAAGCGATTCAACCGTTCATTGCGCTGATCGCCCTGATGGCGAACCAGATAGAATCCACGGGTCAGACTTACCTGATCCGTCAGGATTTTTTGCAATCCTCGATGGAACGGCAACGTAAAGTCATGCGCCACACAGACCCCTGTGCCCAGTGACACCTGCCGCAACTGCACCGAGACCGAGTTTGATGCAAGCGCGACACGCTCAACACCAATATCGTTGAGGTAATCCAACTCGCGATCAAAGATCATATCCGGAATATAGCCGATCATCCGGTGCCCCTTTAGATCCTCGACCGTTCGGATTTCGGCGTGGCGACTCAGGTATTCTTTCGTGGCGACCATGTGCAGCCGATAATCGGATATCTTTTGAACCAAAAGCTGCCCGGCAGTGGGTGCGCTGACGGTGATGGCCATATCGGCCTCGCGCCGAGACAAATTGATAATACGTGGTAACGCCAGAATCTGGATGTCGAGATCAGGGTTCGCATCGCTGATCTTGGCGCAGACCTGAGGCAAAAGGTAATTTGCGCTCCCATCCGGTGCCCCAATTCTGATCTGACCGCTTAGCGACTTGGCCGAGCCCGACATGACCCCGGTCGCCGCACGCATCGCCTCTTCTGCCTGCAGCCCGTGCTCCATCAACCGCTCACCCGCAGTCGTCAATACATAGCCCTGCTGTGATTTCGTGAACAACACCGCGTCCAGTGCCGCCTCTAATCGCGCGATCCTGCGCCCGACGGTCGCCGGATCGATCTTGAGCACGCGCCCCGCTGCCGAAAGGCTCTCGTCACGTGCGACCGCAAGAAAAATCCGCAAATCATCCCAATTCGGTGTCATGATCCAACCTTTGCATTTTTGCAAAACTGATTTGAAACATTGCCTCTGTTCAGGGGATTTTCGCAAGCCTATTCTGCGCGCAACTTAATTCGGAGGAATTTGCAATGCAGGACCTGACCCATTTCATCAATGGTGAAAACGTCGCCGGTACATCGGGACGTTTTGACGATGTCTTCAACCCCGCCACTGGCGAGGTGCAGTATAAATGCCCAATGGCCAGCGTGTCTGAAACCACCGCAGCCATCGAAGACGCAGCGGCCGCGCAGGTCGCCTGGGGTGCAACCAACCCGCAGAAACGTGCACGCGTCATGATGGCAATGGTTGGGCTGATGAACCGCGATATGGACAAACTGGCCGAGGCCCTCAGCCGCGAGCATGGCAAGACCCTGCCCGACGCCAAGGGTGATCTACAGCGTGGTCTGGAAGTGATCGAATACTGCATCGGCGCCCCGCAGATGCTGAAAGGTGAGTTCACAGACAGCGCAGGACCCGGCATCGACATGTATTCGATGCGCCAGCCGCTGGGCGTGGTTGCCTCGATCATGCCGTTCAATTTCCCTGCCATGATGCCCTTGTGGCATGTAGGCCCGGCACTGGCTTGCGGCAACGCTGTGGTTCTGAAACCATCCGAGCGTGACCCCTCGGTGCCATTGATGCTGGCCGAACTGTTTGTCGAAGCAGGTCTGCCAAAAGGCGTGTTCCAGGTGGTCAATGGCGACAAAGAGGCCGTGGACACCCTGCTGGACAGCGAAATCATTCAGGGCGTTTCGTTTGTCGGCTCGACCCCAATTGCGCAGTATATCTATTCCCGTGCCACTGCGAACGGCAAACGCGCACAGTGTTTCGGTGGTGCCAAAAACCACATGATCGTCATGCCCGACGCAGATTTGGACCAAGCTGCCGATGCCTTGGTTGGTGCAGGTTTCGGCGCTGCGGGCGAACGCTGCATGGCAATCTCGGTTGCTGTCCCTGTGGGTGAAGAAACTGCAGACGCCCTGATCGAAAAGCTGATCCCGCGTGTCGAAATGCTAAAGGTTGGGCCATATACCGCAGGCGATGACGTGGATATGGGTCCGGTCGTAACCGGAGCCGCCAAGGAGCGCATTCTGGGCCTGATCAAATCGGGCGTGGAACAGGGCGCGAAGCTGGTTGTCGATAATCGTGACTTCAGCCTGCAAGGTTATGAGGACGGCTTCTTTGTCGGCCCGCATTTGTTTGACCACGTCACGCCCGACATGGACATCTACAAGCAAGAGATTTTTGGCCCGGTTCTGTCGACCGTCCGCGCTGGTTCTTACGAAGAAGCGCTGAAACTGGCCATGGATCACGAATATGGTAATGGCACCGCAATCTTCACGCGCGACGGTGACACCGCACGTGATTTTGCCAACCGCATCAACATCGGCATGGTCGGTATCAATGTCCCGATCCCGGTTCCGCTGGCTTATCACACCTTTGGCGGCTGGAAGAAATCCATGTTCGGCGACCTGAACCAGCACGGCGCGGACAGCTTCAAGTTCTACTCGCGCACCAAAACTGTCACATCGCGCTGGCCGTCAGGCATCAAGGAAGGTGGCGAGTTCAACTTCAAAGCGATGGACTGATCTACCCACTCATATTTCTGGAAACCCGGTCCAACACAGGCCGGGTTTTTTTCATACATCTACGCCAATTCATGCCTGATCGCCCACCTCACAAGAAATTCAGAGGCGCACCTCTGGAAAAATCAGGCAATCACCAATAGTTTATCGTCAAATAAATCAATCGAGCAGTTCGTATCATTCCGGAGGCAACCTTGTCCCAAAATCATTTGACCCGCCGTCATGCACTGTTGGGTGCTGCGTCTTTGATCGCGGCCCCCGTCATCGTTCGCGCACAGAGTATCGATGCTTTCCCACAGGATGAGGATGCGATCAGCACACAGTTACCGGTGCGCCGCAATGTATCCTCGTTCTCGCAGCAAAATTGGCAGGATCACTTTGACGAATTGGGTGCTGGTGCGCTGTTGGCCGATATCACCAGCCGCGCTGTGCACTACTGGGGCGCAGATGGCACCTACAGGCTTTATCCAAGCTCTGTCCCCATGAGCGAAGAACTGACCAAACGTGGCTATACCAAAGTCGTTCGCAAGGCTGAAAATCCAAGCTGGACGCCGACAGCTTCGATGCGCGAACGCGACCCGGCATTGCCCGTTCGCATGGAAGGTGGCGATCCCGGAAATCCGCTTGGGACCCGCGCCATGTATCTGGACTGGCCTGCCTATCTGGTTCACGGCACCCACGACACCCGTAAGATCGGACGCCAGAGTTCATCCGGCTGTATTGGTCTTTATAACCAGCATGTGGAAGAACTGTATCCGCTTGTGCAGGTCGGCACACAGGTTCGTCTGCTGTAAGCGGCACATCAAAGAAATAACAAAAGCCCCGGCCATCTGGACCGGGGCTTTTCACTTGGGGGGTCGTATTATTCAGGGATGATCACTTCGTCGACAACGTGAATGACGCCATTGCTGGCTTCGATGTCAGCTTGCACAACCTTGGCGCCATTTACCTTCACGCCGTTTTTTGCGTTCACGCTCAGACGATCGCCTTGGACGGTTAGAACCTTTGCGCGTTTACCTGCAATGTCACCCGACATGATCTTTGCTGGCACGACGTGATAGGTCAGGATCGATACCAGTTGATCCTTGTTTTCCGGCAACAGAAGCGTTTCAACCGTGCCTTCCGGCAGCGCGGCAAATGCCTCGTCCGTGGGTGCGAACACTGTGAACGGGCCTTCGCCTTTCAGGGTATCGACCAATCCGGCGGCCTGAACGGCGGCGACCAAAGTGTTGAACGACCCAGCAGAAACTGCGGTATCTACGATGTCTGCGGCCTGTGCCTTGACGGGCAAAGCAAGTGCAAGTGCGGCGGCAGCGCCCATGAATGTACGGCGGAACATGGCTGTTAACTCCTCTCCAGCTTGTTATGGAAAGGGGTACGGCCCTTGGCCTTCGGCGGATCACATCGCGTTCAATTTTCTTTGAGTTGAACCCAAATACTCTGCGCTCGTCCGTCTTTCAAAAACGGAAGTGCAGCCACCGCGTCAGGCCGGGATTGCTGCAAGTAGTATCCAGGCCAAAGCATTGAATAGAAACCAGATTGCAGAAGTGCATGCAGCATATATTGCTCGCCCCATCCGGGGCAATCATAGAAGAACCGCTTGGGATATTCGTAGGGCAGAAAAACATCGTGGACATGAATGACAACGCCCGGTTTCAGCGTCGGAATGATCCGGCAGAACAGATGGGCGACGTCATTACTCATCCGAACCACGTGGCTTGAATCGATGAACAGGACATCCCCGGCCTCTAGCTGATCAAAGAGCGCCGGGTCGACCTCTTCCAGCCGTTTTTGTTCGAACTGATCAACGACATGGGCGATGTCGGCACGCGGGTACGGATCAATTGCAGTGATGGTTGTGTCCAAACCGCCGTCAATGACCGCTTGCCGCGTTACACGGGTTGAATTCCCACACCCGACCTCGATCACCCGTTTCGGCTGAAAGCGGCGGATCATCAGATAAAGCGCATCCGCGTCCGGACTGTCATAGTATCCATTGTTGATGCGATAACCCGTCTGGTTGCGCGCGGGGTCTTTCAGTGCAGCAAGCTCGCCCGAATGCCGTTTGTACGCCTCGACCAACTGCGAGATTTCGAAATCTTCCATCCCCGGTGAAAGCGCATAGGCCGGACGGGTCAGTCCCCCTGCCCGTTCGAACGCTTCCAATCGCTCTCGTTCATCCTGCTCGGTAACCTTATCGATCAGCTTCACGCCCAACTCATCCAAGGCGGCGTTGATCTGCGGAAATTTTCTGGGTTTCACGAGGGCGGCTCCACATTGCGTTGCGCCTGATCCTTACCGTTGCACGCAGGACCTCTGCAAGAACCCTTGCGCCAAACCCTTGGCAAAAGACATATTTCCGTATTCACTGAGTGGAATTTAGCGACGAGGGCCGCAATGCAGAAGGAATTCACGTTAGGCATCGAGGAAGAGTATCTGCTGGTTGATCGCGACAGCCTGCAGCTTGCGCATGCTCCAACCGCATTGATCAAAGCCTGCCAGAACGACTTTGAAGGTCAGGTCAGCCCAGAGTTCCTGCAATGCCAGATCGAAGTGGGAACCCGCCCGCATGCCACGATCAAGTCCGCTCGCGAAGATCTAAAGCGTTTGCGATCCTGCGTCTCAAAACGCGCGGCGGAATACAATATGGCGCCCATTGCCGTTTCCTGCCACCCGTTTGCGAACTGGAAAGATCAGCACCATACGCGAAGGGAACGCTATGATGCGCTGCAACACGCACTTGGGGGCGTTGCACGTCGGATGCTGATCTGCGGCATGCATGTGCATGTCGGGGTAGAAAACCAGGCCCTGCGCGCTGATCTGATGCCGCAGCTGTCCTATTTCCTGCCTCATCTTCTGGCTTTGTCCACCTCCTCTCCCTTCTGGAACGGCGAGGATACAGGCCTGTCCTCATATCGATTGACCGTGTTTGACAATTTGCCCAGGACTGGTTTGCCTCCGGTATTTGGCAGTTGGGGCGAATATGAGCGTACGACCGGAGTTCTTGTTGAATTGGGTGTCATTGAAGACACCTCAAAAATCTGGTGGGACTTGCGCCCCTCGCACCGTTTCCCGACGCTCGAAACCCGGATCATGGATGTGCAGCCCCGGTTGGAACACACATTGTCCTTGGCCGCATTGGTACAAGCCCTGACCAGGATGCTGTGCCGCCTGAAAGACCGCAACCTGCGTTGGCGGCAATACGACAAGTTCCTGATCGGCGAAAACCGTTGGCGCGCGCAACGCTATGGCGTCGGTGAAGGAATGATCGATTTCGGGGATCGCTCGATCAAGCCCATGGCAGAACTAATTGGTGAACTCATGGGGATGCTGGCCGAAGACACCGAAGCCTTGGGAACCATGACCGAGATTGCGCGCCTGAGGCACATCGCCGAGACCGGAACCTCATCCACCCGCCAACGTCGGATCCACGCCGAGGCTGTGGCGCGGGGCGATGATCCGGGAATGGCCGTTGTCGAACATCTGATCGAAGAATTTCACGCAGATTTGTAAGGTTCAGACTGCGGCCAGAATATCTTTGATCCGCTCGGCCACTGGTTCATACAGGTCCCGATCCGTCCAGTACCCATTATGCGAAAATGGGTTCCATGACGTAAATATCTTGCCAGCGTTGATTGGCTTGTCCTTAAGACCACCGCTTTGCGCCAGTTGCGCATAACGCGGGGCACTTTTACCCAACGGGAACCCTAGAACATCATGGCGGTCATAATAATTGTGCCACCATGTCGGGAATTGAAGCGCCGGCGCCAGTTCTCGGTTCGGAGCCATGATTGGGAAAATATCATTCTCGGGATATGCAAACAAAAAGATCGGTATATTGCACCCGAAAGTAACAATCCCGGCCACTGTTTTCATGTTTTCAACATGTGTCGGATGCGTTGGCGATCCCCCCTGCCGCAGATGCCTTTGCATGTCGTAAATATAGTTCGACATAATATGCCCGCCCAGCGAATGGGCCAGTATCAAAATAGGGCCGTCATGCCCTACCTGATGCTTAACCACGCCCATCACATTCTCGATCTTCTTGTGGATCGCGTCATATATTTTGTCGTTACCATCCGGTGTTGGACGGTACGAGGCTGCATCTGACAGATTACAAACGACAAACTCGCGCAGTTTGTCGTATCCCAGACTGCGGTTGATCTTGCGCAGATAGTCTTTCTGCCGCCCTTGCAGGATTTGCGCCCAAACCACCTCGTGCCAGATCACATGGCTCATATCTGCGCCCAACCGGTTCGCAACACGTCGTTTCAGGCCTTTTGAAAATGTCGGGGTCGTCGACGCGGGTTGCCCTTGTGGTCGATATTGGCTTCCCATTCCGTGAATCGCGATCACGGCCATTTTGTGTGACGGCATCGGAATACTCCATGAAATAGTATTGTAGAATTCCGGCAGTATAACGCAGCAGTTCAATTCTCCCAAACAGGGCCACAGCGTTTGCCGCCGTTGAAAAATTTCTGTAAGGATTGAGGAATAAAACGCTCGTTCAATTCTGCAGAGTACAGGGACCACAGCCATGGATTTCGCGCTGACCGAGGAACAGACAGCCATCTTCGACATGGCCTATGCCTTTGGCCAAGAACACATCGCACCATTTGCGCGTCAGTGGGAATCTGACGGCACCATCCCAAAAGAGCTTTGGCCAAAAATCGGAGAGCTTGGGTTTGGTGCCCTATACGTCACAGAAGAAAGTGGCGGATCAGGGCTCAGCCGGCTTGATGCCACCTTGGTGTTCGAGGCCTTGTCGATGGCCTGCCCGTCAGTCGCGGCGTTCCTATCGATCCATAACATGTGCGCCAAGATGTTGGACAGCTTTGCCAGCGATGAGTTGAAATCGCGTATCATGCCTCGAATTCTCAGCCTTGAAACCGTGCTGAGCTACTGCCTGACAGAGCCCGGCTCAGGCTCGGACGCAGCCGCATTAAAAACCCGCGCCGAGCGAACGAATGAGGGATACACCCTGAATGGCTCAAAGGCGTTCATTTCGGGCGGCGGATATTCGGATGCCTATGTCTGCATGGTGCGCACCGGCGAGGACGGTCCCAAGGGCATCTCGACGGTGTATGTTGAGGATGGAACCCCCGGACTTAGCTTCGGTGCGCTTGAGCAAAAGATGGGCTGGAAAAGCCAGCCCACAGCGCAGGTCCAGTTTGATGATTGCAAAATCGCCGCCACCAATCTGGTCGGTGCTGAGGGCGACGGTTTTAAATACGCAATGAAAGGGCTGGATGGAGGGCGATTGAACATCGCGTCATGCTCACTGGGGGCTGCTCAGAACGGATTGGACATGACGTTGCAATACATGTCTGAGCGTAAGGCCTTTGGCCAATCGATTGATCAATTTCAGGCGCTGCAATTCCGTCTTGCGGATATGGAAATCGAACTGCAGGCCGCACGCACCTTCCTGCGGCAAGCGGCTTGGAAACTGGATCAAGGTGCGCCTGACGCCACCAAGTTCTGCGCCATGGCCAAGAAATTCGTAACCGAGACTGGATCGAAAGTGGTCGATCAGTGCCTGCAGCTACATGGTGGTTATGGCTACCTAGCAGATTACGGCATCGAAAAGCTTGTGCGCGATCTGCGGGTACATCAGATACTTGAGGGCACGAACGAGATCATGCGCGTCATCGTCGCGCGACAGATGCTTGCCAACCGCTGAGGACCTCATGGCTGACATTGACATCCGCACCGTCGGACGCGCCGGGCGCATCACGTTGACACGCCCCAAAGCGTTAAATGCGATGAGCTATGAGATGTGCATGGTGATCGACACCGCATTGCGCAATTGGTGCGAGGATGATGCGGTCGACCTGATCATCTTTGACGCCGAGGGCGACAAAGCCTTCTGCGCAGGAGGTGACATCGCCGAACTCTACGCCACCGGCACCAAGGGCGATTATAACTACGGCCGCACATTCTGGCGCGACGAATACCGGCTAAACGCCTTGATCTTTGAATACCCCAAACCTGTGATCAGTTTCTTACAGGGATTCACCATGGGCGGTGGTGTGGGCATCGGCTGCCACGGAAGTCACCGCATCGTCGGTGAAAGCTCAAAGATTTCAATGCCGGAATGTTCAATCGGCCTCGTCCCGGATGTGGGCGGTTCGCTGATGCTGGCGCTGGCCCCGGGCCGATTGGGGGAATATCTGGGAACGACCGGCCATCGGATGGGACCCGGAGATGCCATATATGCGGGCTTTGCCGACCACTTCATT
Source organism: uncultured Ruegeria sp. (assembly GCF_947500045.1). Lineage (GTDB taxonomy): Bacteria > Pseudomonadota > Alphaproteobacteria > Rhodobacterales > Rhodobacteraceae > Ruegeria. The sequence continues at coordinate 5,123 of NZ_CANMQQ010000003.1, read as the reverse complement.
CCTCAAAGCCACTGGCCTGACCTTATCGAAATTCTGGAGGCTTCGGGTTGCACGAACATCATCGAAAAGCACACCGAAACACCCCCCAACGGTAAATTGGCCGAAATCCAATCGCAGATAGATTGGTTTTTCGAAGGTGAAGGCCTGACCAATATTCTGAAAAAGCTGCGCAGCGAGGACCAAGAATTTTCGACGAAAATTCTCGACACCCTCCAGCGGAATTCTCCGATCTCGATGGCTTGCACAGTCGAAATGTTGCACCAGCTCCGGGGCGCAAACCTAACCCTGCACAAAGCCTTGGACATGGAATATCGGTTTACCTATCGCGCAATGGAATACGGAGACTTTCTCGAAGGCATCCGTGCGCAGATCATCGACAAAGATCGCAACCCCAACTGGCAATTTGCCGATTTGGATGTACCCGCAGCGGCAGTCTCAAAAATGTTGCAGCCATTGGGCGAAAACGCGTTAAGTTTTGCAGAGGAGTAAGGGATGAAAATCGCATTCATTGGACTGGGCAATATGGGTGCCCCGATGGCGGCCAATCTGGCGGCTGTCGGGCATGATGTGGTCGGTTTTGATCAGGCGGATGTGTCGGTCGATGGTGTGACGATGGCCACCACGGGGGCCAAGGCCGCCTCAGAAGCCGAAGCCGTCATCACAATGCTGCCCAACGGTCAGATTCTGCGCGCGGTTGCCGACGAAATCATTCCCGCCATGGCTCATGGCACAGTCCTTATCGATTGCTCAACCGTCGACGTCGACAGCGCACGCTCGGTGGCCCAACAGGCCCTCGATGCGGGCCTTCTGGCTGTAGATGCCCCCGTTTCCGGCGGAATCGGCGGAGCGGCTGCTGGAACCTTGACCTTCATGGCCGGCGGCTCTGACACCGCCTTTGCCAAGGCTGCACCACTGTTTGATATAATGGGTCAAAAGGCCGTACATTGCGGCGAAGCTGGTGCAGGACAAGCCGCCAAGATTTGCAACAACATGATCCTGGGCGTTACCATGATTGCTACCTGCGAGGCCTTCGCATTGGCCGATAAACTCGGCCTGGACCGGCAAAAGATGTTCGACGTGGTGAGCACGTCCTCTGGCTATAGCTGGACGATGAACGCCTATTGCCCGGCGCCTGGCGTCGGCCCGCGAAGCCCCGCCGACAACGGCTATCAGCCAGGTTTTGCTGCCGAATTGATGCTAAAAGATCTGCGCCTCAGTCAGCAAGCTGCTGACAGCGCGGATGCGGATACACCGATGGGACAGGCCGCAACAGCACTGTACGAAAAGTTTGTCGAGACCGAAGGTGGATTGGGTAAGGATTTCTCTGCCATGTTGCCGCGGTTTGAAGAGCGCAACCGCAGCTAAAAGCGCGAGGCGAGAGCCTCGCATCATCCTGCCCTCCAACTGTCGAAACTTATTCGGCCGCAACGCGTTCCGGGTTCAACATGGGCTTCAGATATCGTCCGGTATGGCTACGCTCGCAATCCGCGACCTGTTCCGGCGTGCCTTCTGCAACGATTTGACCTCCACCATCGCCACCCTCGGGGCCGATATCGATGATCCAATCGGCGGTTTTCACGACATCCAGGTTGTGTTCAATCACCACAACCGTGTTCCCTTGATCCACCAATTCATGAAGCACTTCTAACAACTTACGCACATCTTCGAAGTGCAAACCCGTGGTGGGTTCATCAAGGATATAAAGTGTTCGTCCGGTGGACCGCTTGCTGAGCTCTTTTGACAGCTTCACCCGCTGTGCCTCACCACCGGACAATGTGGTCGCCTGCTGGCCAACCTTGATGTAGCCAAGCCCTACTCGCGCCAACGCATCCATCTTGTCTCGGATTGACGGCACCGCTTTAAAGAACTCCTGCGCGTCTTCCACAGTCATATCAAGCACATCTGCGATGGATTTGCCCTTGAACTTGATTTCAAGCGTCTCGCGATTGTAACGCGCGCCTTTGCAGGTTTCACATGTCACGTAAACATCGGGCAGAAAGTGCATTTCGATCTTGATTACACCATCACCCTGACAGGCCTCGCAGCGTCCACCCTTGACGTTAAAGCTGAACCGACCGGGTTTATAGCCGCGCGCCTTGGCCTCTGGCAACCCAGCGAACCAGTCCCGTATTGGGGTAAAGGCCCCCGTGTAAGTCGCTGGATTTGAACGCGGAGTCCGCCCGATTGGGCGCTGATCGATATCAATCACCTTGTCCAGATGTTCGAGCCCTTTGATCGTCTCACAAGGCGCGGGCGTCTGCCGTGCACCGTTCAACCGCATCGAGGCGGTCTTGAACAGGGTTTCAATTGTCAGCGTCGACTTTCCGCCACCCGAAACACCGGTCACACAAACGAATTTGCCCAGTGGAAACGCGGCCGTCACAGTCTTTAGGTTATTTCCTGTCGCTTTAACCACAGTCACCTTGTGCTTCTTTCCCTTGCGCCGCTCGGACGGTATCGCGATCTCGCGCGCACCTGACAGATACTGGCCGGTGATCGAAGCTGCATCGCCCGCTACGTGCCCCGGCGTACCGTGGCTGACCACTTGTCCCCCATGCACCCCAGCCCCTGGGCCGATGTCGAACACGTAATCAGCCTCACGAATAGCTTCTTCGTCATGTTCAACGACAATCACTGTGTTGCCCTGATCGCGCAGGTTCTTGAGCGTGTCCAGCAACCGATCATTGTCACGCTGGTGCAGGCCGATTGATGGCTCGTCCAGAACATACAATACGCCGGTCAAACCCGAGCCAATTTGGCTGGCCAAACGAATACGCTGGCTTTCGCCACCTGACAGGGTTCCACTTGAACGCGAAAGCGTAAGATACTCTAACCCCACGTTATTCAGAAATCCGAGCCGTTCGCGGATTTCCTTCAGAATGGCCCGTGCGATCTCGTTCTTTTGTACGGTCAGATGGTTCGGTGCATCCTCAACCCAGGCCAATGCCTCTCGTATGGACATCTGAACCACCTGCCCGACATGCAATCCCGCAATCTTCACGGCCAAGGCTTCGGCGCGCAGTCGGTATCCTTCGCAAGTGCCACAGGGGCGATTGTTCTGATAGCGCTCGAACTCTTCGCGAATCCACGCGCTGTCGGTCTCGCGGTATCGGCGCTGCATGTTGGGGATAACACCCTCGAAACTCCGCGTGACCTGATAAACGCGCCCGCCTTCGTCATAGCGGAACTGGATCTCTTCATCACCAGAACCCCTCAGGAAAACTTGCTGCACGATTTTGGGCAGGTCCTTCCATGGTGTGTTCTTGTCAAACTCATAATGCCGCGCGATGGCCTCGATGGTTTGCAAGAAATACGGAGATTTGCCCTTCCGCCACGGTGCCAGCGCACCGTCATACAGTTTCAGTGTCTGATCTGGAACGACCAGCCGTTCGTCAAAGAAAAGTTCGACCCCCAAACCATCGCAATCCGGGCAAGCACCGAAGGGTGCGTTGAACGAAAACAGGCGTGGTTCGATTTCGGGGATGGTGAAACCACTGACCGGGCAGGCAAAATTCTCGCTAAAGGTAATCCGCTCGGGATCACCTTCTTTCGGCGCGGTTTCCAGAATTGCAATCCCGTCCGCCAAATCCAAGGCGGTTCTAAGACTGTCAGCCAGGCGGGTTTCCATCCCCTCGCGAACGACAAGACGGTCAACCACCACGTCGATATCGTGGCGGAATTTCTTATCCAGCGTTGGCGGCTCATCCAACTCGTAGAATTCGCCATCCACTTTGACGCGCTGGAAACCCTGCTTGCGAAGTTCAAGGAATTCTTTCCTGTACTCACCCTTTCGGTCACGCACGATCGGGGCCAGCAGATAGCCGCGCGTGCCCTCCTCCATCGTCATGATCCGGTCGACCATATCCTGTACTTGCTGCGCTTCAATCGGCTGCCCCGTGGCGGGGCTGTAGGGCGTTCCGGCGCGTGCAAACAGCAGGCGAAGATAGTCGTATATCTCGGTCACGGTCCCTACGGTCGAACGCGGGTTCTTCGAGGTCGTCTTCTGCTCGATCGAGATGGCAGGGCTTAGCCCGCTGATGTGATCAACATCAGGCTTCTCCATCATATCGAGGAACTGGCGCGCATAAGCCGACAGACTTTCGACATAGCGGCGCTGACCTTCGGCATAGATCGTATCAAACGCCAACGACGACTTGCCCGAGCCAGACAGACCAGTAATCACCACCAGCTGATCCCGCGGAACATCGACATCAATGTTTTTGAGGTTATGCTCGCGCGCGCCGCGCACCTCGATATTCTTCAGTTCAGCCATTCTGGCCCCCAACAGATACGTTCTTCAGAGATAAGCGAGCAGCGCCGAGTCTCCAATCGAAAAATTAGAACAAAGCAAGAACTAGCGGATTTTCTCGCGCTGAACAACTATTGATCCGGTTTCCGGGCCAATGCCCATGCGCAAATTGGAAAATTCGGATCATTTTCCAGGTCATCTGTTTCGGGATTGTAGGTCGGCGGCCATTCCAGCTCCAGGTTTCGCTTGGCGGCCTGACGATTGCCCCACTGCTCGGCCTTGATCCCGTCCGGATCAAATCCGCATTCGCTCAACAGGTTTAGCAAACCACGTGCAGTCCACCGTGAACAATCATGTGGAGCAGCGTGAAACGGGATGAAAAATGGCACCGCGAGCCAGAAATACCCACCGGGGCGCAACATCTCCAGCACATTCAACGTCGCTTCGTACGGGCGATCCAGGTGTTCCCAGACCTGATTTGCCAGGATCAGGTCAAACTGACGGATTTGGTCCTGATCATCCAACAATGGCCCATTGCAAATATCAAGCTGGCGTTGCCAGGTTTGGGTATAGCTTTGAAAGGCAAATTGCTTGCCCCACGATCCCGAAATCTCAAAGGTCGTCAATGTCTGCGGATTCAGCTCTTGAATCCACTGCCGACTGCGGCGCGCCATCACGATCCGGTTCAGGCTGGTCATAAGCTACCCCTTGGGCTGAAATCACACGGACGGACACCTCATGCCAGACCTCAGGACACCCTGCAATGTCCGGGCTAACGTATTTGAGTTCTGAGGAAAATGGCGCGGTTGACGGGGCTCGAACCCGCGACCCCCGGCGTGACAGGCCGGTACTCTAACCAACTGAGCTACAACCG